>JADJQA010000054.1 GCA_016712985.1 Sulfuritalea sp. | reverse complement strand
GAATCCATCAATGCGAGCCCAAGTCGACACCGCACATTTTTCGGTCTGAATCGACTGCGCGCACAGCCGCTCAGTCCTCGTCCTGTCCCCAGTAGTCCGTTCACGTTGATGGCGGATCGCCAGAATCAAGACGGCCTGCTGATCCTCCTCAAAGCTGTACAGTGCCAAGTAACCGGTACGTCCGCGGGGGATATCACCAGTTCTCGCAATGCATGCTCGACGGGACGACCGATCAGCGGATGATGGCTCAGCAACTCCACGGCTTCCCCAATCAACTCAAGCGCTCCGGTTGCCGCCGACGGATCAATGTCGGTGAGGAACTCGGTCCGCATTTCGAGATCGGCAAGCGCTCTTGCCGAATAGCTCAGCTTTGCCAAGATCGGGCTTTGGGCTTCGCCGGCTTGTTGCCAGCAATGCGCGCCTTTACGTACGCGTTAACCTCGCTGGCATCGTAGCCCTTCCCGATTTTCAGCATTTGTTCCCGCGCGACTTGAGCCTCGCTGACGAAACCGGCCCGCCGTTCTGCTGCCGTGGCTGCCTGCTCAATCGCCTGGACCATGAATGCATGGGGTGACAGGCCCTTCTTCTCGGCCGCGGCAACGGCCCGTTGCTTGAGTTCGTCAGAAAGCTTCAGCGATGTGGTGGACATTGTCGGGCTTCCATGGTTTGCAGGTAGCACCATGGTAATACCTGCATTCGCCCAATCTCAAGCCTGTCGGCCTGCATGTCTTTCAGATGAATTGGCCAGCACGCAGCGACGGCCGCACTTACGCTTTCAGCAGTTCCTCGCGCCCGCCCAGCCATCGGTTCAGATGCGCGGCGGCGGCCTCCGGCGCATCGCGCAGCATGTCTTCCGCCACGGCACGCGCTTCCTCGACCAGTGCGGCATCCTGCAGGTCGGCGTAGCGCAGCAGCGGCAGGCCGCTTTGTCGCGCGCCGATGAATTCGCCCGGACCGCGCAGACGCAGATCTTCGCGGGCGATCTCGAAACCGTCGGTGCTTTCGAAAACCACTTTCAGCCGTGCCCGGGCCAGCCTGCCCAAGGGCTGGGCGTAGAGCAGGATGCAGGCGGATTGCGCCGTGCCACGCCCGACGCGGCCGCGCAACTGGTGCAATTGCGCCAGACCGAAGCGTTCCGCGTGCTCGATGACCATCAGGCTGGCATTGGGCACATCGACACCGACTTCGATCACCGTGGTGGCGACCAGCAGTTGAATCTCGTTGTCCACGAAGGCGCGCATCACGGCGGCCTTTTCATCGTTCTTTAGGCGGCCGTGCACCAGGCCGACGCGCAGGTCGGGCAGGTCGGCAGTCAGCCGCGAAAAGGTTTCCTCCGCGGTTTTGAGTTGCAGGGTTTCGCTCTCCTCGATCAGCGGACAAACCCAATAAGCCTGACGACCCCCACGACAAGCCTGATGCACCCGTGCCACGACCTGATCGCGGCGTGCGGCAGAAACCAGCTTGGTAGTGACCGGCGTGCGGCCGGGCGGCAGCTCGTCGAGCACCGAGACATCCAGGTCGGCGTAGTAGCTCATGGCCAGGGTGCGCGGAATCGGTGTCGCCGACATCGCCAGTTGATGTGCGAAAAGGCCCTTTTCCTTCAGCGCCAGCCGCTGCCGCACGCCGAAGCGGTGCTGCTCGTCGACCACGGCCAGGCCGAGGCGGGCGAACTCGACCTTGTCTTCGATCAGGGCGTGGGTGCCGATCACGATCGGCGTCTCGCCAGCGCCGACGCTTGCGATCACCGCTTCCTTTTCGCGCTTCTTCAGACTGCCGGTGAGCCAGGCGACTTCGAGGCCCAACGGGATCAGCCATGCCGCCAGCTTGCGGTAATGCTGCTCGGCGAGGATTTCCGTCGGCGCCATCAGCGCCGCCTGATGGCCGGCTTCAACCGCTTGCAGCATGGCCAGCGCGGCCACTACCGTCTTGCCGCTGCCGACATCGCCCTGCAACAGCCGCTGCATCGGGTGCGGCTGGCCGAGGTCAGACGCGATCTCGCGCCAGGCGCGCTGGCTGCGCCCCGGTCAGGCGAAACGGCAGCGAAGCCAGCAACCCACGGGTCAGCTTCCCCGTCGCCGCCAGCCGCGGTGCACCGCGTGCCCGGCGAGCCGTGTAGGCGCGACGCAGGCTGAGTTGTTGCGCCAGCAGCTCGTCGAACCGCACCCGGCGCCAAGCCGGATGGTCGCGGGATTCCAGGACCGCCTTCGTCACTTCAGGAGGTGGCGTGTGCAGAAAATGAATGGCGGCGGCAAACTCGGGCAGCCGCAGGCGTTCCCGCAGAGCGGCCGGCAGCGTATCGCCAAGGTCGGCCCGCGCGAGCGCCCGCTCGATCAGACGGCGCAAACTTGCCTGGCCAAGGCCCGCTGTCGTTGGATAGACCGGCGTCAGGCGTTCCGGGAGATCTTCGTTGGCGCCCGTGATGCGGAAGCGCGGATGGATGATCTCGCAGCCCAGATAGCCCTCGTGGGGCTCGCCAAAAATACGCAGGAGCGCACCGGCTTGCAGGGCCTTCTGCTGGCTCGGATAGAAATTGAGGAAGCGCAGCAGCATGATCTCCCCCCCCGACGACGTTTTGCGGCGCCTTTCACCCTGAGGGCCAGGAAGTACCTGGGGCAGCCCGGCATGTTTCCTGTCGCCGCCGGCATCCCTGACGCGAGCCAGCAACTGGCGCCGCGGTCGATAGGCGATTTCGCTGTCGATGACCTCGACTTCGAACTGCGCCGCGACACCGGGACGCGCATCGCGGATTGCCGTGATCCGGGTTTCATCTTCGTAGCGCAGCGGCAGATGCAGAATGAGATCGGCATCGGTGCGCAGACCGAGCCGGGCCAACCGGGCCGCGAGGGTGTTGGCTTTTTCGGCTTCAGCCAAGGACGAGCACGGCGTCGGCCTCGACCAGGGCGCCGCGCGGCAGTTCCTTGACGCCGACCGCGGCACGTGCGGGATAAGGCTCGATCAGATACTTCGCCATGGTTTCATTGACCCTGGCGAAGTGCGCCAGATCGACGAGGTAGATGTTGACCTTGACGGCATCGTTCAGCGTTGCTCCGGCCGCCGCTGCGACGGCCTTGAGGTTTTCGAAAACGCGCACGATCTGCGCATCGATGCCGTCGACCAACTGCATGCTGATCGGATCGAGGCCGATCTGGCCCGAAAGGTAAATCGTGTTGCCGGCCTGTACCGCCTGCGAGTAGGTGCCAATGGCAGCGGGGGCGGCGGGGGTGGAAATGATCTTGCGGTTCATGGCGAGCTTTCAGACAGTGGCGGGTGGTCCAGACGGGGCAATCCGACTTACTTCCTGACGGAAACCAGCAGACCGGGATCGAGGCCGAGTTCCTTCAGTTTGGCTCGGGCGGCATCGGCTTCTTCCCGGGTCCTGAAAGGGCCGACATGAACACGCGCTTCAATGCTCGACGGGATGCCATGCAGTTCCAGTTTCGCACGCAGATCCTCGGCGTTGGCCAGGTTGCCGAAGACACCCATTTGCAATGCGAACCGACGCTCGCCGGTCCCGCTGATCGGCCGCGAGGCCGGAGCCGGCCGCGGTGCGGTGTGCGACTGCGCCAGTTCGCGCGCCGGTTCCGGGCGCGCAGCGGGCGAAGCAGCGGGCGGCACCGGCTCGGAGGGACGAATTGACACGGGTCGACTGCTCGCCGGTCGCGTCAGCGGCTTTTCCGGCGGCAGCGGTTGCAGCGGCGGCGCGGCGGTCGAGGCCGTGCCCTCCGGCACGGCTTCTTCGTCAGCCTTCGCCACAACAGCGGACTCCGGCTTGGTCTCGGCAACAGGCCCGGCGGCAGACTCGGCCGGCTTCGTCTCGGCAGCGGGAACAACCGCGGGCTGCTCTTTGGCGGGCTCGGTCGCCGCGGGCGTTTCGCTGCCGGGTGGGGAGGGCGGCGGTCTTGACAGTCGCCGGCTGACTGGGCGCGTAGATCGCATCGAACACCGCGAGGCTGCCCAGCAGAGCCACCACCACCACGGCGGCAATGGCGATGCGATTGAGCAGACGCCGCTTGAGGGCGTCTTCAGCCGTGGAGTCGGTTTCCGGAGTCGGTGTTTCGTTCATCGCGATCCTCACCCTGTTGAAGACTGTCAAATTCGGATTCACCGCGTGCCAGCGCGGCTACCAGTTCCGCTTCGCCGATCGAGATGCCACAGTGTCCGGCAATTCCTGCGGCTGGCATGCCTTGCTGCGCCAGCGCCATGGCTTCGTCATAGAGCGGCGAAACGTTGCGCGTCACCTTGAGGCGCGAGACCTCCTCGGCCAGACGCGCCAGTTCCTCGCGCAGAACAGCCACTTCGCGCCGCATACTCTGGAGTTCGACTTCGACATTGGACTGCGCCAGCTTCCGCGCAAAATCCATCCCCGGCACTGGCGGCGCGGGCTGGGACTGCCCCGCGTCGGGCGAGGCAGGGGGTGCCGCGCCGAAAGGGTCTCGCTTGCCTTCCAGCGGGGGGCTGTCACGGCGCTTGCCACCGATGCGGAACAGTCGCATCACGGCCAGCACCAGATAAACGCCAAGCATTGCCGCGATCACCAGCACAACATCACGCCAGCCGATCGCCCCCGGCAGTTCGAAATCCATCATGCGCAGCGCTCCAGGGCCTGATCGATGTCCCACAGGATGTCGTCCAGGGTTTCCAGTCCGACCGAGAGGCGCACCATGTCCGGCGTCACCCCGGAGGCCTGCTGATCTGCTGCCGAGAGCTGCCGATGCGTAGTCGAAGCCGGATGGATCACCAGCGTCTTGGCATCGCCGATGTTGGCCAGATGGGAACAGAACTGCAGTGCATCGATGAAACGCTCCCCGGCTTGCTGCCCACCCGTGACGCCAAAACTGAGGATGGCGCCGGCGCCGCCATGTCCGTTTGCACCAAGGTAGCGTTGCGCCAACCGGTGGCTGGGACTGCTTGCCAGCCCAGGGTAGTTGACCCAGGCCACGCGCGGATGGTCTTCCAGATGCCGCGCCACGGCAAGGGCGTTCTCGCAATGCCGCTGCATGCGCAGCGGCAGGGTCTCGATCCCCTGCATCAGTTGCCAGGCGGAAAACGGCGACAACGCCGGACCGAAAGTGCGCAGGGTCTCCATGCGAGCCTTCATGGTGAAGCCGAAATCGCCGAAGGTTTCGAAGAACCTGACGCCGTGGTAACCGGCCGAGGGCTCGGTCATGCCGGGAAAGTTGCCATTACCCCAGTCGAAACGCCCGGACTCGATCACCACGCCGCCCAGCGTGGTGCCGTGCCCGCCGAGGAACTTGGTCGCCGAGTGCACGATGATGTCGGCGCCGTGGCGGAAAGGCTGGCACAGGCAGGGCGAGGGGACGGTGTTGTCGATGATCAGCGGCACGTCACGGGCGTGGGCAATCGCCGCCACCGCCTCGATGTCGAGCACATTCAGTCGCGGATTGGCCACCGTTTCGGCAAACAGGCATTTGGTGTTATCCGACAATGCGGCGCGAAAATTATCGGGATCGTCGGAATCGACAAACACGGTCTCGATGCCCAGCTTGCGCAGGCTGACATCGAGCTGCGAAAAACTCCCGCCGTACAGCGAACGCGCCGCGACGATGCGGTCGCCCGCCTCGCACAGAGTCAACAGCGCCACGATCTGCGCCGCCAGCCCGGTGGCCGCGGCCACTGCCGCACGACCGCCCTCCAGCGCCGCCATGCGCTCCTCGAAGGCGGCCACGGTGGGATTACCGATGCGCGAATAGACGTTGCCGAAGGTTTGCAGGTTGAACAGGCTCGCGGCGTGTTCCGCCGAATCGAAGACGAAGGACGTGGTCTGGTGGATCGGCAAGGCGCGCGCACCGGTGGCTGCGTCCGGCTGGGCGCCGGCATGCAGGCAAAGCGTTTCGATGCCGTACTTGCGATCCGTCATGAAATCATGGTGAGGGCAGATTAGCTTGATAATAGCTGCCCTGTCACCCTCGTAAAACGCGAGCAACCCCCTGTTTGACCCATGTTTCTGCTGAAGAAGCTCATTACCGCCGTGCTACTGCCGCCCACCGGTCCGGTGCTGCTGGCGCTGTTCGGCTTGTGGCTGACGCGCGCCGCCAGGAGTCAGCGCTGGCGGAACGGCGGCGCACGCCTCGCCATGCTTTCGCTATTCGGCCTGCTCGTGCTGTCGCTGCCTGTCGTGGGCAACGCGCTGCTGGCGTCGCTGGAATCGCACCCGCCGATCACGCAGGCGCAATTGCGGCGTGTTCAAGCCATCGTCATTCTGAGCGGCGGTTCGTATTTCGGCGCCCCGGAATACGGCGGCGATACCGTCAGCAATGCCACATTGGAGCGGGTGCGCTACGGTGCACGGCTGGCGCGAGAATCCCGGCTGCCGCTGCTGGTCACCGGCGGCGCGCCCCTTGGCGGCCGACCCGAAGGCGAATTGATGAAAGCCGTGCTGGAGGACGAATTTGGCGTCCCGGTGCGCTGGGTCGAAGCCGCGTCGCGCGACACCGAGGAAAGTGCCAGCCTGTCGGCTCAATTGCTCAAGGCGCGAGGTGTAACCCGCATCGCCCTGCTCAGCCATGGCTGGCACCTGCCACGGGCAATTCCGCTGTTCGAGAAGCAGGGGTTTGAGGTCACGCCCGCCCCGATGGGGTTCAGCACCGCGCCACCGTCCGTGCTCGCAAGCTTCCTGCCGGGCGGCCTCGGCAACAGCAGCAAGGCGGTGCACGAGTATCTGGGCCGACTCTTCAATCGCCTGAAGGAAATCAAACTGAATCCCCCCACTCTCATTCCAGGGAAGGGGGCGAGCGTTGGTTGCGAGTTTTGCCCGCTGCACACTTTGGCTGCTTCCACTTGGGGCGGCCCCGAGGAGAATTCATGAACGACGAACTCCTGATCGGCCTCGTGTCGATTTCCGACCGCGCCTCCAGTGGCGTCTATGAAGACAAGGGCATCCCCGCTCTGCGCGAGTGGTTCGGGCAGGCGCTCAGTTCGCCCTGGCGAATCGAAACGCGCCTGATCCCGGATGAGCAGGCGAGCATCGAACAAACCCTGATCGAACTTTGCGATACGCTCGGCTGCCACCTGGTCCTGACCACCGGCGGCACCGGCCCGGCGCCGCGTGACGTGACCCCGGAAGCCACGCTGGCCGTGGCGCACAAGCTGATGCCGGGCTTCGGCGAGCAAATGCGTCAGATCTCGCTCGCCTTTGTGCCGACGGCAATTCTGTCGCGGCAAGTCGGCGTGATCAGGGGGCGATCGCTGATCCTCAATCTCCCTGGGCAACCGAAGTCGATCAAGGAAACCCTCGAAGGCGTCAAGGACGCCGAAGGCAGGCAAACCGTGCCCGGCATCTTCGCCGCGGTGCCCTACTGCCTTGATCTGATCGGCGGGCCGTACGTGGAAACCCGCGAGGCGGTGGTCAAAGCGTTTCGGCCAAAGTCGGCGTTGCGGCCGCCAAGGTGAATATCCGCTGACGTCCGGGCGATCAGTTGAACGACTGCACGAGGAAATTTGCCACGACGAAATCCACACCGGTCGCTATCGTGTTGCGCGGATGCAGGCGGGCACTCTTGTCGTCGAGGGAAAACACCAGCGCCAGGTCTTCTTCGAGTGCGTCGGCCGGCAAGGCCATGCGGGCGTGTTCGCCGACCACCGGGAGATCGAGCAGCAGCGCATCACTCAACAGTCCGCCCACATTGGCAACCACGGCGCGCGGCGTCTTGGATATGGTTTCGACGCCGACCGAGCCTTGATTCGCCCCGGTACGAACATAGCGCCGAACGATGCCGATCAGCCAATTGTCGCCGCCTTCGGGCTGCATGCCGATCAGGGCGCCGATGCGAATCCAGTCGGGGCGGGAAATACTCGCTTGCACCCCGAGGCCACCCAGACTGACATCATCGACAACCCAGGATTCGACCCGTTCGGTGGCGCTGCTGGCGGCGCCTGAAAGTCGCCGATGCACCGTGATCAATCCATGGACCACCTTCAGGGGTGAGTGGATCCGATGCCGGGCGGTGCTGCGCATCGGCGGCTTGGGCGCCCAGCAGGTCGCCAGATGCTGCAGCACCGGAAGCACCTCGCCCACCTCGTAGTGGCCACCGAGATTGATGCCCGGCGACACACGGCCCTCGCTGCGAATTTCTTCGATGGTTTTTGCCACAGCCTCCATCGCACGCGTGCCGCTGAAAAAACGCAAGGTTGGCGTTACCTCGGGAATCTTGGCGAGCCGCGTAGGCGGCAGAGGCTTTGCGGCATCCACCCAGTACACGTTGTCCGGGCGGAGTTCGCGAATCAGCGCAAAGTAGGGCAGGAAGTGGTTGATCAAGCGCTCGGAAATCTCGATCGCCAGCGGTTGCAGCTTGTCCATCGAACTGGCATGAAAAATCAGGTTCTTCAGATATTCCGCCTCGATGGTGGTCTCGGCACTGCCGGAATAGAGTTGCAGCGGCTTCTGCGCCACTTTCACCTCGACGGCAGCGAGATAGATCCCGCCAAGAGTCATCCAGAAACCTGGATCGACCGGACCATAGTGGAACTGCTTCCATGTGAACTGCGTGGCCAGGGCGTGGATCGCCCTGCCATACAGCAAGGGCAGTTGCCCGCGGATGGTGTCGGCTTCCTTCTGTTCCGCGGCCCCATGACGACCAATGCAATCGAGATAGGCGGCGGCGAGGTATTGCCAGTAGTTGTGAGCGAAGTCCCATTGCCGCTCTTCCTGCCCGCGATTGGAGCTGTAAAAAGACGGGTAATCGCGCCCCAGCCGGCGGGCTTGTACCACCACGGCATCGTCGAGCCTGAATATCAGTTCAAGGCGCTGCGTCAGCTTGACGCTGTCATCGGCGACAAGCGACCCAGCCAGGCCCCAACCTCTTCCACCGCGCTCAATGGGTCGCGACCGGCGATCCCGGCAAAAATGCGCTTGGCTTCTCGCGCGTCGGCCAGTGGATGGAGCGGTTTTCTGGAGAAGAATCCGAGCATGGGGGATGGGTTCAGTCCGTTTTCGCCAGCATAACGTGTTAACCCGCCCCTGTCATTTTTGTGCCAGCCACTGTGCCAGCAGAGTCAATCCCCAGGCAACACCGAAGCCGGTGGGATCGGACGCCGTGGCGCCCAACCCGCCGGCTGGAATTCGATGCGGGGTAACTCCATGGACAATGGCAATTCCAGTAAAATCCGCACTCGATTATGTGTTCCGCCGCCGTCCATGCGCCACTACCTTGATCTGATGCGACACGTGCTCGACCACGGGGACGAGAAACCCGACCGCACCGGAACCGGCACCCGCGCAGTGTTTGGCTGGCAGATGCGTTTCGATCTGGCCGAGGGTTTTCCGCTGCTCACCACCAAGAAGCTGCACCTGCGCTCCATCATCCACGAGTTGCTGTGGTTCCTGCGTGGCGACACCAACATCCGCTACCTCAGGGAAAACGGCGTCACGATCTGGGACGACTGGGCCGACGCCGACGGGGACCTCGGCCCGGTCTATGGTCAGCAGTGGCGGCACTGGCCGGCTGGCGATGGAGGGGAAATCGATCAGATCGCGCAGCTCATCGAGGGCCTCAAGAAGAATCCGGATTCGCGCCGTCACATTGTCTCGGCCTGGAACCCGGCCGACATCCCGCGCATGAAGCTGCCCCCCTGCCACGCCCTGTTCCAGTTCCATGTCGCACCGGCGAAAGGACCTGGGCAGGCTTGCAGGCTGAGCTGCCAGCTCTACCAGCGCAGCGCCGACATTTTTCTCGGGGTGCCGTTCAACATCGCTTCGTATGCGCTGTTCACGATGATGGTGGCACAGGTCTGCCGGCTCACGCCGGGTGATTTTGTGTGGACCGGAGGCGACTGCCATCTTTATTCCAACCACATCGAGCAAGCCCGCCTGCAGCTCTCCCGCGAGCCGCGCCCGCGCCCCACCATGCGGCTGAACCCGGCCGTGCAGGACATCTTCGGTTTTCGCTACGAGGATTTCAGCCTGCAGGGCTACGATCCGCATCCCCACATTGCCGCGGCGGTGGCCGTATGATGCTTTGCGGTGACATTGGCGGCACGAAATCGCTGCTGGGGCTGACGCAGGATGGGGCGTTCGTCGTTGACCGCCGTTACGCCAACGCCGACTTTCCGGATTTTTCCAGTGTGCTTGCGGCTTTCTTTGCCGATACCCGGACGGATTCATCACTGATCCGTGGCGGCTGCCTGGCGATAGCGGGACCGATCGCCGATGACGGGCGCTCCGCACGGCTGACCAACCTGCCCTGGAGCCTTGACACCGATGCGCTGTCGCGGCGCTTCGACCTGCCCACGCTGACGCTCGCCAACGACTTCGCCGCCGCTGCACTGGGCGCCGTTACTGCATCCCCTGCGCACCGCTTCACCCTGCAGGAGGGAGAACTCTTGGGCAGCGCGCCGCGCCTGGTGGTCGGCGCCGGCACCGGGCTGGGCATGGCCATTGTCTTGCCGCAAGGAGAAACATGGCGGGTAGTTCCCGGCGAAGGCGGCCATATCGCCTTCGCGCCGGCTGATGAGGAGCAGATGGCGCTGTGGTCATTCCTGCGCGCGGCACGGCCGCGTTACCTGGGAACGGGTGGCTTCGGGGCCGGGACTGGCCGCCATCCACGAATTTGTCGGCGGAGTCGAGTTGCCGCCAGAGGTGATCGCCACGCGCGCGCAGGCTCTGCCGAACAGCGCGGAACGTCGCTCGCTGAACCTGTTTTTGGCGGCCTATGGCGCCTTTGCCGGCGACATGGCGATGGCCTGCCTGGCGCGCGGCGGAGTATTCCTGGCCGGCGGCATCGCCGCCAAGCTGCTGCCGCTGCTGCCGCAAAGCGGCTTCCTTGCCGCGTTCAACGCCAAGGCCGAGCACGCCGCCCTCGCGGTGCGTATGCCGGTCCACGTTGCCACCGATCCGCTTCTGGGACTGCATGGCGCGTTACATCTCGTGGCGCGCGAATGAGAGCCGGCCCCGGTTTTGCACCGCCTGCGAGAATTGACGGGTATTCATCGCACAGTTCTGGGTCTTGCAAGTCGCCAGCATCGTTACATTTCGGCTTTATCCCTTCGCTCACCAAGGCTTGACGTCAAAAGGCAAAACGCAGAACGTAGTAGGCGCAATATCGCAATCAAGCTTTTCCAACAATCAGGAGAAAGAAAGCATGGCAACCACCAAGAGCACTACAGCAAAGAGTTCGCCCGCCAAACGTTCGGCGCCGGCGGCGACTGCTAATGCAGCCAAGGTCAAGCCGGCAACGAAGACGGCGGCCAAGCCGGAACCGGCAGCCAAGTCGGAACCGGTAGCCAAGTCGGAACCGGTAGCCAAGTCGGAACCGGTAGCCAAGCCGGAACCGGTGGCCAAGGCCAAAGCGGCCCCGGCCCCCAAGGCTGCCGCTGAGAAGCCGGCTGCGAAGCCGACCGCTAAGCCGGCCGCGCCCCGTGCGAAGAAGCCAGCAGCCATCGCACCGGAGCAGCGGCAGTACTACATTGAGGTCGCCGCTTACCACATCGCGGAGCGCCGCGGCTTCCAGCCGGGTAACGATATGGACGACTGGGCCCAGGCCGAAGCCGAGATCGATCGGCTGCTGGCCGAGGGCCTGCTGGGAAACTAGGCGGTTCGCTGCCGGTCCTGGATCAGGCCGGCAGGAACACCAGGGCCGCCAAAGGCGGCAATGTCAGCGTAAGCGAGGCCGGGAAGCCCATCCAGGGCATGGCTTCGGCGTTGACGCGGCCGCCGTTGCCCATGTCGCTGCCGCCATAGAACGCCGAATCGGTGTTCATCCGCTCCAGGTAGTCCTGCGCCAGCGGCACGCCCAGACGATAGCCATGGCGCGGCACCGGCGTGAAGTTGAGCACGATGACCGCATGGCGTCCGTCCCGCGAGCGGCGTATCCAACTCACCACGGACTGATCCGCGTCGTGGCAGTCGATCCACTGAAAACCGGCGGACGAAAAGTCCAGCTCGTGCAATGCCGGTTCGTGCACATAGAGATGATTAAGCTGGCCCGCAAGCCGCTGCAAACCGGCGTGCAGCGGGAATTGCAGCAAATTCCAGGGCAACTCTTCGCCTGGCCGCCATTCCGACCCTTGCCCGAGTTCGGCGCCCATGAACTGCAGCTTCTTGCCCGGCGACATCATCTGGTAAGCCAGCAGCAGGCGCAGGTTGGCAAAGCGCTGCCACTCGTCGCCTGGCATCTTTGCCAGCAGGGAACCCTTGCCGTGCACCACTTCGTCGTGGGACAGGGGCATCACGAAGTTCTCGGTGTATGCATAGATTTGGCCGAAAGTCAGCCGCTCGTGCATGTAGCGTCGATACACCGGATCATGCTGCATGTAGTCCAGCGTGTCGTTCATCCAGCCCATGTTCCACTTCATCGAGAACCCCAGACCGCCAAGCCAAGTGGGTCGCGACACCATCGGCCACGCTGTTGACTCCTCCGCGATGGTCAAAGCACCAGGGAAATCGGCATGCACCATTTCGTTCATTTCGCGCATGAAGGCCAAGGCTTCGAGATTCTCCCGCCCGCCGTACATGTTCGGCGTCCACTCACCTTCCTTGCGCGAGTAGTCGAGATAGATCATCGAGGCCACGGCATCGACCCGCAAGCCGTCAATGTGGAACTCGGACAACCAGTAGTAGGCCGAAGACAGCAGGAAGCTCTTGACCTCGTTGCGGCCGAAGTTGAAAACATGGGTGCCCCAGTCGGGATGCACCTTCTGCTTCGGATCGTGGTGTTCGAAAAGCGCCGTGCCATCGAAGTGGGCGAGCGCCCAGTCGTCGGACGGAAAGTGCCCGGGCACCCAGTCGAGGAGCACGCCGATGCCGGCCTGATGCAGGCTGTCGACCAAAAAACGCAGGTCATCGGCGCTGCCGAAACGCGCACTCGGCGCGAAGAAACCGGTGCATTGATAGCCCCAGGACTCGTCGAGCGGATGCTCCATGATCGGCATGAACTCGACGTGGGTGTAACCCTGCTGAAGAAGATAGGGAACCAGCCGCTCCGCAAGATCGCGATAGCTGTAAAAACTGCTGTCGGGGTGGCGCATCCAACTGCCAAGATGCATCTCGTAAATGCTCATCGGCGCCGACAGCCAGTCACGCGCCGCGCGCGCCTCCATCCAGCCAGCGTCATTCCAGACATGCGCCGGGGGAGAGGTCACGCAGCAGGCGGTGGCGGGGCGCCGCTCGAAGCTGCGCGCAAAGGGGTCGGTCTTTAGCAGCAGCGCGCCGCTGTCGCGTACCCTTATCTCGAAGCGATACATGGCGCCGGCCGGGAGTTCGGGGATGAACAGTTCCCAGACACCGGAACCGCCAAGGGTCGTCATCGGATGCACGCGACCATCCCAGCCATTGAATTCGCCCACCACCGATACCCGTTCGGCATTGGGCGCCCAGACGCGAAAGCAGACCCCGGCGATGCCATCCCGATTTTCAAGCGCCGCGCCAAGGGTGCGCCACGCCTGGCGCAAGCGTCCCGAGTTGAACAGGTACAAATCATCGTGCGGTGGCTGCGGCACAAACGCATAGGGATCGTACAGCGTCACGCCATCGACGTTCAGGCGCCAAGGCCGCGACGGCGGCACCGAGCCCTTCCATTCGAAGAGGTCGGTACCGGTGGTGCGCTTCAGCGGCGCCCAAGAGCCATCGGCCATCTCGACTGAAATCGCCGCCACATGCGGTCGGTATACCCGCAAGAGCCAGCCCGCACCTTTGGCGTGAAGCCCGAGTACGGAGAAAGGATCGTGTTCGCGCGCTTCAAGCAACGCGGCGCAAGAAATGTTCGGCATAGGTATAATTCGACGAGTTGAAAGAAATTCTTTTTGTATCGTTCACATTGTACCTGTAACGGAGAAACTGCCATGCCGTCAATCCCAGAAATAGATGACGCTCCCCCTTCCGGCAAGCAGCCGCCCAAGGCAGCGCTCCAGCGCACGGATGTTTGCAAACTCACCGACAGCGCCTTCGCCATCGTGCTGGCCGGCGGTCGCGGCAGCCGTCTGATGCAGCTCACCGACTGGCGGGCGAAGCCGGCGGTTCCGTTCGGCGGCAAGTTCCGCATCATCGACTTCACCCTGTCGAATTGCGTGAATTCCGGCATCCGCCGCATCGGCGTCGCCACGCAGTACAAGGCGCAGAGCCTGATCCAGCACCTGCAACGCGGCTGGAGCTTCCTTGACGGCCGCTTCCATGAGTTTGTCGACATCCTGCCGGCGCAGCAGCGGGTCAGCGAGGACTGGTATCAGGGTACGGCCGATGCGGTATTCCAGAACCTTGACCTGATTCGCCGCAACCGACCAGAGTATGTGGTAGTACTGTCCGGCGATCACGTGTATAAAATGGACTACAACATCATGGTGTCGGAGCATGTGGCGCGAGGGGCAGATCTCAGCGTGGCCTGCATCGATGTGCCCCTGGCCGAGGCCAGCGAGTTTGGCGTGATTCACGTCAACGCTGACCAGCGCATTGCTGCCTTCGTCGAAAAGCCGGCAAATCCGCCGCCGATGCCGGGCCGTCCCGACCGTGCGTTGGCCAGCATGGGGATCTATGTGTTCAGCGCCGAGTTTCTCTATGAGCAGTTGATCCGCGATCAGGACGACCCCAATTCCTCGCACGACTTCGGCAAGAACATCATTCCGCATTGCGTCGACCGCTATCGCCTGTTTGCCCACAACTTCGTCGATTCCTGCGTCGGCATGGACGATTCGGGGATTCCCTACTGGCGCGATGCCGGCACCATCGACGCGTATTGGGAGGCCAACATGGAATTGACCAAGGTCACTCCCGAACTGAATCTTTACGACGATGATTGGCCGATCTGGACGCATCAGGAACAATTGCCGCCGGCCAAGTTCGTCTTCGATGATGATGGCAGGCGCGGCATGGCCGTCGATTCGATGGTTTCGGGCGGCGACATCATCAGCGGCGCCCTGGTGCGCAAGTCCCTGCTGTATTCGCGCGTGATGGTGCATAGCTACGCGCAGATCGAGGACTCGGTGATCCTGCCCCAGGTCGATGTCGGCCGCCGGGCAAAGCTGCGCCGGGTTGTGGTGGACAAGCACTGCCGGATTCCCGAAGACATGGCCATCGGCTACGACCTCGAAGCCGACCGGCAGCGCTTTCATGTCAGTGAAAACGGCATAGTCCTGGTGACCCCGGAGATGCTCGGCCAGCGGGTTCATTTCATCCGGTAGTCAAGCAGCATATCATGGCCACGAAAACCCTCGACCTCGTGTTTCTCTGGCACATGCATCAGCCCGACTACCGCGACCACGGTGCGGCAGGAATCGGCGCCTCCCAGGCCACTCATTCAGGAGGTTTGTTTTCCGGGCGGAGGCCCTCCTTTTGGTCGGCTGGCTTCCTGCGAGGCTCTGGCGGCACCGTGCAAGAGACCGCCGGGAAGTTCGTTCTGCCCTGGGTATACCTGCATGCCATAAAGGATTACGTGGACATGGCGGCGCATCTCGAACGCCATCCGCAGGTACGCTGCGTGGTGAACTTTGTGCCGGTGCTGCTGGATCAGATCGAGGACTATGCGCGGCAGTTCGCGAGCGGGCAGTTTCGCGATCCGCTGCTGCGCATACTTGCCACACCCGACCTGGAGAACATCGGCGAAGAGGATCGGCGCCTGCTGCTGGGATCCTGTTTCAGTTGCAACTTCACCACCATGCTGGCGTGCTTCCCGCATTACAAGCGCCTGCACGACGTCTACCTGCTGGTCGGCCAGAACGGCGAAGCGGCTCACCAGTATCTCTCAAGTTCCTCCTTTTCCGACCTCGTGACCTGGTACCACCTGGCC
Organism: Sulfuritalea sp.; assembly: GCA_016712985.1. Classification (GTDB taxonomy): domain Bacteria; phylum Pseudomonadota; class Gammaproteobacteria; order Burkholderiales; family Rhodocyclaceae; genus Sulfuritalea. The sequence goes on along the minus strand of JADJQA010000054.1, from coordinate 43,638 downwards.
TGGACCGGCGAGACCGAGCGCCGCCGTGATCCCTTGCTGGCGAAGCTGATGAGCCAGGGCCAGGGCTTTACGGCGAGGGACCGGCGACAACTGCTGGCTAGTATCGGCGAGGCGATCACCGGGCTGATTCCGCGCTGGCGGGTGCTCGCCGCCCGCGGGCAGGTTGAGCTCTCATCGACGCCGCAGACGCATCCGCTGTCTCCGCTGATGCTCGACTTCCACGCCGCACGTGAAAGCCTGCCTGACGCGCCGCTGCCCGCGCACGCGGCCTACCCCGGCGGACGTAGCCGTGTCATCTCGCACATTGATTCAGCGCGAACCAGTCATGCCAAACGTTTCGGCGCGCCGCCAGTCGGCATGTGGCCCGCCGAGGGGCGGTGTCCGAGGAATTTGTCGAGCTTCTGGCGAGCGCCGGTTGCCACTGGATTGCCAGTGGCGAAGGGGTGCTGCAGGGCAGCCTCGCTGCCAGCGGCATCTCCGACCCGCGTGCCGCCTATCACCCATGGCGGTTGGAGAAGGCACCGGGATTGACAATGTTTTTCCGCGATGAACGGCTCTCGGACCTGATCGGCTTCGATTACTCGAAGTGGGACGGCGGCGCTGCCGCGCACGATCTCGTGCGTCATCTCGAGGCCATCCTCGATGGCGCGGCCGAGGATGAGGTTCCGGTGGTCAGCATCATCCTCGATGGTGAAAATGCCTGGGATCACTATCCCTACAACGGCTACTACTTCTTCGCGGCGCTTTACGAGTTGCTGGCGACGCATCCGCGCATCCGCACCACCACCTATGCCAGACTGCTGGCACAGGCAACGCCGCCGACCCCGTCCGTCCTGCCGCGCCTGCAGGCGGGAAGCTGGGTCTATGGCACGATGTCCACCTGGATCGGCGACGTGGCGAAGAACCGCGGCTGGGACTTGTTGTGCGAGGCCAAGCAGCACTGCGACAGGGTCCTCGCCAACGGCCGGCTCGATGCCGACCAGGTCGCCGCCGTCGAGGCGCAGCTTGCCATCTGCGAAAGCTCCGACTGGTTCTGGTGGTTCGGTGACTACAACCCGTCCGGCGCGGTTTCCAGCTTCGACAGCCTGTTCCGGCGCAACCTGGCACGGCTCTACCGCCTGCTGCAACTGGAACCGCCGTCGCAGCTCGAAATACCGATCTGCGCCGGATCGGCCACTGCAGAAGGCGGCTCCATGGTTCGCGTCACCGCGGCACCCAACTGACCCGCCAATGTCGATTACCCTCCTGTTCGGGGTTCACGCCCACCAACCCGTCGGCAATTTCCCGGCGGTCATCGATGACGCTCACATCCGTTGCTATGGCATGTTCCTGCGCGTCATGGAGGGCTATCCGAAGTTCCGTTTCAGCGTGCACTTTCCGGCTGGCTGCTGGACGTGCTGCTCGAGCGTTTCCCCGCCGACATGGCGCGCCTCGCCGCCATGACCCGGCGCGGCCAAGTGGAATGGTTCGGCTCGGGCGACTGCGAGCCGGTGCTGGCGGCCATTCCGCACCGCGATCGAGTAACGCAGATCGCCACGCTGTCGGACAAGATCGAGCGGCATTTTGGCACACGGCCGACTGGAGCGTGGCTGACTGAAAGGGTCTGGGAAGCCTCGGTGGTGCCGGCGCTCGTGGAAAGCGGCATCCGCTACGTGGCGGTCGACGACTACCACTTCCTTTGTGCCGCGGTGGACGGCGCCAAGCTCGATAGCTTCTACACCACCGAAGAGGACGGCGGTTGCCTCGACCTGTTTCCGATTGCAGAGGAGGCGCGTTACCGCCTGCCTTTCTCGCCGGCGGCCGAGGCCGTCGCCTGGCTGGAGGATCTGGCGCGGGCCGGCCATCGCGCCGCGATCTATTTCGACGACATCGAAAAGTTCGGTATCTGGCCCGAGACCTATGAGTGGGTTTTCGAGAAAGGCTGGCTGACGCAGTTCGTGGAAGGCGTGCTGGCCTCGCCGCTGATTCGCACCGAGACGTTTGCCGACTTTCACGCGCGCGAAAAGACACGTGGCATCGTCTACCTGCCGACCACCTCGTATATCGAGATGAACGAATGGACGCTGCCCGCTCCCCGCGCCGCGGCCTATCACGCCCTAATCGAGGCAGAGAAGGCGGCCGGCCGCTTCCAGGGAAACAAGGCTTTCCTGCGCGGTGGCATCTGGCGTAACTTCATGTCGCGCTACACCGAAGCCAACTGGATGCACAAACGCATGCTGGGCGCCTCGCGACGGCTGGCGGAGCTACCGGGGAAACTGCGCAGCCCGGCGATGCAGGAACACCTGCATCGGGCCCAGGCCAACGACGCCTACTGGCACGGGTTGTTCGGCGGCCTGTACTTGCCCCATTTGCGCCGCGCAGTCTGGAACAACCTGCTGTTGCTTGAGGCGGCCCTGGCGCCCCTGGCGCCGCCACCCGCCTGCGAGCAGATCGATGTCGACCACGACGGCCATCTCGAGACCATCTTGCGCAACGACGAGTTGCAGGCCTTTGTGCGTGACGACGGCGACGCCGCTCTGGTGGAACTTTCCAGCCTGACCCTGGCGCACAACTTCGGCGACACGCTATGCGCCTATAGCGAGGTCTACCATGCCAGAATCGATCAGTCGCAAGCGCCGCAGGCAAACCTGGAAACCGGCGGCGGAATCGCCTCGCCGCATGAGCGCGTCGCATTCCGCCACACCATCCTGCCCGAGGATGCGGCGCCCGACCGGCGTCCGCGGGGAATCTTCGTGGAACATCTGCACGGCCCGGACGGCATAGTGCGGGCACTCGACTGCTACCGCACCGGCGACCAGCAGGGTGCCTGGGCCGCGAGCGGCGCAGGCTGGCGCATGGAGAAGAGCTATCACCTCGATGCCGCTGCCCTAAGCGTCGTAATTCGCGCTGTCGGCAGCGGGCTTCCAGCCCTGATCGAGACCGAACTGAATCTCGCCCTGCCCAGTTGCGATGGCTACGGCGGACGCTATGTGCTTGCCGACGGCAGCATTCCCGGCGGTTTCGGCCAGGAACTCGAATTCGCTTCGGTGCACCGCATCCTGCTGCAGGACAGCGAACTGCACGGCGCACTGCGGATCGAGGCAGATCCCCCGCTGCGCCTCAGGGCAAGACCGCATCGAACGGTTTCCCAGTCCGAGGCGGGCTTCGAGAAAATCATGCAAGGCATCTGCATCGTGCTCGCCTGGTCGCCTGCATCGGGCAAAGAGCAACGCGTCACGCTGACGGTGATTCCTGCCTAGCAGAGTCTGGTCACCACGGCACTTCTTCCACTTTTTCACTGGCAACCATCCATGCCCGGCACACGCTACCAGCTCGAAGTCAATCCCAAGATTCCACCACGCCTTGCACGCCTCGACGAACTCGCCAACAACCTCTGGTATAGCTGGGACAGGCCGACCCGCACCCTGTTCGCACGCCTGAATTCGGCGTTGTGGAGCGGGGTACACCACAGCCCCAAGGCCTTCCTCAAGAGCGTTGATCAGAAGCGGATCAACGAGGCCGCCGCCGATCCGGTATTCCTCGGCACGATGAACCGGGTGCTCTCGGCCTACGACTCCTATCAGGCGGAGCCACAACCGGAACTGCCGGGCAAGCCCCCGCTGCAAGCCACCGATCTGATCGCGTACTTCTGCGCCGAGTTCGGTTTTCACGAAAGCCTGCCGATCTACTCGGGAGGCCTGGGCATTCTGGCCGGCGACCATTGCAAGGGCGCCTCCGACCTGCGCCTGCCCTTCATCGCCGTCGGACTGCTCTACCAGCAAGGCTATTTCCGCCAGACCATCGACCGCGAAGGAAACCAGACGGCGCACTACGGCGACAATGATTTCGATGACATGCCGATCGAAGCGATGCGCGGTGATGACGGCCGCGACGTGCGTGTTGCCGTGGATTTCCCCGGCCGCACGGTGTGGGTCAAAGTCTGGCGGGCGCGAGTCGGCTCCAACAGCCTGTATCTGCTTGACACCAAGCTGGAGGAAAACAGCGAGGCCGACCAGCGCATCGTGCATCAACTTTACGGCGGTGACCGGCGCGCGCGTATCGAGCAGGAAATCCTGCTCGGAGTCGGCGGCGTGCGCGCGCTGAACGCGCTCGGCCTGCGCCCGACCGTCTGGCACATCAACGAAGGCCATGCCGCGTTCCTGGTGCTGGAGCGCATTCGCAACCTCGTCGCGCAGAACATGCCCTTCGCCGCCGCGCTTGAGGCCGCCGCCGCCAACACGGTATTTACCACGCATACGCCGGTACCGGCCGGTCACGACCACTTCGCCGATGACATGGTGATGCACTACTTCGCCGGCTTCTGCAAGGCCGCCGGCCTGGATCGCGACAGCCTGCTCGCCATGGGCCGCGTCGGCGCCACCGCTGCCGGCGAATTCAACATGACCGCGCTGGCCCTGCGCGGCTCGCGCTTTCACAATGCGGTTTCGCGGATTCATGGCGAGGTGTCCTCGCGCATCTGCGGCGACATGTGGCCGCAGATCGCGGCCAACGAGAACCCGATGGATTACGTCACCAACTCGGTGCATGTACCCACCTTTCTCGCCACCGACTGGTACGAGACCTTCGACCGCTATCTCGGCCTCGGCTGGCAGCACCGCCTCACCGACCAAAGCTGCTGCGACGGCGTGCATCGCATTCCGGACCAGGTTTTCTGGAGCATTCACCAGTCGCTCAAGGCGCAACTGCTGCATCTGGTGCAGAACCGGGTGCGCAACCAGTACCTGCGCAACCAAGGCTCGGAAGCGCCTCTGGACCGCGTACTGCGCAGCGCCGACCCAAGCAACCCCACCGTGCTGACGATAGGCTTCGCGCGTCGCTTCGCCACCTACAAGCGCGCCACGCTGCTGTTCAACAACTTGGACTGGCTGCGCGAGATTCTTTCGGATGCAGAACGGCCGGTGCTGTTCATCTTTGCCGGCAAGGCCCACCCGGCGGACGAGCCGGGACGGCATCTGGTGCGCCAGATCACCGAGCTGTCGCGCCAGCGCGAGTTCGAAGGCAAGATCCTGATGGTCGAAGACTACGACCTGCATCTTGCCCGGCGCATGGTGGCCGGTGTCGATGTCTGGCTCAACAATCCGATCTATCCGCTGGAAGCCTCCGGCACCTCGGGCATGAAGGCGGCGATCAACGGCGCCCTCAACCTGTCGGTGCTCGACGGCTGGTGGGGCGAGGGCTACGACGGCAAGAATGGCTGGGCCATCAAGCCGGCGGCCGAAGGCCTCAACGACTCCCAGCGCGACGCCGACGAGGCGCGCGCGCTGTACGAGCTGCTCCAAGACAACATCATACCGATGTACTACAACAACACCTCGCTCGGACATTCGCCCGAATGGGTGAAGATGGCCAAGCAGTCGATCGCTTCGATCATGCCCCGCTTCAACATGCAGCGCATGCTGAGCGACTATGCGCGGAAGTTTTACTCGCCGGCCGCCGAGCAGTGGCGCAAGTACTCCGCCAACGGCTTCTCGGGCGCGGGCCGAGTCGCCGACTGGAAGGCGCGGATCCGCGCCGCCTGGCCGAGCATAGGTCTGCGCCGCATTGATCACGCGGCGGCACGCATCCGCTACGGCGAGACGCTGCGCTTCGAGATCGCGGTCCAGCTCGACGGTCTGACACCCAAGGACCTGACGGTGGAGATGGTATTCACCCGTCCGGGCGAGCCCGGCTCGGCAAGCGCCTCGCGCTATGTACTGCAGCATGAACGCGCCCTGGAGAATGGCGAGCACCTGTTCTCGCGCGAACTGACACCCGATCAATGCGGCAAGCTGGAATACCGCGTCAGGGTGTTTCCGACCCACGAGTTGCTGACCCATCCCTTCGAGATGGGCATGATGATCTGGCTATAAGGAGCTACCGATGAAACCTGCCACTACCGCCCCCTGGGAAGCACTGACGCGCGCCGCCGATGCTTCACGCAATGTCCATCTGCGCGACATGTTTGCCGCCGATGCGCAGCGCTTCTCGCATTTATCCACCAGTTGGAATGGCTGGCTGCTGGACTATTCCAAGCAGCGCGTCAGCACAGCCACCATGGGGCTGCTGCACGGCCTCTGGCAGGGCGCAGATGTGCCGGGCTGGATTGTCCGCATGCGCGCCGGAGAAGCGATCAACCACACCGAAGGCCGCGCCGCGCTGCACATCGCCTTGCGTCATCCCGCCAGCAAGGGGCCGTTGCTGCACGCCGGTCAGGATGTCATGCCGGGAGTACATGGCGAACTCGACAAGATGCAGCGCTTCGCTGCGCAGATACACGGCCGGCACTGGCGCGGCGCCACCGGCGAACCGATCACCGACATTGTCAACATCGGCATCGGCGGTTCCGATCTGGGCCCGCGCATGGCAACCCAGGCGTTGGCGGCATTTCGCCACCCGGACCTGCGGGTGCATTATGTCGCCAATCTGGATGGCGCCGACCTGGTTACGGTGCTCGCCGGATTGCAGCCGCGCACCACCTTGTTCATCATCGCCAGCAAGACCTTCACCACGCAGGAGACGATGCAGAACGCCGCCTCGGCGCGCAACTGGCTGGTCCAGGCGCTGGGCGAGGCGGCCGTGGCCAGGCACTTCGTCGCAGTGTCGACCAACCTGGCCGAAGTTGCGCGTTTCGGCATCGACCCGGCAAATGCCTTTGCCTTCTGGGATTGGGTCGGCGGCCGCTACTCGCTGTGGTCGGTGATCGGCCTGCCGCTGGCGCTGGCGGTCGGCTGCGACAACTTCCGCCAACTGCTGGCAGGGGCTCATGCGATGGATGAACATTTCTTTTCGGCGCCGGTCGCGGAGAACCTGCCGGGCCTGCTCGCGCTTCTGGAAATCTGGAACACCAATTTCCTCGGCGCGGAAAGTCGCGCCGTGCTGCCCTACAGCCAGTCGCTGGCGCTGCTGCCGCGCTATTTGCAGCAACTGGAAATGGAGTCCAGCGGCAAGCAGACGGATCGCCAGGGCATGCCGTTGACCTGCGCCAGCGGGCCTGTCATCTGGGGCGAGGCCGGCACCAACGGCCAGCACGCCTTCTACCAGTTGATCCACCAGGGCGGCCGTCTGTTGCCCTGCGAGTTCATCGTCTGCAAGCAACCCGACTTTGCCTTGCCGGGGCACCACGAAAAGCTGCTGGCGAATTGCTTCGCCCAGAGTGAAGCGCTGATGCGCGGCAAGACCCTGGCCGAAACCACGGCCGAACTCGCGGCGAGCGGCATGGCCGCCGACCAGGTGGCCATGCTCGCGCCCTACCGCAGTTTCCCCGGCAACCAGCCGTCGACCACGCTGTTGCTGCCGCGCCTCGATCCATTTGCGCTGGGCGCGCTGCTGGCGCTCTACGAGCACAAGGTGTTTGTCGAGAGCGTGATCTGGGACATCAACCCCTTCGACCAGTGGGGCGTGGAATACGGCAAACAGCTTGCCAGCCGCCTGCTGCCGGTGATCGTCGGTACGGCTTCGGGCGAGCATCTGGACAGCTCCACGGCCGGACTGGTCGCCGCCTGTCGCGGAACCTGAGGGCTTGCGTCGCATGCTGGCCTGACGACCCCTTCCGTCCGATCACAAACTAACATTCTGTTTCCTTTAGCACAGCCATGAAAGTCCTTTTCGCCACCTCGGAGCTTGGCCCCTGGGCCAAGACCGGTGGGCTTGGTGACGTTGCCAGCGCCCTGCCCGCCGCCCTGCGCGCCATGGGCCAGGATGTTCGCATATTGGTGCCAGGCTACCGCTCGTTGCTGGAAAGTTTCCCCGATGCCGTGGAGGTCGCGCGACCCCGTTTGCTGGGGGGGTTGCTGCCCGTCCCGGTGCTCAGGAAAGCCCTCGCGCCCAACGGTACGCCCTTGCTCCTGCTGGATTACCCGCCCTACTTCGATCGCCCCGGAAATCCGTATCTCGGCCCTGAAGGTCGCGACTGGCTCGACAATCACCTGCGCTTCGGGCTGCTGTCGCGCGTCGCCGCCTGGCTCGGGTCGAAGGCGAGCACGCTGGACTGGAAACCCCATGTCCTGCACTGCAACGACTGGCAAACCGGCCTGGCTCCAGCCTATCTGCATTACCTGCCTGGGCGGCGCGCGAAGTCGCTGCTCACTTTGCATAACCTGGCGTTTCAGGGCCTGTTCGACCATGCCTCGCTGTTCGAGCTGGGACTGCCGGATGAGGCCTGGCATACCGAAGGTGTCGAGTACCACGGATACCTGTCGTTTCTCAAGGCCGGGCTGCAGCTTGCCGACGCCATCACCGCGGTAAGCCCAAGCTACGCCCGTGAAATCCAGACCGACGCCGGCGGCATGGGCCTGGCAGGCTTGCTGCGCCATCGCGCGGGGCAACTCCACGGCATTCTGAATGGCATCGACGCCGAGACCTGGGATCCGGCCACCGATCACTACCTCTTGCAGAAGTATAGCGCCAGCGACCTGGCAGCCAAGGCCGTCAACAAAGCCGAACTGCAAGCGCAACTCGGTCTGGAGCAACGCGCCGACCTGCCGCTGCTGGCCGTGGTCAGCCGCCTGACCGAACAAAAGGGCCTCGATCTGCTGCTTGAGGTGGCGCCCGAAGTCCTCAAGCTGCCCGCGCAACTCGTGGTTCTGGGCTGTGGCACGCCCGCCCTGGAGCAGGGGCTGGAAGGCGCTGGCGCACCAGCATCGCGGCGCATGCTCGGTGACCGTCGCCTTCGACGAAGCGCTGGCCCATCGCATCGAGGCCGGCGCCGACATTTTCGTCATGCCGTCGCGCTACGAGCCCTGCGGCCTGAACCAGATGTACAGCCTGCGCTACGGCACCCTGCCCGTGGTTCGCGCCACCGGCGGACTCGCCGATACCGTGATCGATGCCGCCGATGAGAAGCACGGCAACGGCTTCGTTTCCGGCCCCGCCACCGCGGACGCCCTGTTGCAGATCCTGCGACGTGCCTCCACGGCCTGGCACGACCCCGAGCAGTGGCGACGCCTGCAGCAGCACGCGATGGCGCGCAATTCGAGCTGGGAGAATGCGGCCCGACAATATGTCGAGCTCTACAAACGGCTCTGATCCGGGAACCCGCCGTCCGATGCCCAAGGCAAGACTCACCCTGAATTGACCGAGATCGACGCTGCCCTTCGACGGCGATACGCCATTTCCCCGCCCTTGACGGCGATCAATGGCAGAAACCACGCCGAAACGCAGCATACGCCAGGTTGCGCTACGCGTTCCTCGGTTACCAGAGAAACTAGGGAACACCCATCATGTCTGGCGGACACTTTCACGCACATGGCCCCGCATCACGCGGTGGCGCATGCCGCAGGCGGCGCGCCAGGTTCAGTTCAGAGCGCCGGCACGCGCGCTGTCTTGCGCTTGCCAAAGCCCCTTGGCGCTTGGCGTGTGTCAGAACGGAGCCCTGTGTCGTCAATCACTGTTCAGCCGGAATCCCGGCGCAGCAAGCAATGTCGAGGGAGTTCATGATGTCGGTGCAAGCCTCGTACCAGCAGAAACGCGTATCGGCCGCGGATGCCGTCAGCCATGTGCGCAACAACGACGTGATCGTCGTACCCACCGGTGTTGGCGAGACACCTACCTTGCTCACCGAGCTGTCCGAGCGGCGGCGTAGTTTCAGCGGCGTACAGGTGGCGCAGATTCTGCCGCTACGCAAGTACGGCTATTTCGACCCCACTACCGCCGAGCATGTGCGCCATGTCGCCTATTTCTTCGGCGGCGCCTCGCGGCCCGGTGGCCAAGCCGGCTGGATCGATTTCATCCCCGCCTATTTCTCCGAGCTGCCGATACTCATCGCGCGCGGTCTGACTCCCGTCGATGTGGTGTTTTCCATGGCCTCCGAGATGGATGAGCATGGCTACTTCTCGCTCAGCCTGGCTACCGACTACACGATGGCTGCCATCGCCCGCGCGCGGGTGATCGTTCTCGAGGTCAATCCCAATGTGCCCTTTGCCAACGGCGACTGCCACATCCATATTTCCCAGGTCACGGCTCTGGTGGAAAGCTCCGAGCCCCTGCTCGAGGTCGGTCTGCCGAAAATCGGCGCCGTCCAGGAAGCCATCGGCAAGTATGTGGCCGAGCTGATTCCCGACGGCGCGACGCTGCAAATCGGCTACGGCGGGATTCCCGATGCGGTGGTGATGCAGCTTACCGAAAAGCAGGACCTGGGCATCCACACCGAGATGGTGGGCGACGGCATCATGACCCTGGTCGAAGCTGGCGCGGTCACCAACCGGCGCAAAAACTACCATCGCGGCAAGATGCTCGCCACGTTTGCGCTGGGTTCGAAGAAGCTCTACCAGTTCATGCACCGCAATCCGGCGCTGGAGATGCATCCGGTGAGTTTCACCAACGATCCGTTTTTGGCCGGCATGAACGACAACCTGATCTCCGTCAACGCGACGATGCAGGTCGATCTGATTGGCCAGTGCGGCTCGGAAAGCCTGGGCTTCACGCCCTATTCCGGCACCGGCGGCCAGTCGGATTTCGTCCGCGCCGCAAACCGCTCGAACGGAGGCAAACCCTTCATGGTGCTGCCCTCGACGGCGAAGAACAACACGATCTCCCGGATCGTGCCGACGCTATCCACCGGCACGCACGTGACGACCAGCAAGAACGATGTGAATTACGTAGTCACCGAATTCGGCGTCGCGCAGTTGCGTGGCAATAGCGCCAAGCAGCGCGCCGCGGCCCTGATTGCAATCGCCCACCCGGATTTCCGTCCGGAGTTGCGCGAGGCGGCACGAAGGATGAATCTGCTCTGAGCCGGACCCAGGCGCCGTTGTTGTTCGCCAAGCCAAACGATTTGGGTTGGATTTCTGGAAGCCACGCACGAAGCTTGGAACGGAACCGCCGCCGGCAGGGCCAAAGAGACTTGCTGACCGCGTGTTTCAGTTGGCTACGCAGTCCACGTAATAGCACACCGAACCGTTGCTGCCGTCCTTGACCAGGCCGTGGATATCGGTCTCGAAGCCGGGGAACTGTTCGTTGAAGTCGCGCGCGAACTTCAGGTAGCGCACGATCGTGGCATTGAAGCGTTCGCCAGGAATCAGCAGCGGGATCCCCGGCGGGTAGGGTGTCAGCAGCACCGCGGTGACGCGGTTCTCCAGCTCGTCGATGGAGACGCGGTCGATCTCGCGGTGGGCCATCTTCGCAAAGGCGTCCGCCGGACGCATTGCCGGCACCATGTTGGAAAGGTACATCCTTGTCGTCAGGCGGGCGATGTCCCGCGCCTTGTACACCTCATGAATCTGTGTGCAGGTCCTCAAGCCGACCCGCTCGTAGCGCGGGTGTTTGACGACGAACTCGGGCAGCACCTTCCACAGCGGATGGTTCCGGTCATAGTCGTCCTTGAACTGCTGCAGGGCGGTGACCAAAGTGTTCCAGCGGCCCTTGGTGATGCCGATGGTAAACATGATGAAGAAGGAATAGAGGCCGCATTTCTCGACGATCACGCCATGTTCGGCGAGATACTTGGTGACGATGGCGGCCGGAATGCCGAAGTCATCGGAAAAGTCGCCGTCGACATCGAGTCCCGGCGTGATGACGGTGGCCTTGATCGGATCGAGCAGGTTGAAGCCCTTGGCCAGCTTGCCGAAGCCGTGCCAGCGCGCGCCGGGCTTGAGCATCCAGGCCTCGCGCTCCTCGATGCCTTCCTCGGAAAGATCGTCCGGACCCCAGACCTTGAACCACCAGTCGGCACCCCATTCCTCGTCCACCTTGCGCATCGCGCGGCGGAAATCCAGCGCCTCGGCGATCGATTCCTCGACCAGCGCCCGGCCGCCCGGCTCCTCCATCATCGCCGCTGCAACATCGCAGGAGGCGATGATCGAGTATTGTGGCGAGGTCGAAGTGTGCATCAGGTAGGCCTCGTTGAAGACGTCGCGGTCGAGCTTGTTGTGCTCGGCGTCCTGCACCAGGATCTGCGAGGCCTGGCTCAAACCGGCGAGCAGCTTGTGCGTCGATTGCGTCGAAAACACCATGGACTCCTTGCAGCGCGGTCGGTCGGCGCCAATCGCGTGGTAATCGCCGTAGAAGTCGTGAAAGGCCGCGTGCGGCAGCCAGGCTTCGTCGAAATGCAGGGTGTCGATCTTGCCGTCCAGCATGCCCTTGATTTCCTCGACGTTGTAGAGGATGCCGTCGTACGTGCTCTGGGTGATGGTCAGCACGCGGGGCTTGGCGTTCTTGTCGGTGGCGAAGGGATGGGCGGCGATCTTCTTCTGGATGTTCTTCCAGCGGAATTCCTCTTTCGGAATCGGTCCGATGATGCCGTAGTTGTTGCGCGTCGGCATCAGGAACACGGGGACTGCACCGGTCATCATGATGGCATGGAGAATCGACTTATGGCAGTTGCGGTCCACCACCACGATGTCGCCCGGCGCCACCGTGGAATGCCAGACGATCTTGTTCGAGGTCGAGGTGCCGTTGGTGACGAAGAACAGGTGATCGCAGTTGAAAATGCGTGCGGCATTGCGCTCGGACGCGGCCACCGGACCGGTGTGGTCTAGTAGTTGGCCGAGTTCCTCGACTGCGTTACAGACGTCGGCGCGCAGCATGTTCTCGCCGAAGAACTGGTGGAACATCTGGCCGACCGGGCTTTTCAGGAAGGCGACGCCGCCCGAGTGGCCTGGGCAATGCCAAGAATACGAGCCATCTGCCGCGTAATGTACCAGCGCGCGGAAGAAGGGCGGCGGCAGTGAATCGAGATAGGTCCTGGCCTCGCGCACCACGTGGCGGGCGATGAATTCCGGCGTGTCCTCGAACATGTGGATGAAGCCATGCAGCTCGCGCAGGATGTCGTTCGGGATATGGCGGCTGGTGCGCGTCTCGCCGTGGAGGAAAATCGGAATCTCGGAATTCTTGTAGCGGATCTCCTCGACGAACTTGCGCAGGTTCAATACGGCGGGGTCGAGCTCCGGACCAGGCGTAAATTCCTCGTCGTCGATCGAGACGATGAACGCCGACGCCCGGCTCTGCTGCTGGGCGAAGGAGCTCAGGTCGCCGTAGCTGGTGACGCCGAGCACGTCAATGCCTTCCTTCTCGATGGCGTCCGCCAGGGCGCGGATGCCCAGCCCCGAGGCATTCTCGGAACGGAAATCCTCGTCGATGATGATGATGGGAAAGTGGAAACGCATGGCAACCCCTTCAAACGTTCATAACCGCCTTCAACGCAGAGGACGCAGAGGCGCAGAGAGCGCAGAGAAGACCAATGCTTATCAGCTTAAGCCTCTCCTCTGCGTCCTCTGCGCCTCTGCGTCCTCTGCGTCTGAAGAGGTTGATCAAATTTTCGGCAAGGTCACGCCGACCTGCCCCTGGTACTTGCCGCCGCGATCCTTGTAGGAGGTCTCGCAGACTTCATCGGATTCGAAGAACAGCACCTGGGCGCAGCCCTCACCAGCGTAGATCTTGGCCGGCAGCGGCGTCGTGTTGGAAAATTCCAGCGTCACATAGCCTTCCCATTCCGGCTCGAAGGGCGTCACATTGACGATGATGCCGCAGCGCGCATAGGTGCTCTTGCCGAGGCAAATGGTCAGCACGTTGCGCGGAATGCGGAAGTATTCCAGGGTGCGCGCCAAGGCGAAGGAATTCGGCGGAATCACGCAATGGTCGCCGTCCATTTCGACAAAGGAATTGGAATCGAAATTCTTCGGATCGACGATGGTCGAGTAAATGTTGGTGAACACACGGAATTCGCGCGAGCAGCGGATATCGTAGCCGTAGCTCGAGGTGCCGTAGGACACAATCCTCCGCCCGTCGATCTCGCGCACCAGCTCCGGCTCGAAGGGTTCGATCATTCCATGCTGGGCCGCCATGCGGCGGATCCACTTGTCGGACTTGATGGTCATGCCACATTCCTCATGCGCGTTGCCGCAATCACGTGGATACCGTCCCCAGCCATGGGCTGAAGACCCAAAAGACAACGCCCCCGACCAGCGGGGGCGTGCGAATTAGACCATAAACGGGGTGTCAGGTGTTCTGCACCTTGATGCTGGGGAATTTGCTGGTGTGGTCCTTGGCCTTTTCGGCGATCTTCACCGCGATGCGGCGCGCGATGGCCTTGTAGATCACGGTCGCAGGACCGTCCGGGTCGGCCTCGACGGTCGGCCTGCCGCCGTCCATCTGCAGGCGGATCGCCATGTCGAGCGGCAGCGCGCCCAGCAATTCGACCTCGTAGTCCCGCGCCATGCGCTCACCGCCGCCGGAGCCGAAAATGTGTTCCGCATGGCCGCACTTCGAGCAGATGTGGATGCTCATGTTTTCGACGATGCCGAGGATCGGGATGCCGACCTTCTCGAACATCTTGAGGCCCTTCCTGGCATCCAGCAGCGCGATGTCCTGCGGTGTGGTGACGATCACCGCGCCGGTCACCGGCACCTGTTGCGCCAGAGTCAACTGGATGTCGCCGGTTCCGGGCGGCATGTCCACGACCAGATAATCCACATCGCGCCAGCGCGTCTCGTTGAGCAGTTGGGTCAGCGCCTGGGTCGCCATCGGGCCCCGCCAGACCATCGGCGTCTCGACGTCGATCAAAAAGCCGATCGACATCGCCTGGATGCCGTGCGCCTCCATCGGTTCGAGGCCCTTGCCGTCGGCCGACTCCGGATGTCCGCCGGCAATGCCCAGCATCTGCGGCAGCGAGGGGCCGTAAATGTCGGCATCCAGCAGCCCCACCGTGGCGCCTTCGGCCGCCAGTGCCAGCGCAAGATTTACGGCGGTGGTGGACTTGCCGACACCGCCCTTGCCGCTGGCCACGGCGATGATGTTCTTGACACCGGGAATCAGTTTTGCGCCCTTCTGTACCGCATGGGCCACGACCTTCGAAACCACGTTGGCGCTGATGTTGCCGATGCCGGGGATCGTCTTCAGTTGCGCGATCACCGCGGTGCGGATGCCTTCGATCTGGCTCTTCGCCGGGTAGCCCAGTTCGACATCGAGAGAGACATCGCTGCCGCTGACGCGAATGTTCCTGACACAGCGGGTGCTGACCAGATCCTTGCCGGTATTGGAGTCGATGACGTCCTTGAGGGCTGTCTGGATGGACTGTTCGTTGATGGACATGTAAGGCCTTTGCTGATGACGAATCGTGGTTGAAAAATCTGCTTGCGGCGGAGCATTACGGACAACCGCCACCCCATACCTGAGTGAACTAGTCGGGATTTTATATCAGTTTGCCCAAGTTGCCACCCCTGCGGCGGGCGTTGCCGTACGCGGCCCTGCGAAGGGGCCTGAAACAAGATCTACCACCATGCTTCACCCTTGCTAGAATTTCACCATTCTTTGGGGAGGGACATCATGAAGCGTGTCGTATTCAATCAGAAGGGGGGCGTCGGCAAGAGCACCATCACCTGCAATCTCGCCGCCATTGCCGCTGCGCGCGGCGCCCGCACGCTGGTGATCGATCTCGATCCGCAGGCCAATTCGACCCAGTATTTGCTGGGCGCCGCGGCCCGAAACCTGGAACTTACTGCGAGGGAGTTCTTCGACCAGATGCTGAGCTTCAAGCTGCGCCCGCTGGCAACCGAGGAATTCATCACCGCCACGCCATTCGAGAACCTCTCGATCCTGCCCTCCGGCCCGGCGCTGGAAGAACTGCAAGCCAAGCTTGAATCGCGCTACAAGATCTACAAGCTGCGCGAAGCCCTCGACGCGCTGGAAGACTACGACGAAATCTGGATCGACACGCCGCCGGCGCTGCACTTCTACACCCGCTCGGCACTGATCGCCGCCGACGCCTGCCTGATTCCCTTCGACTGTGACGAGTTCGCCCGCCGCGCGCTTTACAGCCTGCTCGACAACGTCAATGAAATTCGCGCCGACCACAATACCGGTCTCGAAGTCGAAGGCATTGTCATCAACCAGTTCCAGGCCCGTGCCACGCTGCCGCAGCAGATCATCAATGAACTGCGCGAGGAAGGCCTGCCGGTGCTGTCCTCCTTCCTTTCGTCATCGGTGCGGATCAAGGAATCGCACCAGCAGGCCAGGCCGATGATCCATCTCGACCGCAGCCACAAGCTGGCTGTGGAGTTTGGTGCGCTGTTCGACGAACTGGAAACGGCGCGCAGGGCAAGGGAAAAGGCGGGGGCGAAAAAGCGCGCGTAAGTGGAGAGGCAAGACCGCCGCGCTGGCCGTCGGGGTCGCCTTTGCCATTGCCCTGGCAGTACCGTGCTCACGCGGCCTGCGCCTCCGTTCACTCGACATGCGAAGGCTCGGCGCGAATCCCTTTCGAATGCCGCGCCTTGCAGTGTCAGTTCGGCGCCGATGCTGTCTGATCCGGCGGCGTCAACGAGCAGCAGGCACCGCGTTGCATCTCGGTCAACCCGGGGGCGTTGCTTACCACGAGCCATCGTCTCGCATGGTACGAGCGTTGGTCTTCAGCAGCGCTTCGCAGCGCTCGACCACCCGGTCGACCGCCAGTGACTGGTCGATGCCGGGCAACTGCGCCCGGTACTCCGCGGCACGGACCGCAAGCTCGTCGTCGTCCAGCAGTCGCGTGACGAGCTTCGGCAAAGCGCCTGGATTGCCGTCGAGTGGCAAGAACAGACCTGCACCCAGCGCATCGACCCGGTGGCTGGTCATCGTCTGCTCCATCTGGGTGGGCAGCAGCAGGACCGGTTTGCCATTATCGAGAGCAATGTCGGTCATCCCGCCGCCGTGACAGATGATTGCCGCGCATTGCTTGACCACTTCACTCATCCGCACGGGCGTCACACTGAATGCAACGTGCTCTGATTCATGACGCCTGCGCATATGCTCCGAGAGCCCCGCGGCGTAGATCAGATAGCGCGCCCTGCTCTTCCCTATGGCGCCGAGCAGGCCGTCGAGATGCTTGTAATCCGATTTGAGGTAGGCGAATACCGGAGGCCCGTCCCCCGATGGCCAGACCGGATCGGAACCCATGCTCAGGCTATTGATCGGGCCGATGTAGTCACCGTCGGCTCGCTCCCCATACGCATCAAGCTTCGGTCGCGCACAAATGTAGGTGGCCTCGGCTTCGAAGAGGTCGGCAAGCTGAGCGATGGGCGGCGCGCCCAGACGCGTGAGAACCAAGTTGCAGTTTTGTGTCGTTCGCTCTTCCGTTTCCGCGAGGCGGGCATGCTCGCCCGCGCCATCGGTCCACCAGCGGTAACGCGGCAAGGGACAAACACGCGGCGGAAGCGCAAAGCTGTTGCCGAAAATCATGCGTGGAGCGCCGAAACCACGGGCAGCGAGCAATGCAGTCGGCGCGTGGTCAAAGAGCATCAACTGCGGCTGCAACAGGTCCCACACTGCATGCCAGGCTTTGGCCATCGACAGCAGTCCATCAGGCTTTAGAAATCCGAAGCGGAACAGCGTCTCGGTGAGGTTAAGGTCGGGTGGCAAGCCCTGCACCCGTGTGAGCCATACCGGCGCCTGCAGGAATTCGATCCCGTGCGGACCGAGAACGGATTCCGCTTGCGAGATGTCACGCAGAACCAGCACGGGCCGATGCCCATGCTCCCTGAGTCGCAGGGCAAGCGTGAGGTAACGACCGATGTGTCCGAGGGCCGCCCCCAGTTCCCAGTTCAGGACGATTGTCGCCATCCAGTCGTAGGTCCTCAAACAGAAAACGGGCGCGACCGCGCCCGTTGCTTGCCCTCGGATGCGCTTACCAGCGCGCTGCATCCGCGAAGCCCCGGGTCCATGATCGGCCTGTCAGGAATCAGTTGCCAGAAAATCCGCGACCAACCGGTTGAAGACCTCCGGCCGCTCGATGCAGCAAAGATGCGATGCGGATGGAATGATTTCCAGCCGGGCCCCGCGAATGGCTGCGGCAATGACTTCGGACATGGCCGGCGGCGTGCCGGGGTCGTCGGCGCCGACGATGACCAGGGTCGGCGCGCCGATGGCGCCGATCCGGGCCGTGATGTCGAGGTGGCGGATGGCCGCGGCGCAACCCACATAGCCGGCCACCGGCGTGCCGGCGATCAACCGGCCGATGCGCTGGGTTGCGTCTGCCCGCGCGGCGCGGAATGCCGGTGTGAACCAGCGCCCCAGCGTGCCCTCGACCAGCGCCGCACAGCCGTGCTCGCGGGCCAGGCGAATGCGCTCGTCCCACAGTGGGGAGGCTTCGGGCGGGATGCGGCTGGTGGAACTGGCGATCACCAATTTGTTCAATCGCTGCGGCGCCGCAAGAGCGAAGTGCTGTCCGATCATGCCACCCATCGACAGGCCGACGAAGTGCGTGCGCTCAATGTGCAGGGCATCGAGCAGGCCGATCAGATCGGTGGTGAGTTGTTCGAAGCTGTAGGCGCCGTCGGGGGCCCCGCTTGCGCCGTGGCCGCGCGCATCGTAGCGCAGCACCCTGAAGGTCGGTGCCAGCACTGCGGCGAGTTCGTTCCACATCGTCAGGTCGCAACTCAGCGAATGCGCAAGCGTGACCCAGGGGCCGCTGCCTTCGGCCTGGTAGCGAACGCTTATGCCATTTACGTCGATGGTTTTCATGCTGCCTCCAGTTTGGCGATCGAGAGCGCCAGCCACTTGATGCCGGCGACACCAAAATTGACCTGCACGCGGGCATCTGTTCCACTGCCTTCGGCGTTGATGATGACACCGAGGCCAAACTTGGGATGCATCACGGTCTGGCCGATGCGAAAGCCGCCGCCGCCAGACGACCCGCCGCGGCGAGGGGTGCCTCCGAAGGACGAGCCAGCTTCCGCACCATGGGAGCGGCTGCCAGCCTCTGACATCGCGAAGCCCTGGTTTCCGGCTCTTGGCGCAAGCCATTTCACCAGATCCTCTGGAACCTCGTCAAGAAAGCGCGAGGGCAGGTTGTAGCGCGTCTGGCCATGCAGCATGCGGGTCTGGGCAAAGCTGAGATACAGCCGCTGGCGCGCGCGCGTCACGGCGACATACATCAGGCGCCGCTCTTCTTCCAGGCCCGACTTGCCGTCTGTCCGTTCAGCGAGTTCTCGTGCGGAAACAGGCCGTCCTCCAGGCCGCCGATGAACACCACGTTGAACTCCAGGCCCTTGGCCGAATGCACGGTCATCAGTTGCAGCGCGTCGTCGCCTTCGCCGGCCTGGTGTTCGCCGGCTTCGAGCGAGGCGTGCGCCAGAAAACTGGCCAGCATCGGCTGCACAGTTTCAGTGAAGGCTAACGCCGAAGGGGTTACGCCGGAACTAAAGGAAGAAAGGTCGCCGCCGTTGCCAGCCGTTATCTCGCCGTCCTGATCCGGCAGGCCTTCCTCGGCGACAAAACTCGCCGCGGCATTGATCAGTTCGTCGAGGTTGGCCAGACGCTCCTGACCTTCCTTCTCGTTCTGATAATGGTCGCGCAGGCCGGAAAGTTCGACAACGTGGTCGACGAGTTCGGGCAGCGGCAGATGCGCCGCCTCGCGCAATTTCGTGATCAGTTGCGCAAAACCGGCAAGCGATGCGCCGCCCTTGCCGGCAACCTGGGGAATCGCCGCATGCAGGCTGCTGTTGGCGAGCTTGGCGGCATCCTGCAGGGATTCGAGGCTGCGCGCGCCAATGCCGCGAGCGGGGAAATTCACCACGCGGGCAAACGCGGTGTCGTCGTCGGCATTGGCGATCAGGCGCAGGTAGGCCAGCGCGTGCTTGACCTCGGCGCGCTCGAAGAAGCGCAGGCCGCCATACACGCGATAGGGCAGGCCGGCATTGAACAGCGCATGTTCGAGGGCACGCGACTGGGCATTGCTGCGATACAGCAGGGCGATTTCGGCGCGGGCGTGGCCGTCGCGCGTCAGGGCTTTGACCTCCTCGACGATCCAGCGCGCTTCGTCGCCGTCGGAATAGGATTCGTAGATGCGGATCGGCTCGCCGCTGCCGGCCTCGGTCCACAGGTTCTTGCCCAGACGCGTGGGATTGTTCTTGATGATCGCATTGGCCGCATCGAGGATATTGCCGTGCGAGCGGTAGTTCTGTTCGAGCCGGATCAGGTTCTGCACCTTGAATTCGCGCTCGAAGTCGGCCATGTTGCCGACGTCCGCGCCGCGAAAGGCGTAAATCGACTGGTCGTCGTCTCCTACGGCAAACATGCAGGCCCCTTTCGGCACCTCCGAATAGTCGCCCCCTTTCCCGGAAAGGGGGGCGGGGGGATAGCGAACCACTTCCCCTGCGGGGGGCGCTGGCGCCCCCCCTTTCCCGGAAAGGGGGGCGGAGACGGGGTTTCGCAGGACGCTGTCCTGCGCCGTCGGAGCCGGCCCGCTGTGCAAAGCGGGCCGTGGAACGGGGGGATTGCTCACCATGGAGCCACGGCTTTTCTGCTCGCGTCCCGCGAGCAGACAAAGCCATCTGTATTGCAGCTTGTTGGTGTCCTGGAATTCATCAACGAGAATGTGGCGAAAGCGCTCCTGATAATGGCGGCGCAAGGGTTCGTTGCGCTCCAGCAGTTCATGCGAGCGCAGCAGCAGTTCGGCGAAATCCACCACGCCTTCGCGCTGGCATTGCGCTTCATAGGCTTCGTAGAGTCCCACCCGCTTTCTGGCCCAGTCATCCCAGGCTTCGACAGCAGCAGCGCGCAAGCCCTGTTCCTTCTGTGCATTGATGAAGTGGCAGAGCTCGCGCGGCGGAAACTTCTCGTCATCGACGTTCAGAGATTTCAGCAGGCGCTTTACGGCGGACTGCTGATCGGCCGAGTCAAGAATCTGGAACAACTGCGGCAGGCCGGCGTCGCGGTGGTGGGCGCGCAGCAGGCGGTTGCACAGGCCGTGGAAGGTCCCGATCCACATGCCCTTGACGTTGATCGGCAGCATGGCGGCCAGCCGGGCCTGCATCTCCTTGGCGGCCTTGTTGGTGAAGGTGACGGCGAGGATTCCGCTTGGCGATACCTGCCCGGTGGAGATTAGCCAGGCGATCCGCGTCGTGAGTACCCGTGTCTTGCCGGAACCGGCGCCGGCGAGGATCAGGGCATGCGCAGGCGGCAAGGTCACGGCCGCGAGTTGCGGCGCGTTCAGGTGAGCAAGCAAGCGATTCATGGCGGAAGTGTGCTTCAGAACAGCGATTATATCGAGCAAGCCGCCAGCAGAAAAATACTAGTGAGCACTAACATTGTCGGATTTCCCTGCAAATAATGCCATTGAGCAAGATACTGCATTGCAACAAAATAGTTGCGTTTAGAGTGCCATATCTAGGGTGAAGCTGTACAATTCGCTGTGTTGCACTGCAATACCGATGCAATACTTTGCGCGCAACATGGGCTGACTCGGCCTCACAAGGGCGTGAGAATTCAGCCAAACAGGAGAAAGCTATGAGCAAGCACCCGAAGAAACCCCAGTTGATTCCGTGGCTGGCCAAACAGGCAGGGATCGATGAGGATCTCGCAAGCGTACTGTGGCTTGAGGCTGAGCGCTGGGCCGAGCAGCAGGCCAGCCCCGGCTCGTCGGCCTGCCACAAGCTGGCGGTGGAGCGCATGCGGGAACTGGCCGCCGCCGAATCCCTGCGTGAAGACGTTGCATCCTTCGGCTTGCGTCCGTTGGCTCGCGCCCAAGCCAATTTATGGACGTTCGCTGTGCGAATGGTGCAGCAAAGCGCGGCCGTGATGGCGCGCAGTTGGCGTTTGATCGGATCAGACGCGCAGCAGCACCACAGGCTGGGTTAACGCCGCACGCTCGGCTTGAGCCCGGTGGCGGCCGCCAGGCGGGCCGCGGCTACCGCGGCTTCATCGGCGCTGGAAAAGCCGCTGAGCAGCACCTCGTAACGCCAGCCCTGACCTTCCGCCCGACGCGGCCGAAGGCGCGCGACAAATCCCTCCTCGCGCACCTGATCGTATAGTTCCAGAGCGGCTGTCTCGCTCGCCGCGACAGCGGCCAGCACGCGCCATTTGCCCCGCGCACGCGCCGCGCCATCGCCGGCCTGGATTTCGGTTTGCCGCGCAAGCTTTTTGAAGACCTCCGGATCTAGCGCCTTGACCTCGGCGGCCTGGCCGCGCGGCGCATCGAAAAACGTCCACGGCTGCGCAAGCTCGGTAATCTGGCCGGCGCGGGTGATTTCGATGCGGCCTTCGAGCAAGGCCACCATGTCGCCGTCACCGTCCGTCCTGCCCCACAGGTCGGTGCCGCGAATCCCAACCGTGGCGGTACCGACACGAATCGCGACTTCCCGCGGGCGCGCTTTCGCCAACGTGCCCGTGGTGAAACGAAAAGCTCCCGCCAGCACATCCAGCGCGCCGCGAAAGGCTCTTCCAGGCTGCAGGCTGCGCGAGAACAAGGTGAATCGCGCCGATTCGCCCAGCTTGACCCGGCTGCCTTCGGCCAACATCACGTAGGCGCGCGCACCCTGACCGGTGCGCAGCACATCGCCGCCCTTCAGCTCCATGCCCGCCGCGAGAGGCTCCGTGACGCCGCCACGATCCCGCCATGCGGGTGATTGGACGACTTCCACTGTCGCCGCTGCAGCCGCCAGAACCGCGGGCGCAGACAACAGCATTGCAAGGGAAGCGAGCACAGCGAAAAGCCGGTTCAGGGGCCGCATGCGAATCCTTTCGATCAGATGGCGCGGGTATAATTCGCTCCCTTGCCAGTACCCAAAAAACACTCCCCGGCCATGCAGGAAAAATACCTCCCGAGCGAAATCGAGCAGGCCGCGCAGGCCCACTGGAACACCACGCAGGCATTCCGTGCCATTGAGGATGCGGGTTCGCCGAACCCGCGGCCGAAGTACTACTGCCTGTCGATGTTCCCCTATCCGTCCGGCAAGCTGCACATGGGGCATGTGCGCAACTATACCATCGGCGATGTGCTCTCTCGCTACCACCGCATGAGGGGTTTCAACGTGATGCAGCCGATGGGCTGGGACGCCTTCGGCCTGCCGGCGGAGAACGCCGCGATGCAGAACAACGTGCCGCCGGCGAAGTGGACCTGGGACAACATCGCCTACATGAAGCAGCAGTTGCAGTCGCTGGGATTCGCCATCGACTGGAAGCGCGAACTGGCGACCTGCGCACCCGACTACTACCAATGGAACCAGTGGCTGTTCCTGCGCATGCTGGAAAAGGGCATCGCCTACAAGAAGACCCAGGTAGTGAATTGGGACCCGGTCGACCAGACCGTGCTGGCCAACGAACAGGTGATCGAAGGCCGTGGCTGGCGCACCGGCGCAGAGGTCGAAAAACGCGAGATTCCCGGCTACTACCTTGCCATCACCAAATACGCCGACGAACTGCTGTCCGCGCTCGACACGCTGCCGGGCTGGCCGGAGCGGGTCAAGACCATGCAGGCCAACTGGATCGGCAGGAGCACCGGCGTGCGCTTCGCCTTCCCATACGAACTCGACGGCAAACAGGAAAAGTTGTGGGTCTTCACCACCCGCGCCGACACCATCATGGGCGTCACCTTCTGCGCCGTCGCGGCCGAGCATCCGCTGGCGACCCATGCCGCGAAGCACAATCCCAAGCTCGCCGCCTTCATCGACGAGTGCAAGCACGGCTCGGTGATGGAAGCCGACATGGCGACCATGGAAAAGAAGGGCATGCCGACCGGCATTTTCGTCGACCACCCGCTGACCGACGACAAGGTCGAGGTCTGGGTCGGCAACTACGTCCTGATGAGTTACGGCGAAGGCGCAGTGATGGCCGTGCCGGCGCATGATGAACGCGATTTCGAATTCGCGAAGAAATACGGCCTCGCCATCAAGCAGGTCGTTGCCGTCGAAGGCGAAACGTTCTCGCTCGACGGCTGGCAGGAATGGTATGCCGACAAGCAGCGCGGCCGCTGCGTCAATTCCGGCAAGTACGACGGCCTGGGCCTTGAGGATGCCACCGCGGCGATCGCCGCCGATCTCGCGGCGCGCGGTCTCGGCGCTACCCAGGTGCAATACCGCCTGCGCGACTGGGGCGTGTCGCGCCAGCGCTACTGGGGCTGCCCTATTCCGCTGATCCATTGCGACGGGGATGGAACTGCGGCAGGGTGCGGCACGGTACCGGTGCCCGATGAGCAGTTGCCGGTAAGACTGCCTGAAGACTGCGTTCCCGACGGGTCCGGCAACCCGCTGGCGAAACGTGCCGACTTCGTTGATTGCGCCTGCCCGCGATGCGGCAAGCCGGCCCGGCGCGAAATCGATACCATGGATACCTTCGTCGATTCATCCTGGTATTACGCACGCTTTTGCGCGCCGGATGCGTCGGCCATGGTCGACGCCCGCACCAACTACTGGATGCCGGTCGACCAGTACATCGGCGGCATCGAACACGCGATCCTGCACCTGCTCTCCTCGCGCTTCTGGACCAAGGTGATGCGCGACCTCGGTCTGGTGAACTACGACGAGCCCTTCGCCAACCTGCTGACGCAGGGCATGGTGCTCAACCACATCTTCTCGCGCCGCAACGATCGGGGCGGCATCGAGTATTTCGCGCCGGACGAGGTCGAGCTCCAGCGTGACGAAGGCGGCCATGTGGTCGGCGCAACGTCGAAGGCTGATGGTCAGCCGGTAGATGACGGCGGCGTCGGCACCATGTCGAAATCCAAGCGCAACGGCGTCGATCCGCAATCGCTGATCGACGAATTCGGCGCCGACACCGCGCGCTTCTTCATGATGTTCGCCTCGCCGCCGGAACAGACCCTCGAATGGTCCGACTCGGGCGTCGAAGGCGCCTATCGCTTCCTGCGCCGCGTCTGGGCCTTTGGCCATGCCTCGCAAACGGCGGTCGCGGCGCAACCGCCGATGCCGGCGGAACTGCCCGAGCAGCTCGCCGCGGTGCGTCGCGAGATTCACCTGCTGCTCAAGCAGGCAAACTACGATCTGGCCAAGTTCCAGTTCAACACCGTCGCCTCGGCGGCGATGAAGATGCTCAACAGCCTGGAGAAGGCCCCGCGCCACGCGGGCCATGGCGCGGTGATTACCGAGGGTTTCGGCATCCTGCTGCGCCTGCTCTCGCCCATCACGCCGCACCTCTGCCACGCCCTGTGGATCGAGCTCGGCTACGGCGACGACATCATCAAGGCGCCGTGGCCCGAGCCGGTTGCCGCGGCGCTGGTGCAGGACGAGGAAGAACTGGTGCTGCAGGTCAATGGCAAGCATCGCGGCTCCATCCGCGTCAGAGTCGGCGCTGACAGGACGGCGATCGAAGCCATCGCCTTGGGCTCGGAAGCCGCGCTCAAGTTCATGGAAAGCAAGTCGGCAAAAAAGGTCGTTGTCGTTCCAGGCCGTCTGGTCAACATCGTCGTCTGAGGAGAATTTTATGGCCCCCCACGCCGACTTGCGTGCATGGAATTCCGTTTTATGCCCCGAAGGCGCCGTATCCACCAGGACGCGGGCCGGCAACATCCGTTCGCTGCCCGTCAAGGGAGTGGCCTCCCGTGGGGCGGCCCTGCGGGAGATCATGAGCCCCCACGCTCACATCCGTTCGCTGCCCCCCAAGTGGGCGCATGCCTCCCTTGGGGCGGCCCTGTGGGAGGCATAGCATGCGCGCCGCCAAGCTAAGCATCATCCTGCTGCTGATCAGCCTGCTCACCGCCTGCGGCTTCAAGTTGCGCGGCAGTGCGGAACTGCCCGGTTACAAATTGCCGTTTGCCACGATCGCCCTCTCGCTGGCGCCCACTTCCGAGTTTTACGCCCAGCTCAAGCGCAGCATCGAGGCCTCGTCGCCGGGCACCAAGGTGGTCGATATCAAGGATGCGGAAGCCATCCTCACGGTACTGAACGACAGCAGCCAGAAGATTATCCTCTCGCTCAACGCCGCCGGCCGCACGGTCGAATTCCGCCTGTTGCGAACCTTCAGCTTTCGGGTAAATGCCACCGGCGCCGCGGCCCCGGCCGTCCCGCCAATCGAGTACATCCCGCCCACCACCATAAGCGTCCGCCGTGACATCACCTTCAGCGATGACCTGGTGCTGTCCAAGGAATCCGAGGAAGCACTGCTCCAGCGCGACATGCAAAGCGATCTGGTGCAGCAGTTGATGCGGCGGCTGGCGACGGCGAAAGCGCAGCCGGTGAAAGTCGACGCGGAGTAGCCGCCGTGCAACTGCGGCCCGAGCAACTCGCGGCGCATCTTGACAGGCCGCTGGCGCCGCTGTACCTGCTGCACGGTAACGAGCCCTTGCTGGTGATCGAAGCTGGCGACGCGATTCGCGCCACGGCCCGCAAGCAGGGTTTCGAGGAGCGTGAGGTGATCATCGCCGGCGCCGGTTTCAAATGGGATGAGCTGTTCCTGGCAGCCGGCAACATGTCGCTGTTCGGCGGCAGCAAACTGGTCGACCTGCGCATTCCCTCGGGCAAGCCGGGGCGCGAAGGCAGCGAAGCGCTGCAACGCTACATCTCGACGCTGGGCCCCGGCATCGTCACCCTGATCACCCTGCCGGAGCTCGACTGGCAGGCGAAGAAGGCGGCCTGGGTGACCGCCCTGTCGAACGCCGGGGTCAGTATCGAATGCAACGCACCGCCGGCGCCGCGCCTGCCGCAATGGATCGCCGAACGCCTGGCGCGCCAGCAGCAGACTGCGCCGCGCGCCGCGCTGGAATTCATCGCCGCCCATGTCGAAGGCAACCTGCTGGCCGCGCACCAGGAAATCCAGAAGCTCGGCCTGCTTTATCCGCCCGGCGATGTTTCGCTGGCGCAGATCGAAGGCGCGGTGATGAATGTCGCCCGCTATGATGTCTCCGATCTGCGCGAGGCCCTCAAGGCCCGCGACACGGTGCGCGCCGCCCGCACGCTGGAAGGCCTCAAGAGCGAGGATGCCGCGCCGCCACTGGTGCTCTGGGCCCTTGCCACCGAGGCACGCGGTAGCGGGGCACGACCCGCGCTCTTGCACGCGGCGAAGATTGACCGCATGATCAAGGGGCTGGCAAATGGCGACGTGTGGGACGAGTTTCTGCAACTGGCGCTGCGCTTGACACGGGGGAAAAACCATTAGCCATGGAGATCACATCCTTCGACGAAATCAGGATGAGCGGAAATGCATCGTGACCGATCATGGTGAGCTTGTCGAACCATTCGATCTTCGTGTCCTCCGTGGCAGAAAGGGTTGTCATGAATATCAAGGACTACATGCAGCAAATCGGCCGCAACGCGCGGACAGCCTCGCGCGCCACGGCGCGCGCCTCGACGCCGGCCAAGGACACCGCACTGCTGGCGATGGCCGCGGCGATCCGCGCGCGCAGCGCCGAACTGCTTGCGGCGAATGCCGCCGACGTCGCGGAAGCGGGCGCCAACGGCCTCGACGCGGCGATGATCGATCGGCTGACACTCACTGTGGAAGGCGTCGAAGCCATGGCGCAGGGACTCGAACAAGTCGCTGCCCTGCCGGACCCGATCGGCGAAATCAGCGACATGAAGCGCCGCCCGTCCGGCATACAGGTCGGCAGGATGCGCGTACCGCTCGGCGTGGTCGGCATCATCTACGAGGCGCGGCCGAATGTCACCGCCGACGCTGCCGCCCTGTGCCTGAAATCCGGCAACGCGGCGATCCTGCGCGGCGGCAAGGAAGCCCTGCGCTGCAACCAGGCCATCGCCGCCTGCGTGAGTGCCGGGCTCAAGGCCGCGGGCTTGCCGGAAACGGCTGTGCAGGTCATCGAAACCACCGACCGCGAGGCCGTCAGCCATCTCGTCGCGATGCCAGAATATGTCGATGTGATCGTGCCGCGCGGTGGCAAGGGCTTGATCGAGCGCGTCTCGAAAGAGGCGCGGGTGCCGGTGATCAAGCATCTCGACGGCAACTGCCACGTCTATGTCGATGAAGCAGCAGACCCCGTGAAAGCGCTGAACATCGTCGAAAACGCCAAGACCCAGCGCCTGGGCACCTGCAACACCGCCGAGTCGCTGCTGATCGCGCGCTCCGTCGCCGCAGTGCTGGCGCCGACTCTTTGCAACATGCTGGCGACCCGCTGCGTCGAAATCCGCGGCTGCGCGGAAACCCGCAAGCTCGTGCCGCGGGCCATCGCCGCGACGGAAGACGACTGGTACGCCGAATATCTTGCCGCGATCATCTCGGTGAAGATCGTCGCCGACGTCGGCGAAGCGATCGCCCACATCAACAAGTACTCGTCGGCCCACACCGATGCCATCGTCACTGAAAACTACAGCCACGCGATGCGTTTCCTGCGCGAGGTGGATTCAGCCTCGGTGATGGTGAACGCCTCTCCGCGCTTTGCCGACGGCTTCGAATACGGCCTCGGCGCCGAGATCGGCATTTCCACCGACAAGTTCCACGCCCGCGGCCCGGTCGGGCTGGAAGGCCTCACCTCGCAGAAGTGGATCGTGCTGGGTAACGGGGAAGTGCGCGTCTAACGCGAGGGGTCGTACAAGCCCGCCAGGGGATCGCCTTGTCCGCTTCCGGCCACCATGCACAGTTCGCGACCATGTCCAGATCGCAGGAGTAAAGCCGTGGCGATTCAGGCGGGGTGTTGCCTCTGGCGAGGAGCACCAGTGGGAATTTGTACATGGTTTCCCCGTCAGAAAGCACGGGGATGGATTTGCAGCGGGCCGCCGACGCGGATAATTCGTTAGCCATACGAGTCAAGCGCGGCGACTCCGATGGCGCACCTGGTCTGCTTCATCGAGCTTCTGAACCTGACCGGCAAGGTGATCTCCGCGAGATCGACCTGCTTCAGGCCGCGCGCGGTTTCCCGCGAACGCTTCCGGGTTCGTGGCGATCAGTAAGTCTTGTATGGCAGGAACTTGCCGGACATCACGATGCTCACGCGATCGCCGGCGGGATTCGGCTCGCGTTTCAAGTCCATCTTGAAATCGATCGCCGACATGATGCCGTCGCCGAATTCCTCATGGATCAGTTCCTTGAAGGTCGTGCCATACACGCTGACCAGTTCGTAGAAGCGGTAAATCAGCGGATCGGTCGGCACGGCCGTTGGCAGCGAGCCCTTGTAGGGGACCACCTGCAATAGTGCAACGGCTTCCGGCGGCAACGCGAAGATCTTGCCCAGCGTCGTCGCCTGCTTCTTGTCGAAGGTCATCTGGCCGAGACAGCCGGCGGTAACCCATTCCTTGGACAGCCCGATCTTCTTGGCCACTTCTTCCCACTTGAGGCCCTTCTTGATCTTGGCCTCGATGATCAGTTCGGTGACGTCATTGCGATTCATGGCTATCTCCTGTCAATGGTTGATGACCTGCTTCAAATGGGGGACGGGCTTCTCGGTCGGCGGCGTCCGCACCAGCGCGGGCTGGCCTTCCAGCCCCGGCCGGACCACCGGCGGCTGCTTCGCGTCATGAAAGACCTCGGCCTCGATTCCGGCATAGGTCCTTGAACGATTGACGAGGAAGTCGACAAGGTGGTTGCGGATCAGGTAGTACTGCGGATCGTGATGAATCCCCGCCCGCGTGCGCTCGCGCCGCAGGGTGATTTCGACGATCTCGGCGATCTTGGCGTGCGGGCCGTTGCTCATCAGCAAAATCTTGTCGGCAAGCAGGATGGCCTCGTCGACATCGTGCGTGATCATGAAGACGGTCTGGTGCGTGGCCTGCACGATCTTCAGCAACTCGTCCTGGATCGTACCGCGCGTCAAGGCGTCCAGCGCGCCGAAGGGTTCGTCGAGCAGCAGCATCTTGGGCTGGATGGCGAAGGCGCGCGCGATGCCGACCCGCTGCTTCATGCCGCCCGAGAGTTCCGCCGGCTTCTTGTGAATCGCCTCGCCCAGCCCGACCATCTCCAGGTAGCGGGCGCCGTGCGCGGCGGCCTTGGCCCGCGACCAGTCGGGCCACTTCGACTTCACCGCGAAGACCACGTTGCCGAGCACGGTCATCCAGGGCATCAGGGCATGGCTCTGGAACACCACGCCACAATCCAGGCTCGGTCCCTTGACTTCGCGCCCGTCCATGATGGCGTTGCCGGCCGTCGCTTCCTCGAGACCGGCCAGCACGTTGAGAATCGTCGTCTTGCCGCAACCCGAGTGGCCGATAATGCAGACGAATTCGCCCTTGTCGATGTGGAAGTGGATGTCGTCGAAAACCGGGGGGTTGGCCTCGCCGTTGCCACCCGCCGGAAAGATCTTCTTCAGTCCCTCGACCAGGAGAAAGTGTCCGCTCATCCGGGTTGTCCGATCAGGTTCATTCCCGATAGGTGACGAGCCGTTGCAGCCGGCCGAAGACCATGTCGAGCAACATTCCCACCACGCCGATCATGGTGATGGCGAAGATCACGTTGGGCAATGCGAGGTTGTTCCATTCGTTCCAGACGAAATAACCGATGCCTGTGCCTCCCACCAGCATCTCGGCCGCGACGATGACCAGCCAGGCGATGCCCATGGAGATCCGCATGCCGGTCAGAATCGTCGGCGCCGCCGCCGGGAGGATCACCAGCAGCGCCTTGCGCAGCGGCCTGACTTCAAGGGTTCGCGCAACATTCAGCCAGTCGCGGCGCACCGAGGCCACGCCGAAGGCCGTATTGATCAGCATTGGCCAGATCGAGCAGATGAATATGACGAACACTCCGGACACCGACGAATCCTTCAGCGTATAGAGGGCCAGCGGCATCCATGCCAGCGGCGAAACCGGCTTGAGCACCTGGATGAAGGGATCGAGTGCACGCGTCAGCAGCGGCGACATGCCGATCGTGAAGCCCAGCGGCACGGCGACCAGCACGGCCAGAAGAAAGCCGAGTCCGACGCGCCCTAGGGAATGGCCGAGCTGGATCGCGATGCCCTTGTCGTTGGGTCCGCGGTCGTAAAACGGATCCGAAAGATAGGTGACGAAGGCGCGGCCGACTTCGGCCGGTGGCGGGAAGCCACCCGACTTCTCGGCGCCCTTGCCCATCAGCGCCGCGTACTCGGCATTGGCGCCGGCCAGGGTCGCCGACTCCTTCGGCAGCGTGGCCATGTGCCAGGCAGCGATGAAGATCAGGAACAGCAGCACCGAGATGAAGGCGGCCTTGAGGGCTTCGGAGCGCATTGCCCGTGCCTCAGGTACGCTTGATGGCAAAGCTGTTTACGTAGGCGTCCGGCTTGCTGTAGTCGAACTCCTTGCCCATGACCTTGAACTTCTGGTAATCCGCCTTCGGCGCCGCCATGCCGATCTCGGCCATGCGCTTGCGGGCATCCGTCAGCAGATACACTTTCTCGGCGATATCCTTGTAGCGCACGTCGCCCTTGACATGGCCCCAGCGCTTCATCTGGGTCAGGATCCACACCGCCATCGAGTACCAGGGGAAGGGATCGAAGTCGGCACGGTTCGGCACGTTCTTCACGTTGCCCAGGCCGTCGGCGAACTTGCCGGTCAGCACCTGCTCCAGCACCGTTTTCGGCTGATTCAGGTAATTGGCCGGCGAGAGCACCTCGGCCATCAGCGGACGGTTCTTCGGATCGCGTGCCATCGCGGCGGCGGTCAGGATCGCGCGGTACAGGGCGGCAAAGGTATTCGGGTTTTCCTTGATGAAATCCGCCGGAACTCCGAAGGAGCAGCAGGAGTGGCCGTTCCAGAGTTCCTTGGAGAGCAAGTGCAGGAAGCCCACTTCGTCATACACTGCGCGCTGGTTGAAGGGGTCCGGGGCCCAGGTAGCCGTCGAGGTTGCCGGCACGCAGGTTGGCCACCATCTCGGGCGGCGGTACGACGCGGATCTGGATGTCCTTGTCCGGGTCGATGCCGTGTTCCGCAACGTAGTAGCGCAGCAGGAAATTGTGCATCGAGTACTCGAAGGGCACGACAAACTTGAAGCCCTTCCACATCTTCGGGTCGCGCTTGTCCTTGTGCTTGACGTGAAGCGTGATCGCCTGGCCGTTGGTGTTCTGGATCGTCGCCACGTTGATCGGCATCGGGTTGGAACCGATGCCCATCGACATCGCGATCGGCATGGGCGCCAGCATGTGCGAGGCGTCGTACTCGCGGTTCTGCACCTTGTCGCGGATCAGGGCCCAGCCCGCGGTCTTGACCATGGTGACGTTGAGCCCCTGCTTCTTGTAGAAGCCCAGCGGGTCAGCCATGACCAGCGGACTGGCGCAGGTTATCGGAATGAAACCGATCTTCAGGTCCTTTTTTTCGAGGCTGCCCTTGTCCTGTGCCATGGCTTCGAGTGTGCCGAAGGAATCAGCGAAGAAATCGCCGCCCATGCGGTTGAAGCGCCGATCGCCGAAAGGAAGCGACGACGCTCGGCGTCTTGCGGGAACAAGGCTCGCATCACGGTCGATTGCAGGACACGACGGTTGATCTGTTCCGTTTCCTGGACGGCAACATCGTGCTCTGCCTGCGAATCGTGATGTCCGCAGTTGCAACGTGGCATGGAACGATTCGGATCGAAGGGGTCCTGAAGTGACATGGTGAGCTCCCGAGAAATGGTTTTCCAAATTGTTCGCATACTTCGTGCCATCAGATGCAACACGCTGATTAATCGAACCTGTGTTGCCAGCTCTGCCTGCTCCGAGTGGCGCCGGACAGGCGTAGCGCACCTTGCCGAAGCCCTGTCTTGGTTCCAGCGCACCAAGCTGGAGCGTGACGATCCCAAAGATCGATCCGGTTTGTCATCCGGCAGTCCGTTGCGCAGCGACTTCAGTACGCCACGGCCAGCAGAAACCACCGAAACGGGGCTCGGGACTTGCGAAGCAGACCACATTTGGTGCGCCCATCCGGCTATCCGGGAGAGGGACCCGGTTCACTGGAACTGGTGCAATGGGCTCGTCTTCGCAGATAATCGGGTTCGCGCCTGTATCTGCCAGCCTGCCCGGAATCGCTTGGGCCGTACCGAAGCACGCGGCGAAGCACGCGGAACCACGTGCAATCGGGCCACGGATGTGACACGGCGCGACTTTCCATTCCAAGACAAAAAGGAGTCAGCAATCATGGCGTTGAAGAACTTGATGGTGCACCTGGATCAGGGCGGGCGCACCGCCGCCAGGCTCGAACTCGCCGTATCGCTGGCGCGCCGGCATCAGGCGCGGCTGGTGGGCGTATTCGGACAGCGCGGGCTGCCGGAGGTGATGGGAGTGGTGGCCTCGTGGCCCAGCCATGAATACGCGGAAGCCCGCGACGCCAGCCAGGTCGCGTTCGCGAAAGCCGCAGCCGGCCTGCCCCAGGCCGAATGGCACGACATCAATCGCGGCCGCGATTCCGAAGTGCTGCGCAGGATCATCACCATGGCACGCCATGCCGACCTGGTGGTGCTCGGCCAGCACGACGAAGGGGTTACCGCCCACGTGCCCGACGAACTGGTCATGGATGTGATCCTGGATTCCGGCCGTCCGGTGCTGGTGCTGCCCTACGCCGGCGACTTCGCCGAAGTCGGCAAGCATCCACTGATCGCCTGGAACGACGCCCGCGAGGCAGCCCGTGCGTTCAACGACTCCCTGCCCCTGATCGAGGGCTGCGATGAAGCCATGGTCTTGTCTTTTGCCGCGCAACGCGAGGCAGGCGAGTCGTCCTGCATCGCGGTCACCCGCCAACTCGCGGACCACGGCATCACCGCCAGGGCCGAAGTGCTGATGGTGGACGACTTCGGCATCATGGACATGCTGCTAAACCGGGTCACCGACCGTGGCGCCGACCTGCTGGTGATGGGCGCCCACGGCCATATCGGCTATCCCTTCATCAGCCGCGGCGCCGGCACCCGCTACATCCTGCGACACATGACCGTGCCGGTGCTGATGTCGAACTGAACAGGCGTCCGGGCGGTAGCGACAACGCTCACCGGGCATGGCCGGGCCGCGCTTCCCGCGTTCCTGACCGGGCTTGATCCCGACGGTCTTCGTAATGTGAGCGCTGCACGTGGTCGCGATTCCCGTGGTGGCTTTCGAAGCTCCTGTGCCCATTCCAGTGCGGCGGTTCAGGCTGCGGATGGTCGCGTCGCTGCCGCCAGTGTCCGGCCACGGGGGCGTAGCCCGGCCGCGCCCTTTGCCATGCGCCGCTGCTCCAGAAGTACCGATGCCCATTCCATGCCCAGTAGCCCGGCACCCAGATGCGACCCGGCAGTGCGACGGGGACATACTGGACGACGGGCGGCGGCGGCATCCCGATGTTGATGCCGAACGATACATCGCCCCTGCCGAAGCGAAAGTCGGCGTTGTCGGCGAAGGACGATGGCGAAAAGAGCGCGACCACCACGGCCGCGGCGGCTGGAACGTATCTGACGGTTTTCATGTGCTTCTCCTTGTAAATGACGCGCGGTGAAAGAACCACGCGCCGATAAGCAAGCTAACGCACGGGCACCGTCCAAGTCTGTAAGTTCAGGCCGCCGTTTGTAAGCGGATATGACCACTGCGGCGAATTCATTCGTGCAAACGATCTTGCGAGCCGAGCCGGTACACTGCCAGCCCGAGGAAACTCATCCGGAGCGAATGACATGAAAATCGCGGTATTGGGCGCCGGTGCGGTGGGCTGCCACTACGGCGGGATGCAGGGGTTTCCTGCCATTTCGCTCAAGCTTTGATATCCTAACCGCGACCACCACGTGGATCGGTAAAAACCCCTGAAAGGAATCCAAGGCATGGACAGCCCTGCCGTATTGCCCATGGCACCGATACGAATGCTTCAGGCAAGAAACACCATCCGAGACAAAAGCAACGGCTCCAGCAGGAACTGGTCTTTCTGATGACCGTCGAGAATATCGCCTGGGACTAGCTGGTTGAGGTTCAGTGGACCGGCGAGGACGGCGTCTGGCGCACGCTCCGCGCGGAGTATTACCGGCCCGGCGGCGAGAATCGCGAGGTCTGGCGCGCGCGGGCGACGTTCAATCCGGCGGAGGACGCGTCGCTGCCCGGAGACATCGAATTTTCCCTGCACTATCGAGTTCTGGGTGAGGACTACTGGGACAACAACCATTCGCGCAATTTCGTTTCCTATGCCGACT
Organism: Sulfuritalea sp.; assembly: GCA_016712985.1. Lineage (GTDB taxonomy): Bacteria > Pseudomonadota > Gammaproteobacteria > Burkholderiales > Rhodocyclaceae > Sulfuritalea. Next base: position 9,000 of record JADJQA010000054.1, on the reverse strand, counting down.
CGGGCGTCATGCTGGACCGACATGCGCAGTTGCAGAATGTGGATTTCAACCCGCTTCTCAAGACCGGCCAGCGGGTCTGTCCGATCACCGTCGCCGTGGGCCAATCCCTCAAGCCCAGGCAAGTCTGTGTGCATTGGACCACCGACAACTGGCGCAGCACCCAGGTAACGCCCTGCTTCTTCAGGAAAATGCGCTGGGACAAGGCGCGGGGGAGCCGCCCGAGAAACCCGAACAGATACGACACAAGCCTGTGGAGCGGCCAGATCAAGGTCGGCGACGCCTTTCGCGTCGAGTACGCAATCGCCTGCGAGACCGACGCCGGCACGGTCTGGGACAACAACTTCGGTCAGAACTATCTCGCCCGCCGCCAGCGCCTGAAGATCCTGACCCTGAACCTGCACTGCTATCAGGAGGAGAACCAGGACGCCAAGTTCAGCCATATCGCGCGGGCCATCGACGATCTCGATATCGATGTCGTTTGCCTGCAGGAAGTGGCGGAGAACTGGGGCGAGGGTATGGGTGACTGGAACTCAAACTCGGCCAGGATCATTCGCGACCGGCTACGCCGGCACTATCACCTGCATACCGACTGGTCGCACCTGGGCTTCGACCGCTACCGAGAAGGCGTCGCGATCCTGAGCAAGTTCGATTTCATCACGACCGACGCCGGCTATGTTTCCTCGAACCACGACATCTACAGCATCAACTCGCGGAAAGTGGTGCTGGTCCGGGTCGATGTACCCTACATGGGCGTGGTCAATGTGTTCTCGGCCCACTTGAGCTGGCTGAGCGGCGGCTTCCTGGAGCAGTTCGAAAACCTGCGCGGCTGGGCGAACCAGCAGCACGGCGGCCATCTCGCCGCCAGCTTCCTCTGCGGGGATTTCAACATCAAGGCAGGCGAGGAAGGCTACCAGGCGGTGGTCCGCACCCAGGAATACGAAGACCAGTTCCTCGCGGCCACTTCGCGGAGGGTGTTCGACAAGGTGTTTCGCCAGGCGTCGCCGAATATCGCGCGCGAGCTGGCCGCGGACGGCCGCATCGATTACATTTTCATGCAGAAGCACAGCAGTTTGCGGGCGGCGTCGGGCAGCGAACTATTCACTGACCACGATCGTTATGGCCGCGTTTCCGATCATGTCGGTTATCTCGTAGAATTCGAGCCGAATTGGTGAGTCGGGCGTCGCCCGGCGCGACAATTCCGTCCCCGAAGAATATGACGTCAAGGAACAGGTTCAATCATGTCGTTTGCTGAAAAATACGCGTTTCCCACCGAAGCGGAAATCGGCGGAAGCATACCCCGCACCAACGATTTCAAGGACCTGTTCTACGTCCGCTGGGGGAGCATCTGGTTCGACGTGCACTGGGGGGCCGAACTGAATGTAAAGGTCGTCCTGAAGGTGTACCGCACCGACAACACCTGCGAGCAGTTCATCGTCGATACGGATGCCTACGACGTCCAGTCGCACCACCACAAGCGGGTCACCAGGGATTTCTATGTCCATCCGTTCGCGGTGAAGCTGGGGCAGGTGAAATGGGTGGCTTTTTCCTTCATCGTCCATCTCCGCGACAGGTCGATTCCATCGCAGCACGACTACATGTTCATGGACGGCAGCCATGTCCAGGACACCGGCTCGCACCGGCGGCACGTCACCCTGGAACACTCGGCCCACAACAACTATCGCACGCGGGAACTGGACGCAGGGGAATTGCAGCGGGATGTGGATTGGCAGAACCACCACTTCGAGTCCCTGCATCTGACCCCGAAACTCACCAAGGGCCAGCCCTATCATCCCTATCATCCCAAGCGCTACATCCACGACCAGATCGATACAACGATCTGGAAGAAGCAGGTGCATCCCGAGCGCGAGCAAACCATCAAGGTCTGCGTCGACTGCATCGACGATGCCGACTTCATCAACCATCTGATCCACGCCCATCACAAGGGCGTCAAGGTGGAGTGCATCGTCGACTGACGCAAGATGACCTTGACCAACAGCGACAACTACGCGCGCCTGAAGCGATCCGGAATCGCCCTGCTGGGAGTTTTTTGCACCCCGCGTGACTCCCTGATCGAGGTTGCTCCGGACATGCACAACAAGTTCGTGATCTTCGGCGACGAGGATGTCATCACCGGTTCGTTCAACATCACCTTCGACCGCTGGTGGGCCAACTGGGAATCCGGCATGACCTTCCGCTCGCGGGGCGTCTGCCGGCTGTTCGACAACATCTTCCAGAGCGTCCGCGGCGGCGTGATCCAGCGCTACGGGATCGACCCGCTGAGCCACTTCAACATCTTTTACACGTTCGGGCGCCACGTCGCGCTAAACGGCAGGGACTATCGGCCCCATCACGCCATCATTTCCGAAGTCCACCGCGCCCGTCATTCGATCAAGTTGTGCCTTTTCCTGATCGGTGAGTTGCAGGGGGAGCATCATGACAGCGTGATCGATGCGCTGATCCACGCCCATCGGCGCGGCGTCCAGGTGAAGATCATCCTGAATGGACACCTGGCGCGGCAGGGCAGCCCCGGCAAGGAACACCCGATGTCGGAGGAATTGCGGCGTCCCCTGCTGCCGGCGGTGGAGCGCCTGAAACGGGCCGGCATTGCCGTGGCCCTGGCCTATGGTGTCGATGATCTCCCGGTACCGTATTCGCCGATCCATTCCAAGTACTGCATTTTCGACGATTACCTGGTGCTCGACGGCAGTTTCAACTGGTACAACGCTTCCGTGTTTTCCCACGACATTGTCATCCTGGCGGCGAACAGGCAGGTGGCTGAACCGTATCTGTTCGAATTCGACCAGATCCTGAGGCGCCTGAGGATCTTCTGGTAACAGAAATCGCTCGGCGACTGTAAGGAATCCGCCCCCTCACCCGTCCAAGCGCTACAGGTCGAGACTTCCGGAAACCCCTGGGCATACGGGTCGTGGCGCTGCACCGTGAGGAGCATTGTTGAACTCCAAGGAACAGATCATTCACCCGGGGATGGGTGCGGGCCATGCACTGGCTAAACGCACTCGCAGTCGTGATTCTGATGATGAGCGGCTGGAGAATCTACAACGCCACCGGATTCCTCGGTTTCACGATCCCGAAGGGCATCACCCTGGGCGGCTGGCTCGGGGGCGCCCTGCAGTGGCACTTTGCCGCGATGTGGGTGCTCGGCATCAATGGTCTGCTGTACCTGGCGTTCAACCTGGCAAGCGGCCGCCTGCTACGCAAGTTCTTCCCCGTCTCCCCCAAGGCCCTGCTTGCCGATTTGCTGGCTGCCCTCCAGGGCAACCTCGCGCATGCCGACCCTCGGCACTACAACATGGTGCAGCGGCTGGCCTATCTGTTTGTGATGCTCGATAGCGTGCTGCTGGTGGTCTCGGGACTGGTGCTCTGGAAATCGGTGCAGTTTCCGTTGCTGCGCGAACTGATGTTTGGCTACGAAGGCGCCCGCCTGGTGCATTTTATTGCCATGGCGGCCCTGGCCGCCTTCGTGGTTGTTCACCTGGCGATGGTGGTGCTGGTGCCGCGCACGCTGGTCTACATGACTCGCGGTCGCTAAGGAGCGCATCAAATGACAATCAAACCCACTCCCCGCCTGGCCATCGATGGCGATGCAGTCCTGAAAGAAGCGGTCAGCCGCATCAGTCACGCGAGCAAGCCAGGCACGCCCGCGCGGCGCGAATTCTTGCGCCGCTCGCTGACGCTGGGCGGCCTTGCCATGCTCACAGGTTGCAGCTTGACCGACGAAGCGAGTGTCGACACGGCGCTGAGCCGAATTTCCCGCATCAACGACGACGTGCAGGGCTGGCTGTTCGACCCCAACCGCCTGGCCCCGACCTACCCGGACTCGATGATCACGCGCCCCTTCCCCTTCAACGCTTACTACGGCCAGGACCAAATCCGCGAAGTCGAGGAGAGCAGCTTCCGCCTCGAGGTCACCGGCATGGTCGCCGACAAGCGCAAGTGGTCCCTGCCCGAGCTGCGCGCGATGCCGCAAATCGATCAGGTCACCCGGCACATCTGCGTCGAAGGCTGGAGCGCCATCGGCAAATGGGGCGGCGTTTCCTTTGGCCACTTTCTGCGCCGCGTTGGCGCCGACCTGAGCGCAAAGTATGTCGGCTTCAAGTGTGCCGACGACTACTTCACCAGCATCGACATGGCAACCGCGCTGCACTCGCAAACCCTGCTGGCGCTGACCTACGACGGCCAGCCGCTGCCGCCCAAGTACGGCTTTCCGATGAAGCTGCGCATGCCGACCAAGCTTGGCTACAAGAATCCCAAGCACATCCAGGCGATCTACGTCACGAACATGTACCCGAGCGGCTACTGGGAGGACCAGGGGTACAACTGGTTTGGCGGTAGCTGAACGAGCCGATGAAGGTCCCAATGGCGAAAGAAGGCATGATGATGGGCGACGTCAGGGAGAGCGCCGCGAAGAAGGATGCGGCGATGAAAAAGATGATGCAGCAGGAGCAGATGAAGATGCCTGCAGCGCCAAAGTAGCCTGGGGAACAGCCGGGTGGCTCAATCAGCGGTACAAGGCCTCGATTTCGGCTACACCCGCGTGAATGACGTCACCGCGCGCGAACTCACGCGCCTTGACGCCGCCTGCGTGCATGGGACACGCGCCAAGGCGATGGTAACGTCCTGCTCGACCGATTCACGGGCCGTGTCCGGCCTTCATGATCGCCTCGATGTCCCGCTTCAACACCGGTGCATCGAACACTGCCGCGTTCCAGACCAGTCGCCAATCGACGGAAAAATAGGCGTGGACAGCGATGTTCCGGAATCCGATGATGTCAACCCACGGAATTCCAGGGTGCGATTGCTTGAGTTCGCTCGACACGCGAGCCGCAGCTTCACCAATCACCGTGAGCTTGTGCAGCACCGCACTGCGGACCAGGTCATCGCCGATGAACCGGTCCTCGTCCAAGCCCTCGACGAAGCGCGCGATGGAATCGGCGGCTTGAACGATATCCGACAGATACAGATTGTCACTCCGCATACAGCGGCTCGGCTTCCCCCAGGATCGATGACGCAATCACCGGCTTGAGGCCGCCACGCGGCACCAGATCGACGCGTCGTCCAAACAGCTCCGACAGTTCGCGCTGCATGCGACTCAGGGCGAGAAAGCCGATCCTGGCCTCCGGCCGAAACTCGACCAGCAGATCGACATCGCTCTGCGGCGCAAAGTCTGCACGCGTTGCCGAGCCGAACAGCTCCAGGCGGCGAATGCCATTGCGCTGGCAATAAACCGGAAGCTCACTGCCCGGCAATCTGAGATCCTTGTGTACCATCCAAGCCTCCGTGCCACACATCAAGCGATGCCAGCCAGCGGAAGAGGCTACCACAGACCTGAAACCATCGGACTCAGACGCCGTCTTCACATGCGCGGAAAGAGACTGCGAGCTTGACCCCTATTGTCCTGTCCGCCGCGAGCCGCCGAGGAGCGGGTCGGTCAGCCCTGCATCACGCTGCCGCGATCACGACTCGCCGCCGCCCTCTATCGGAGAGCAGAACCAGATCTTGTTGCCTTCGCTGTCGAGGAAGCTGCCAACGTAGAAACCTTCGTCCGGATACGGCTGCACGGAATTGCCGATCCTGACCCCTCGCGTCGCCAGCTCGCGTTCAGTCTGCAGCGCGTCGTCGGCCGCCAGCGTGATGCGGGGGTTCAACTGATCCGAGGGCTGGGCGTACCACCCGTCCGGCGCCGACTTGAGCATCAGAATCACATTGCCGAAAGAATATCCGACCTGGCGCTTGCCCTCGAACGCCGGGGGAAACCCCAGCGTTTCGCCATAAAAGCGCTTCGCCCTGGCGAGGTCCGTCGCGGCCAGCGCGACCACCTTCAATCTTTGGAACCCTAGTGCGCGCATGGGATGAACCTCCGCTTTCTTGCCGTCGCACACGACGAAATATCACCATGCCATGAGCCGCCAAAGCCCGCGGACCGGACATCGCAGCGAGGCAAGCTGAATGCGGATCCTGTCTGCGGATAGTCAACTCAACGGCGACGTTGGGAGTATCGCAGAGGCGGAATGCCAGGGTCAACACTGGATTCTGCATTCTGCACAGGGGTGTCGAGTGTGCGGTCACAATCGCCATCCGCGCATCCGCGACGCCGCTCCAGGCACAAAGGGCGACGGCGAATGCGGCGGCAAAGCACATGGTCGCCGACTCTCCGGTATCGGCTCGCAGGACTCTCCGGGGCCCGGCGCGCGCCGTCAATCGAACCCGGCGCCGTCCGGATCAAGCACGACTGGCTGTTAGCGGGTCGCGCGATCCAGCCAGGCTTTCACGCCGGGGTCCGCACCGACCTCCCTGTAGACACGCTTGAGCTTCGCGCAGTGGTCAAACACCGTCGGCGGAACATGGTCGACTGTTCCGGACGCAAACCAGCGCACGATCATGTACAGCTTGATGTCCACGACATGCAGCGCGTCGCCGCCGACGAATGGACGGTCGGCGAGTTGATTCTCGGCATTGGCGCCCCAAATCGGCAGGTAGTCGCGCGCAAGTTCCTCGCGGGCAGCGCGTTTCTGCGTCTCGTCGGCAATTCGCAGTGTCGGGCCCACGGTATGGCGCAGGTCTTCAACGTAGTCCATCAGCGCCTGATGCCGCGCGGCTTCGAAATCATCCTCGGGATGCAATCCATGCTGCCGTCCGATATAGACCAGAATTGCATTCGATTGTGCGAGCGGGGGTTTGCCCGGAATTTCCAGGATTGGCAAGGAACCAAACGGGGTCTTTGGCTTCAGTGCGGGCCATTCCGCGCTTGGAATGCGCACGTCCTCGAAATCGACCCCTGCCAGATGCAGGGCAATCCGGCACTCTTCGCCGCGGCTCCCGGCGAAGTCAAAATAAATAAGGCGTGGCTTTGACATGGCGGTTGGTCCTCAATGAATGATAGTGAGCACGGAAGCGATTCGGCCGGCCGGAACCAGCGCCCTGAATTATGGGAAGATTGGACTGCAAAGGCAATGTCCAATCGACTCGGCCGAATTCGGCCCCGAAGAGCGATTCACCAGGTTGGCGATGTGCTTCGGTTGTCGGCCCGAGCGGCATCCCAACTGCATCTAGACGGATGGCTCCTAAAGACTGTAAGCCGACGCTGGGGTTTCGCGGGTCACTGACTCCTCGGTGCCCATTCCGGCCGGTCAGGTTTCTCCATAGCGGCCGGTCAGCCAAATCAGCGTTCTACGAACTGGGATTCCACGAAGCGGCCGTTGGCGACCTCACCCTACCGGCCATGAAGGGACATTGGCACCCCCAAAACCATGAACTATTGAATGACTGCTTTGACTTGGCCAGCTAACCGGGGCGGCTTGGGGCCAGCGTCCGGAGTTGGAGGTGAAGCTGCCGTTCGAGGTTTGCCGGAAGAAAATTTGGCGCTCCCTTTTCTGAGCGGCTGCTTCCAAAATAATTCACCGACTCGTCCGTGCCCATTGCGGTCACACAAAATACAAACCCCTCTTGACCGTATCGCGCCTATTGCAGTCACTCACACAGCATGCTTGCAAAGAGCATGGGTGCGGAACGGCGCGAGTGTTCTATCAAGGGGTCGGCAAGGCTTGGCCGATCAGCTTGTCTACCCGTACCCACTTTCTGGCGTGAACGATCAGTGATTCCGCTCGCTCAACACTTTCTCGATACGCCGATCCGGGACTAGCCACATCAGTGCCAACGCGACATAAAGTGCTTGTGAAATCCACTGATTGACAAAGGCCAAAGGAATCGCTGCCGCATAGAGCAAGAGGGATAGATTACCCTTCTGGTCTTTGCCGACCGCCTTCGCCAGCAGCGAGTTCTGTCCGTCGGCAGAAATGATAGCCCTGGTAAGTAGCCAATACGCTCCAGACGCCATCAGCAGAACAACGCCGTAGAGCGCGCTGGGTAATGGCGAAAAGTGGTTTTCGCCCATCCAGCCTGAGACGAAAGGGAAGAGCGAAAGCCAGAACAACAAATGAAGATTTGCCCAGAGCACTCGGCCATCGACGTGCTGTACCGCATGAAGCAAGTGATGATGATTGTTCCAGTAAATGCCGACATACACGAAGCTCAAGATGTAGCTCAGAAACACCGGCAGCAAAGGCCCCAAGGCCGCCAAATTTTCGCCATGCGGCACCTTCATTTCGAGCACCATGATGGTGATGATGATGGCGAGCACGCCATCGCTGAAGGCTTCGAGCCGGTTTTTTTTCATTTGTGTCGTCCCTTGATTTGTATCGTCAGCCATTTTGTGGCCTGCAAGCCGTCGTGAACTTGGATCGCCGAAAAAAAGCGTTGACGCCTGTCCTGTGCCAGAGTTTTTATGGGAACAGCTCCTTGCGAAATAGCCAGTGGTGCACCAGACGGGTGTAACGCGGCATGATCATCCAGACGACCATGGCGACAATGACTGAGGCGAGGATGCCATGCGAAACGCCGTAGACGCCGAGCGCTGGCAAAGCCTTAAACACAGGCCCGAACGCCCACGGCACTACCATGGTCAGCGGCCAGATCACTGAGGTGGTGATCAGCCACTGCTTCCACGCCGGCGGTTTCATAGGGGTCTCACCCGTTGTAGCCGCTTCAGGCTGGAACCAATAGTCGATGCCAGCCCCGACGGTTACCTGTTCGGCAACCTCTAGATGCGGCTGCACGGCATCAATCAGGCGCGAGCGCTCTGCCGACTTGTGCCAGCGTGTCGCATCATCATGTGTAGCAAAGTCCACGATGATGATGTAATCGACGCCGCCCGCCGTCGGACGCACGACTTGCACTCCCCGATGCCCGATAAAGGCAGCGGCCACTCGCATCGTCTCAACGAGCCATGCTTCGTACGCAATGTGCGCGCCGGCATGCACGCGGTGACGCACGACGAAGCTGACACTGTCTGCGGAAGCGCTGCCTCGCTGCTCGGTGCCCGCGTTTGAGCCGCCGGGTGTGCTCGGTCTGGAGCTTTTCATATCAACTTTCACATCTGTCCGGTTGATTTCATAGCAAAATCATCTGGTTATCGGCTGGGTC
>JADJQA010000053.1 GCA_016712985.1 Sulfuritalea sp. | reverse complement strand
GTCAACGTGGTCTGCGGTGGTGGTCGTCATGCTGGTTTATCCTCACGAAATATTGCAGAATCAGCCCCTCGGGATTGAGGGCATGACGGTGCAGGATAATTCGTGGCCCCGCAGCAGGCGACTCCTCCGCGTAGCGGCTTCGTCCAACAACGCGATGCACCTGACCGGCAACAGCCGGCTTCGCCGCCTGTTGCCTGCAGGTGATCGCGAGCGTTGGGCGTCTGAAGTGGCGCATTGATCTGTGTTCGCGCATTTGCTAACATCCGCCTATGTCCTTCCGAGATCGAGCATTTCCACGAGCGGGTGCTGCACGACATCGAATCGTGGCCCGTGGACGTCTTGGCCGACTACGCACGCCTGGTTGAACTCCTTATCGAACATGGGCCGAATCTCCGGCTTCCCGCACTCGCGGGCTTTCGGTGATGGGCTGTTTGAGCTTCGGCCTCGCGGTCGTTCCGGCATCGGTAGAGCGTTCTACTGCTTTCTCGTTGGCAAACGGGTTGTCGTCCTGCACGCCTTCATCAAGAAGTCTCAGGAAACACCTGACCGACAACTGAAGTTAGCCCGAAAGCGCATTAAGGAGGTTTCAAATGGCTGAACTGAAATTCAAGCCCGTCCGGCATTCACACAAGGAATTCCTTGCTAAGGCCGCAACTCGCAGCGGGTTTGTCGAAGCCTATGACGCCCTTGCCCTTGAGTACCAAGTTGCCGGCCAAATGCTCAAGGCCCGGTCTCGTGCCGGCCTGACGCAAGACGCCGTTGCGGAACGGATGGGCACAACCAAGAGTGCGGTTTCGAGGCTTGAGTCCGCTGGAAAGCATGCTCCGTCGCTCGCAACACTCAAACGGTACGCGCAAGCTGTTGGCTGTGAGCTTCAAGTGAAGCTAGTGCGGCAGAAGGCTGCATGACGCCCAACCCGGCGGTCGACCCCGTTCGCTTCGCTCTCTGGACGCTGCGCGATGAAGCCGCGCAGCGCCGGTGAATTCAAACGTGTGCGCCGGGCATGGCGCGTTACTTCGTCGGTGAAAGTCCGATGGCCAGGTATTGCAGAGCCGAAGGCAAGGAGAAGGGCAAGGGCGTCGCCGCGAGGCGGGGTCTGAAGGAAGCCCAATCCAAAGCTGCGGGGCGATGAACAAAAACCGGATATGAGGCGTGATGCATTCGGGACGAGCGGGCACGTGACCGCGAAGTCCTCCATCTGCGGTTTAGGGTGCATTTTGTAAATCCGGCGTCTATGCAGTGAAGGTAACGCGTCTTACCCCGGGAGATCTCCCCGGTGCTTCGGAGCATCGAAGCTGGGCGTCTGGCAACGGACGCTGAATACCGTGGAGAAGTCAGCAGAGGGCGTAGTAGGTGGGAGGCAGGCAAGGCTAGTGAGGCACTGCAATGTTGAAAGACGCAGCCCCGGATATGCACGCGCCGCAAAGCTGACCACTGAAGGCCCGAACGGTGCCCCGAAAGGGGATTGAAAGAGAGGAGAAGTCGCTTGCCAAGGAACAGCGGTATTGCATTCGGCGAGTCCATTGGGCGTAAGCCTTCGTGGCCTGGAATGAAACCGGGCGGCGACAGGAGATGAAGCTCCGGTTGAATGGGATGATGATATGCTTTCCCGTCATGCCGAACGACTTAATCCCGTTGCCCCCTGAACCGCCGGATACGTGACCCGTACGTCCGGTGGTGGGAGGGGGAGCCGCGAGGCTTCTTCCTATCCCGATTCGGCGTCTTGTAATCTGTAACGCACCAGGTTACGATCGCGCGTGATCCTAAGTTTCAAACACAAGGGCTTGGCCCGCTTCTTCGAGCACGGCTCCAAGTCGGGCATCCAGGCTCAGCACGCGGAGCGGCTACGGCTCATACTCGGTCGGCTACATGTCGCCACGGCCGCCCGAGATATGGACTTGGCCGGTTTGCGCCTCCACGCACTCAAGGGCGAGCGCAAAGGCGTGTGGTCGGTGTGGGTGAGCGGCAACTGGCGGGTCACGTTTCAGTTCGTGGGAAGGGATGCCGAACTGGTGGACTACGAGGACTATCACTGAGGTAATTTGCTATGCGTATGCACAACCCCCCTCATCCGGGTGAAATCATCAAGTCTCTGTGCTTGGAGCCTGCAGGTCTTACGGTTACCCAGGCTGCGGAAGGTTTAGGCGTAAGCCGCAAAACCCTTTCGGCAATCCTCAATGGGCGCTCGGGCATCAGTCCCGAGATGGCGGTACGCCTATCGATCGCCTTTAACACCAGCGCCGAGAGTTGGCTTAGCCAGCAAGTGCAATACGACCTGTGGCACGCCGAGCAAGGGCGCAAAGCGCTCAAGGTCATCAAGCTTGCCGCCTAAGACGCCGAATCGGGTAGCCGACCTGTATAGAACGGCAGAAGCGGACGGTGTCCTTTGCTACACCGTCTTCAAGGCAATTGCCGTCAACGGTTCCGATGCCGAACAGTGCGTTTCAGGGGGCGCGCCGCGCGCGGCGCGCCCTTGAGCCTTGCCGTTGGGCGCCTTCAACCTCTCCAGGAGGAGTCAAACATGACCGTTGAGTTGTTCGAGATTTCAGAGCGCTTTCGCGGTCCTCCAAGATCGGGAAACGGAGGCTATGTATGTGGCCGGATTGCCAAGCACTTGCAGGGAACGGTCGCAGTTCGCCTCAAGGCGCCTCCCCCGCTCAATGCCGAACTACGGCTGGAGTCCACAGACGAGGAAGCTCGCCTGTTCCAGGACACAACTCTGGTCGGAGAGGCGAAGCGTTCTCAACTGGAACTGGAGCCGCCGCCGTCGCCGTCCTACGAAGAGGCGCAACAGTCAGCGCAGGGATTTCTTGGCTTCAGTCAACACACCTTTCCCGGTTGCTTCGTATGCGGACCTGAGCGAAACCCCGCAGACGGTCTTCGCATCTTCCCAGGCCCGGTGAACGAAAGCTCCACGATCGCGGCGCCCTGGACGCCTGACGCGTCGCTCGCCGACGAATCAGGGAACGTCAAATCCGAGTTCCTGTGGTCGGCTCTGGACTGCACCGGCGGCTTTGCGGTTCTGCCCCTGCCAGCGGGTCTCGCAATCGTTCTCGGCGAGTTGTGTGCAACCATCGTCGCCCAAATCGCACCCGGAGAGCTTTGCGTAGTCATCGGCTGGCCTCTGGGCGTAGAGGGGCGCAAACGTCTGGCGGGTTCGGCCGTATATGCCGCGAGCGGACGCCTGGTCGCCAAAGCTCGGGCCGTTTGGATTGAGGTGCCCTTGAACACCTGGAACTGAAGTCCGAGGGGAGCGCTTTGCATGGAGACGCCCAACCCGGCAGTCGAGAGGCCTGCGCAAAAAGCCGCGCAGGCTGCCCACTTCTACGTTCGGCGTCGTGAATCATGGGCTGGACGCCTATGCGCCAGAGGCGTATATTCGCACAATGCATACCGTAGTCGAAACGTTGCTGTTCCAGCGCCAGTGGCCGTTCTATTGGACCGAAGAGGAACGCGGTGCGTTTGCTGCGTATATTGCACAGCACCCCACTGCCGGAGATGTCGTGCCCGGGTCCGGCGGCATTCGCAAGGTGCGTTGGGGAAGATCTGGTTCGGGCAAGTCGGGCGGTGTTCGGGTGATCTATTTCACTCGCAACGCGGAAGGTGAAGTGGTTTGCTCACGCTGTACGCGAAGTCGAAAACTGACACCCTCACCGGCCCCAAGTTGAAGGAGATTCGCCGTGTCCTCGAAGAGTAAGCCCCTCACCAAGTCCGAATTGGCAGCCCATGAAGCCAGACGCGACCTTGCTGCTGACCTGTTGCAGTCAGTGCGCGAAATGAAAGCCGGTCAAGTTCATGTCGTTTCATCGCCCGCCATTGAGGCGCGGAAGAAGACCGGCCTGTCGCAGTCCCAGTTTGCCGCGCTCATTGGTGTTTCTGTTCGCACCTTGCAAGGTTGGGAGCAAGGCCGCAAACAACCGAGCGGTGCTGCCCGAACTTTGCTGGCTATCGCGAGCACAAATCCCAAGGCGGTATTGGCTGTGGCAGGCAGGTAGCGTTGCGTGCGCCAGAGGCCAAACCCGGCGTTGCAGAAGAGCTGCGCAATAAGACCTGCGCAGCGCCCTGAACTTGAACGGTCGGCGTCACAGAAGCAACGGTTCATCCACTACCTGAAAGGAATGCCATGGCCACGCTGCCAAGTCGCCCCAAAGACAATCCGTGGAAGCTGAAGACGCCGCCGGGCACCTCCGAGTACACGATTCATACCGACGAGAAGGATGGCAAGCAGATCCTCGTCTGCACGGTGGGCAGTACAGTGCTGCACTACGACGCGCGGTGCATTGGCGACCTGCATGCCATGCTCAAAAAGGCTGGCGACTGGGTCGAACCTGGCGGAGCCGATGAGCAGAAGCCCGCCAAAGAAGGAACGGTGGAGGCCTGGGGGCGTTCTGAAGCGAATCCGGTCGGTGGCTGGTACGGCCTGAAGAAAGGCCTGCGCGGCCGCTTCGGAGTTTATGTGCCTCCGCTCATGGAGGAGCTCGGGCTATGTGAGCTTGAGCACAACGCCAAGAACAACAGATTGCGCGCCACGTGACGCCGAACCATTCGTTAAAACGGGCGCGCCTCGAGTTGCGCGCCGCTGAAGCTGAACGGTTGGGCGCCACAAGAATCTCGCCACTCGCGGCTGCAATGAGTTCATCGATTCATGGAATCTGGTCGGCGTTTGGTGATTACTCGTGGAATACCAAGGAGTTTCCGTTATGACTTATTCTGGACAGTGTTTATGTGGCGCCATTCGCTATCAGCTCTCGGGTGAACCAAAGGTCGTTGCCTTGTGCCACTGCAGCGACTGCCGACGAAGCGCAGGCGCGCCGATGGTGGCCTGGGCAATGTTTCCCGAAACTGCTTTGACCCTGACGAAAGGGCAGCCGAAGACGATCAACTCGTCAGGTACTGCTATGCGGAGTTTCTGCGCTGACTGCGGGAGCGGGTTGTTCTACCGGAATGCAGCAGTACTCCCTGGAATCGTCGACGTACAGTCCGCAACGCTTGACCATCCCGAGGCACTACCACCAACAGTACAAATACAGACGGCCGAACGGCTCGACTGGATGAAGCATATTCATGAACTTCCTGAGTTCGAGAGATTTCCAGCGTAGGCGCAAGGTGACGCCCAACCCGGCGGACGACCCCGTTAGCCTCGCTCTCTGGACGCTGCGCGATAGAGCCGCGCAGCGCCGGTGAATTCGTCAAGCGGAACGACATGTCCCCGAATCCGAAGGTTACGATCGAAGAGCACGGCCGGTGCGGTCTTGTCCGGTACCGCGAGAATGACAAGCAAATCCTGTTCGAGTGGGAGTTCTGCGGCGGCGACCGCGCTGTCGCTGAAATCTGGCCGCTCCCCTTGCGCAGGCTGACGGAACAGAACACTTGGTCCGGAGCTCGCATCGCAGACATTCTTGATGTTGTGGGCCGCGAGATCGTGGCCCAGAAAGCACCTGGTTGCCGCTACGAGATCGATACTGACGATTCTCGGATCACGATTGTCAGTGCCTGAGGTGCAGGGCAGCATCAACCACAAAGGGGTCGGGCTCGGTTTTCCAGGAGTCGGCGCTGGCGAGACGGAATTGTTCTTTAAGGCATTGCCCAGCGCTGCTGTCCAGGGTCGCCGACCTTGAAAGTGTGCTTAAGGAGTTAATGCAGTTTCAGGCAAAATTGCATGAGCTTGGCGAGGGGTGGCCATTGTGAGGCGCTCCAACCCTGCGGTTGACCTCGCTCCCTTCGGTCGCTGGACCCCATCAACCTTATCTACCCTTGAACGGAGCAACTCATGAAACTTCCACACTTGCTGTTCGCATCTCTTCTGATTGCGCTTTCCACCTTCGCGCAGGCGGCGGACGGTGTCATCGCAGTAAAGAGCCCACGCAGCGCCAAAGAGACAATGAATCTGTTCGAAGAACTGGCAAAGCAAAATGGCCTCAATGTGTTCGCCCGTATCGATCATGCGGCTGGTGCGGCCAAGATAGGGAAATCACTTCGGCCCACGGAACTACTCATATTTGGTAATCCACAGGGAGGCACACCCTTCATGGAATGTGCGCAGTCGGTAGGAATAGATCTGCCCCTGAAGGTGCTGGTTTGGGAAGATGCGTCGGGCCAGGTCTGGCTCGGCTACAACGACCCCGCGTTCCTTGCACAGCGCCACGGTGCGGCTCAGTGCCCCGCGGTCGGTGGTTTGAGCAAGGCGTTGTCCGGGCTTGCCGGGGAAGCTGTTGCACGCTGATGCACTGTGCTCCAAGCAAACGAACAGGCTTGGATCGTACGCAGCCATTCCTGGCAGGGTTTGCGCGAGCTATTGGTCTGCTGTTGGGCATACTGAGAAGGAAACTGGGCCATGTCTTCCCGAAGGGAATTCGTCTTTGCCGCGCTGGCCTCCGTCGGCGCGATGGCGGGCTTGCCGTCGTGCTCATCGGAAACCAGTGCTGACAGCTACGCAACTGTCGCGGAGCGAACCTGGCGTCACGGCAATGTTGCGGTCGGCGACAAGGCCGCGCTTCTGCATGAACTGGTACGCTACGCGACCTTGGCGCCGTCGAGCCACAACACGCAATGCTGGAAATTTCGCCTTGAAGATGGCGCCATCTCGATATTGCCGGACCTTTCGCGCCGGTGCCCCGCTGTCGACCCGGATGATCACCACCTTTTCGTCTCCCTCGGGTGTGCCGCCGAGAACCTGAACCAGGCGGCTTTGGCGAATGGGCTGAAGGGGCACGCTGGCTTCGACGCCGCAGGGGGCGATGCACTGCGTGTGGTTCTGGAGCCGACCAAGCCCGTCGCCTCGACGCTGTATCAGGCGATACCCGAGCGTCAGAGCACTCGCGGCGAGTATGACGGGCAGCCGCTGACACGGCAGGAACTCGATCTGCTTGAGAAGGTCGGTGCCGGCGATGGCGTTCAGGTGATCCTCCTGACCGAACGGCAGGCGATGGAGAAAGTCCTCGAGTATGTGGTTCAAGGCAATACCGCCCAGATGAACGATCCCGCTTTCGTCGCGGAGTTGAAGCAATGGATTCGCTTCAGCGGCGACGAGGCCGTTCGAACGGGCGATGGGCTATACGCGGCATCGTCCGGCAATCCGGCTGCGCCGACATGGCTGGGCAGCCGGCTCTTCGACGTGTTCTTTACCCTGAAGAGCGAGAATGACAAGTACGCGAAACACGTGCGCAGTTCGGCCGGCATCGCGATATTCGTCTCGGACACCCCTGGCCCGGCCCAGTGGATGGAAGTCGGACGTTGCTACGAGCGCTTCGCGCTCCAGTCGGCAGCGTTTGGCATTCGCAATGCGATGCTCAATCAACCCGTGGAGGTGTCGACGCTGCGTCCACAGTTTGCCGATTTTCTCGGTATCGGAAAGCGCAGGCCCGATCTTGTCGTTAGGTTCGGCCGCGGCCCGAAACTGCCTTCATCGCTGCGACGTCCGGTACCGGCGGTGCTGGCTTGAACTCGGCCAGCCCCGCGGCCGACGATCGATGGATCAGCAATCTCCCCGCCCGCACCATCACGGCCGGCACTGGGTATTTCGCGCTGGTGTTTGGCGCGAAGCAACTTCAAAGGGATCAGGCTCGGTTTTCCAGGAGTCGGCGCTGGCGAGGCCGAATTGTTCTTAAAAGCATCGCCTGACGCCGCGCTGCCAGGGTCGCTGCGCGATAGAACCAGGTAGCGCCGCTGAGCTTGAACGTTGGGCCTCTCCGGTTCGCATCGGGAGTTGTTCGGCGCGGACGATGGGGATGGGCTGCGGTAAAGCGAGATCACGCCGCGGTGGATATCAGCGTTTGGCGTTGGGGAAGAACAGCTGTTCGCCGCCGATCTTGTAGTCGGCGATGGCCTTCTGTCCCTCCGGCGAAACCATCCAGTCGATGAACTTCTGGCCGTCGGCCTGCTTGACGTGCGCATGTTTCGCAGGATTGACCAGGATCACGCCGTACTGGTTGAACAGCTTCGTGTCACCCGCGACGATGATGCCGAGCTCGCCGCGATTCCTGAACGAGAGCCAGGTGCCGCGGTCGGCGAGGACATAGGCGTTCATCGAGGCGGCGGTGTTGAGCGCCGGACCCATGCCGGAGCCGGTGTCGCGGTACCAGGCGCCCTTCCTTGCGTCGAGGTCGACGCCGGCCGCCTTCCAGTAACGCAACTCGGCGGCGTGGGTACCGCTCTTGTCGCCGCGCGAGACGAAAGGCGATTTCGTGGCCTCGATTCGCCGCAGGCCTTCGAGGATGTCCTTGCCATTCGTGCCATGGGCCTTGGCCGGGTCGGCCTTCGGGCCGATCACGACGAAGTCGTTGTACATGACTTCCTGACGCTTGACGCCGAAGCCTTCGGCGACGAATTTCTCCTCGGCGGCCTTGTCATGGACGAAAACCACGTCGGCATCGCCACGCCGTGCCATGTCCAGTGCCTGGCCGGTGCCCAGCGCGACGACGCGGACCGTGATGCCGCTGGCGTTTTCAAACAGGGGCAGCAGGTGGCCGAAAAGGCCGGACTGCTCGGTCGAGGTGGTCGACGCGACGGTGATGAAGCGTTCCTGGGCGTCACTTGCGGTGGCGGAAAGAATGCCGATCGCGGCGAGCGTGGAACAGAACAGACGACGTGTGATCATGGGATTTCATCCTTGAGAAAGCGTTGTGCCGCTTCGGTCCGCGGCATGGTGAAGAACTGTTCGACCGGGGTCTGTTCGACGATGCACCCGCGATCGATGAAAACGATTTGCTCGGCGATGCGCCGCGCCTGGCCGAGGTTGTGCGTCGTCATCAGAATGCGTGCGCCGCTGGCGGCGATGTCGCCGATGATGCGTTCCACTTCCCGGCTGCTGGCCGGGTCGAGGCTGGCGGTCGGCTCGTCGAGGATCAACAATTCGGGTTCCAGGGCCCAGGCGCGGGCCAGCGCCACGCGCTGCTGCTCGCCGCCGGACAACAAGCGCGCCGGACGTCGGGCCAGCGATTCGAGGCCGACGCGCGCCAGCGCCTGGCGTCCTCGCTGCTCGCATTCCTTCGCCGCATGGCCCTTGAGCCCGAGGCCGTAGATCACGTTGGCCAGCGCCGTGGTGCGCAGCATCACCGGACGCTGAAAGACCATCGCCTGGGTCATGGCTCGCTGCCAGCGCAGCTCGCCGGCGCTGGGACGTAGCAGGCCATGGATCAGGCGTAGCAGCGTGCTCTTGCCGGCACCGTTGGGGCCAAGCACGACCGTGCGCCGTGCGGCGAAGGACAGCGACGCATCGTCGATGATGCGCGTGCCGCCTTCGGTCAGGCCGAGGTGTTGCAGTTTCAGCCAGGCGTTCATCCAGAGGTCGCTCCGTCGATGCCTGTTCCAAGGCCGGCGGTGCACAGGCGGCCAGTTCGGCCGGCGCTGAGCAGTGCTCCGCGAAACCCCGTCCTCACCCCCAGCGCCTTTGTGCCCAGGCGCGCAGCGCATAGGCAAGGGCATTGATCGACAACACCAGAGCGATCAGGATGCAGCCCAGCGCCAGGGCAAGCGGCAGATCGCCCTTGCTGGTTTCGAGGGCGATGGTGGTGGTCATCACGCGGGTCACGCCGTCGATGTTGCCGCCAACGATCATCACCGCCCCGACTTCGGCAATCGCGCGGCCGAATCCCGCAAGTGCCGCGGTGGTCAGCGAAAACCGGCCGTCCCACAGCAGCGTGGCGGCGGCGCGCGGACGGCTGGCGCCCAGCGAACGCAATTGCTCGCGGTATTCGCTCCAGGCATCGGCGATCACCTGACGGGTCAGCGCCGCGACAATCGGTGTGACCAGGATGGCCTGGGCGATTACCATCGCGGTCGGCGAAAACAGCAGGCCGAATTGGCCCAGCGGCCCGGCCCGCGACAGCAGCAGGTACACCAGCAGGCCCACCACCACCGGCGGCAGACCCATCAGGCCGTTGAACAGCACGATCAGCGCCCGCCGTCCGGGAAAGCGTCCGACCGCCAGCAAGGCGCCAATCGGCATGCCTGCGACACAGGCGATCAGCGTCGCGGACAGGCTGACGCGCAGGCTCAGCAGGACGATGCCCGCAAGACGCGCATCGGCGCCGGCGACAAGCTGCCAGGCGGTGACCAGGGGTTCGTTGAATTCGTGCATTAACCTCAAAACCTCACTTGACACCGAGAGCACGGAGGAAAGCACAAAGAACACGCGCAGATGGACGGCAGTGATCACTCACCCACCAGATCCGCCAAGGGTTCCCCTCTGCGACCTCCGTGGCTCTGTGCTTTCTGTGTTTGAAGCGGTTTCAACTGCTGTTATCGGAATCGGGCGGCCGTCTCGACTATGCAGCGCGCTACATATCGGCTGGCAAGCGTAAGCTAAGCAAACAAAGGACCATATATGTCGGCTTCTGCAACAACACCTCGTCATTTGGGCGCCTCGCCACCTCGTTTGCGCTGGGCCTGGGATTTCGGGCCGCTGCTGCAGGATGTCGACACCAGTCGCCTGCTGGCGCTGCTCGCCGCCCTGTCGGCGGAGGGCGTTTTGGGCAGCGCGGCGCAGCAGGCCGGCATGTCCTACCGTTCGGCCTGGGGCTTGTTGCGCGGCTGCGAAAAGGCGTTGGGGGCGGCGCTGGTGAACATGGAGCGCGGTCGCGGAACGCGATTGACGGAATTCGGCGCCTCGCTCGTGCAACTGGATGCGGCGGCGCGGGTTGCGCTGGAGGCCGTACATGCGCCCTGGCAAGGCCGGCTGGAGGCCCTGCTGGCGCCGGTGGTGCGGGCGACGCCCGAGCGACTGCGACTGGCAGCCAGCCACGACCTGGCGCTGGCCGACTGGGTCGAACACGGCCGCCGCATCACTTTCGATCTTTTCTGGCGCGGCAGCGAGGAGGGGCTGGCCAGCCTCGGACGCGATGAATGCGATGTCACCGGCTTTCACGTGCCGGAAACCTGGAGCGCCGCGCAGGTCGCAAGCTGGCTCGGGCGCTGGCTGAAACCGGGCTTGCATGTCTGCCTGCCCCTGATGCGCCGCTGCCAGGGCCTGATCGTGGCCAGCGGCAATCCGCATCGCCTGCAAACGCTGGCCGACGCATCGCGGCGGAGCCTGCGCATGGTGAACCGGCAACGCGGTTCCAGCACGCGCAGTCTGATCGACCAGTTGCTGGGCGCCAATGGCTTGAAGCCGGAGAGCATAGCCGGTTACGCCCACGAGGAATTCACCCACGAGGCCATCGCCGCGACGGTGGCCGCCGGGCAGGCCGACGTGGGCTTGGGCATCGAGGCGGCGGCGAGGCGCTACGACCTCGGCTTCGTTCCGCTGATCTGGGAGCGCTACGGCTTTGTCATGCGTTCGGCAACCGCCGGCAGTCCGGAAGGCAAGGCCTTCCTCGCGCGCCTGCGCGGCAATACTTTTCGCCAACGACTGGTTGCCATGCCGGGCTACGAGCCCCTGCCGGTTCGCGAGCCTGGGGCGTGGGCCGACTTCCTGGCATGAGCCCGGTTGCAAACCGCTTTCAACGCAGAGGACGCAGAGCGCGCAGAGGCGCAGAGAAGTTCAAAGACAAGGAAATGCTTTCCTCATCTCTTGCTTTTCTCTGCGTCTCTGCGTTCTCTGCGTTGCAAGAGCTTACTTGTTCAACTCAATACTCCACCGCGAACTCCGTCGCCTGCCAGATCGCCCGCTTGGCATCCAGTTCGACCGCGACGTCGGCGCCGCCAACCAGCGTGTACTCGGTGCCGGCGGCTTCCAGTCCTACGACCAGTTCGCGGCGCGGTTCCTGTCCCGCGCAGATGACGATGGTATCCACTTCGAGCAGGCGCGGCTTGCCGTCCACCGCAATGTGCAGGCCGGCGTCGTCGATCTTCAGGTACTCGACACCGGCCTGCATATGCACGCCGCGTTTCTGCAGCAACAGGCGGCGCGCCCAGCCGGTGGTCTTGGCCAGGCCATCGCCGACCTTGCTTGCCTTGCGCTGCAGCAGCCAGACTTCGCGCGGCGTGGCCGGCATCCGCGGCGTGCAGTCCTTGGGAAACAGGCCACCGCGGTTCTCCTGGTAGTTCGGATCGATCCCCCATTCCTTGCGGTAGGCGTCGATGGGGTCAGCGTGCTCACCGGCATGCGTCAGGTACTCCGCGACATCGAAGCCGATGCCGCCGGCGCCGACGATGGCGACCTTCCTGCCTGCTGTCTTGCGGCCTTCGATCAGGTCGACGTAGCCGGTGACCTTCGGATGATCGATGCCGGGAATCGCCGGCGTGCGCGGCACGATGCCGGTGGCGACGACGACGTGGTGGTAACCCTGAAAGTCGGCGCCGGTGACACGGCGGTTCAACTGCACGTCAACCTTGAGTTCGCTCAGTCGCGTGCGGAAGTAGCGCAAGGTTTCGCCGAACTCTTCCTTGCCCGGAATCCGCCGCGCCAGGTTGAACTGGCCGCCGACTTCCGCGGCGGAATCGAACAGGCTGACGCGGTGGCCGCGCTCGGCGAGTTGCGTCGCGGCGGCGAGCCCGGCGGGACCGGCACCGACCACCGCGACGCGCTTGGGCGCCGTGGTCGGCTCGACCGTGACATCGAGTTCGTGGCAGGCAAAGGGATTGACCAGGCAGGAACACAACTGGCGCGAGAAGATGTGGTCGAGACAGGCCTGGTTGCAGGCGATGCAGGTGTTGATCGCATCGGCGCGGCCGGCGGCGGCCTTGTTGACGAACTCTGCATCGGCGAGGAAGGGTCGCGCCATCGACACCATGTCTGCATCGCCGCGAGCGATCACGTCCTCGGCCACCTGCGGATCGTTGATGCGGTTGGTGGTGATCAGCGGAATCTTCACCTGCCCCTTCATGCGGCGCGTCACCCAGGTGTAGGCGGCGCGTGGCACCATCGTGGCGATGGTCGGGATGCGCGCCTCGTGCCAGCCGACGCCGGTGTTGATGATCGTGGCGCCGGCCTGCTCGACCTGCTTCGCCAGCGCCACTACTTCGTCCCAGGTGCTGCCGCCTTCGACCAGGTCGAGCATCGACAGGCGGAAGATGATGATGAAATGGGCGCCAACCTGGGCGCGCACGGCGCGAATGACTTCCAGGCCGAAGCGGATGCGGTTCTCGAAGGCGCCGCCCCAGCGGTCATCGCGGTGGTTGGTCTGCGGCGCGATGAACTGGTTGATCAGGTAGCCTTCCGAACCCATGATCTCGACGCCGTCGTAGCCGGCGAACTGCACCATCGCGGCGCACTTTGCGAAGTCGTCAATGGTTTGCTGGATTTCGTCTTCGCTCAGGGCATGCGGCGTCGCCGGATTGATCGGCGCCTTGAGCGCGGAGGGCGCCACCGGGCGCTTGGTGTACGCGTACCTGCCGGTATGCAGGATCTGCACGCAGATCTTGCCGCCGTGGGCATGCACCGCCTCGGTGATGACGCGGTGTTTCGTGGCTTCGGTCTGGTTATCGAGGATCGATGCGCCCTGCATCACGATGCTGTCCTGGTTCGGGGCGAAGCCGCCGGTGACGATCAGGCCGACGCCGCCCTTGGCGCGCGCCGAGTAGAAGGCCGCCAGGCGCTGATGACTGTTGCCGATGTCTTCCAGGCCGGTATGCATCGAGCCCATCAGGACGCGGTTCTTCAGCGTGGTAAAGCCCAGGTCCAGCGGGGCCAGCAGATGCGGGTAAGGCGTGCTCATGGTGTTGTCCTCGTTGATTGACTTTGGTTGAAACTGCGCAGCAGGCTCATCGACTCCTCGCACCACTCCAGCCAGGCCTGCTCATAGCGTATGCCGCTTTTCAGGACCAGATGTTGCAAGGCCTGCTGGCGTTCCAGCGTAACGGTGCTATCGCTTTGCGTGGCGGGGCTTGCGCTTCGCCGGCCGTCAACGCCGGGACTGGCGCCTTGCGCGCCGCTGCTCGGCATGGCGGGACTAGCGCTTTGCGCGCCGGCAAAATCGCGGGATTCGATCGCACGGTAGCGACTCAGGCGGTCCGCATGCGCGGCCCGGTGACGCTCGAATTCCGGGAGCAGCCGCGCCGGATCGTCGAAAGCCGCGCCACGCAGCTTCACCATCAGCGTGTCGCGCACGCCGTCCGGCTCCGCGGGTTGGCCGAGCCAGCGCGAAAGTTCTTCGCGCCCCGGCCCGGTGACCGAGAATACCTTGCGATCGGGAGCCGTTTCGCCTGCCTGTACTTCGCCAGAGATCCAGCCGGAAGCCTCCATGCGCGCCAGGACGCGGTAGATCTGCTGGTGGGTGGCGTGCCAGAAATAGCCGATCGAGGAGTCGAACCGGCGCGCCAGTTCGTAGCCGGAACTGGGCTTTTCGAGCAGGGAAACCAGCAGGGCATGGTCAAGGGCCATGTCGCTCAGGATACTATGCAACCAGTTGCATTGCAACCCGTTGCATAGCGGGTGGAATCCTGGCGTGAATCGCCGTGAAACGGGCGAAAAAAACAGCAACGCCGGCCCGCAACAGCGACCGGCGTTCCAGGTGAAACAGGCGACTTACTTGGCGGCCTTGGCGTCCGCTTCGCACTTCTTCATGAACGTGGTCTTGGCGGCGCCGGCGAGCGGCTTGCCATCCTTGCTGACAGCCTTTTCCGCACAACCGGACTTCGCGGCCTCCGCGGGCTTGCCGCCGCCTTCGCACTTCTTGATCGAGGCGGTCTTGGCGGCGCCATGCAGCGGTTTGCCATCCTTGCCCACCGCCTTGGCTTCGCAGTCGCTCACGGCAGCGGGTTTGGCGGCTTCGGCAGCCTTGGCGGGTTCAGCGGCCTTGGCGGGAGCAGCAGCCGCAGCCGGCGCTGCGGCAGCCGGTGCAGCAGCGGCCTTTTCTGGTGCGGCGAGCGCCACGTTGGCGGCGAACAGGGCGGAAAGCGCAACGGTGATCAGCTTATGCATGGTGAGTCTCCTTGGTATGTGGGCGGCGCAAGGTTTGAATCTCCCTGAAACAGACTCTCGTGCCGTACTGGCTTAACGCGGCCGTGATTCCTTTAGTTGACCGCGTCATGCTCGGCGTCCGCCCTCACGGCGGCTTCCTGGCGATCGAGGAATTCCTGCATGCTGTCGACACCGCGCAGCTTCAGCACCGTGGCACGCACCGCGGCTTCAAGCAGCACCGCCAGGTTGCGGCCGGCGGAGACGGGAATGGTAACCCGCTGGACCGGAACGCCAAGGATGGTTTCGGTCTGCGCATCGAGCGGCAGGCGGGCGGCTTCCGGAACGCCGGGAGTCGGTTTCTGCAAATGCACGATGAGTTTGAGGCGCATCTTGCGCCGGCAGGCGGCTTCGCCAAATACGGTGCGGATGTTGAGCAGCCCGAGCCCGCGCACTTCGAGGAAGTCCATCAGCAGCTCGGGACAGCGCCCCTCGAGGGTGTCGGTACCGATGCGCGAGACATCCACCACGTCGTCGGCGACCAGTCCGTGTCCGCGCGAAATCAGCTCAAGGCCGAGCTCGCTCTTGCCGACGCCGGAGTCGCCGGCAATCAGCACGCCCATGCCCAGCACATCCATGAAGACGCCGTGCAGCGTCGAGGTTTCGGCCAGGTGGCGCGAGACGAAATAGCGCAGGGTATCTATGACGAGGGCCGAAGACAGCGGTGTTTGCATCAGTGGTGTGCCGGTGGCTTCGCAACCGCTGCGGACGCCATCGCCAATCGCGCAGCCGTCGGCAACGACAATTGCAGGAGGGTGGGCGTTGTAGATCTCCTGCATGTGATGCGCCACTTTTTCCGGCGCGTGGCGGGCCCACCAGGCGACTTCCGGCGCGCCGATGACCTGCAGGCGTTCCGGATGCATCAGGTTGAGGTGGCCGATCAGGTCCGCGGGCGACACCACATGTTCCGAGGTGGAAATGGTTCGTGTCAGGGCGCCGCAGACCAGCGAGAGCTGAAGTCGCTCGCGGTTGCCCTCGAACAGTTGCGAAATGGCTAGTTCGCGTGCCAATTGGCGAAGAGCCCGTGCAGCGCAAGGGCATCGGGAGCAGCGGCGAGCTGTTCGCGGAAGCTGCGGTCCGAGAACATCTGCGCCAGTTCGGAGAGCAATTGCAAATGATGCTGGTTGGCGGCTTCCGGCACCAACAACACGAAAATCAGCCCGACCGGTTTGCCATCCGGTGCGTCAAACTGCACGGGCGAGGCAAGGCGAACAAACGCACCGATCGGGGTCTTGAGGCCCTTGATGCGCCCGTGGGGGATCGCAATACCTTGGCCGAGGCCCGTCGACCCAAGTTTCTCGCGTGCGAACAAGGCATCGTAGACCGTGCTGCGGGCGACGCTTTGCTGATTCTCGAAAAGCAGGCCGACCTGCTCGAATACGCGCTTCTTGCTGCTGGCGTCGAGGTTGGCCACGACGTTGTCGAGGGGCAGCAGGGTGGCGATCTGATTCATGTTGGGAGCGATTCTGCTAATAAGCTGCAAATGAGCGGAGGCAGGGGCGGCGCGCAGTATAACGCTGTCCGTCGATACCGTCCCCGGCGCAAGCGCGCGAAGACATGGACCGGCGCCGCTGCCTCGCGGCCTGGAACTCGTGACGCCCGGTCTATTCTCCTTGTTGACGCTTGTCGTGGTTGTGGTTGGAGACCTTTTCCTTGTGCTTGACCACCTGACGGTCGAGCTTGTCGGCGACCAGGTCGATGGCGGCGTAGAGATCGCCGTCGATCGCATCGGCGAAGATGTCCTTGCCCTTGACGTGAAGCGTGACTTCAGCCTTCTGTTGCAGCTTCTCGACCGACAGGATCACGTGCGAGCTGGTCACCTGGTCGAAGTGGCGCAGCACTCGGTCGAGCTTGCCGGTAACGTATTCACGAATGGCCGGGGTAACGTCGATGTGGTGTCCGGTGATGTTGAGATTCATGATGTCTCCTAGTCGGAAGTGATTTCTCAGAGGACTTTCCTGAGGTTGACCGGCGCAATGCCAAGCAGTTCGCGGTACTTCGCTACGGTGCGACGTGCCACGACGATGCCCTGCTCGCCGAGGATTTCCGCGAGACGGGCGTCCGAGAACGGCTTTTTGCCGTCCTCGGCGCTGACCAATTGCTTGATCAGCGCCCGAATCGCGGTTGAGGAGGCCTCGCCGCCGCTATCGGTAGCGACGTGGCTGCCAAAAAAGTACTTGAGCTCGTGGATGCCGCGCGGGCTCGCCATGTATTTCTGTGTCGTCACGCGTGAAATCGTCGATTCGTGAAGCTTGACCGTTTCCGCGATCTCGCGCAGGGTCAGCGGGCGCATCGCCACCTCGCCGTGGTCCAGAAAGGCGCGCTGGCGGTCGACAATGGCCTGTGATACTCGCAGGATGGTGTCGAAGCGCTGCTGCACGCTCTTGATCAGCCATTTGGCTTCCTGCAACTGGGTGGCAAGTCCGCCTGACGAAGCGTTGCCGCCCCGGCTGCGCTGCAGGATGTCGGCGTAGAGCCGGTTGATGCGCAGGCGTGGCATGGCCTCCTTGTTGAGGCTGACAATCCATTGTCCGCGCACTTTTTTTACCGTCACATCCGGCACCACGTAGCGCGTTTCGATCGCCGCATACTGTGCGCCGGGGCGCGGATTCAGCGAACGTATCAGGCTCTGCGCCGCGCGCAACTCCTCGTCGTCGCAGTCCAGCGATTTCCTGATCCGGGCGAAATCCCGGGCTGCCAGAAGTTCGAGGTGGTCGCTGACAATGGCCAGCGCCAGCGCACGCGTGGTGGAGTCGGGCAATGACTTGAGTTGCAGCGACAGGCATTCCTGGGCAGTGCGCGCGCCGATGCCCGGCGGGTCGAGATGCTGCAAGTGGCGCAGGGCGATGCCGAGTTCCTCAAGCAGGGCTTCGCGCAGTTCATCGTCCTCGCTGAGCAGCAGGTCGATCAGTTCGTCGAGCGGTTGCGTCAGGTAGCCGTCGTCATTCAGGGCCTCAATCAGAAAGCCAACCAGCGCCCGCTCGCGGTCGGGCAACTGGGTCATGGCCAACTGCGTCCCAAGGTGTTCGCGCAGCGAGATCGAGGCGGCCTGAGTCTCGCCGCCGTCGACATCGTCATCGTTGGGATCACGCTGGCCGTGGCTGCCGGAAAAATCCATGCCCCAGCCTTCATCATCGCCACCGGACGGCTCCTGGCGCTCGTCGCTTTCCGCCGGGGTGACAGTCTGCGGCGTCGCCAGCGCATCAGTCGGGGAACCGAGAGTAAACGTGGCGGGCTCGCCGGGATCATCCCGCTCCAGCAGCGGGTTCTCCTGCAACGCCTGATCGATCTCGGAGTTCAACTCCAGCGTCGACAACTGCAACAGCCTGATCGACTGCTGCAACTGTGGCGTCAGCGCCAGATGCTGCGAAAGCCGGAGCTGGAGTCCCTGTTTCATTACATTCTGAAATGCTCGCCCAGATACACCCGGCGCACGCTTTCGTTGTCGACAATCTCGGCCGGCCGTCCAGCGGCCAGCACTTCACCGTCATTGATGATAGTAGCATGATCGCAAATGCCCAGGGTTTCCCGCACATTGTGATCCGTGATCAGCACGCCGATACCGCTTTCCTTGAGATAGCGGATGATCCTCTGGATGTCCAGCACCGCTATCGGGTCGACGCCGGCGAAGGGTTCATCGAGCAGAATGAAACGCGGGCGGGTGGCCAGTGCGCGAGCGATCTCGACGCGGCGGCGTTCGCCGCCCGAGAGCGAGGCGGCCAGGTTCTTGCGGATGTGGGTAATGTGCAGTTCCTGCAGCAGGTGTTCCTCCCGCTGGTCCATCGCGACTTCGTCCAGGCCCTGCAGTTCCAGCACGGCGCGCACGTTCTCGCCCACCGTGAGTTTTCTGAACACCGAGTTTTCCTGTGGCAGGTAGGACAGGCCCGCCTTGGCGCGCCGGTGTATCGGCATGTGCGTTAGGCGCAGGTGCTCCTCGCCACTTTCAATGCGGATCTCCCCCCCATCGGCCGCTACCAGGCCGACGATCATGTAGAAGCAGGTGGTCTTGCCGGCGCCATTGGGGCCGAGCAGACCCACCACTTCACCCGCGGCGACATCGAAAGACACGTCGGTAACCACCGTCCGCGACTTGTATTTCTTGCGCAGGTTATGCGCCGAGAGGGTGGCGACGGGGGAGCTCATTCGTCGAGCACTCCCGCCGGTTCCTTGAGCAGGCGGCGAATGATGTCCGCGGCGAATCCCCTGCCCTGCAGGAAGCGCGCCTGACGCGCCCACTCGCGGGGATCGGCCGGTGCCGCGGAAAATTTTCTGGCCCACACGGCGCGGGCACGTTCAAGCTCGTCCGGCAGAGCATCTGGCGCGAGTTGAGCTTCGATCAGCTCGCCGCTCACGCCCCTGGTCTTGAGGTTCTGGCGCAAGCGCGAGGCGCCCAGCCGGGCAGCGTGACTGCGCACATAGCTTTCGGCAACGCGGCTGTCGGATTGCAGATGCGAGGTTTGCAGTTCGACGACCACCGCGGCTATCTCTTCCGGTGTGCCGTGGCCGGCCAGTTTGTGCGCCAGTTCGGCGCCCGTGTGCTCGCGTCGCGCCAGGAGCTTGATCGCTTTCTGGCGCAGTTCAATTGACATGTAATTGACCGGGGCCAGCGGCGCCGGCAGAGCTATTCGGCAAGGTCATTTACTTGCTTTCAACCTGAATCAGCATAGTTGGCGTCGGCCTGAACATTGAGCGCAGCGAGCAAATCCTTCGCCTCCCCGCGAGGGGCGGGCGGGAGGGGCGGGCTTTTATGCCGCTTTTCGCGGGTTTGATCATCAGCGGGTGGCTCTCGCTGCCATGAGCGTTAGCACGCCAGCGCAGCCTGGGCTAACTGCCTTTCGCCGGCTCGACAACACCGGGAACGGCGACACCCACCGCTTCGCGTACCCGGTTCTCGATTTCCACGGCGATGTCGGCGTGCTCGCGCAGGAACTCGCGCGCGTTGTCCTTGCCCTGGCCGATCTTCTCGCCCTTGTAGGCGTACCAGGCGCCTGATTTTTCGACGATCTTGTGTTCGACGCCGAGCTCGACAATTTCACCTTGACGCGAAATGCCTTCCCCGTACAGGATGTCGAAATGGGCCTCGCGGAAGGGAGGCGCGACCTTGTTCTTGACCACTTTGACCTTGGTCTCGTTGCCGATCACCTCGTCGCCTTTCTTGATGGCGCCGGTGCGGCGGATGTCCATGCGCACCGAGGCGTAGAACTTCAGCGCATTGCCGCCGGTGGTGGTCTCGGGGTTTCCAAACATCACGCCGATCTTCATGCGTATCTGGTTGATGAAGATCACCAGGGTATTGGTGCGCTTGATGTTGGCCGTCAGCTTGCGCAGGGCCTGCGACATCAGGCGCGCCTGCAGGCCGGGCAACTGGTCGCCCATTTCGCCTTCGATTTCGGCACGCGGCGTCAGTGCGGCGACCGAGTCGATCACGATGCAATCAACGCCGCCGGAACGTACCAGCATGTCGGTGATTTCCAGGCCCTGCTCGCCGGTGTCGGGCTGGGAGATCAGCAGGTCGGGTACATTCACCCCGAGCTTCGCCGCATAGCCGGGGTCGAGCGCATTCTCCGCGTCGATGTAGGCGGCCACACCGCCCGCCTTCTGGATCTCGGCCACGATATGCAGGCACAGCGTGGTCTTGCCGGAAGACTCCGGTCCGTAGACCTCTACCACCCGTCCGCGCGGCAGGCCGCCGATGCCCAGGGCGATATCGAGCCCCAGGGAGCCGGTGGAGACGGTCTGGATATCGTCGATGGCGAGGCCTTCGCCCATTTTCATGATCGAGCCCTTGCCGAACTGCTTTTCGATCTGGGCCAGGGCGGCCTGGAGTGCCTTGCTCTTGTTGTCGTCCATTGAATGTGTCCTTCACATGTTCGTTCGATTATGGCATGGATGGCACAGTTTTTGCGCTACCCGGTTCTGTCACGCGGTGTCGAGTCGCCGCAGCAGGCCGCGCAGCGCGTGAACTACCGACTGACGGCGGACTGCCTCGCGGTCGCCGGCAAAAACGGCAGTTTCGGTTTCCGCTGTTTCGTCGACTCGACACCAGCCAAAGCATACGGTGCCCACTGGCTTACCACGTGAGCCACCCGTCGGTCCGGCGATTCCGGTAATAGATAATGATATCAATGCATTGGAGTTCGCCAGGGCGCCCGAGGCCATTTCGCCAGCGGTTTCCTGGCTCACGGCGCCGTACTTCTTCAGGGTTTCCGGGCGAACGCCGAGCAGTTGTGTCTTGGCATCGTTCGAATAGGTGATAAAACCGCACTCGAACCACGCCGTACAGCCGGCTGTGTGAGTGATCACTTGCGCAACCCAGCCCCCGGTGCAGGATTCGGCCGTGGCGATCAACAGCCGACGCTGGCCGCGTCCGGCCAACGCGGCCGCGCCGACGGCTTCCGACAGGGCGATGAGATCTGCATCCATCCAAGTCTCCTAACTGAGTAACGGGTCAACCACCGCCTTGATCACGGCCAGGGTCAGCACCGTGTAGCCGGCGGCAACGGCGTCGTCCATCATCACACCAAAGCCGTTCTTGACCCTTGTGTCAAAAAACCTGGCCGGCTGCGGCTTGAGGATATCGTAGAAGCGAAACCAAAAGAATGCCGCCAACTGCCAGAGAAACGTCGGGGGCGTCAGCAGCAGCACCGCCCAGAAGGGCACGATTTCGTCCCAGACGATGGCGCCGTGATCGACGACGCCCAAGGCCCGGCCGGTGATCTGGCAGGCCGCGACGCCGACGGCGAAGGCCAGCAGGAGAAAGATCGCCAGCCCCAGGTCGCTTGCCAGATACAGGCGCAGCACGGGAAAAGTCACCCAGGCGAAGGCGGTTCCCGCGGTGCCCGGCGCGACGGGGGAAAGCCCGCTGCCCATCCCGCAGGCGATGAAGTGGGCGGGATGGTGGAGCAGGAACTTGAGCGGAGGAGGAGGCAGCTTTGCCATCAAGAGGCGGCCTTTGTCCGCATCCACGTACTTCGGGTCACCACGCGCACCTCCCCTTTTTTCGTCATTCCCGCGAAAGCGGGAATCCAGCAGCGGGTGACTGGATTCCCGCTTTCGCGGGAATGACGGGGGTAGCGGCCAATGTCGGTGAGTGTTTCAAATAAAGTGATCATAGCCGCGCTGCGCAGGAGTGATGACGCTGCCGCCATCGTCGCACAGCACGAGTTCGCCGGGCGCGCCGTTTTGGATACGACCAATCCGGGTCAGCGGCAATTCGAGCTTACCGGCCAGGGCGCAAATCTCGTTGTCCAGCGCCGGGGCAGCGGTGAACACCAGCTCGTAGTCGTCGCCTCCGGCCAGCACGCAATCACGCTCCAGCCGGGCGGCTGGCAGCCGGGAGATCTGCAATCGGGCGGCGAGGCCGGACTGTTCGAGGATATGACCGAGATCGGCCAGCAGGCCATCGGAAACATCGATCGCGGCGCTGGCGATGCCGCGCAGCGCAAGGCCCAGCGCGACGCGCGGTTGCGGTCGGTGCAGCGCCGCCAGGCAGGTCGCTAGCACGGGCTCGGCGAGCGTGGTGCGTCCCTGCAAATGGGCCAGTCCCAGCGCCGCACGTCCGGGCCAACCAGACACCCAGATCGAATCGCCGGGCTTTGCGCCATCGCGGCGCAGGGCTCGCCCCGCCGGAACTTCGCCAAGGATCGTGACGCAGAAAGCGCGCGGCCCGCGCGTGGTGTCGCCGCCGATCAGGTCGATGCCATGGCGGTCCGCGCAGTCGAAGAAGCCGCGCGCGAAGGCTTCGATCCAGTCAATCGTCGGCGCCGGGAAGACGGCGGCCAATGTCGCCCAGCGCGGCTGTGCGCCCATCGCGGCGAGGTCCGAGACATTCACCGCGAGGACCTTCCAGCCCAGCGCCTCGGCATCGGTGTCGGCCAGGAAATGCGTTCCCTCGACCAGCAGATCGGTGGAAATCACCAACTCCTGGCCGGGTGTCGGCGCAATCAGCGCAGCGTCATCACCCACGCCGAGCACGGTGTGCCGGGTCGGGTGTTTGAAGTAGCGGTTGATCAGCAGGCGAATTCGGCCTGAAGCTTGACATGGCTTCCAATCCCCGGGGCGCCCCCGGCCCCCCCCGGGGCCGGGCCTCCGTTGCTTCATATCTATCAGCGGCGCTGGACCGGCTTGCGCCGGGCGGATGGAAACCAAATGATCTCCGTTCATGGCGGGGCTTGTCGAACCACGCGTCCCCAGTCAACCTGTGACAAATGATCCAGTGCATGGTGAGCCTGTCGAACCACGCGTCCTCTGTGTTCTCGGCGGCTAACGGGTTATTGCCTCGGCCGGACGCAGCACTGCGGCCAGCTTGTCCAGCACGCCGTTCACAAACTTGTGGCCGTCGGTGCCGCCGAAAGTCTTCGCCAGTTCGATGGCTTCATTGATGATCACGCGATACGGCGTTTCGGGATGGAGCTTGAGTTCGCAGGCGCCTAGCAGCAGGATGCAGCGCTCGACCGGCGAAACTTCGTCCCAGGCGCGGTCGATATGCGGGGCCAGATCGAGCTTGAGGGCTTCGGCGTTTTGCCGGGCTTCGGCCAGCAGGGTGCTGTACAGCACCCCGTCGGCCTTGTTGAAACCGGGGACGCCTTCCGCCTGAACCTGAATCGCCGCGGCATCCTGGTCGCCGACCTGCCACTGGTACAGCCCCTGGACGATGAACTCGCGTGCGCGCCGACGCGGCGATTTGCGCTCGCTCATTTGCTTCCTGTCAGCTTGATCGCCTTCAGCAGATTCGCCATTTCAACGGCGGCCTGCGCCGCCTCCGCGCCCTTTTGCACCATGCGCACCAGCGCCTGGTCGTCGTTTTCGGTGGTCAACACCGCGTTGGCAATCGGTATGCCGGTGTTCAGCTGCACGTCGGTGATGCCCCGCGCCGATTCATTGGCGACGATCTCGAAATGATAGGTTTCGCCGCGGATCACCGCCCCGAGCGCGACCAGCGCATCGAAGCGGCCGCTTTGCGCCATGGCTTGCAGCGCCAGCGGCAGCTCCAGTGCTCCGGGCACCGTGGCGCAGCAGATGTCGCTTTCGGCAACGCCCAGGCGCGCCAGTTCGGCGAGGCAGCCCGAGCGCAGCCCTTCGCCGATATCCTGATTGAAGCGGCTTTGCACCAGGCCGACGCGCAGGCCGCGGCCGGCCGGATCGGGTTCGAGTTCGCGAATGCTCATGTCGTTATTGCTCCCGGCGGAGTGAAGTAGCCGGTGACTTCGAGGCCGAAGCCGGCCATGCTCGGCATTTTTCTCGGGCTGGCCATCAGACGCATTTTGCCGACGCCAACTTCGCGCAAAATCTGTGCGCCGATACCGTAGATGCGCGGATCCCATGCATACGCCGGCCGCTCGGCTGGTTCCTGCTTGAGAGCCGCCAGCAGGGCATTGCCCGATCCCGCACGATGCAGCAACACCAGCACCCCGCGCCCTTCTTCGA
Source organism: Sulfuritalea sp. (assembly GCA_016712985.1). Classification (GTDB taxonomy): domain Bacteria; phylum Pseudomonadota; class Gammaproteobacteria; order Burkholderiales; family Rhodocyclaceae; genus Sulfuritalea. The sequence goes on along the minus strand of JADJQA010000053.1, from coordinate 32,790 downwards.
CGATTCTGCGCAGGGCGAAGTCGACGCTGTAGGTATGGCCGCGGCTGCGGTGATCGAGGAAGTCCAGGACACTGACGGCCTCATGTACCCGCACCAGCGTCTCTTCGCCAGCCGCGATTTCGCCGCAGGACAAGGCCAGATGCACATCGCCGCTGCTTCGATCGGCAAAGGCACGCAGACGGAAGGCGCCCTGCGCGCATTCGACGTTCTTGTCGGCGACGCATTCGATCAGCTTCTCGGTTTCCGACCGATGCTGGATCAGATCACGGATGGTGCCGATCTTCAGTTTGTGCAGGGCGGCGAATTCGAGCAGATCCGGCAGGCGCGCCATGGTGCCGTCCTCGGTGAGGATCTCGCAAATCACCGCCGCCGGCGTCAGTCCGGCCAACTGGGCGAAGTCGCAACCGGCTTCGGTGTGGCCGGCGCGCACCAGCACGCCGCCGTTTTGCGCCATCAGCGGGAAAACGTGACCGGGCTGGACAATGTCTGCCGGGGTGGCGTGCTTCGCCACCGCGGCCTGTATCGTGCGCGAACGATCCTGCGCCGAAATGCCCGTCGTGACGCCCGTCGCGGCTTCGATCGAGACAGTGAAGGCGGTGCCGTGCGGCGTCTTGTTGTCGCGCACCATCAGGGGCAGATCGAGCTGGCGGCAATGCGCTTCGGTCAGCGTCAGGCAGATCAGGCCACGTCCCCACCTGGCCATGAAATTGATCGCCTCGGGCGTCACATGGTCGGCGGCCAGCACCAGATCGCCTTCATTCTCGCGGTCTTCTTCGTCGATCAGGATCACCATGCGACCGGCGCGCATGTCGGCGACGATATCCAGAACGGGGCTGATGCTCATGTTTGTGCTCGTCGGGTCGGGGCGCGGATTCTACGCCTGCGCCGTCGGCGCATCATGATTCAGCATTCGTTCGACGTAGCGGGCGATCAGATCCACTTCCAGGTTCACCTTGCCGCCGGCCTTGCAGCGCTTGAGGGTCGTGACTGCCACGGTGTGCGGGATCAGATTGATCGAGAAGCGGCGGCCCTTGACGCGGTTGGTGGTCAGCGACACGCCGTCCACGGTGATCGAGCCCTTTCGCGCGATGTACTTCGCCAGTGCCTTCGGCGCCTTGATCACCAACTCGTGCGACTCGCCGATCTTCTCGAATTTGATCACCTCGCCGACGCCATCGACATGGCCCGAGACCAGGTGCCCGCCGAGGCGATCGGCCAGCCGCATGGCCTTTTCCAGATTGACTTCATTCAGTTCGTCAAGGCCGACGGTGCAATCCAGCGTCTCGCGCGAAACGTCGACCTGGTAGCTGTTCTTCTTCCTGGAGATCACCGTCAGGCAGACCCCGCCGTGGGCGATGGAGTCGCCGATGACCATGTCGGACAAGTCGAGCGACGGCGCTTCGACGGTGAGCCGAACCCCTTCTTCGAGTGGCAGGATGTGGCTGATCTTTCCGGTGGCGGTGACGATGCCGGTGAACATGGTGCTCCCTTGATCAGGTTGGACGATGGGGATGCTATCACCCTCGCGAGCAGTCGGCGCTGGCGCGACGGGGCATGCAAGCTCAGTGCAGCGAACAATCCATGACGATGACCGAAATTCGCTGCCGTTCTTCGGCACCGAGGGTGGCGGTCAGGCGTTCTTCAAGTTCCGCGGCGCTGTGCGACGGCTTGCCACCGTCGGCGGCGGTCGGCATGCCGGTTCCGCCGAACCAGAACACGAGGTAGATGCCGTAGCCGTCGGCGCCGGGATCGCAGGCATAGTGGGCGATCAACTGGCCATGCAGGGCGCTCCAGAGATCGGGGTGACTGTTGCGCTTGATTTCGATGGGGACGTTGAAGCCGCCGGACTTGCCGCCAAAGAACACGCGAATATCCGCACGTTTGTTTTCCCGGTATTCGCACTCGGGTTGCGCGTCCACCGAAATGGGGCGCAAGCGTTCCCTCATGAGTTCGAGAAGTCTGTCGCGGCAATCGTTTTCCGGCCGCGGCGCCTCGGGTCTGCCGTAGCTATCCACGTTCCAGTAGCGTCGGTATCCGGTGGTATTCCCATTCCGGTCCTCGCACGCCATGTCGCCCAAGTGCTGCACCAGCAACGCTTGTAGGTCTGCCGCGTTGGCCGGTTCCGCATTGGCGAGGGTGCGTACTACCTCGGAAACCTGAGGCCGCCGAAAATGGGCTTCGCGGCTGACAATGCGCTGCGCTTCCCGATGGTGGCGCAATTCGCCGCGCCAGGCGCTTAAACCGCTGAAGGCGAGCAGCTCGTCGAAAGCCTTTGCCGCCGAGACCGTCGGACAGGCGCCAAGCCTGGAGATCAGGCTGCGCGCGAAATCGGCCGCATTCATCGCGGAGGAAACCCGATATGCGCCTGTGGGTCGCTCCGGCGACGCGTGCGGCGCCAGCAGGCGGATCAGCAAGATCATGACCGACTCGCTTAGTTCGGGAAGCCCTTTGCCCAGTCGGAGCGCGAGCCGAAGAAGCCCGCCACCAAAAAGGCGCGGGACTGGCTGGCGCCGACGTAGCGATCCAATGGCTGTTCATATCGGACCGGATCGAGCAGCAGTCCGGCGGCCAGCCAATGGCTGCGCTGCGCCGCGTCAAGGCTGGGGCGGGACAGCTTCGTCTCTATCAGATGGCGCAGTTTCTCGTGGTCTGAATGCTTGATGGCGGCAATGAGCAGCGTACCCAGTTGATTCAGGCTTTCGCGTTTCCAGCGCAACGGATAAGCCGAAAGTAGAGGCAAGGCCGCACGATGCGCCACCGCGGCGTAGGCATCTTCATACGCCAGCGCGTAAATGCCCGACGCATTCTCCTTGCGCGCCTTGAACATCGCCTTGGCATAATGGATCAGTACATCCGCGACTGTTTCCGGGCGATGCTCGACCAGCGCGAGGAACCAGGAAGGCGTGCTGCGATAGTCGTGGGTGAGACGGAACGCCACTAGGCGTTCCTGAAGCTCGCGGGGCAAGGCCAACACGACTTCGGTACCATCCCGCGCGAGTTCCTGCGCACCCGCCAAGCCGGCTTCGGCGATCAAGTGATGGTGCCCCTTGACATGCAGGTCGACGACCTCTGCAATCGATGGCAGGTCTTGCCTTGCCAGTGCGCGGCGCAAGCCGGCGAGCGCGGCAAGGGTGATTCCGGCATCGCCGCCGAAGAAGGCCTGGAACCGGGCAATCGGTGTGTCACCAGCGGCCTCACGATAGCGGCCGAAATAGATCATCGCCAGCTCGTGCATGATTGCCGGAGCGGCCGTGCCGCTCTCGATGGCCGCGTGATGGTCTCGGAAGTGCTGGCGCCATTGCTCGATTCGAGTCGCGTCCTCCTCTTTCTGCTCCGCATTGCTTTGCGCGTCGTCGCGCCGCCACTCCTCCCATTCGGAAACCAGCCACCCCTGGACATGCGACTGAAGCGTTGGGTAGCGCTCGGCGATTCGATTTAGCATTTCGACAAATTCGGGTGTTGTGCCCTTGCGGCGGAGCAGGGTGAATGCTCCTTTGTTGAACAAGTGACGCCGAAGATTTTCGCCGGATGCAAGCTGCGCTTGGGCAAAATACCAGTCCTCCGTTCCCGGCAGCGGCTCGGCGCCATAAAGACGGACTTCGGCGCGGAACATGCAATGAACATCGCCCTGTTCATTGCAATGGTGGATCGCGTAGTGCATCAGCGCCTGGTAGATGTCCGGCCGGCTCGCCAGCCATCCGGCGATCTGCTGGGAATGCTGACTGTCGAGGCGACGATGGCCGTGCTCGTCGAGGCCAATGCCCAGCCAGTGCCACAAGCGCTCGACCGCAACGGTCGCGCCTGCGGCTTCGATGCCACGTTTCAGCAGGTGGCCGGCAAAGCGACTGAAGTGGAACCTGTCCAGAGCGGCACGCAGCCTCGCGATGTCTTGGGCAACCTTGTCGAGGAGGATCGGCAAGTCTGCTGTTGCAGTGTTTTCGGTCAGGTCATGTTCCCAGAACCAGACATAGTTGCCGATCAGGTCGGGCGCCTTGGTCGGGTGCAAATAGGCAACGACACGCGCCGGCGGCAGATTGACCGGATATAGCTGGCGTAACAGCAGCCCCATCAGCTCATCGTCACCGTCGGCGACACGGCCGGCCGCGACGTCCTCGAGCAGCATCAGCAGTGGTCCGGGCAGGCCCCCGCTCGCACGGATGTAGGCGGCAATGGCGTGCTTGCGGTTGACCGGCCAGTGGCTGGGGTCGCGGACGACGGCCAGCAGGGTGTCGCCGAGTTCCGGCAAAGGCTCGCCGTGGCTGACGGCTTCGAGCACGCAGTCCAGCAGGGATTCGTGAGCTTCGTCCCGCGCGTTGGCGGCAAGTATTTCACGGAAGTCCGCACACATGCCCTGATCGGCGAGGGCGCCGAAGGGTGGCGCATTCCAATCCCGGGAGCGAAACCAGGGATAACGCTTGGCTTCCCGTCCGAGGGCTTCGAGCAAGCGCTTCTTGTCGTTGGTGCTGAAACCACGCAGGTCCCCGTAGAGCACGATGCCCAAGGGATCGCGCTCGATCAGCCCGGTGCGCGCGGACAGGCAATGCACCGCGAGCCAGGCGTGCAGCCCGCGCAAGTCGGCGACGATGCCGCCATCTCCCGCCGACATCAGCGCCAGCACTCGACCCGGCGGCAATCCGTCGCGCTAGACGCGATGGGCGAGAAAGCGCGCACCGAGAAATTCCGCGATGCTGCGATGGGCCACTTCCCTACGCTCGTCGTGAGCACGGGAGTCGAACAGCCGACTCGCCAACGCGCGGTTCAGCGCCTGCGTTCTGGTGAGCCCGATGGCATCAAAGGCGGGATGCGCCTCGCCCGCGACGCCCGGATCGAGGGCAAATCCGGCAATTCCTGCCAGCAACTGCACGGCGCAGGCATGACCGGCGGCGAGAAGCACGTCGTCGGTGGCGACTCCCGCTTGTCGCCATGCATCGCGGTGGTCCCGGTTGGGTTCCTCGGCCAGCCGCTGGCAGGCAAGAGCGTAAGTTTCTGCAAGGCTGTTCGGCCACCGTTGCCCTATGGCCTCGGCCAGCATGTGCAGGCTCTGCGGATTGCCGAGCAGGCCATCGAGCCGGCGCTCGCGCGCGACTTCGATAAAGCCCTCGGGATTCGATACGCCGTGATTTTCCCGAAGCAGTATCTCGATTTGTTCCGTATCGAGTTCATCAAGATGCAGGACGTCGACACGACCTCCTGGCGCGACGCGATCAAGGCTGTCGCGGTCTCCCGCGCCCCGCCAGTCCGCCTCGCGACAGGAGATGCGGAACCGGGGGCGTCCGAGGGCATCGATCCTTTGGCGGATGACATCGAAGGGCGTGCGGCTGTCGGTCGAGCCGGCGCGTATCTCGTCGAGGCCGTCGATGAACAAGGTCCAGCCTCGCCATTCCGGACGATCAAAGGCGATGAAATCCCTGGCCGGAATCGCCTCGCAGCCGGCAGCCCTGGCTTCTTCGCGGAATGCGGTGGTCTTGCCCGCGCCGGGTTCGCCAAGCAGGACGTAGGCCGGACGGTCGCGCAGCGTCGACAGCGCCAGGCCCGGTTTGCGAACGCCGTTTCGGTCGACTTCCGTGCAGTTGCGGGGAACGTTGGTCATGGCGGCGACAGCCAATGCTCGGTGGGCTGCGAAAGGAACTCGACCAAAGAAACCCCGCCTTCACCGACGACCAAACGATTGCTGCCGGGGTAGGTCGCGGCAAAGGCGTTCAAACCGGGCATGCTCCGCTCGCGGCTGCCGCTCTTCACCTCGATGGCCGTGACCCGCTGACCGCGCGAGAGCACAAAGTCGACCTCCATCTTGCCTTTTCGCCAGTAGGCGAGCATGGCCGGATCGCCGCTGTTGTAGAGATGCGCACCGACAGCGTTTTCGACCATGCGCCCCCAGTACGAGCGGTCTGCCTTGGCGGTTGCGAAGTCGTAACCTCCGGCGACGGCCATCAGGGCGTTGTTCTGCGCCAGCAACTTCGGAGACGAGGTACGCCTTCGCAGCATGCTCCCGGAGTACTTCTGCAGGCCGGCGACCAAGCCGGCCTTGCCGAGCAAGTCGAGATATTTCGCCAGGGTTCCGGTGTGCGCTTCGATGCCCTCGTTCTTCTCGCGCAGGTTCTGGGCCATGTTGTCAAGAGCGAGTATCTGCCCGGAATAGCCGCAGCCGAGCCAGAACAATTGCTTGAGCAAAGCGGGGCGGTCGACGCGTTCCATGGCGAGAATGTCCTGGTCAATGCTGGGTTCGATCAAGCTGCCGGCCACGTAGCCGCGCCAGCGCGCTTCGTCTCGGAACAAGCCGCTGGCGACCGGCTCCGGGTACCCACCGAAGTAGATGTATTCGTCGAGACCGAGGCCGAAGGCGACATGCATTTCGGCGTAGGACCAGTGCCCCATGCGGATGAGCTCGAAGCGACCCATCAGGCTCTCGCCAAGGCCATGCTGCACCAGTAGCGGCGACGATCCCAGCAGGACGACATGCATCTCCAGGCCGGCGGCGCGATCCGCGTCCCACAATCCCTTCACTGTTTCCGACCAGCGCGGGACCTTCTGTACTTCGTCGATCGCAAGTACGTAGGGCGCCTCGGCCCGGTTCGCAAGCACCCTTGCCTCCTGCCATTGCCGGATCAGCCACGCGGCGTCCGTCTTGGCTCCGACACTGGCGTAGGTGTCCTGCTGGATCGCACCGGATGACAGGTCGAGGGAGGGAGAAAGCGGTCGCGCTCCAGTCTGGTCTGCCGAGATGTATCGACGACGATCTGATGCAAGCTCGCCCAAGACGCTGCCGACCATGGTGGTTTTCCCCACCCGGCGAGGGCCTGCGACGATGTTCAGCCAGCGAACGGGTTCCTCCAGCCGCTGCCGCAGGGTGTTTGCGTGGGGTCGCTGAAAGCGCAGCATTGATTTAAATATGTGAGTTAATTAACTCACATATTTAAACACACCTAAAATCTATATGCAACTATATGTTTTTTAGTCTATTTAAACAAGACGCGCTCAAGCGCAGGCAGAAACTGATCCGCAGACTGGAAACCAATGACCCGCTGGTCGACCCGTTCGCGTCCGCCGGCATCGAAGAAAATGATCCCCGGCGGGCCGAACAGGCCGAAACGCTTCAGCAGCGCGACGTCGGCGTCGGTATTCGCGGTGACATCGGCTTGCAGCAGCACGAACTGCTTCATGCGCAAGGCCACTTGTGGATCGGCGAAGGTGAAGCGCTCCATTTCCTTGCAGCTCACGCACCAGTCGGCGTAGAAGTCCAGCATCACCGGCTTTCCGGCGGCGGCTGACTCGGCGAGCCGCGCGTCTAGCCGTTCTATCGAGGCAACCCGTTCGAAAGTCGGCGCCGACGCTTCGGCGGCGGCGCCGCCGCGCAGGAAGCCGAGTGGCTGCAGCGGGTCGCGGGCGCCGCCCAGCACCCCCATCAACATCGCCGCGCCGCCCAGCAGCAGTGCGACGCCGAGGCCCTTGCCCAGGCGCTGCCAGCCGTGGGCGTGCGCCGGCAAGGGGTCGAGCGCGCGCAGGTAGATCGCCGGGATCAGCATCAGCAGCGCCCAGCCGAGCATCTGCAGCCACAACGGGATGACCGGAGCAACCAGCCACAGAGCGGTGGCGAGCATCACGACGCCGAAGAATTTCTTGACGCCCTCCATCCACGGTCCCGACTTCGGCAGCAGCGAGCGGGAAAAGGCGCCCACCAGCAGCAGCGGCAGGCCCATGCCGAGCGCCATGAAGAATAGTGCGGCACCGCCGAGAACGGCATTGCCGGTTTGTGCGATGTAGAGCAATGCGCCGGCAAGCGGCGCGGCGACGCAGGGGCCGACGATCAGTGCCGAGAGCGCTCCCATCAGGGCTATCGCGGGTAGCGAGCCGCCCTGCCGGTTGGCGGTGTCGGCAACCCGGCTTTGCAGCGCCGCCGGCAGTTGCAATTCATAAAAGCCGAACATCGAGAACGAGAGTACGACGAACACCAGCGCGAAGCTGCCCAGCACCCAGGCGTTCTGCAGCGCGGCCGACAGCAGCGTGCCCGAAAGTCCGGCGGCGACGCCCACCGCGGCATAGGTCAGCGCCATGCCGAGCACGTAGGCGAGCGACAGCACGAAAGCCCGCAAGTGGCTCACCGCGTGGCCGTGATTGACGATGATGCCGGACAGGATCGGGATCATCGGGAACACGCAGGGCGTCAGCGAGAGCAACAGGCCGAAGCCGAGGAAGCTGACCAGCACCAGCGCCAGGTTGTCGCCCTTGAACAGCCCGGCAATGCGCGAACTTTCGTCCTCTGCAGTGGCGGGGATGGCGGCGGTCCTTGCGGCGGCCGGCCCGACAGTCGGCGCTGACGCCGCGGCGGCGCCTGTAGTCGCGGGAGTTCCCGAAGCAGCAGCCAGCTCGATCGGCATTTGCTGGTTGAGCGGCGGATAGCAGATGCCGCCGTCCCAGCAGCCTTGCGAAACAGCCTTCAACGTAACCGTGCCGGCGGCCTCGATCGGTAGCAGGATCTTCACCTCCTTGCGGTAAGTTTCGACCTTGCCGAACAGTTCGTCGTCCTTGATCTTGCCCGGCGGCAGTGTCGGCGCGCCAAGCGTGCCGCCTTCCAGCGCGAACTTGAACTTGTCGCGGTACATATAGTAGCCGTCGGCAATCGCCCAGCGGGCTTCGAGGGTTCGCACATCGACCACGCGAGCCGAAAAGCGGAAAGCCTCTTCGGGCGCAAGCGGTTCTTCGGCCCGCGCCGGACCGGCCAGGGCGAACAGCAGCAGCAACAGGAAGCGGATCAGCATTGGGGAGTGTCTTCGACCATGGTTTCGGCGGCGACCCATGCCAGGTAATCCGGCAGCCCGCAGGCAAGTGGGACCGCAATGATCTCGGGGAGTTCATAGGGGTGGCGGGCGCGGATCGCCGCCTCCAGCGCCGCGTAGCGTTCCGCCGTGGTCTTGATCAGCAGCGGTGTTTCCTCGGCGCTATCGATCGCGCCCTGCCAGCGATAGACCGAGCGGCAGGGCGCCAGCAGGTTGACGCAGGCTGCCAGTCGCTCGGTCACCAGCATCGTGGCCAGCGCCTGGGCACTCGCCTGGGTCTGGCAGGTTGGTCAGAACCAGCAGCGTTTGCCGGGCGAATTCCTGTTGCTCCATAACCGCTCTCCCCAACCCCTCGCTACGCGCCCCACGCTCGGCTCTGCACAGCCGACCGGCTGCGGCGGCGCGAACCATGCTTCACGAATTTCCGCCTTCGCCCCGCAAGGCGATAGGGGCTGTTGGCTTGACCTCCGCCACTTTGGTTTGGCGGGTTTCCATCGGTCTATTCTACCTTCGGCCCGTGCCGGTTCCGGGGTAGGCTTTGACGAGCGGGCGCTGGACGCCTTGCCCGAAACCGGGAGCCTGATTTGAGCAGAATCCTTACGGGATTGATGGATATGGAACGGCAGCGGCGCGAGCTGGCCGCCGGCGACCTCGCCGCCGCAAACGCCACCGACGCCGAGCGAGCGGCCGAGGCAACGGCCTTGGCCCGCGCTGCAGTGGAGGACCGCGCGCGTGCCGCCGCCGAGTTGCGCCATTTGCACGCCACCGCGCAGACTGCCGCCGCGCAGCGGCGCCAGCAAGCCGACGACCTGGCTGCGCAACAGGCGCTCCTGCGTGCCGCCGCCGAGACCGCTGCGGAAACCGCCGCCGCAGAGCAGGCGCATGTCGAACGCCTCGCCGAAGTCGCCCTGCGCAAGCGAATCGAGGCAGAACAGCGCGCCCTGGCGGATGCCCAGCGTCGTGAATCCGCCGCCGCCGATCTGGCGAGCGCCGCCGCTGCGCGAGCCAGGAAACAGCAAGAACTTGCCCGGCTGGCCCGCGAGCGGGCGGCTGCCGAGCGCCACGCCGGCGAGCTGGCGAACGAGAAGCTGCGTGCCGAGCAGATCGCCGAAGCCGCAGCCTTGTCGTGCGTCGCGGCGGAAAAGGAGGCGGCGCGCGAAGCGCACCTTCGCGCCGGGCAGGAAGCCGAGGCGGGGCGCGCCGCCGCTGCGCGCCTCGAAGCGGAGCAAGAAGCGAATATCGCACGGGCCGAGCGCATGGCGGCCGAAGCACAGGCGGACGCCGCCTCGGCCAGCCACCATGAAATGCGCGTGGCGCTTGCCGCGGCGCAGGGTTCGACTCCGGAGTCCGAGGCGCTCGACAAGCCGCCCGCAAGCGGCAGCCGGGTGAAGACCTGGCAACGTTTGCTCGCCAGCACCGCGCTGGCGCTGATTGCCGGGGTTGGCGGCGGAGTCTGGCTGGGAAAGACCCCTGCCGCCGCCTCTTTCGGCATGTTGTCGGCAGGCCAGGAGCGGCTGTTCCTGCGTCTCGATGACAACCTGCCCAGCGTTACCGTACCCGCACCGCGCGTGGTAGCGCGTGACTTCTCGGCGTCGCGCTGATCTTCCTCGGCATGCGGTTCTGAGTTCCGCGCCGCTCGTCGAAGCGCACCTGTCAATCGTTGCGCCCCAGCAACAATCTGCCTTGCGCGACCTCGACGTGGGCCTGCAAGGCATTGCTGGCAAACGAACAATCTGCTAACTTGGGACGGCGATTAGAAGCAACTTTAGATTCTGTCTAATTTACCGTTGATTTTACTGAGGATTTGTTCATGATGAAAGCGACAGTCAGGGCTTTGGCCGCTGCCGTCATCCTGACGGCAGGCTCGCTACATCACGCGAGCGCGCAGGATGCCGGTTTCGACATAGTGCGCTTCCAGGTCGAAGGGAACACCCTCCTGCCAGCGGAACGGGTCCAGGCGCTGGTTGCGCCCTTTGTTGGCCGCGGCAAGGTTTATGGCGACGTGCAGAAGGCACTGGAAGCCCTCGAAGGCGAGTTTCGAAGCCTTGGCTACGGCACCGTGCAGGTCTATGTGCCGGAGCAGGAACTCACCAGCGGCGTCGTCCGGCTGCTGGTCAGCGAGGGCGTGGTGGGCAAGGTCACGATCACTGGCAACAACTATTTCAACAACGAGAACATCCGCGCCAGCCTGCCGAACCTGAAGGAAGGCACCGCGCCCAACTTGCGCCATCTCTCCGAGAACGTCCAGCTCAGCAACGAAAACCCCGCGAAGCAGGTTGACGTGACGCTGGGCGTCAGCGAAGACGAAGGCAAGGTCGATGTCAAGGTCGACGTCAAGGAAGAAGACCCCGAGCGCTTCTTCGTCACGCTGGACAATACCGGCACCCAGTCCACCGGCAAGCATCGGGTGGGGGTTTCCTACCAAAACGCCAATCTGTTCAATAGCGATCAGGTGCTGACCGTGGCCTACACGACCGCGATCGACCCTCCGGGCGGCATGAAAATTTATGGTCATCGGGTCAATCCGGGCCGGACCGGAGACGGCGTCGAGGTCGACATCTTCAGTATCGGCTACCGCCTGCCCCTGTATTCGCTTGGCGACAGCATCGACTTCATTTACGGCAATTCGAACACCACCAGTCCGTCCAATTCGGCAATCCCCGGCGGAACCTTGGGGCTCACAGGCAAGGGCCAAGTGTTCAGCTTGCGCTACAACCACATTTTCCCGCGCGCCGGCGAATACAGCTCCAGGGTTGTTTTGGCGCTTGACTACAGATACTTCAATACGAAATGCGTCAACCCGGCCACCCAAGCCAACTTCGCCATTGATCCCCCGGTTCCCGACAATGCCGGGTGTACACCGTACACCTTGCGTCCGGTCAGCTCCACCTACAGCGGCCAGTGGCAAAGGCCTGGCGAAGCCATCGATTTCTACGTCGGGGCGTCGGCCAACCTGTTCCCGACGGGTAGCGAGTACCAGGGGCCATTGGGGGTCGACCGCTATTCACTGATCGCGAGCGGCAATCGGCAAGGCAGGGACCAGTACTCGGTGTTCCGCTTTGGCGGCAGTTATGTGAGAACAATAGGCGACGACTGGCTGTTCCGCGGCGCGGTGAATGCCCAGTATGCGGGAACTCCGCTGCCTGTCGGCGAGCAGATCGGGCTTGCAGGCGCGACGGCGGTGCGTGGCTTCAACGAGCGGGCACAGGCGACGGATCGTGGCTACTTCGCCAACCTCGAGCTGTATTCGCCGGATTACGCCGCCAAGCTGGGCATCGACGGTTCGTTCAAGAGCCTGGTCTTTTACGATTGGGCCCGTGGCGAGAACAAATCGACCACAGGGGCCGCCGCGACCACGTCGCCGGCGTATTCCGATACCGGCATCTCATCGATGGGCATCGGCTTTCGCTACAACCTGAAGAAAGACATCGCGGCCCGCTTTGACATTGCCTACATCATAGAAGGCTCCCAGGATGCACCGGGACTCCTCCAGCAGGAAAAACCGGGTGATATCCGTGGCCAGTTCGCTTTCGCGTTCGGTTTCTGACCAGAGAAGGTTCGGTTCGTCGGACGTGTGACTTACTCCCTTGGTGACGCGTTGGTTTTGGGTTATAAACAAAAAACGTTTGGGCGGCTGTCCCGCCCTTGGAGTGTCCAAATGAGCCAAACCAATCCTTCCCGCAACGCGTCCCGGCTGTCCACCCCGGTTCGCCTGGGTGTTGCCGCCGTAGCCGCCTGCTTCATCGCCGGCCCGGTGCTGTCGAACCCGGTGAATCCCGTGGTGGTCAAGGGCACGGCAAGCTTCAACCAGGCCGGCAACCTGCTGACGGTGACCAACAGCAACGGCGCCATCATCAACTGGGACAAGTTCTCGATCAAGGCCGGTGAGACTACCCATTTCGCCCAGACCTCGGCCTCCAGCGCGGTGATGAACCGGGTGCTCAACGACCCGACCGCCATTTACGGCACGCTCAGCTCCAACGGTCGCGTCTGGCTGATCAATCCCGCCGGCATCATGGTGGGCCCCGGCGGGCGGATCGACACCGCCGGCTTCGTCGCCTCCACGCTCAACATCCGCAACGAAGACTTCCTCGCCGGGCGCAAGCTGTTCGTCAATGACGGCATGGCCAGGGACATCATCAACCAGGGCGAAATCCGCACACCTTCCGGCGGCAGCGTCTATCTGATCGGCAACAACGTCAGCAACCAAGGCATCATCACCACCCCGAAGGGCGAAACCATCCTCGCCGCCGGTGCCACGGTCAGCCTGATCGACAGCGCCACCCCCGGCGTCAAGGTCGACATCACCGGGGCGGAAGGCAACGCCACCAACCTTGGCACCATCACCGCCGAAGCCGGGCGCATCGGCATCGCCGGCGTCATCGTCAGGAACAGCGGCATGCTGAACGCCAGCAGCGTCGTCAGCGAAGGCGGACGGGTCTTCCTCAAGGCCAGCCAGGACGCCTACGTCGATGGCAATGGCCGCATCGTCACTACCGGCACCAAGGGTGGCAGCGTCGCAGTGCTGGGCAATCGCGTCGCGATAATGGACCAGGCCGAGATCGACGCCAGCGGCGCCAATGGCGGCGGGCAGATCCTCGTCGGTGGCGATTTCCAGGGCAGGAATCCCGAGATTCCGAACGCCAGCATCAGCTACTTCGGCAAGGACGCCGTGCTCAAGGCCGACGCGACGGACAACGGCGATGGCGGCAAAGTGATCATCTGGGCCGACGACACGACACGGGCCTACGGCAGCATCAGCGTCCGTGGCGGGGGCGAATGGCGGGGACGGAGGCTTCGTCGAGGTTTCCGGACACCGTTATCTGGATTTCCAGGCACGCACCGACCGTAGCGCAGCCAATGGCAGGGCGGGCACGCTGTTGCTAGACCCGGCGGATCTCACCATCGGCGCCGCGGACAACTATGGCGGCGGTGTGTTCAGCGGCGGGATTTTCTACGGCGCTGACGTAGGCGCCGGCTCTTCTTTGAGCTGGGGCACCATAAATACCCAGTTGCTCGCCGGCTCTGTTGCGATTACGACCACGGGCACCGGTGGCAGCGGTTTTGGTGACATCTTCATCGCCACCGACAGCCCGGATCTGTTCTCTGGACACAATCTCGGGCTGTTGGCGCATCGGCACATCGACACCAATGCCAAGACAGTCACCAACACCGGTGGCGGCGACATCTTCCTCGTGGCGGGCTGGAATGGCGATACAGGCACACCCTCAATTACGGGCACGGTAGGGCAGATATCGGGTAACGGAAATTTTCAGACTGCCGGCGGCGACTTCAAGGCCGTGGCGGCCGCCTCTATCGCGCTTGGCATCATTACCACCGATGGCGTGAGCAGCGGAACTAAGGGCGGTGATGTTTACATCAATGCTGCCAACGGGACGCTGTTGGTTAGCCGGATCAGCGCCCAGGGGGCATCGGACGGGGGTGTCGGCGGTGCCGTAACTCTCCTGGCCAAAGACGACCTGACCATTGGCTCCGGCGGAGTCAACGCTTCCGGCGGTGTTGGCGCCTACGGCTACGGTAGCGCTGGCGGCAACGGCGGCTACGGTGGTGCAGTGCTGATCGAATCCGTTCTGGGCACGATCGCAGTCAATGGTGACGTCATCTCCAATGGGGGCCTTGGTGGCCTTGGGGGCTACGGCTATAACGGCGATGACGGCGGCAATGGCGGCAAGGGTGGCGACATCACCCTGACCAGCGGAAGTTCGATTTCCCTCGCGGCAGGCAAGACACTGAGTTCCATGGGCGGGACAGGCGGCCAAGGTGGCGACGGCGGCGAAGGTAGTGTTGGGGGCAACGGCGGCAGCGGCGGCAAAGGGGGCAACATAACGCTTCATGCTGACGCTGGCGTGGGCGGCATCCAGTTCGGCAGTTCCTCCGTTCTGAATGCCGACGGCGGTACCGGCGGGCAGGGCGGTGCCGGAGGCTATGGCTACGGCAGTGGTTCTGGTTCCTACGGCGGCCAAGGCGGCTCCGGCGGCCTCGGCGGCGGCGGCGGTGACATCTTGCTGACGGCCAACGGCAGTGGCGGCACGATAGATATCGGCAGCTCAGAGTTGACGGCGCGCGGAGGTCAGGGTGGCCGGGGCGGCACTGGTGGCACCAGTTACGGCGGCTATGCCACCGGCGCCAGCGGTGGTACCGGCGGAATTGGCGGCAGCGGCGGTTCCATCACGCTGAATGCCGACGGACCAGGCGGCAGCATTCTTCTCGGTAGCGCAACCCTGAAGGCCGATGGCGGCGCGGGCGGTGTTGGCGGCAGCGGCGGCAGCGGCATCGGCTATAGCGGCTATAGCGGCTATGGCGGCTACGGTGGGTCTAGCGTCGGTTTCGGCGGTACCGGCGGCAGTGGTGGCAACGGCAGCTACGGTGGCTCCATATTTCTCTCGGCAAATGGCACCAGCGGCACGATCCAGATCGGCAGCGCCCGGTTGAGCGCTGGTGGCGGTATCGGCGGCGGCGGCGGCGGCGGAGGTTATGGCTCGGCCTACGACGGCGGCGAGGGCGGTGGCTATGGTATCGGCGGTGGCGGCGGCAGAGGCGGAGCGGGTGGCTTCGGCGGCCACGTGGAATTGGTCAGCGGCAGCGGCGGCATCTCGATGAACGGCGGCGAAATTTTGGCCCGTGGCGGCAATGGCGGGATTGGTGGCGATGGCGGCGAGGGTTCCGGTTCCTACGGCGGCAATGCCGGCGTGCAAGGCGTCGGCGGCAACGGCGGGAACGCAGGGAACACAATCCGCCTGTCCAGCACGGGCGCCATCACCCTTTCCAACGGCAATCTCGATTCCGGCGGCGGCCACGGCGGCGGTTATGACGACGGCGGGTATTGGGTCGGCAACGGCGGCAACGGGGGTCACGGCGGAGTCGTGGAGGTCTATGGCGGCAGCATTGTTGCCAGTGGGGTGGGTTTCCTCGCCGCTGGCGGTCACGGCGGCAAGGGCGATGCCTTTGCCGAGCTTGATGGCGGCAGCGGGGGCAACGGTGGCCAGGTGATTCTGATCACCGACTCCGGTGACATGTCGCTCACCAGTTCCACTGTCGATGTCCGCGGCGGAACCGGCGGAGCGGGCGGCGAAAGCATGCAGGTCATCTTTGGTGGGCACAGCACGACCAATGCCGGCAACGGCGGCAATGCAGGCAGCATCAGCCTGACGACTTATGGCGGCATCGCGCTCAACTTCACCGGGCTTGAGGCGACGGGCGGACGGGGCGGCGACGGAGCGGCCGCTTACTACGGCGGTGGTTTTGGCTATCCCGCGACCATGGGCGGTAACGGCGGCTATGGCGGCAACGTCACCTTGGTTGCGGGCGGCCTGGCAAGCGTGTCGAATGGAAGCGTTTACACTTCTGGCGGTGATGGTGGCACGGGCGGTGTGGGGGCAGCCGAGTACGGCGGCCTCACGGGTGGCGCCACGGGTGGCGACGGCGGCCAGGCGGGCCATATCCTGATCGACGCCGGCGGGATATCGCTGACCAACTCCTATCTTTACGCCTTGGGCGGTAACGGCGGCCAAGGTGGCGCCGGTTACGGCGGCGGCCACGCGATTTTTACAGTGAATGTGGGCGGAACGAACTTGTGCTACGGCGGCGGCGCCGAAGCCTGCAACGGCCAGTTGCTCTCCGGTTCCTACAACGGCGTGACCTACTCCTTTAACGCCCCGATCAACCAGAGCGACACGCAAACCACCCTGGGCGGCGCGGGCGGCAACGGCGGTAGCGTCAATGATTCGGACGGCCACGCCATCATGCTCAAGGCGCGCAACGGCAAGATTGAATTGTCCAGCTCGCAAATCTCTTTCGGGCCCGGTTCTGGCGGTAGCGGCGGCGAACACTACCTGAATGACTATGCCTATGTGTATCTGGGGACAAACGCTCTCGGGAATCATGTGTATGCATATGCTTACTCGGACGGCATTCCCGTCTCGCACTCCTCGGGCGCAACTTCCTATGGTTTCTATAACTCTATCTACGGCTCCACCGACGCCGTAAGCGGCCGCCTGATGCTGGCGGCAAAGGGTGATATCAGCCTCAGCAACAATTCCTATGTATCTGCACAGAACGCCGGCGGTGGCGGTACCGTCAATTCGCGCATCGATTTTCTGGCGGGATGGGATGGTGTTGAAGGCGGCGGCGTGCCGACCGGCAATACGCCCTACGCCGGAAGCATTATGCTGAACAATTCAGTTGTCTATGGCCCTTACGACAATGCCGCGCTCGACTGGAAAGCCGGCGGCGACATCGTGCTGAGCGGCTATTCATATGTAGATGGGCCTTACTACAATGGCACAATGGCTTGGAAAGCCGGCGGCGCCATCCGTTTCGACAGCGGCTACGTCAATGGTGGCCACACAACCACTCTCGAGGCCGGCGGCGATGTCAGCCTTGGCTCGTTGCTGACCTACTATTACTCGGCGGGCAGCAGCATCACCATCACCGCCGGCGGTGCGATTCTCGACGGCAACGGCAGCACGGTGAATCTCAAGGCCCAGACGATCGACCTGACCAGTACCTACGGCGGTTCGCCGGGCGGCCTGGCCATCAGCGCCGACATCGACAACAGCGACGCCTTGGTCGCAAACCTGTATGCGACAGTGATCAATACCGCGAGTTATGGCGGCATCTCGCTGCGCGTCACGGGCGATGCGCCGGGCAGCATCGACCTTTGGGACAATGCAGCGAGCGGCAACAGTATTTATTTTGGGGCCGCACGAGATATCAATATCAATGGCGACCAGTTCTTTTCCGCCGAGCACTACGGCGGCATCCAGCTCTATGCCGGGCGCGATGTGAATTGGACGTCCGATGCCGACTACACATTGGATACTTTGGGCAGCGCGATTGTGGCCGCCGGCCGGAATTTCTTCCTGGATGATGTCATTTATGGCAATGGCGACTCCGCCAGCAGCCTGACGCTGGTTGCCGGCGGCATTCTGACCATCACGGGCGGCGGCTCTATCAGTGACTCGGACTGGAACGATGTTGTCTTGGCTGGTGGCACAGTGGATAATCGCGGGGCGGTCTTCGCCGCTCGCGATCTCGATATCTTCGCCGGAGCGCTGACAAACCATTATGGCGGCGATTTTTGGGCCGGCAACGACCTGACCATCATCGCCGGAAGCATCAGCGGCAATGGTGGTGCGCATTTTGATGCCGGCAACAACGCCACAGCGCAGGTGACAAGCAATATCACGCTGGATAACGGCGCCCATTTCTATGTTGGAAACAACATCATCGCCGAGGTGATGGGCAACATCACGCTGGACAATGGCGCCTATTTCGAAGCCGGCAATGATGTTGGCGAGGATGTTGACGGTCGTCGAATAACGTTCGGAGGGGCGACTTCAACGCTTTCACTGAGCAATGGCGCTTATGTTCTTGCCAACAGTGTCGAGACTATCCGTCTCGACTTCAAGGCCCGCTCCAGCGGCGGCGTGTTGATCGACGGCGTCGAGACGACCACCTCCGCGCCCGGCGGCAGCGGCCTGTTCGTGGTCGACCGATACACACCCGCGCTTCTGGACGCGGGGCTGGAAATCAAGTACGGCGTTGCCAGCAGCGAAAGCTTCGATCCTTGCCGCTTCAGCTCGATACTGTGTACCTTCTTCGACCCCGCAGCTTCGCCGTTAGTCAGTGGGGTCCAAGAAGTATCCGAACCCGACAAGGACAAGGACGCAAAATGTGCCGAAGGCGACTTCGGCTGCACTGCCGACCAGGATGGGAAAAAAGATGAGAAGTCAGCGCCGAAAAAACTCGCCACGTGCGAGTCCTAAGCCGGAGATCGCCCTGATGAAAACGTTAGTCGTCGCACTCGCCGCCAGCCTCGTCTGGACTCCGCTGGCACAGGCCGCCCCGGTCGGGCAGATCACTCACCTGTCGGGCACGCTGTCGGCCAAGCGGGCCGACGGCAGCACCAAGCTCCTGTCCGTCAAATCCGAGGTGCAGGAAGGCGACACGCTGGGCACCGAAAGCGAAACCTACGCGCGGATCAAGTTTGTCGATGACGGCGAAGTCGTGATGCGTCCGGGCACCCAGATCAAGATCAACAACTACAGCTACACCGCCGGCAAGCCCGAAAGCGACAACATGATCCTGAGCATGTTCAAGGGGGGTCTGCGTGCCGTCACCGGCCTGATCGGCAAGCGCAGCCGCGAGAAAGTCAGCTTCCAGACCGACACCGCAACCATCGGCATCCGCGGCACGCACTTTGGCGCGCTGCTGTGCCAGAACGACTGCGGCGGCGTGCCCACCACCGGCGGCACACCGCCGCCGAACGGCCTGCATGTGGACGTGAGCAACGGCGCCATCGTCATGAGCAACGGCGCTGGTTCGGTGCTGATCAATGCCGGGCAGTTCGGCTTCGTCGTCAGTTCCGGCGCGCTGCCGGTGATTGTGCCGCCGCAACAGGGCATCCAGGTGACCGTGCCGAATTCGATCTCGCAGGGCAAGGGCGGCACCCAAGGCGGCATCGGCAAGGGCGGCGACTCCGAGTGCAAGATGTAGGCAGGCCCGATTCGCAAGAGATCGGTGCAACGCTTTCATTTCATCTCCGGTCTGCCCCGCTCGGGCTCGACCCTGCTGTCGGCGATCCTGAGCCAGAACCCGCGCTTTCATGCCGGTGTCAGCAGCCCGCTGGCGGCGTTTTTTTCCTCCCTGGTGGCCCAGGTCAGCGTCGGCAGCGAATGGTCGGCGCGGGTGAATATTGCCCAGCGCCGTCGTCTGCTGCATGGCCTGTTCGAGTCTTACTACGCTGACCTGCCGCCGGAAAAGCAAGTGGTGTTCGACACCAACCGGGTGTGGACGGCGCGCCTGCCGGCATTGCTGGACCTGTTTCCCGAGGCACGGGTGATCGCCTGCGTGCGCAATGTCGGCTGGGTGATGGACAGCATCGAACGCCTGTACCGCAAGAACCCCTATGAGAACACCGCGCTGTTCGGCAACGATGCCGAACGCAGCACGGTGTTCACCCGCACGGAGACGCTGGCGCAGCGTAATCGCCTGGTGGGTCTGGCGTATTCGGGGCTGAAGGAAGCGTATTACAGCGAGCAGGGCCGGGCCATGCTGGTGGTCGATTACGATCTGCTGGTGCAGCGGCCTGCCCATGTGGTTCCGCTGATTTACCAGTTTCTCGGCGAGGAAGCGTTTCCGCACGATTACGAGAACCTGCAGTTCGATACACCAGACTACGACGAGGGTCTGGGCCTGGCCGGACTGCACAAGGTCCGCCAGAAAGTCAGCTTGCAGCCGCGCGAGACCATACTGCCACCCGACGTTTTCGAGCAGTATGCCAAGCTCTCGTTCTGGTACAACACGGCCAGCAGCCGCTGCAACGTGCTGATGGTGCGTCCGTAGCGGGAATCCGGCGCCCCCGCTACGGGACTTCCCGGTGCCATTTCTGCGTCCGCGAGCCGGTCCGCCGGGAAACGGAAGCTACCCGAATAAACTGCTTAATATCATGACTTGTATGAATTTATCTCTTATACTCGACAAAAGTCGAGGTAAGCAGATAATTAAATGGATATCAATGGGTTAAATCTTTCAGACGAAGATTTGCGCATTGTTGCCAACACCAGCCAGTTCTACGAGGCTTTGCTGGTTGCAATGCGCGAGGCGCAAGCGCTGCCCGAGCGGATGTCATGGAAGACGGTGTCGGGCGCGGACTATCTTTACGAGTGGCGTCGCGAGGCTGGCCAACCCAAGTCCCGCGGACGTCGCAGTGCGGAAACCGAAGCGCTTTTCTCCCGGTTCACTTCGGAACGCGTTGCCGCCGACGAGCGCATCGCCTCGATCTCGGCACGGATGGCCTCTTCGCTTGCTCAGTACCGGGCGCTTCGACTGCCGCAGATCATGGAGTTGCCGGCCCGCATATTGCGGGAGCTTGATCTTCGCGGCGACCTCGGGGTGAATCTGATTGTCGTCGGCACCAACGCCTTTGCCGCCTACGAGATAGAGGCCCGCGAGCGCTTCGCCCGCGGCCTGGACGAGACGGAGGATTTCGATCTGGGCTGGTGCCGGGGAGCGTCGATCGCCCTCCAGCCGGCGGAAGTGAGAACCGGCCGTCTTGTCGGCTCGCCCCTGTTTTCGGCGCTGAAGAAGGTCGACTCGAGTTTTCGCCTGAACAAGGCCAGACCCTACCAGGCGATCAACAACAATGGCTACGAAGTGG
Source organism: Sulfuritalea sp. (assembly GCA_016712985.1). Classification (GTDB taxonomy): domain Bacteria; phylum Pseudomonadota; class Gammaproteobacteria; order Burkholderiales; family Rhodocyclaceae; genus Sulfuritalea. The sequence goes on along the minus strand of JADJQA010000053.1, from coordinate 11,835 downwards.
AACTGCTTACGGCGCCTTCGGTGATGAAAACGCTGTCCGCCTCCGAAGTGTTTTCCACCGCAGCGATACCAGAGCAGGAGTGGCTGCTGCTTGGACGCCCCTTGCGCCATGTGGTGTGCGCCCGCGATGGCACCCCGGCGCCGCTGGTGGTCCCCGATCCCAGATGGATGGGCTTGCACAAGCTGTGGCTGGCAAAAAAGCCGACGCGACGCGCGGACAAGAAGGACAAGGATGCCCGGCAGGGCGAACTGCTGCTGAGTGCCGTGGCGCGCAAGATGACGCCCGCCTACCCGATGAACGTCGACTTTGTCCTGTCGCTGCCTGCCGAGCTGCTCGATGAATTCAACGCCTGGGCGGCACGCAACAAGTTCGTGCCGGGCAAAACGGGCGCCCGACAGTGGTGGTAGCTCGCCGGGCGCCCTACTTCGCCTTCGCTACCCGCCCCATCAGGTAGAACTCGTCGTTGGCGCGCATCGCGGTCATGTTGGCCATGCGATTCGACAGCGCGAAAAACGCCGCCACGGCGCCGATGTCCCAGATGTCTTCGTCGCTGAAGCCATGCCCGCGCAGGGTGGTGAAATCGGTATCGTTGATCGCGCCGGAATCGAGCGCTACTTTCATGGCGAAATCCAGCATGGCCTTCTGGCGCGGCGTGATGTCGGCCTTGCGGTGGTTGATGGCGACCTGGTCGGCGACCAGCGGCAGCTTCGAGCGGATGCGCAGGATGGCGCCGTGGGCGATCACGCAGTACTGGCAGCCATTGGCGTTGGAGGTGGCGACCACGATCATCTCGCGCTCGGCCTTGGTGAGGCCGCTATCCTTTTCCATCAGCGCGTCGTGGTAGGCGAAGAAGGCGCGCCACTCGGCGGGGCGGTGCGCCAGCGCGAGAAACACGTTGGGAATGAAGCCGGATTTCTCCTGCACATCGAGGACGCGCGCGCGGATGTCTTCGGGCAGGTCTTCCAGTTTCGGTATCGGGTAGCGGCTGATCGGTGGCGTGCTCATGATGTCCTCGTTGATCTGCAGTGGGTGTCGGGGTATTTTATGTCCCCGCCAGGAGGCGGGGACCGTATCTTAAGATACGGGTTCCACAAACATGCACGAGGAGATCCAGATGAATACGAGCGAAACGACAGCCGCGAGGAAGAGCGACGGGCAGGCCGAATTCGACAGCCTGCTGCCGGCAACCCAAGTCAACCGGCGCGGCTTCATCGTTACCGCGCTGGGCGCAGGCTTTGCCCTGTCGGTGCAACCCAGCGCGGCGCAGAGTCCGATCAAGACCGGCAGCGAAGGCCTGACCGCGGGCGAGGTCAAGGTTCCCGTCGCCGACGGCGAGATGGTGGCCTACCGCGCCATGCCGGCGGGGAAGACCGGCCTGCCGGTGGTGCTGGTGGTTTCCGAGATTTTCGGTGTGCATGAGTACATCGCCGATGTCTGTCGCCGCCTGGCCAGGGAAGGTTACCTGGCGATCGCGCCGGAAGTCTTCGCCCGTTACGGCGATCCGCGCAAGTACCCCAGCGTCGCCGACCTCTACGCGGCGGTGATTTCCAAGGTTCCCGATGCCGGCGTGGCGAAGGATCTCGACGCCTGCGTCGCCTGGGCCGGCAAGAACGGCGGCAACGCCGCCCGGCTGGGCATCACCGGCTTCTGCTGGGGCGGACGCCAGACCTGGCTGTATGCCGCGCACAACCCCGCGCTGAAGGCCGGCGTGGCCTGGTACGGCCGCATCGACGGCGAGGTCAACGAGCGCACGCCGAAATACCCGCTCGATTTTGCCGGCAAGATGAAGGCGCCGGTGCTGGGTCTGTACGGCAGCGCCGACCAGGGCATTTCGATGGACGACGTCCAGGCCATGAAGGATGCGCTGGCCAAGGCCGGCGGCAAGTCGCAGATCCACGTCTATGAAGGCGCGCCCCATGCCTTCCACGCCGACTATCGGCCGACCTACCGCAAGGAAGCGGCGGAGGACGGCTGGAAGCGCCTGCTGGAATGGTTCCGCAAGCATGGTGTCTGACGCCATCAGCGAGACTGACCGTCGGTGGGCGATAGGCGCGAAATGGCTGGACGCGCCTTTTGCGGGTGAGATCGTCGATCTGGTGGCAACACGTCGCGGCAAACACGAACTGGGTGAGCGCTGTCCGCACGTGCTGCCGAGAAGGCGGCAGGGTGCGTCGAGAGCCGGCACAAGGTGAAGGACTGCCAGAGTCCGGGCCCGGCATGGCCAGCGATGCTGTCGCGTCTGCCGGGCCTCGTCTGGCCTGCCGTGCCAGGCCGGCAAGGCTTGCTGCTGACCGCATTGCTGGCGCAACTTGAGCAATCGCAGTGGTTGCCCGTCGAAGCGATCGAGCAGTCGCAGATGCGACAACTCGGTGCATTGATCGAACATGCGCGACGCCATTCCGGGTTTTTCGCCGAACGGCTCGCAGGATTTCGTCCGATTCCGGGTCAGGAATTGCGGGAGTGCCTGTCGGCGATTCCGCTGATGCGGCGCAGCGACCTGCAGTCGCGTCGCGCGGAGATCGATTGCGCCTGGCTGCCGCCCGAGCACGGCAAGGTCGCGTTGAACCGGAGCACCGGTTCGACCGGCGAGCCGGTCGCCGTGCGCCGGACCGAACTCAATGGCCTGATCTGGATGGCGATGACCCTGCGCGAGCACCTCTGGCAGCAGCGCGATTTCTCGCAATCGCTGGCGATCATCCGCGCCCAGTTGGCTGCCGAGGATACGGCACGACGCGGCGTTTCATCGACCGACTGGGGCGCTCCGGTTAACCATCTGTTTGCCTCGGGGCCGTCTCATGGGCTGAATCTGCAAACCGACATCGTGCGCCAGGTCGAGTGGCTGCGGCAGGTCATGCCGGCCTATCTGCTCACCTACCCGAACAACCTTTCCGCGCTGCTCGATCTGGCCGAGGCCGATCCCGATCAGCTTGCCGGATTGGGCCGCCTGAAGCAGGTACGAACCATCGGCGAGACCCTGCATGATTCACTGCGCGAGCGCTGCCGGCACGTGCTCGGGGTGGGCATTGCGGACCTCTACAGCACCCAGGAAGTCGGCGTCATCGCCATCGAGTGTCCGCAGGCCGGCGGCTATCACGTGATGGCCGAAGGCGTCGTGATCGAGCTTCTGCGCGACGACGATCAGCCGTGTGCCGCAGGTGAAATGGGGCGCGTGGTCGTCACCGACCTGCACAACTTCGCGACACCCCTGATCCGCTACGACCTGAGCGATCTTGCAGTGGCCGATGGTCCTTGCGTCTGCGGCCGCGGCCTGCCGAAGATTCGGCGCATCCTCGGGCGCCAGCGCAATTTTTTGCGTTTGCCGGACGGTCGGCGGTACTGGCCGATGGTCGGCGCCCTCGGCTATCGCGAAATCGCACCGGTGCGTCAGTACCAGATCATCCAGCGCAGCCTTGAACGCGTCACCTTGCGCCTGGCCACTGAGCGTCCGCGGAGCGTTGCGGAAGAGAGCGGGTTGGCTGAAAAACTCGTCGAGTTCCTGGGTCACCGCTTCGCCGTGGATTTCGACTACTGCACACCGAACATTCCACGCGGTCCCGGCGGCAAGTTCGAAGACTTCGTCTGCGAAATCAAGGCCGGCGATTGAACCGTGGAAGTATTGTCCGCACGATTTCTCGCAGGTCCGAACATCCATCACCGGGACTCCGTGCTGGTGCTGGCGTCCGACCTCGCGGGCCTGCTTCAATCGCCTCGGAGTGCAGTCGGTCCCTGCGCCGGGTGGTCGGCAGGGCGGGCGCCGGCGCTGCTGCACTCCCTGCGGGAAGCCTGGCTAGAGGCAACGCGGGCCCATCAAATACTCGTTGATGTGATGCTTTACGTCACACTGGTGCTGCAGCGCAACCTCTGTGTCAGGCCCGCCTCTTTCGCCACGCTTCTGGGGTCGTCGGGCACCGTGGTTCGGGTGGCGATACAGTGCGAGATCCCGGCCGTGGGAATCGCCGCTTGGCAAATGGCGGCGAGCAGCGCTGCGCTTTTCCTGGCGACCCATCCCGATTCCGAGCGCGAAGCGGAACTCATCAGGGAAACCGCCCAACGCTACCGCAACTTTGTCGACACGGCCCACTCGGTGAGCCTCGACCAGCTCACCCTCGCGCTGCTGCGCGCGGCCGATCAACGCGACATCCCATGGTTTCGCCTTGGATTTCCGCACCGCATGGTCCAGCTTGGGCAGGGCAGACATGGGCGTCGCCTGCATGAAACCATGCTCGAAACCACAAGCTACTTTGCCGTGAGGCTCACCGGCAACAAGGCCGCAACCCATCAGTTGCTTCAACGCCTTGGATTTCCCCAGCCGTTACAGCACCTTGTCCAGAATGCCGACCAGGCGGTACAGGCCGCTCAGTCGATCGGCTATCCGGTAGTCGTCAAACCCTGCCATGGCGGAAAAGGGCGTGGCGTCAGCGTCGGTCTCGCGGCGCCGGAACAAGTTCGTCAGGCCTGCCTAGTCGCTGCCGCAGGCGGCGACAGCGTGGTGGTTGAGTCCCTCGTGGCGGGTGATGACCACCGTCTGCTGGTGGTGGGAGGGCGCTTGATAGCCGGCGCGCGCCGGCTGCCCGCTTTCGTTGTCGGCAATGGCCGGTCGACCGTCGCCGAACTGGTCGCCGAACTCAATCGCGACCCGCGTCGCGGGTTTGGGTACCAGAAGCTGATGGAGTTTGTCGAGATCGACCAGGAGGCAACAGGCATCCTAGCCCGGCAGGGCCTGGCTGCGGCATCCATCCTGGCGGAACACCGGCGCGTGCCGCTGCGGGGGACCGCGAACGTTTCGCGCGGCGGGACTGCCGAGGATGTAACCGACATCATGCATCCCGACAATGCCCGATTGGCGGAGGATGTTGCCCGGGTCGTGGGCCTCGACGTGGCGGGCATAGACTTCCTGACCGTAGATATCCGTCGTTCATGGCGCGACGTCGGAGGCGGCGTGATAGAGGTCAATGCGAATCCCGGACTGCGTCCGCACTGGATCGCCAACCCCACGCAACGGGACGTGGTCGGTCCGATTCTCGATCTGCTGGCACCTCGGTCGACGCCCACGCGCATACCCACCGTTGCGGTCACGGGCAGCATCGGCAAGACCACCACCTGCCGAATGGTCGCCCACATCCTTGCCGCCACGGGAAAGCGGGTTGCGCTGTCGACCACCCAGGGAAGCTATATCGATAATCGCCCAAAGCATAGTGGCGATCACGCAGGGGGGACCGCCGCCTGCAATCTCATGCTGCACCCGGATGTCGAGGCAGGCGTCTTCGAAATGGCGCGCGGCGGCTTGGTCCGGGCCGGCATGGTGGTCGATCGCTTCGACGTGGGGGCTGTTCTCAACGTGCTGGACAACCATTTGGGACTGGACGGCATCAATAGCCGCGAAGAAATGGCAAGGGTGAAACGCATCATCGCCGAGAATTGCGGCGAGCTTGTGGTTCTCAACGCGGACGATCCCCTGTGCCTGGCGATGCGCGCGCATGTGCGCAGCCGCCGACTTTGCCTGTTCAGCCGGAATCCGCAAAGCGCGGAAATGGCTGCGCATCGCGCCTCGGGTGGCTGTACGGCAAGCATTGCCGGGGATGGTCCGGGGGCCTCTATCGTGCTGGCGGAAGGCGCAGCGAAGGTTGGCGCGCTGGATATCCGCGACATACCCGCGACCCTTGGCGGTCTGGCGATGGGAAAGGCGGTCAATGCCGCATTTGCGCTTGCCCTGGCACACGGGCTCGGGATTCCCTTTGCGACGGCCGCATCCGCCTTGCGCGGCTTTGCGTCCACGGTCGAGACCAACCCAGGGCGACTCAACCTCTTGCGGAACCTGCCCTTCACTGCTCTGTTGGACTGGGCCGATGGCCCCGAGGCCAGCGCGGAACTAGCCTCGGTGGCGCGGAACCTGCCGATCGAGGGCCGGCGCCTGCTGGTATTGACTGCGGTCGGAAACCGACCCGATGATTTCATCATGGGTGCCGCAAAAGCCTTCGCCGGCAAGTTCGATCGCTACATCTGCTCGAACTTCACCGACCTGCGGGGTCGCGCGGCGGACGATGTTCCCGCCCTGTTGCGCCGGGGTCTGCTGCAGGGCGGCGCAGCCGCGGAGCAGATTGCCTGTATCGGGGATCTTGCCGGGGCCCTGGACGAAGCGAAGGCAAGCGTCTCGGAAGACGATCTGCTGGTCGTTGCCGCCTATGCAACGAACCTGGTTCTGGGACGCATCCTGCCGCCGGAGAATTGAGTCATCGGGAACATCCAGCGCAGCCTTGAACGCATCACCTTGCGCCGGGCAACTGGGCGTCCCTCTGGCGGAGAAGGAAGGGTTGGCCGAAAGACTCGTCGAGTTTCCGGGCCACCTTCGGCGACTCGTGTTGACCGAGGTGCGGCGGCCAAGGATACTTGGCGTCGTGTGTTTGAAATCCCTATCCCGCGTGCCGTTGCCTCCCCGGTGCTATGTCGTCCTGGGTCCTTTCCGCAGCGGGACGTCGCTCGTCGCGCGCGCGTGCTTTCGCGACTGGGAGCGGACCCGGGGCTGCACCTGGTTTATGAAGAGATCGTCACCGACACTTGCAGGCCGGTCGATCGTCTCGCGGCTTTCATGGGTGTGACGGACCCCGCCTGTCTCGCCGCGGCCCGTGCCGAGGTCGGGACCGGCCGATCCAGGTTTGACGCGCTCGCGAATACTGAAAACGAGAATCGATGATCGACCTCCGCCACCTGGCCACTTACTTCGGACCCAACCCCCACGCATCGGGCCCCGTCGTCGTCGGGTCCCTGCGCGTCTCCGCCGGCTTTGTCGCCGAAGCGGCCGAAAAGATGACCCGCGTCAGCCAGGCCTGCGCGGCCTGGTTTGCACCGCCCGCGACCGAAGGGCCCGTCGATGAAGCGGCCGTCGGACGCTTCATCGCTCATTGGGCCCTCGCGGCGCTGAATGAATTCGGCGGAGGACTCACGACGGCGCTCGTGATCCGGACCACGGACGACATCCGGGTCGCGCTCGGCTTCTACCATCCGAAGCTCTCGTTCGACGCCCTCGCGCTCGCGGCACAACTGCTCGCGGACATCGACAGACTCCCTGTGACCGAGTTCACGGAAGCCCTCGAGCGCTTGTGGCAGGCCTGCCGAACGATCAACCCGGACTTCCAGGCCCAGTTCCTGATCGACTATGCGCGGAAGCACGACCTGCCCTACCGACGGCACGTGCCGGGAACGCGCTTATGGCAGTTCGGCTGGGGTGGGCGCTCCGAGATCTTTTTCGAGTCGTCGCCCATGGGAGACTCCGCGCGAGGACAGTCCTGGGCCCGCGACAAGGCGCTGAGCAAGGAGATATTCCGCGCGCTCGGCGTCCCGACGGCTCCGAGCATGATCGTGCGGTCGGAGGCGGAACTTGAGCAAGCCGCCCGGACGGTCGGCTTCCCCTGCGTGACGAAGCCCCTCGACCGCGGCCGCAGCCGAGGCGTGACGACGGACATACGCGACCACGGACAGTTGGTTCAAGGCTTCCGCGAGGCGGCAAGACACACTGCGGGCGGCATCATGATCGAGCGCCACGTCGAAGGTGAGGTATTCCGGCTGGTCGTCGTCCGTGGCCGGCTCTGGAAAACCATCCGTCGGGATCGTCCGTATGTCGTGGGCGACGGCCGGTCGACGCTGCTGTCGCTCACCGAAGCCCGCAACGAGCCCCTCCGCCGGCAGACTCGCCCAGGGGGTTTCGTTGGCCCCGTCCCCCTTCAGTCGGAATTTCGGTCCGTGTTGCGCCGGCAGGGTTTCGGTCCGGAGGATATCCCGGCTGCCGGCGTCCGGGTCCGCCTGCTCGACATCCCGCTGCTTTCGGCCGGAGCTGCCTACTGCGACGTGACCGAGCAGGTACACCCCGACGTGGCCGTCATGGCCGAGGCGCTCGCCCGGGCGTTCGGCGTGGCTAGCTGCGGATTGGACTACATTGCAACCGACATTGGCCGCTCCTGCTTCGAGCAGGGCGCCTTCATCGAGATCAACCTCACCCCCGGCCTGCGCGTGCCGCTGATGGCGGGCGTTCCGGCCGAGGAGATCGCCCGCACCATCCTTGGTGACCGCCCCGCGCGCCTGCCGTACACGCTCGTCATAGCGCCGGCGGCGGACCATGAAGCGATCCGGGCCCGACTTCCGCTCGCGCCCTCGGTCGGCTGGGCCTGCGGTGGGCGCACGGGTCTGGGCTCACTAGCATTTCCCGACGTCCTTGCTTCCGTCCATCAGGCAATGGACCGGCTCGTCAAGCACCCCGGCGTCGCCTCTCTTATACTCGTCGCCGATCCAGCGCAGCTAAGAAGCGAAGGCCTGCCGGCCGGGCGCACCAGTCGGACAATTGTGCTCGCCTCCGCATGCCTCGATCCGACATGGAGGGAAGTCGCGAGGAGTCATGCCGATCAACTGGTGGAGATCGCCGACCACGCCACCCTCCGCTGGTAGGCCGTTCTGCGTCCGCGAGGACGGCAGGGACATGGCCGAGATGGATCTACCAGAGCCAACTGAAGACGCTATAGCGGTTCTCGCCGCCGATCGTCGCAACCTGGTCCCAGACCGCTTCGTCGATTCGCCGCGGCCTTTTTGCCGGCGCCGGCGCCGGCGCTTCAGGCCGTGGCAGAATGCTCTTACCGCTTTCTCGTGCCCGTACCCATGGATCCACTGATTGTCAATCTTGCCCCAACGGGCTGGTTCCAACCCGCGCTCAATCGCCTCATGTGCCCTTGAACGCCGAGGAGGTGGCGGCGGATTGCGCGCTCTGCCGTGCTGCGGGAGCCAGTATGCTGCACCTTCATGCGCGGGCTGCCGACGGATCACCGAGCTGTGACCGCGCGGTTTTTGGCGAGCTGGTTGCGGCCGTCCGGGGCGCGCGTGCCGGATGCGATCATCGTCACCACGACCAGTGGCGGCGCGCCCCGAGTTGGGCCTGCGCGCCGCCAGCCTGACTTTGGAGGGCGAGCAAAAGCCGGATATGGCAAGCCTTACCCTGGGTTCGGTGAATTTCAGTTCCGAGGCCAGCGTCAGCGCTCCGTCGACGGTCATGCGCCTCGCCGCCATCATGCAAGAGCGCGGCATCCGGCCGGAGCCGGAAGTGTTCGATCTGGGCATGGTGAATTTCGCGAAGGTATTGATCGACAAGGACTGATCGACCACCTTTTTATTTCAACATTCTGCTGGGCAATCCCGGTTCCGCCCAGGCCAGCCTGCTGCATCTGGGAATGCTGGTGGCCGATCTGCCGCCGCAATCGGTTTGGGCAGTGGCCGGCATCGGTCGGCACCAGGCGCTTGCCAACGCATTGGGTGTAGTCGTCGGCCATGGCGTGCGTACCGGACTGGAGGACAATCTCTGGCTGGACGAAGGTCGAACTGTTCTTGCGACCAACGTGCAACTGGTGGAGCGCATCGCTGCCCAGGCGGCGGCATTGGGACGAGCGCTGGCCAGCCCAAGTCAGGTGCGCCGCCGTCTCGGGTTGGGGCCCCGATCATGAACAAATCCGTGTCGCCCCACCCGGTGGCCTTGGGTACCAGCGAACATTTCACTTTCGTCGAACGCAAGACAGGCCTGCCGACAAGGCGCGGGCATGAGTGAGGTCCGAATCCGCAAGATGCGGGACGAAGATCTGCCCGCCTGCATGGCTATTTTGGAAAGTTGGAACATGGCGCCACGGCCACCTTCGAGTGACACCCCAAGCCTGAACGTACCGGCATCGACGTCGCCAACGGGTTCGTGGCCGAAGTCGACGGCCGCATTGTCGGTACGTGTGGCTACATTGTCCACTCGCCCGAATGCGCCGGAAACCGCGAGCCTCGCCGTGAACCGCTCGTTCAAGGGTGGCGGTGTCGGCTTTCTGTTGCAGTCTGCGCGGCTTGATGAAATGCGCCGGCGTGGCATCAGGCGCGTGCGGACTGAAACCGACCGTCCGGAGACCATCCGCTGGTATGTCGAACGGCTTGGTTACCGCATCGTCGGCACGACTCCGAAGAAGCACGGATTCAGCCTTGAGGATGTTGATTGCTGGACGGTGCTGGAACTTGACCTGATCACGACCTGACAGTCACGGGTAGCCACCAGGAAAGCGGCCTGCCTCTTTGCGTGTCGGTACCCGATCCCATCAGCCTGACGACCGTGCCATTGGGCCGCGCAGTCGCCACGCCGCCTTGTGAAATGTGCAAGATCATCGCCAACCCCCTGCTGTTGCAGGCCTTCGCACTGACCACCAGGCCAAAATGCGGCCCTTTCATTTCCTGCCCAGAGGCGGGTCGAATTGCTGATACACAATTGTCCCCGCGATCGGGAGTGCAGGCGGTCAGGGCGCTTCCGTGACGACCGGCCGCATGGCGTCCCAGCCCTCGACACGAGGCAATTATCCTGGCATCTCCGCTGGCAGCTCCTCCCGCTTTTCGGGACGCGTGCGCTGCGCTTCTTCGGCACGCAGTGCAATCGCTCGCGCCATGCCGTGGAAAATCAGGCCATGCGAAGGTGCGAGCGCGTACCAGTAGAGCAGGCCCAGGGGGCCGGCCGGGTGCCAGTAGGCGGTCACCGTGATGCGCGCATGCGCGGGGCCCACCGGGGTGATCTCGAACTCCAGCACGCCGGCCCCGGCGCCTTCATGCCGAAGGCCAGCGTCAGGCGCCGTGGCGGGTCGGCGCCGATGACGCGCCAGGAATCGATTGCGTCGCCGACGCGCACATCGTGCGGGTCGCGCCTGCCGTGGCTGCGCCCCGGGCCGCCCAGTGCCCAGTCGATGGTCTCGCGGATGCCCCAGAGCCAGTTGTAGACGTAGTAGCGGTTTTCTCCGCCGATCGCCGCCACCTGGTCCCAGACCGCCTCGGGCGAGGCGCGCGCGATGAACGAGCTGCTGTCGCGTTTGGCATAGAAGGCGTAGTCGGGGTTGTAGTCGCGATACATCAGCGCGCCTTCGGTCCAGCGCGCCGCCACCGCGTGCCGCCGCTCGACCTCGAAGACCTGCTGGACGGCTTCGGCGTAAGTCAGCAGGCGCTGCGGGATCAGCGCGCGGATCTCGGTGTCATCGGCCTCGATGTGCAGCTTCAGCCCGTCGATCAGGGCGCGGCCGGTGCTGGTCGGCACCGCCGTGACGATGCGCAACCAGTAGGATGACAGGCGCGGGCTGAGTACCGGCACCGCGACGATCAGCGGCGACTTGCCCACCGCCTGCCCGTATTGCAGCATCAACTCCTTGTAGCTGAGGACCTCCGGGCCGGCGATATCGTAAATGCGCCCTCTCTGCCCGGGGCTTGGCGGCCACCTCGATCAGGTAGTTGAGCACGTTGGACAGCGCGATCGGCGGCGATTTCGACTGCACCCAGCGCGGCGTGAGCATCACCGGCAGGTGGTTCACCAGATCGCGAATGATCTCGAACGAGGGGCAGCCGCTGGACCGACGATGATGCTGGCGCGCAGTTCGGTGACGGGGACGGTGCCGTCGCGCAGGATTTCCGTGACGCGGCGTGAGATCAGGTGCGCGCGCGGGAATCTGCGCCGCGCGGAATCAGGCCGCCGGAGATAGACGATGCGCTTGACGCCGGCACGCGCCGCGGCGGCGAAGTTCCTCCGCGCCGCGCCGCTCGATGTCCTTGAAATCGTCACCGGCGCATGCAATGGACCAGATAGTAGGCGACGTCCTGTCGGCCAGCGCCGCTTCCAGCGACGCCAGTCCAGCAAGTCGGCCTCGGCCAGCCCGACTCCTTCCCAGTTGCGCGCCGCGAGTACCGCCAGCGCGGGGCGGCGGCTCTGACTGGGGTGCCGCGCGGCGAGTTCCACGACGAGGTTGGTGCCGATATAGCCGCTTGCGCCCATCACGGACGACCTCGGCTTGTCGGCCT
>JADJQA010000052.1 GCA_016712985.1 Sulfuritalea sp. | reverse complement strand
TCAATCCTCGCCCGGCCCGCGAGGGCCGGGCGTCAGGTTCCGCGCATCGCATTGAATCTTCGGAAGAAATTTCGCACTTTGCGCGCACCGTCGAGCGCCTCGCCGAAACGAGGCGCTGCCGATTCTCCTACGTCCGAATTCGGAATGCAAAATCAGACTGTTACCTTTGCCGCGAACCGGCCGGCAATTCCCCGTCACTGGCGATCCGCGCTTCATAGCACCAGCGGCCCTTCAAAATCCACCGCCTTGAATTTGCCGTACTCGCGCACATGCAGTTCGACGGGCTCGTTCAGGCGGTAGAAGCGCAGACAGTCTTCTACCTCATTGATTTCGGCCAGCAAGCGCCGTTCGAGTTCCTCGAACTGCATGGCATTGACCTGGCACTCGAATACGGACTTCTGCACGCGCTGGCCCATGCCTTCGCAGGCGCGCGCGACGCGCCGCAAACGGCGGCGGCCGGCTTTGGTTTCGGTCGAGACATCGTAGCTGACGATCACGAGCATGATTCTGCCGCCGCTCACTTGGGACAAAACGGCAGATAGCCTTCCGCGTCGCCACGGACGGCGCGCGCGAGCAGCCGCGCCTGGACGAAGGGCACCAGCCCGAGCGCGAAGCTCTGTTCCAGCAGCGGATGTGTCAGAGCCTCCTGCTTGCGCTCCTGATAGGCGGTGACCACTGCCCTTCGGGCATCGTCTTTCAGCGTTACCGCGCCGCCGGAATGCTCGTCGAAGTCCTCGGCATTGACCTGCCTGCGGTTGATCAGCGTCAGGGCCAGGCGGTCTGCCAACAACGGGCGCAGTTCTTCCATCAGATCGAGCGCGAGCGCGGCGCGACCGGGGCGCAGCGCGTGCAGGAAGCCGATCTGCGGATCGAGCCCAACGCTTTCAACAGCGGAGCGCACGTCGTTCATCAGCATTGCATACAGGAATGAAAGCAGCGCATTCATGCGGTCCAGCGGCGGCCGGCGCGTGCGGCCATTCATTTTGAAGGCCTGCCGCGCCTCAGGGCGGACCAGCAGCGTGAGGGCCGAAAAGTAGCGCTTGGCCGCGTCGCCTTCGATGCCGCGCACGGCGTCGAGGTCCATCGCGTGTTCGAGACGGGCCAGCGCGCGACCGAGTTCGTCCGCGGTCGCAGTCAGCACCGCGCCATCCTCCTCGCGGCCGTTCTCTCTGGCGCCGCGCTGCAATATCTGTCGGCAGTTCTTCAACTTGCCGGCGATGCAGGCGCGCGCCACCGCAACACAAAAGTCGGCGCTGGCCGAATTTTCGAACAAGCGGCGATGCTGCGCCTGGCGCAGCAGTACATTGCCCGAAACCGGGCCTTCCAGCCGCGCCTTGAAGCGACCGTTGCCGTCGAGCAGCACCAGGCTCTTGCCTTCGTCGGCCAGTCGGTGCATCAGGATCGGCGAGACCATCACATGACCGAAGCACACCACCGCCGAGAGATGATGCAGCGGCACCCGCAGACGCGTTTCGTGCTCGATCTCGACGCGCAGCGTGTCATTGTCGAGATGCAGGTAGCTTTCGGGGAGGGTGACGTAGAGGGTATTGAGCAGTTGCATCGCCTGTCCTCGTCTAGGGCGTCGGCGTCGAACAGCCGGGCGCGGGCCGCGCTGGCCGCGCCAGTGTCGCGCAATGCCGGCTGGCAAAGTTCGATCAGCGAACAGTTCCTGCATCGGGCGTCGTTCACGGCCCGAGGCACGGCGCCGGCCTCGATCAGCTCGCGCACCGCGGCTGTTGCCTGCGCGACGCGCTCGCGCAGTGCCGGTGTGACGCGCACCTCGCGGCGCCGGCGGGAAGTGGCGTAATAAAGCGCGCCGGCCGGCACGGATTTGCCGATCATTTCTTCAAGACACAGCGCCTGTGCGGCGAGTTGCAAGTCGTCGCAAGCGGCAATCCATGCGGCCTTGCTGCGACTGCCGTGCTTGTACTCCACCGGGTAGGGCGTGCCATCGGCCTCGAACTCGACGATGTCCGCCTTGCCGATCAAGCCGAGACCATCGCTCCATACCGATAGCGCGCGCTCCACGCGCAGGCCGGCGCGGGTCTCGACTCCGGGCTGGTCGACCTGCTTATGCACCGCCTGGCCGCGCAGGGTGTGCAGGTTGTCGGCGAACACCTGCTCGACGTGGATCAGCGCGCACTGGCGCGGGCAATAGCACCAGTGCTGGAGAGCGGAGAGGGGGACAACCACGGAATCGTCCACATTCAGCCCAGTAGTCGTTCCAGCAGTTCATCCCGACTCACGCTGCGGTGAGCGGCAATGCCCGAAAGAATGGCCGCCAGCGTACCGATGCGCAATGGGTCATGGTTGGGGACCGTGACATGGTGTTCGCCAACTTCCAACGAGGTCAGGCGCACGTGGCTGCCGGTCTGCCGGGTAACGCCGTAACCCAATTTCGCAAGATGCCTGATCAATTCCTGACCGGACAAGTCGCGCGGCACTCTCATGCCGCAATCGCCTCTTCCCGCGTTATGTGCAGCCTGATCAGAGCCGGCTTGTCACCCTCGTCGAAATGGCAATGCACGGCATCCCTGACCTGGGCATGCAAACCGACAAGATCGTCGGCCTCGGTGTAGATGTCGGCGCCCACGGCACGGGCAACAAAGCCGCCTTCCGGCGCTTCTTCAACAATAAAATGAATTTCGCTCATGGTCTTGATCTCCTTGAACGCAGCGGAAAACTCAACGTGCAACGATATGCATAAGGGTGACTTGGGGCAAGGGCTCGACTATCTGCGCAGCGCCACGACGTTCCGACGGCGTGCCGAAGCTACGCAACTGGCGAAGCATGAAGCTGGAATCCCAGCGCCTTGACCACCTTCATCACCGTGGCGAACTCCGGATTGCCTTCGCCCGAAAGCGCCTTGTACAGGCTCTCGCGCGACAGTCCGGTATCCCGCGCCAGTTGCGACATGCCCCGCGCCTTGGCGATCACGCCGAGCGCATGGGCGATCAGCGCCGCGTCGCCGTCCTCAAGGCAGGCTTCCAGATAGAGGACCATCTCCTCTTCCGTCTTCAGGTGCTCGGCTGAATCCCAGGGCCGCAACTTGATCGCTTTCATGCTCCGCTCCTACAGGCGGCGGGCCAGTTCGAGCGCCCGCTTGATGTCCTTCGACTGGGAGGACTTGTCGCCTCCCGCAAGCAGAATCACCACTTCCAGCCCGCGCTGCGCAAAATAGACGCGGTAGCCGGGACCATAGTGAATGCGCATCTCCGACACGCCCTCGCCGACCGGCTCGCAATCGCCGAAGTTGCCCAGACTCCGCGCGGTCGATGCGCGCCTGAATGCGAACCTTGGCCCGGATGTCCCGAAGGGCGGTGAACCAGCCGTCGAAGGTGTCGGTGGTGAGAATCTGCTTCACGGGTTATTGTAGCCCATGAGATACATCAAAAACCATCGATGATTTCTGCCGTCAGACCTTCGATTTTTTCAACCGTGATGTTTCCATCCCCATCTATCAATACCGAGCGATGCACCTTTGCGGACGAACACAGACCGGATTTACCGGGGTGCTGCCACCATACGACCTTGAGCATCTCCATGCTCCCCTCGGGTCTGGCGGACGAGGCATCGTTCTCGAACAGTTTGGGCAGGACGGCCTTGATGATTGCCGCATCCTCAGCAGAAAATCCGGTCCGTTCGGCGAGCTGGGGATTGATGCTTCCGTAGCTGGCATAGATTCCTGCATCGACGCGATGCTTCATCCCCATGGTGTCCGATCCGCGCTTGCTGCCATCGCCTTCGCCACTGACGCTCTTGGTGATTTGCGTGCTGGTGACGCTGACCGGCTCGACGGAAAACGCTGACTGGATGGAGACCGGGCCGCGGATGCCGATGGATATGCCGGTATCGCCGCCGACATCGTCCCCGGCTTCAGCCTTCTTCGCCTTCTTGCCGGACTTGATGGCGAACAACTGGCCGAACGCCCGCACGTCGAACCATTGCGCGCAAGCCAGCTTGGCGGTTTCCGCGCCGCCCAGCTTGTCGCCCAGAACGCCTTTGGCGCGCTCGGCCAGGCTCTTGTACTCGTCGCCCTTTGCTCTTCGATCATCGGATTGCACAAAGATCGGATGGCCGGCTTCCAGCAGGCGATCGCGGAGTTTGCGTTTGAGGCAGACATCGGTGACTTCGCCTAGCCCCTCGTAGTCGGTACGTGGACGGTTGCCGTTGAGCGGATCGCCGTTGGGATTGGCGTGTGTGACGCGAAAGGCGATGGCGAAATCGATCTTGTTTTGCAGGGGGGTCATGATGCGTTGTCCTCCAAGGTGGATTGGTCCGGGGTTTGGGAATTGGAACCGGTGAAAAGCGCGGCGCGCTGGCAGTGGTAACCCAGCAGGAATTCGCCCGACAGAGGACTGTCGTCCGAAAAGTCGGCGCTGGCGAAACGGCACTGAATTTCGTCGATCAGCTTTTCGCGATTCCAAAGAAAGCCCGCGCTTTTGTCAGAAGCGCGCAAGCGTGTCTTGTACGGTGCCAGAGCCAGTTCGATGTTGCGCCAGGTTGAGAACGGCCGTTCGGCGAAGCGTTGCATCAGCCGTCCAGCCATGGTGTCGCGGCTCTTCTCCGCCGTGGTTAGCGCGTAGCGCTCCATGTTATCCGCCACGGCCAGCAAGCGGCCGTAGAGATAGTCCCGATTCGTTCGATCTTCTTCCAAAGCCATCGCATATTCCTTTCCCTGTGATTTTCGACCACCCTCGGAATAGCCCGCAGGCGATACCGAGAACCTTTTCCATTCCCAATGTTCAAGGCCCGCGCGATTGGAGGCGCGCCGTACCGCCGAAACCACAAGATCGCGCGGCACCGGCCGACCGTCGACAATGCATGGCAGCAGCCTTTCCACGGTGGCCTTCTTGAGCTTGTCGTCGAGACGGCGGCCGAACGCTGCTTCGGCAATGTCGTGCGGCGCTGGGGCGCCGGTGAAATGCTTGTCCTTGCCGAAGTTTTGCAGCCAAGCATAGGCGGCGTGCCATTCCTCGACGCGCTGGAGAAACTCCGAACCCTTCAGCTCTCGGTAGTAGATGATCGCCATCCGTCCCGGCGTCGCGGAATCCAGGCCCATGACCACGATGTCATCGGTCGGATCGAGTCTGGCGGCATAGCCGGCGATGGCCCGCCGCAAGCGGAGTGCGAAGGCCTGTCCGCCATCGCCAACGACGACTTGTGCCTGGTTCGGCTCCTTCGGCGCCGCGGATTCCGCGCCAAGAATCATCGATAGCGAATCAGCCCAGGGGTCGGGGATCGACTTTCCTGCCACGGCCCAGGCGACGAAGGCCTGATCGCCATTTCGATAGGCTTGCCGCTTGATCAACCAGCGAAGGGCGCTATGGGCTTTTTGCGTGGTTACATACCCCACGCCTGCCGCCTGCCTGCCATCGTTATCCGTGAAGCGCCCCCGGAATGTATACCCGCTGCCATCGTTGGCGCTGATGAGCTTGGCGCCGTCACCACCATGCCGAATCCGCTTTGGGTGGCTGGAGGCCAAGGCCGAATCCGTCTCGCCAGTGGCCATGCAGAGTCCTTTCACGGCATTGTTGGCGGAGTCGAAGCCGATCCATGCCTCTTGCAGCGTCGCGTCCTTCCAAACCTCGGGGCACAAGTCACCGTCGATCCAGACGAGCCAGCGAATGAACGCGTCTCCCTGATCCCGCTGCCCATCTTTCGGAGTGAGCTGCCGAAATATTTCCGGCGCGCCGCCTTCCCCTGTCCACTCGGTGAGTAGCTTGCCGTCCGTGGCGTGCAGAACCTCGTGCTTCACTAGATCGGCAACAACTGTGCCCTTGCTTACGTAAGCGAGTACCGCTCTAGCTTTGGGATGAGAATAGTTCTCCGACTGACACCAAGCAGTCAACAGCTTCCGATACTCCTCAAAGAAGCTGGGCTTGCCACCACCGTGCGTTGGATAGTCTTTTGCGCAGTACTGAACCTTGTCACAGAGAGGATGCGGAGGAGGTCGAGTTCCAACTCGACCCGCCGACTGTTCAGTCGCCTGAATTACGGTCTCTTCCTTCTGGATAGCTCGCGCCCCTTTGAAGTTGCCGGCGCCATCTATCGTGATTTCGATATGCGCCTGCTGCACGGCGTGGCTGATCGGCATCAGCGGTTCCGCGCCTGGTGGCTCGCGTCCCTTACAGGCTTCGTAGGTGGCGTGCAGCTTTTCAATCCATGCCATCGCCCACCTCCAATTTCAGTTCGGTGGCTTCCGCTTCGATTCCGCGCAGGTTCTTGTCCTTCACGAATTGCTTGGCGGTCATCGTCCGCACGAGCTTGCGGATGGTGCAGTCCTCTGGGCGGGGAAAACGGAGGTACCCGTCTTTCATGGTCGGGCGCCAGAACCGGGCTTGCAGTTCGCCCTCGCGGCTTTCGTTCATGCCGGTTTCGTCCGGATAGTCGAAGCCGTGGAACATCAGGCCATAGGCGATCTCATCTGTGCCGTCATAGTCACCCGGCCCGGTGCCGAACTCGCAGGGTTCGACATAGCCCTGGCAATCCCGGGTACCGAGAAAGATGTCCTGCCGGCCGCCACGTTCGAGTGTTCGCTGAGCCACGGCGAAATGCTTGCCGGGATTGCGGTCGTCGGCCAGTTCGGGGCGGTGCAGGTTCCACTCGAAATGCGCGCGCACCTGATACTCGACATCGGCAAGAAAAGTGTAGATCGCCAGATCGTTGCCTTCGGCGTGATATTTGAGCGGCTTGGTGCCCTTGGTCTGAGTGCGGATGCGCTTCATGATCCGCACCTCGTCGATGACCCAGATGAAGGTCGGCTTCCAATAGATCGACTTGGCAACGCCCTTCAGTGCCTCATAGGTCGGCAGGTGATACGAGCATTTCTCTCCACCGATGCGAGTCAGCGGGTCGGTAAAAAGGGCGTGACGTGCCCAGACCTTGAAGGTGATTCCTTTGGGGCGGGTGTCATTCACGATAGCAAGGTCTCCATGGGGCCGATGGGTTCGGTGACAAGGCCGAATTCAAAGCTGTAATAGCGTGGGTCGAGATGCAAAATTCCCGTGCCTTCCTGCACCGGGTGAACAGCGCCCGCCTCTTGCAGCTTGGCAAGCTGATGCGGGAAGACATTCACGGTGTACTGCTGGGCGCGACGGAGCAGAGCGTATTGTTTCTCGACGTCGAAGGCTGCGCACAGATCATTGACCAGTTCGCGACCGGATTCGCCGTAAGGAACGATCACGCCCTGCGTCGGGGCATCGATGGCCTTGAATGCCAGCGCAGCGGCCTTGAACGATTGGCGCAGATAGAGCTTGGGCATCTGGCCGTTGCGCCGTCCATACTCCGCGCTCGCCAGCGGATTGGACGACAAAAGATTGAGCAAGGTGTCATTGTGCCCAAGCGTTGCGGCGGAAACCGGATAACTCATGTCGCCCTTTCGTGCAAAGAAGTAGTTCTCGTAGTACCAAGCCATCGCTTCCGGTCCGATCAGATTGCGATTGAATCGAACCGGATCTTCCTCGTAGTCATTCAGGATACGCGCAGTCTTGTCGCGACCGATGCGAATGTCAATCAGTCGATCAAGATTCTCGTCCTCCTGCCTTGGATTGACGACATGGACGCGACCGGTGGCGTTTCGCATGTTTCTATTGCAGCGGCCAGCCGCCTGCGCAATGGAGTCGAGGCCTGCGGCATAGCGGATCACTGCGCCGAAATCGACGTCGACGCCGGCCTCGATGAGTTGGGTGCTGACACAAAGGACGGGTTCGCGACGCTCGAGGCTTTCCCGCACTTCGCGAAGAATCGCCTTGCGGTGCGCAGGACACAGGCTGGTGCTGAGATGAAACACGGGGACGCTGCTACCCTCTTGGCACAGGAGATACACCGCCTGCGCCGCCTTCTTGGTATTCACGATCACCAGGCAACTGCCCGCGTCTTGCGTTTCCTTGCGCGCCAGCCTTGCAACTTCCTCCTGAGTCCAACCACCGGGTTTCTGCTGGTTGATTACATCCACCCGTTTCAGATCGGCGAACAAGCTGCTGACGTCGGGCATTAGTTCGCTGTTCGGCGTTAGCCTGATCGCGCCTTGGCTTGAATCGACCTTGTCCAGCAGCGGCTGGGTGGCGGTGCAAAGCACCACCGTACTGCCGCAATGGTCGGCGAGAAAGTTGATGGCGTTATTGAACAGATGGACGCAATTTACCGGCAGGGACTGGATTTCGTCGAAGATCAGCACCGCATTGGCCAACTGGTGCATCCGCCGCGCCCCGCGCGTACCGGCACCGAAAAGGGTTTCAAGAAACTGCACCATCGTGGTGTAGATCACCGGTGCATCCCAGTTCTCGGTAAGTATCTTGTCGCGCCAGCCTTGTACTTCCGGCGTGAGGTTCGAATGATGCTCAAGCACGATCCGGCCATGCTCTGCGGAATCGCCCTTGGGTTCGAGAATGCCGCGCACCACTTCGGCGTTCTGGTCGATGATTGAAGTGAAGGGGATCACGTAGATGATCCGGTCGATCTTCTTGGCCTGCTCCGGATCCGTGTGCCGCGCAGCATGGTGAAGGGCAAAGCGCAGGCTGGCGAGTGTTTTGCCGCCCCCCGTGGGCACACTAAGGGTGAAGATGCCTCGCTCCCGCGCCGCACCGACCAGACAGTGCTGGGAAATGTCTCGCCGTAGTTGGTCAATCGGTTCGCGTGGTTCCAGCGCCGCAAGGTGTGTTTCCAGCCGGTTTATCAGTATTGGCCATTCAGCATAGTCACCCTGTCGCCGGTGCCGATTGGCGCGTGGTTTTTCAAATATTGCGGTGTCGAGTCGATCCGCGTCGATCAGGCAACTAAACAGGAAACGAACCAGCAGACCGATTTGTTGCTGGGCAACGAAATCCTTGTCCGTGTTGCCGGGGGCTGCCAGCGCAATACGCCCAAGCCAGGCTTGCAGTTCAGCCACGACTTCGGGCTTGGCGAGCAATGATTCCGCTCGTTCTCGTATGGCGACATCGGCCTTGCTCCATGCTTCGACAAGATGGCTGCGCTCGTCAGCCTTATTCATGCGTCGGGTGAAAGCATCCTCGCCGAGACTCCGGTGATCGGAACTCAAGCAGTCGATCAGGCCGGAGTGATGCGAGGCAATGCACAAGGCAAGCATTTGACCGACGATCGGCCCAAGCCGACCACGCTTTTCGAGCTCGCACCAAACAAGCTGAGCACCGGCGGTGGAATGGTCGATCCTGCCTCTAAGACTGTTCGCATCCACGAATTCCTCGTCCTCGTCCTGGTTCAGGATGCCGGTCGCCGATTTCAGATAAGCCTGAAAAGCGTCGCTGTATTTGCCGAGGTCATGCAACAGGCCCATCAACTCTCCGTGCTTGCCCCAGCCAATCTTGGCAGCGTTCGTGGATGCCTTCTCGCCAACGCCGCGTAGATGGTCACGGAGCCGCTGCCGCTCTCCGTTGTCCCGAACATGCGCAATGAAATCCATCAGCCACGCCCCTTCTCTGTATTGCCTCGCCTCGCGTGGGGTGAAAGGTCCAGTCTCCACACTGCCCCAGCACCCACGCAAGAACCAATCATGTCACTGCCGAGGCTCATGGGGTGGGCCTACCTTCACAGCCGAGATGCGCAGGAAATACCCCAGCACCCCCGCCCCCGCAATCCCCAGGCTCCCCACTCCCGCGATCCAGAACCCCGCCGCGCCGCGCGGTGCGCCGAAGGTATCGGTCAGTCCCAGCAGATAACCCCCGCCCAGGCCGACGCCCCACAGCGCCACGGCATAGATCACCATCGGCGCCGTGGCGCGCTTGTAGCCGCGCAGCACCTGCGCCATCACGGCCTGCACCGCATCGGCCAGATGATAGAAGGCGACGATGGACAGCAGCGTCGCGGCGGCCGCGGCGACCTTGCTGTCTGTCGTGTAGGCGCGCGCCAGCGGCACGGCGCCGAGGTAGATCGCCGTGCCGAGGATCGCGGCGATGGTGCAGCCGACCGCGAGGCCCAGCAAACCGGCGTGCCGCGCGCGCCGACTGTCCCCGGCGCCGAGCGCCTGCCCGACCACGACGCCGGTGGCGCTGCCCAGCGCCAGCGGCACCATGAAGAAGAACACCGCGACATTGGCGGCAATCTGGTGGGCGGCCGAGGTTTCCGGCCCGAGCCGGGCGATGAACAGCGCCATGAAGGTGAAGGCCGTGACATCGACCAGGAAGGTGGCGCCCATCGGCAGGCCGAGCACCAGGAACTCGCGCAGGGCAGCAAGCCGCGGCGGATCGAAACGGGCGAAGACGCCATACGGCGCATATTCGGCATCGCGCCGGCACCACAGCCAGGCCAGCGTGGCGACGGTCCATGTGATGACGGCGGAAGACCAGCCGCAGCCGGCGCCGCCCATCGCGGGAAAGCCGAAATGGCCGTACATGAAGACCCAGTTGAGCGGCGCCTTGCACGCCAGGCCCAGCAGGTTGAATGCCATTACCGGACGTGGCCGGCCGATGCCGGTGGTGAAGCCGAAGAAGACGCGGAAGAACAGCACGCCCGGCACCGCCCAGGCCACGCCGTCGAGATAGGCCCGCACTTTGAGTTCGACTTCCGGGGTGAGGCGCGAAAACTGCAAGAGCGGATCGGGATGCTTCAAGACGATAAATGCGATCACCGACAAGGCCAGGGCCAGCCATGCACACTGCCGCACGTCGGCGCCGATCTCGGCGAAGCGGCGCGCGCCGTAGTGATGCGATACCACCGGGGTCAGCGCCAGCAGCACGCCCATCGCCGTGACGAAGACAATGGCGTAGATGCTGGCGCCGATGCCGACCGCGGCGAGGTCGGTCGAGGAAAGCCGGCCGGCCATCAGGGTGTCGATCACGCCATTGGCCATCACGGCGGCCTGGGCGATCAGCACGGGCCAGGCGAGATGCAGCAGTTCGCGGGGGAGGGAACGGGGTGTGCTCACGCGCCAAGTCTAGTCCACGGGGCAATGGCATCCATCCGCAGGGGGCCGGGGATTCGTTGCTTGGACTGGATTCCGGCTTTCGCCGGAATGACCGAATCCGGGGTACCCCGTGCCGCCCTAAATAACCAGCGGCTGATCCGGCAATTCGTTGGGGTTGTTGCCGCTTGCGGGGAAGTGGCCGGCCAGCAGTTCGCCGGCGCGGGTCACGGCCTGCAAGGCGCCGCGCCGCCAGTCGCCGTCGCGGAAGCTCGCCTCCATGCCGCGGCAGACGGCATCCCATTCGGCCTGCGGCACGCGCGCCGCAATGCCGCGATCGGCAAGTATTTCGACGCGATGATCGACCAATTGCACGTAGATCAGGATGCCGGAGTTCTCCTCGGTGTCCCATACGCGCTGGCTGGCGAACAGGTCAACCGCGCGCATTCGGGAGGATTGGCCCTGCCAAAGCGCGGAAACCGGCAGGGAGCCTTCCACCACGAAGCGCAATTCACCCCGGTGCGATTTCTCGCAGGCGGCGATCGCCGTACCGATGGCCGCCAGATCGGCGCCCGCAAATACCCGCTGCACCCACCAGTCCGGCAGCAGCAGATGCTTGAACAAACGGATCAGCTTCATGTCACCAACTCCCCGAGGCGCCGCCGCCGCCAAAGCTGCCGCCACCCCCGCTGAAGCCGCCGCCCCCGCTGGAGAATCCCCCGCCCGAGCCGCCGCCCCTGCCGCCACCGGAAAACAGGTTGACGAAGGAAAACAGGAAGACCACCACCGCGGCGCCGACGGCGACGGCCAGCGAACCGAAGACCATGAAGCCGAGCCAGCCGCCGACGACCGCCGCGGCCAGCGAACCGAGCAGGCCGAACATCATGCGCAGCACACCGGCCGCGACCAGCGTGCCGAACAGCCAGGTAATCCAGTCCGGATTCTCGCCGCTGGTGCGGTCCGGTGCGACGGCCGAATCGGGGATCGCCGGCCCGGTCAGCGGCGCCGTGCCCGACGCCGGACCGCCGATGGCGGCGTCGAGCGCCTCGATCGCGGCACGCAGACCGCCGAAGAAATCGCCCTGCTTGAACAGCGGCGCCATGCGCTCGGCGATGATGCGCCTGGCCACCGCGTCGGGAATCACGCCTTCCAGTCCATAGCCGACTTCGATGCGCATCTTGCGGTCATTCTTCGCGACGATGACGATGACGCCATTGTCGGCGCCCTTGTGTCCGATCTTCCAGGCTTCGGCGAGGCGAATGCCGAATTGCTCGATGGCCTCGGGTTGGGTAGTCGGCAGCAGCAGCACGGCGATCTGCCCGCGCCCGGCGCGATCGATGGCGGCGAGTTGCTCCTCCAGCCCACCGCGCTGGGTCGCGTCCAGCGTGCCGGTCAGGTCGGTTACGCGCGAACTCAGCGCCGGCAGCGGCACCGGCTCCGCGGCAATGCCGCCGGCCGGCAGCAGCGCCAGCCAGAGCAGCGTCAGCAGACCGGCGCGGATGCAACGCACTTAAGAATAGCCGGGAGCACCGGGGGCAGCCGGAGCAGGAGCCGTCGGAGCGGGGCGGGGCGGGGGCAGCCGGAGCGGGGGCAGGCGGCTTGCCGGAGGGCGCGTCGAACCTGATGGTCGGCGGCGAAGACATGGCTTTTCATCCTCGACCGTGAAATTGGCCTTGGTCTTCCAGCCCATCACGCCGGCCGTCAGGCTGTTGGGAAAGGTGCGCACCGAAACGTTGTAGTCCTGCACCGACTTGATATAGCGATTGCGCGCCACGGTGATGCGGTTCTCGGTGCCTTCCACCTGCGCCTGCAAATCGCGGAAGTTGGCATCGGCCTTGAGGTTCGGGTAGTTTTCCGCGACCACCAGCAGGCGCGACAGCGCGCCGCCGAGTTCCCCCTGGGCCTTCTGGAATCTGGCAAAGGCCTCCGGGTCATTGATCAGCTCGGGCGTGGCCTTCAGCCCCGCGACATTGGCGCGCGCTTCGGTCACCCGCGTCAGCACTTCCTTCTCGTGACTGGCGTAGCCCTGCACCACGGACACCAGATTGGGAATCAGGTCGGCGCGGCGCTTGTACTGGTTCAGGACTTCCGACCACGCGGCGGTCACCGCCTCGTCGTTGATCTGGATCTGGTTGTAGCCGCAGCCGGAAAGCAGGGTGGCCGCAAAGGCAAGTACCGCGAGCAGGCGCATACGCATGGAGTTCTCCATCAGGTAGGGGAAACAGCTTGGAATATGGCGGTGATGCGTGGCGATTGCAAGTGGCGGGGTTACTTCACTGCCCGGTCGGACTCGCGGTGCCGTTACTGCGATCCGTGCCACCACGATTTCCTGATCGCCTGATGGAGGCCAAAGGCGCCCGCCTTGAATTGGAATTTCCGCATGCGACAATCCCCGCATGCCCGCCGCCCTTCCCCTGCGCCACTTCCTGCTCGCGCTCGCCGTGGTCGCCGTCTGGGGCACCAACTTCGTGGTCATCAAGCTCGCGCTCGGGCACTTGCCGCCTCTGCTGTTCGCGGCCTTGCGCTTCGGCCTCGTGCTGTTCCCCGCCCTGTTTTTCCTGGCGCGCCCGGCGGTGCCGCTGGGCAACCTGGCGCTCTACGGCCTGCTGATCGGGGTCGGCCAGTTCGGCCTGCTGTATGTCGCGATGTACGGCCATATCTCGCCGGGCCTGGCCTCGCTGGTGATCCAGGTCCAGGTGTTCTTCACCATCGGCCTGTCGATGCGCCTCGCCGGCGAGCGGGTGCGCATTTTCCAGTGGTTCGCCCTGCTGCTCGCCTCGGCGGGAATCGCCATCATCATCCTGCATACGGACGGCAGCACCACGCCGCTCGGCCTGTTGCTGGTGCTGCTGGCGGCGTTTTCGTGGGCCGGCGGCAACATCACGGCGAAACAGGGTGCGCCGGCCAACATCCTCGCCTACGTGGTCTGGTCCAGCGCCTTCGCCGTGCCGCCGCTGATTGCGCTGTCGCTGTGGGTCGAGGGCCGGGAGGCGATCTCGGCGGCGCTGCGGGCGGCCGACGCGGCGACCTGGGCGGCGGTGGCCTACCAGTCCTGGGGCAATTCGCTGTTCGGCTATGCGGCCTGGGGCTGGCTGCTGGCGCGCCACCCGGCGGCGACGATCACGCCGATGGCCCTGCTGGTGCCGGTGTTCGGCATGGGCGGCGCGGCGCTGATGCTGAATGAAGCGCTGCCGCCCTGGAAGCTGGCCGCCGCCGCGCTGGTGATGGCCGGCCTGGCGATCAACCTGCTGTGGCCACGGCTGCGCGCGGCGCTGGCCTGAATTGGATGGTCGCCGGGACCGGGCGCGAATCGGATTCCTGATTTGAAATCAGGCCGCCTCCTCGGCGGCCTCCAGCGGCTGGATCTTGGCAATCACTTGCTTCAACGCCTTCTCTGATGCAGCGAGATCGTACTGCGCCTGCATGTGCAGCCAGGATTCCGCGCTGCCGCCCAGCGTTGCGGCAAGGCGCACCGGGATGTCGGCGCCGGTGATACGGCGATCCCGAAGCGCGCGGCTAGCGCGCGCCCCAGGGCATCACGGGCACGGTCGAGATCGCGTTTGCCGGAGCGCCTTCGATCAGCTTGCGGCTGATCGCCAGGTAGACCAGCACCCGGTTCTTCTCGTCCCACATGCGCACCACGCGGGTTTCCTTGAACAGCACCGAGGTGTCCTCGGAAACACGGTTTCCTCCTTGCCCAGCTTCTCGGGCAAGGAAATGGGGCCGGTCTGCCGGCAGGCCAGCGAGAACTCCGACGGGTCCTGGGCCAGGCCGAAGCTGCCGGCCACGCCGCCGGTCCGGGCCTGGCTGACGTGGCAGGTAACGCCGGGCACCCGCGGATCGCGGAAGGCCTCGACGCAGATCTTGTGGTTCGAGCCGATCAGCTTCCAGGCCGTGGTGACACAGCCGACGGTGTCGGCCGCTGCCGGCGACGCGGCCAGGACGAAAAGCGTGGTGACGGCGATTGAATGATTTCGATTGCGCACGATGATTCCTTGATTGGGCCGCCGGGGCGGAATCCCGGCTCGATGCTGGTGCATCGATTCTCGCAGCTTTTGGGAGGCGCTCGGGGCTGTCGAAGGTCGGCGCCGGCAGGCCCGGGGCGCAGGAATGTGAAACCCCGACGAAGCCACGGGCCTGCCGGTGACGGCCGGGGCACGGCGGGCCGGGTCTGTGCCGGTCGGGCGATAATGGCCGCCACGCTACCCAAGGAGGCACCATGCGCTGGCTGCACCGGATTCCCTATCCACTACTTGTCGCCGTCGCGGTGCTGATGCTCGGCGCGCCCTTCGTGCCTGAACCGCACCTGGTGGAAAAGGCGCGGATGCTGGCGGAGGGCCGGCTCTCGCGGCCGATCGACATCTTCGACGTGTTCTGGCATCTGGCGCCCGCCGTACTTCTCGGCATCAAGTTCGCCATGGGCAGGAAGCCGACGACGACGGACTGAGCGCCTGCTTCGAAGCCATGCAGATGGATTGCGAGCGCATCAGCACGCAGATCAAGATCGACTACCGCGCCGGCCCCGGCGGGCGCATCAAGTCGAAGATCGATGCCGTCGAGCAACGCCTGGGACGCAAGCTGTCCACCTGAATTTCGGCGCCTAGAGCAACACCCCCACGACCGCCCCGCAGGACAGCGTCGCCAGCGTGCCGGCGACCAGCGTGCGCGGGCCGAGTTCGAGGATCTCGGCGCGGCGTTCCGGCACCATCGTGGTCAAACCGCCGATCATGATGCCGAGGCTGCCGAGGTTGGCGAATCCGCACAGCGCGTAGGTCATGATCACGCGGCTGCGTTCGGACAGGGCATCCGCCGGCAGACCCGCAAGCTCTAGGTAGGCGACGAGTTCGTTGAGCACGGTCTTGGTGCCGAGCAGCGCACCGGCGGTGGATGCCTCGGCCCAACTGACGCCGGCCAGCCAGGCCAGCGGCGCCATGATCCCGCCCAGGATGCGTTGCAGCGACCGCGGCGCCCCCGCGTGCGGCAACAGGCCGAGCAGCGCGTTGGCCAGCGCCACCAGGGCCACCAGCACGATCAGCATGGCGACGATGTTGAGCAGCAATTGCAGGCCCTCCATCGTGCCGCGCGTGACGGCGTCCATGCTGCTGCCATCGACCTGCGGCAGGCTGACATTGCGCCCGGTGGGCTCGCCCACGGGCGGCACCATCAGTACGGCGAAGACGATGGCGGCGGGCGCGCTGATGAAGGAAGCGGCGAGGATGTGGCCCAGCGCGCCGGGCACGCGCGGGCCGATGATGCCGGCGTAGAGCGCCATCACGGTGCCGGCGACGCCGGCCATGCCGCCGGCGAGGATGATGAACAGCTCGCCGCGATTGACGCGCGCCAGATAGGGTTTGACCAGCAGCGGCGCCTCGACCATGCCGACGAAGACATTCGCCGCCGTCGAGATGCCCACCGCGCCGCCCACGCCCAGCGTCCGCTCGAGCAGCCAGGACATGCCGCGCACCAGCAGCGGCAGGATGCGCCAGTGGAACAGCAGGGCCGAGAGCGCGCTCATCACCAGCACGATGGGCAGGGCCTGGAAGGCCAGCACGAAGCTGGCACCCGCCGTCGTCTCGGCGAAGGGCAGCGGACCGCCGCCGAGGTAGCCGAAGACCATCGCGGTGCCAGCGCGCGTGGCCCTTTCCAGCGCCAGCAGCGCGTCGTTCATCGCCGCGAACAGATCTCGCGCGCCGGGCAGCTTGAGGATGACGACGGCCAGCGCCGCTTGCAGCAGCACGCCACCAGCCACCGTGCGCCAGGGCACGGCGCGGCGGTTCTCCGAGATCGCCCAGGCCAGGGCAAGGAACACCACGTAGCCGAAGATGCCGTGCAGGCCGCCCATCAGCGCAGCGCGCGCAGGCGTCCGTCGGTCCGCGGGGCGATGCTGCCGGCGCGCTCCATGGCCTGCAGCAGCACTTCGGTTTCCAGCGGCGAGCCTTCCGCCGCGCGCAGCACCGGCAGGCCTTTCAGCACGGCGTAGCCGTCGCCGCCGCCGGCGAGATAGTTCGAGGTGGCCAGCCGATACTGCGCATCGGCCGCGACGGGCTGGCCGCCGGCCGTCAACTCGACGATGCGTTGTCCCCTGGGCAGCGCCGGGTCATAGACGATGCGCAGGCCCGAGGCATGTGGCAACGCTCCGCTCTGGCCATTCACGACGCGGCGATCGAGGCCGTGTTCGAGGGCCTCGCGCAATTGCGCGCCGCTGATGGCCAGCAGCAGCAGCGGATTCTGGAAAGGCAGCAGGGCGACGATGTCGCGCCGGGTCAACGGGCCGGGGCCGAGCACCTGGTCGCTGCGAAAACCGCCGGCATTCAACAGCGCGATGTCGGCGCCCAGCGCAGCGCGTACGGCATCGGCGGCGAAGTTGGCGATGTTGGATTCGCCGCGGCGCAGGGTTTCGCCGCGCGCATCCAGCGCCACCGTGGTTTCGGCGACGCGCTCGCCGAGCCGCGCGCCGACCTGGCGTTCGACATCGTCGGCCACCGCCTTGACCGCGGCATCCTCGGGCCAGCGCTCATCCACCGGCAGGATCTCCCAGTGCATGCCGAGCAGGCGATGGCGCTGGCCCTCCCGCACGAAGCGCAGGCGCACGTGCAGCGCATCGCGGGCGTCGGAGCCGGCCTTGAGGATCGGCGTGCGCCCGGCCAGCTCGGTGATCAGGTAATGCTCGTGGCCTCCGAGGATCAGGTCGACCACGCCGCTGGCGGCCAGCTCGCGGTCATCGGCCAGGTTGGTGTGCGTCAGCGCCACCACCGCCTCGGCGCCCTGCGCACGCAGCATGGCGGCTTCGCGGCGGGCAGCGGCGAGCAGGTCTTGGAAACGGATGCGCGGGCCGGGCCTGGACAGCGTGACAGTGTCTGGCGTGATCAGGCCGAGGAAGCCCACGCGCACGCCGCCGACCTCGCGCAGCTCGGAGGCCTTCATCATGGGCAGCGGCGGCTCCGCGTGAATGTTGGCCGCCAGCCAGGGAAAGCGCGATTCACTGAGCCGCGCGCGCGCCACCTCCTCGCCGAAATCGAATTCATGGTTGCCGGGCACGGCGAGGTCGAGCCGCATCGCGTTCCAGGCGCGCATCATTTGCGCGCCCTTGAACATCGCGGATTCGACGCCGGGCGACAGCGTGTCGCCGCCGAAGACGAAGAGCGTCGCAGGATGCTCCCGGCGCAAGTTCTCGACCAGGCCCGCCAGCCGCGCCAAGCCGCCGCGCGGCGCCTTGGGATCGACAGGGGCTATCTGGTAAACGTCATTGACATGCACCAGGCCGATTTCAACGATCGTCGCGAGCGCAGCCTTGTCCTGAGCCTGACCGAAGGCGGCGACACCGAGCAGCGCCAAGGCAAGCGCAAAACGGCGGAGGCGGAGAACAAGGGCAATCATGGCGGGCCGATTCTACGTGAACCCCGTGGCGCGCTCGACCGGGGTTCGCCGGACTGCCGGCGCCGACTCCTCAGAGGCTCCGAAATAGGTTAGCCATCGCAGTCAATCGTCATTCCGGCGAAAGCCGGAATCAAGCGTTCAAATAGCGCGGCGATGAAACAACAGGATCGGGAATCTGGATTCCGGCCTTCGCCGGAATATCCTGCCGCGAAATAATTTGTCCGCCGATCCCGAGTACCATGCCCTTTCAACGCATCAGCGCGCGGGTAAGGAGCGGGATTTTCCGACGCCAGTGCGCGGCATCGCACCCCGAACCCGAGGAGATCCATCGTGTCACTATCAGGAGTCTGTCTGGTCATAGGCGCCGGCGACGCTACCGGCGGCGCGGTGGCGCGCCGCTTTGCGCGCGAAGGCTATGTCACCTGCGTCACCCGGCGAACCGCCGAGACGCTCAAACCCCTGCTCGAACAAATACGTGCAGAGGGCGGCATCGCGCACGGTTTTGGATCGGATGCACGCAAGGAGGACGACGTGATCGCGCTGGTGGATCACATCGAATCCAATATCGGCGCGATCGAGGTGCTGGTATTCAACGTCGGCGCCAATTCACCCAACAGCATCCTGACCGAAACCGCGCGCCGCTACACCAAGATGTGGGAAATGGCCTGTCTGGCCGGCTTTTTGAACGGACGCGAGGTGGCCAGGCGCATGGTCGCGCGCGAGATTCAAACCGAACAGAAGGGCGTTCCGCACAAAGGCACCATCATCTTCACGGAGCCACCGCCTCGTTGCGCGGCAGTGCAAATTTTGCAGGCTTCTAGGGTGGCAAGATGGCGCTGCGTGCACTGGCCCAGAGCATGGCGCGCGAACTGGGCCCGATGGGTGTGCACGTTGCCCACACCATCATTGACGGCGTCATAGACACCTAGTTCACCCGCAACCGGTTTCCCGAACGCTACATCCTGAAAGACCAGGACGGCATCCTCAATCCCGATCACATTGCCGATGCCTACTGGATGCTGCACCGGCAACCCCGCGACGCATGGACGCATGAGCTCGATCTGCGGCCCTACATGGAAAAATTCTAGGGCCGCTGTCGGGCAGTTTGACGGTATTGACTTCCATGTGGTTCAAATGAATACCTGTGCTTTTCTGCTGGGAAACGGGACGGGTGATGGCGCGATCTGACGCAGCGATAGGTTGCATTCTTGGAACTGCCGTTGGCGATGCGCTCGGATTGTCTTGCGAGGGTTTGTCCAGGGATCGCCAGAAACGCTGGTTTCCGTCGCTCGACGGTTACCACCTGCTGTTTGGTAAGGGCCTGTGCTCGGACGATACAGAACATACCTGCATGATTGCGCAGTCGATCCTCGTATCGGGCGGCAATGAAGAATCATTCACATGCGATTTTGTCCGGCGTCTGCGCTGGTGGCTGGCGGGGCTTCCTGCAGGGATCGGCCTGGCCACGCTGCGATCTATTCTGAAGCTGTGGCTATTCGTCCCGGCGGGCTGGAGAGGCGTGCATTCTGCAGGAAACGGACCGGCAATGCGCAGCGCGCTCTTTGGCGTTTGCTTCGCCGATGACGAGGCAAGGCTGACGAGGCTCAATCGTATCGCCACACGCTTGACGCATACGGACCCGAAGGCTGAGTGCGGCGCATTGGCGATTGCGTTGGCGGCGCGTTGCTCGATGCGTGGCCAAGCGTTCGAGGCATATCTCGCCGACCTGGCTCGCCTCACTGCGCCGCATGGGGCGGCGGGCATTGAACTCGTCGATCTCGCCAGGCGGGCCCATTCGAGCGCCACCGCTGGCGAGCCCACCGAGGTATTCGTGCAGTCGCTCAACTGCGCGAAGGGCGTGTCAGGCTACATGTACCACAGCGTGCCCGCTGTACTGCATGCATGGTTCTCGCATCCGCGCGACTACGCACAAGCCGTGACGGTGATGATCCGCTGTGGGGGAGACACGGACACCACGGCGGCGATGCTTGGCGCAATCGTCGGAGCGGGTGTCGGCCGGAGAGGCATTCCACAGAAATGGCTCGACGACCTGGTGGAATGGCCGCGGACCGTTGCATGGATGGAAGACCTTGCCGCCAAGGCTGCGCGCGCAGCACAGCGCGGCGAACCAGGCGCAGCGCATCCGCTGCCAATAGCCGGGCTCGCGCTTCGAAACATGGGGTTTTTCGTGCTTGTCCTCGCGCATGGCCTGCGGCGTTTGCTTCCTCCCTACTGACATTCGCATGAATGTCAGCGGTGTCCTCTCGGACTGAACGTCCTCGGGAAGAACACCACCCCGCTCGACCGTTGCAGTCGGTAAAGCTGCGCCGGCCTCTGCTGTCCCTCGCGCATGCGCGGTACCGGTTCGATGAAGTCCGCCGAAAAGACTCGTGTCCGGAAGGCGCTTTTCTCTACCTCGCGTCCCAGCACGATTTCGAACATCCGCTGCAGTTCTGTCATCGTGAATTCCGTCGGAAGCAGGTACACCGGCAGGGAGGTGTACTCCACCTTGCTGCGGAGCCTGTCGATCGCCGTCTCCAGAATTTCACGGTGATCAAAGGCGAGTTTGACCGTTACCCCATTTCCCGTGATCGGGTTCCAGGCGGCGTCGGCGGCATTCGCTCCCGCCTCTGGTGTCCCCGCGTCGGGAATCAGTGCGAAATACGCATGCGTCGTCGACCACCCTCGTGGATCGCGATCCTTGCTGCCCCAACTACCCAGTTGCTCCAGGTAGGGACTGGTCACTGCCGTCTTGTCGCGTAGCTTGCGAAGGGCACAAGCCTCCAGGTCGCGGTCCCGGTCGATATCCACAAAGCCTCCCGGCAGGGCCCAAAGGCCCGGAAAGGGTTCGTCGGGTGTGTTCGGGCGTTGCACCAGCAACACACTCAGTTGCTGCTGGCGCACCGTGAAGATCGCCACATCCACGGTCGTGAGGGGGCGCGGAAAGTCCGGCGGGCTGGAAACGGGCTTGATTCGGGGCTGGCCATGAGTACCTCCTGAGAGTGTTGACAGGCTAACACATTAGGGGTACTGTGCAACTTAGTTAGTGGGACTGGCCCACTAACAAGCAAAAAGGAGGCAAATCATGTTCGGCATCGGATTCGTCAAGGCCCAGCCCACAACCTTCCTGATCCAGTACCGCGCCGGCCGCGCCGTACGGGAGGGCGCTGGCCTGTCGTTCTTCTACTACCGGCCAACGTGCACCCTGGTGGCGGTTCCCGTCGCCAGTCAGGATCAGCCTTTCATCTTCGAACTGCTGACGAACGACTTCCAGTCGGTGACGGTACAGGGCCAGGTGTCCTTCCGGGTGGCAGAGCCACGGAAGACCGCCGCGCTGCTCAACTACGCCTTGCGCCCCGATGCTTCCGGCTACGCATCGGACGATCCGGAGAAACTGGCGGCCCGGGTGCTCGCTTTGGTCGAAGTGCTGACCCAACAGGCCATCCGCGGGCTGGCTCTCAAGCAGGCGCTGCTTGCCACCGAGTCGGTAGCCGAACGGATCTCGTCGGGGCTTGCCGCGCACAAGGAGATTGCGTTTCTCGGTCTGGAGATTCTCGGTGTGTCGATTCTCGGCATCAAGCCAACGCCGGAGACCACGCGCGCGCTCGAGGCAGAGGCGCGGGAAGCCATTCTCAAGGCTTCCGATGAAGCCATCTATGCCCGACGCAACGCCGCGGTGGAGCAGGAGCGCGCAATTCGTGAAAACGAACTCGACACGGAGGTGGCCGTCGAGCAGAAGAAGCGTCTCATTCGGGAAACCCAGATGGAAGCGGAAGCCAGTTTGCGGCGCCGCAAGCAGGAGTTGCGGCAAGCCGACATGGAGGCCGATATCACTCTGGAGGAACGGCGCAAGGCATGGGTGAAAGAACACAGCGAGAACAGTCGCACGCTTGCCGAAGCCGAGGCATACCGCGTCAGCTCGGTCATGGGTGCGCTGGAGAAGGTGGATCCGCGAGTGGTGCAGTCCCTGGCCGCAGTCGGCATGCAACCTGGCCAGTTGATCGCCCAGGCGTTTGGCAACATCGCCGAGCGAGCAGAGAAGATTGGCCAGCTCAATGTTTCGCCGGAGTTGTTGCAGGCCCTGCTACCTGCCGCCGAAAGAAGGGAGGAAGTTCGCAATGGCAACCGCTGAGCGCAAGGTGGTGCTGATCACCCGTCGCACTCGATTGGAGGAGTTGGTCGCCAAGTACCACTCGGTGGCCCAGGCCCGGTTTTACCTGGAACACCTCGGCGCCGACTTCTCCGACTACCTGGCCGAACACGAGACCTACGCGGCGGCGAAGCGAGCTGTCACAACGGCCCTGGAAGCGCACGGGCGCTATCAGGCAATCGACCGCGGCTTCCTGACCAACTTCATGTTCGCCCCGGACGATGTCGTAGTCGCGCTGGGTCAGGACGGACTTGTCGCCAACACAATGAAGTACCTGGATGGCCAGCCGATCATCGGCGTCAATCCCGATCGGTATCGCTGGGACGGCATACTGTTGCCATTCGAACCACGGGATGTCTCGGCACTCGTGCCGGAAGTCATGCTCGACCAAGTTGCCCACAAGGTGGTGACAATGGCCGAGGCGAGCTTATCGGACGGTCAGCGATTGCTTGCCGTGAACGATCTCTTTATCGGCCCGAAAAGCCACACCTCCGCACACTACGAGATCGAACTGGGCGAGCGGAAGGAGGTGCAATCGTCGAGCGGACTGATCGTATCCACCGGGCTCGGATCCACGGCCTGGATGAAGAGCGTCGTGATGGGATCTCTGGCCATTGCCTCCGAGTTCGCCCATCCTGCCAGGACTCAGAGCTACGCTCCGGCGCCATGGGATGCATCCTTTCTTCAGTTCGCGGTAAGAGAGCCCTTCCCGAGCCGCTCCTCCCATGCGACTCTGGTATTCGGCCGGGTCGATTCCGAGCATCAGCTAAAACTGCGCTCCTTCATGCCGGAAAGCGGCGTTATCTTCAGCGACGGGATTGAATCGGACTATGTCTCGTTCAACTCAGGAGTGGAAGCAACGATTGGCGTGGCCAAACAGAGCGGGAAGGTTATTGTCTGAGGCGCCCGGGTTGACGGGCAAGTCCCGGTTCACCGCAACGCTGACCTCGTGCACGGAGGTGCCTGGGCTCGACACTACATGACCGTTCGGGTGCTTGGCGCCGGCGCTCTGGATATATCATCCGGGGTGACGAGATAGCGAAAGGAAGCGACCATGGAACTGACACCTCGGGAAAAAGACAAGCTGCTGATCTTCACCGCCGGCCTGCTGGCGGAGCGGCGCAAGGCGCGCGGCCTCAAGCTCAACTATCCGGAAGCGGTGGCCTACATCAGCGCCGGGATTCTCGAAGGTGCGCGCGACGGCAGGAGCGTGGCCGATCTGATGTGCCACGGCACGACGCTGCTAAAGCGCGACGAGGTCATGGAGGGCGTGCCGGAGATGATCCCCGAAATCCAGGTCGAGGCGACCTTTCCCGACGGTACCAAGCTCGTTACCGTGCACAACCCGATTGTTTAGCGCGCGAGCTTGCACGGATTCATGAAAAATCACGAAATCCCAGAATCGTCATTCCGGCGAAAGCCGGAATCCAGAAGCTCGCAGATCCGGACGCCGACTTTCCCCGGTGTGACGAGGCTCTCTTTCGGTGGGCGCGCCTGCCGCCGCGACTTTAGGCAGTTTCCGGAGGTTGTGAAATGATTCCAGGTGAAATGAACATCGAAGCCGGCGAGATCGAACTCAACGCCGGGCGCCGCACCGTGACCATCGAGGTCGCCAACACCGGAGACCGGCCGATCCAGGTCGGTTCCCACTACCACTTCTTCGAAACCAACGACGCGCTGGCCTTCGACCGCACCGCCGCGCGCGGCATGCGGCTAAACATCGCCGCCGGCACGGCGGTGCGCTTCGAGCCGGGGCAGACGCGCACCGTGGAGTTGGTCGACTACGCCGGAGAACGCAAGGTTTACGGCTTTCAGGGCAAGGTGATGGGAGGGCTGAAATGAAAGCATCCTTCGCATAGTCATTTTGTTTCCATCGAACTCCATGTCGGCATGGCCGGTTGGCCATGGGCGTGGCCGAAAAGGATGGCGAGGCAACAATCGGGTGCTGAAGTTTCCCCGCCGATTTCGGCGCTTCGTGTGGTTCGCGTTGAACATCGAGTCGCGCCTGGTGACTATGACAGCGCCGCTACAGCGCCATTACAGCACCGTGACTATGCGGGCTCGACAGATAGGACGATCTGACCGGTTGTGCTGCATTTGAGGCGTCCTTAACTGAGTCAGGCCGGCGCGGGTGATGATTTTCCATTGACTTCGAAATGGCGTATGGGAATAATTGTCGAGGGTACCCGTATCCTGAAAACGCTCCCGTTGTTTCGGCTGGAAGCCCGAAACGGATTGAGGGATTGCGACAGGGCAGCAGGCTTGACGGCCCGGAGCTGGAGATACCGCCGGAGTGCATCGAAACTGCGATGCGCAAACGAAGAACTACAAAAGGGGAGAGCCATGAAGCATAGTCACATCAAGAATACGCTGGTGCGCAAGACCTGCGCCGCCGTCCTGGCACTGTCGTTGATTAGTGTATCGTGGGCGCAGCAGGCATCGACTGCCGAAGGCGCGTTGGTCATTCCCGGACTCAAGCCCGGGGCGCAGGTCATCCGCGATACGAACGGGATCTATCATGTTCGTGCCGGCAACGAGGACGATCTGTATTTCCTGCAAGGCTGGGTCCACGCCCGCGACCGCCTGTTCCAGATGGACAGCAACCGCCGACTGGCCAGCGGCACACTCGCCGAACTCGTCGGCCCGCCGGCGCTGAAGACCGATGTCCAGTTGCGCACCCTTGGACTGCGCCGTGCCGCCGAGCTTTCGCTTCCCGCGCTCTCGTCCGATACCCGGAAGGCACTTGTTGCGTATGCGAAGGGAGTGAATGCCTGGGCGGCGTCGAAGCCCTTGCCACCCGAGTACGGGGCCCTCGGATTGAACAGCGTCGCCCCGTGGACCGAGGTTGACTCGGTCGTGATCGGCAAGCTGATCGCTTTCGGCCTGGCGTTCGAACTCGACAGCGACCGTACCGTGGCGGCGCAGACTTATAGCGCGGTCGGAAGCGCCGTCGGATTCGATGGATCGAAACTGTTTGCCAAGGATCTTTTCCGCTCGGCTCCATTCGATCCGGCCTCAACCATTCCAGACGCGTCACACCGGCCCTGGTCGGCAGCCGAGGACGCGGCAGCGCCCCATCATGCATCGCATCTACGGCCGCAGGCGATGGATCTGGCCCGGCGATACCGCGAACGCATCCGCGAGATCCCCCTGTTCAAGGGCATCCTCGATCGCAACAAGCGCGATGGCTCGAATCTCTGGGCCGTCAGCGGGGCGCTGACGAACACCGGGCATCCGCTGGTCGCCAACGATCCGCACCTGCAACTCGGCACGCCGTCGACCTTCTATCCGATGGGCCTCGAGATCCCCGGCGCGTTGCAAGTCTTCGGCAGCGGTTTCCCCGGTACGGTCGGCGTCATCCAGGGGCTACAACCGCAACAT
Organism: Sulfuritalea sp.; assembly: GCA_016712985.1. GTDB lineage: Bacteria > Pseudomonadota > Gammaproteobacteria > Burkholderiales > Rhodocyclaceae > Sulfuritalea. Next base: position 10,165 of record JADJQA010000052.1, on the reverse strand, counting down.
TGCCTGGGGCTCGACGAACAACCTGATCGATGTTACCGACACCTTCCAGGAGCAGTTGGTGCCGGACGCAACTTCACCGAGCGGCCTCAGCAGCTTGTACAAGGGAGAGCGTGAGCATGTGATCCCAATTCCCGAGGTCTTCAGATTCAATGGCGATGGCGGCACCAAGACCCCCGGAGTAACGCTGATCGTTCCGCGCCACGGGCCGATCTTCGAGTTCGATCCCGACACCCTCGAGGCCTTTAGCGTGCAATACGTGGGGTCCTACGCAACTCGCGAGCTCGATGCTTTCCTGAAGATCAACCGCGCCAGCAATCTGGGCGAATTCGCGGCGGCGCTGCAGTTCTTCGACGTCGGCTCGCAGAACTTCGTCTATGGTGACGACAAGGGGAACATCGCCTACTTCACCGCCGGCGAAATGCCTCTGCGCGAGGACTTGCAGGCCGGCACCGTTACTGGCGCGCCGCCGTGGTTCATCCGCGACGGCCAGGGCGGCAATGAATGGCTGCCGAGGCAGAATCCCCAACCGCGCCAGAGCCTGCCTTACGAAATCCTGCCCTTCTCCGAAATGCCGAAGATCGTGAATCCGCCGGCGGGCTGGTTTGTGAACGCCAACAACGATCCGGCCGGGCTGACGCTCGACAACAACCCGCTCAACACGATGCGGCCAGGCGGCGGACTGCTATATCTGGCCTACTCCTGGGACCGGGGTTTTCGCGCCGGCCGCATCACGCAGCGTTTGCAGGAGTACCTGAGCCGCGGTAATCGCAAGATCTCGTTCGACGAGATGCAGGCCATCCAGGCCGATGTCGTCTTGCGCGACGCCGAGTATTTCACTCCCTGGATCGTGCAGGCGTTCAAGCGCGGCAAGGCGAACGGCGCCAACGCTACGCTGGCTGCACTGGCGACTGATTCCGGTGTTGCCGAGGCGGTTGGCCGTCTGAAGACCTGGGATTTCTCGACACCTACCGGCCTCGAAGAAGGCTGGGATGCCGGCAAGCCGGCCGGAGAAAGGCCGAGGCGCGCAAGCGTCGATGCTTCCGTGGCGGCATCGATCTACAGCGTCTGGCGCAGCTACTTCATCGCCAATACCATCGATTCGACGCTTGATTCGTATTCGTTGGATCCCAATAAGCCCTTTCCCAAGCCCGGCGACGATGACGCGCTGGCAGCGCTGAAGAACCTCCTCGACAGGTTCGCCACCCGCGGTGGCAAGGGAGCGTCCGGGGTGGATTTCTTCGTCGTTCCCGGCGTCGCCAATGCCGCCGATCGCCGCGATGTCCTGATCCTGCAAAGCGTCAAGCAGGCACTCGAGCTGATGGCAAGCGAAGACTTCAAGGAAGCCTTCAACAAGTCTGAGAATCAGGAGGACTACCGCTGGGGCAAACTGCACCGGATCGTCTTCGGCCACCTGCTGGGTGAGCCGTTCTCGATCCCGCCGGCGGGGGGTGCCTTCCCGCCGTCCCTGCCGGGCCTCAATGGCATCTCGACGGATGGCGGCTTCCAGACCGTGGATGCTGCCACCCACTCGCTGAGGATCCAGAGGATCGGCGCCGATCCGGGAGTGGCGAATGTTGACTCCTTCATGTTCGACTCGGGGCCGGTTCGTCGCTTCGTGGGTGAAACAAGACCGCTAAGGCCGCGCGCCGAGTCGATCTGGCCCGGTGGTACCAGCGGCGTTCTGGACGGCAACCCGTACTACTTTCAGTTTCTCGAGAAATGGCTGGCCAACGAGGCGATTCCGCTGCATCTGGGCGGCAGATAGGTGGCGAGCAGCGCCCTCGGCATCGAGAGCTTCGTTCCGAAATGAGCCTGACGGCAGGCATTTCGCCACCGTCGATTGGCTCACCGGCCGATACCTGTTCCCGGTCTTAGGCAGCATTTCGTAGTCCCCGGCCGCTGTCGAGCACATGCTCGACAGCGGCCTTCTGCTTTATTCCACCGAGTTCGGCGCGCGGCATGTGGCTCAACATCGCCACCGGCATGGCGGTGCGCTTCGAGCCGGGGCAGAGGCGTACCGTCGAGCAGGCCGACCACGCCGGCGAGCGCAAGGTGTATGGCTTTCAAGGCAAGATCCAAGGGGTGTTGAAGTGAAGACCCTCGTTGCAGGGCCGTGTGTAACCAGCCGTCACCGGTGATTGGCGACGCTCGGCGCGGCAAACCCGGTTGCGGCGCCTGCCGTCCCGATGTACCATTTGAATGCGTACAACCAAGGAGACCTTCATGCCCCGTGCCATCGTTGAAGATAACAGCCGGCTTGCCCTGCGCGTCCGTGCGGACGACAAGGCGACGCTGATGCACGCAGTTGCGCTCGAACACACCGATATGACCGATTTTGTCCTGCGCCATGCACTGGATGCTGCGCGCAAGGTCATCGAGAGGGCCGAGCGCCTGACGCTGTCGGAGCGCGACAGCCTGCGGGTGCTGGAGGTGTTGGAGAACCCGCCGCGACCCACCGCCAAGCTTGCGGCGGCGGCACGCCGCATGCCGAAACGCGCGTGAAATTGCCCGATTGGCGTGAGGCGCCGATCTCGAAATCCCACGAGCGCGACGCTTTCGATTGTGGCGATGCGGAACTCAACGAGTTCCTGCGGCGCCACGCACGGCAGAGCCACGAACGCGGCGGCGCGAAAACCTTCGTCGCCACGCCGGTCGATGATGCCAGGCGCGTTCTGGGCTTCTACAGCCTCGGTCCGGCCTCGATCGACTATGCGCGCACGCCTGCGTTGGTGAAAAAGGGCCTGGCCCGCTACAAAGTGCCGGTATTTCGCCTCGGCCGCCTGGCTGTGGACCTGGCGGCGCAAGGCCAAAGCCTGGGCGGGCAACTATTGCTCGCTGCCGGACGTCGCTGCATCCGCGCAGCGGCCGAGGTCGGCGGTGTCGCGCTGCTGATCGATGCCAAAAACGCTCGCGTGGCTGCCTGGTACGAGGCCTATGGCGCGCTTCCCTTGCTGGATGACCCGCGTTCGCTGGTCTTGTCGCTGACGACTGTCGAAGCTGCCCTGAAGCTTGCGGAGCGTGAATAGTCCGGCGATGGCATTTAGAATCGGACCATGGAGAAGCCAATGAAAATTTCCCGACAAGCTTATGCCGAAATGTTCGGCCCCACCGTGTACGCAAACAAGGGCGACCGCGTGCGCCTGGCCGACACGGAGCTCTGGATCGAAGTCGAGAAGGACCACACGATACCCGGCGAGGAAGTGAAGTTCGGCGGCGGCAAGGTGATCCGCGACGGCATGGGCCAGGGTCAGCGAATGTCGCGCGAAGTCGCTGATACCGTAATCACCAATGCGCTGATCGTCGATGCGGTACAGGGCATCGTCAAGGCCGACATCGGCCTGAAGGGCGGCATGATCTCCGCGATCGGCAAGGCCGGCAACCCCGACGTGCAGCCCGGCGTCACGATCGCGATCGGCGCCGGCACCGAGATCATCGCCGGCGAAGGCATGATCGTCACGGCCGGCGGCATCGATTCGCATATCCATTTCATCTGCCCGCAGCAGATCGAGGAAGCCCTGATGTCCGGCGTCACGACGATGCTCGGCGGCGGTACCGGTCCGGCCACCGGCACCTTTGCCACCACCTGCACGCCGGGGCCGTGGCACATCCACTCGATGCTATCCGCGGCGGAAGCCTTCCCGATGAACCTCGGCTTCCTCGGCAAGGGCAATGCCTCGCAGCCGGCGGCGCTGATGCAGCAGGTGGAGGCCGGCGCCATCGGCCTCAAGCTGCACGAAGACTGGGGCACCACGCCGGCGGCGATCGACAACTGCCTGTCGGTCGCCGACAAAATGGACGTGCAGGTGGCGATCCACACCGACACGCTGAACGAATCGGGCTTCGTCGAGGCCACGCTGGCCGCCTTCAAGGGCCGCACCATCCACACCTTCCACACCGAGGGCGCCGGCGGCGGCCATGCGCCTGACATCATCCGGGCGGTCGGCCTGCCCAACGTGCTGCCGAGTTCGACCAATCCGACCATGCCCTACACGGTGAATACCATCGACGAGCATCTCGACATGCTGATGGTCTGCCACCACCTCGATCCCGGCATCGCCGAGGACGTGGCCTTCGCCGAGAGCCGCATCCGCCGCGAGACCATCGCCGCCGAGGACATCCTGCACGACCTCGGCGCCTTTTCGATGATGAGCTCCGACTCGCAGGCCATGGGCCGCGTCGGCGAGGTGATCATTCGCACCTGGCAGACGGCGCACAAGATGAAGCTGCAGCGCGGCGCCCTGAACGAGGATACCGCGCGCAACGACAACCAGCGCGTCAAGCGCTACATCGCCAAATACACCATCAACCCGGCGATCACCCACGGCATCGGCCATGTGGTGGGCTCCATCGAGCCCGGCAAGCTGGCCGACCTGGTGCTGTGGAAGCCGGCCTTCTTCGGCGTCAAGCCGAGCCTGATCCTCAAGGGCGGCATGATCGCGGCGGCGGCGATGGGCGATCCGAATGCCTCGATCCCGACGCCGCAGCCGGTGCATTACCGGCCGATGTTCGGCAGCTTCGGCAAGGCCTTGAAGACGTCGCTGACCTTCGTCTCGCAGGCGGCGCTGAACAACCCCGCCGTCGCTGCACTGGGCCTCGCCAAGCGCCTGGAGCCGGTGAAGAACTGCCGCGATGTCACCAAGGCCGATATGCTGCACAACAGCGCAACGCCGGTGATCGAGGTCGATAGCGAAACCTATGTGGTGCGCGCCGACGGCGAGTTGCTGGTCTGCGAGCCGGCAAAGGTGCTGCCGATGGCGCAGCGCTATTTTTTGTTCTGAGAGGAGAAACACCATGCCCCACATCGACCTCGGCGACGTCAAGTGCTACTACGAACTCCACGGCGAGGGCGCCGAAACCATTACCCTGCTCAACGGCCTGACCATGAGCACCGTCGCGTGGGCGGCCCAGGTAAAGGACTTTTCGCCGCACTTTCGCGTGCTGCTGCTCGACATGCGCGGCCAGGGCCAGACCGTGGGGGGCGACGAGGAGGTCTACCCGCTGTCGCGCCAGGCCGATGACCTGGCCCACCTGCTCGACAAGCTGGGCATCGCGAGGACCGATGTCTTCGGGGTTTCCTACGGCGGCATCGTCGCGCAGCACTTCGCGCTGCAATACCCGGACAAGCTCGGCAGGCTGCTGTTGGCCGATACCTTCGCCTGGTCCGACGAGGTCAATCGCGCGCTCCATGACGTCGTTGTGCAGGCCTGGGAGGTGGGTGGCACCCAACTGCGTTTTCGCGTCATGCTGCCGGTCACCTTTGGCGCCACCTTCCTGAGGCTTGCCGCGTCGCTGATCCCGGTGCTCGAAAAGGCCGCCGAGGCGCTGCCCTGGCCCGGTACCAAGGCGATGATGATGGGCGTGCTCGACCACGACCTACGCGCCCGGCTGAAGGACATCCGCGCCGAGACCCTGGTCATCGTCGGCGACGAAGACCGCTTCACGCCGCTGCACCACGCCAGGCTGCTGCAGACGGGCATACCGGGTGCGCGGCTGCGCGTGATTCCCGGCGTTGGCCATGCCGCGCCGCTGGAGAACCCTCCGGCCGTCGACGCGCTGGCGCTGGCATTTTTCCGCGGCGAGTCGCTGCCGGAGTAGGAGCGGAATTGGGCCGGAGGCCGCACCGATGCTGCTGATCGAAGCCTGCGCGCCTGACGGCGCCGCCGCCTGTGAACGGTTGCCGCTGCCCTTCGAGAGCCGCTGCAAGAGCCGCCTGCGCACGCGGCTGGCCAGCGGCGAGGAGGCCGGCCTGTTCCTCGAACGCGGACGGGTGCTGCGCGGCGGCGACCGTCTGCTCGGCAACGATGGTCGGGTGGTCGAAGTCGTCGCCGCACCGGAGATGCTGATGGAAGCGGCAAGCCATGATCCGCTGCAACTGGCGCGCGCCGCCTACCATCTGGGCAACCGCCATGTCGCCGTGGAGATCCGGGCGGGACGCCTGCGTTTCGCGCAAGACCATGTATTGGGTGAGATGGTCCGCGGCCTCGGCTTGCCGGTTATCCAGATCGAAGCCCCCTTTGAGCCGGAGGCAGGGGCCTATGGCCACCATGGAGCCCATGGCGCCAGCGGCGGCGAAGGCGAATTGGCCCGCGTCCGGCCGAAGATTCACGATCACTTCCAGCCGCGATGAGCGCCGCCCGCAGGGCCGCCCCAAGGGCGGCGCAGCCAAGCTGAGGCGATGGACTTCGGGACGGTCTTCGGCAAGAAAAGCCAAGACATACAGGGTAAATCGATGTTTTGCGGTCCCCGTCCACTGGATTCCGGCCTGCGCCGGAATGACGGGAGAGATGTGTGCATACGCTAGCCTTGCGGGAGAGGGTTAGGGAGAGGGGTAAGCCGTTGATTCTTCGTCCCGCGCCCTCTCCCCCGGCCCCTCTCCCACAAGGGGAGAGGGGTGGAAAATCAACTGCTTGCGAGGTCGTGTGCATACGTTAGCCCCTTCGGAGGAGGCCGGGAGGAAGGCCTCCCTCGCCCGCCTGTTGCAACTTGCCAGTCCCGCGCTGCCGGTGGGCGCCTATACCTATTCGCAGGGCTTGGAATGGGCGGTCGAAGCCGGCATGGTGCAAGACGAGGCCGGCGCGCTGACATGGATCGGCGACCAGCTCGAATGGAACCTCGGCCGCTGCGAAGCGCCGCTGCTGGCGCGCATGATCGAGGCATGGACAGCCGGCGACAGCGACGCGGCGCTGGAACTGGATGCGCAGTATCTCGCCACTCGCGAGACTGCCGAGCTGCGCGCCGAGACTCTGCAAATGGGCTATTCGATGCAGCGCCTGCTGCATGAGCTTGGCGACTTCCCGGCGGATTTGCTCGATGCACTTGCGATCCCGCCGGAACAGCGCGATGCTTTCCGCGGCAGCTATGCGCTGGTCTGGAGCTGCGCGGCGGCCGCCTGGCGGATTCCGCTGTCTGCGGCGCTCACAGCCTGGCTCTGGAGCTGGGCGGAAAACCAGACCATGGCCGCGCTGAAGGCCGTACCCCTCGGACAGGCCGCCGGCCAGCGCCTCTTGCAGGAAATCGGCAGCCGCTTGCCCGTCGCGGTGGAGCGCGCATTGACTCTCGCGGAAGAGGAATATTCCAACTTCGCGCCGGGCTTTGCCATTGCCTGCGCGCGCCACGAAACCCAGTATTCGAGGCTGTTCAGATCATGAGCAAATCCGTATCAAGAGTGGAAGATTCTCATCCCGCCGCGGCATTGCGCATCGGCATCGGCGGCCCCGTCGGTTCCGGCAAGACCGCGCTGACTCTGGCCCTGTGCCAGGCCCTGCGCGAGCGCTACAACCTCGCGGTGGTCACCAACGACATCTACACCGAAGAGGACGCCCAGTTCCTCGTCAGGAACCAGGCACTGGCGCCGGATCGCATCATCGGCGTCGAGACCGGCGGCTGCCCGCACACGGCGATTCGCGAGGATGCCTCGATCAACCTCGAAGCCGTGGACCGCCTCAACCGGCGCTTCGCCGGGCTGGACGTGATTTTCATCGAGAGCGGCGGCGACAACCTGGCGGCCACCTTCAGCCCGGAGCTGTCCGACCTGACCCTGTACGTGATCGATGTGGCCGCCGGCGACAAGATTCCGCGCAAGGGTGGCCCCGGCATCACGCGATCCGACCTGCTGGTGATCAACAAGATCGACCTGGCGCCGCTGGTCGGGGCATCGCTGGAAGTCATGGCCACCGATGCCAAGCGGATGCGCGGGGAACGACCCTTCGTTTTCAGCAACCTCAAGACGGGTCAGGGGCTGGCCGAGATCATCGCTTTCATCGTCGACAAAGGCATGCTGCCCGCGCGCTGAAGCAGGCAGCCTGATTCGGGTGATTTCGGCCCGCGACATGCATCGCAAGGAGCGAACGATTTATGAGCAAGCCGACTAAAGCCATTCCCCGCTTCGCCAGCGAGGCCGAAGAGCGCGCGTTCTGGGAAAGCCAGGATTCGACGGCGCATGTCGACTGGTCGAAAGCAAAGCGCGTCGTGCTGCCGAATCTCAAGCCAACGACCCGAACCATCTCGTTGCGCCTGCCGCAGCATCTGCTCGACTCGATCAAGGCGGCCGCCAATGCGCGCGACGTACCTTGCCAATCCTTGATCAAGGTCTGGCTGCGGGAAAAACTGCACAGCCACTGATCCTCGGGGCCGTGCGCGCTTGTCCCGCCGTCCCGCTGACGCCGACTTTCACGCCGCTGTTGGAATTCCGCACGGGGACCCGGGGAACGCGCGGACCTCGGCGCACGGCGTTTGACATAGGCCAGCAGGTCCCCGCACAATCGGGTCATGGCCTTCCATCATCACTCTTCCGTTCTTGCCGCCGCTCGCGTCGCGCGACTGTGGCGAATCATGTCCCGCGCGTGGCCCATGTGGCATCGGCGACCGGAACGACACTGAGTCGATAGCGTCATTGCAGTCTGGTCCGGGCCGCGCGGCCACAAGTCGCGCGGCCCGTTTCGTTGTGCCGTCCCACCGGGCGGCAGATTGTGCAGGAGCCACCATGTCCGTCCCCGCCGCCTATCTCGGCATCATCCTCATCTGGTCCACCACGCCGCTGGCGATCCAGTGGAGCATCCAGGGTGCCGGCTTCGCCTTCGCCGTCTTCGCCCGCATGGTGATCGGTGTCGCGCTCGCCGCGCTGCTGCTGGCCGTCTGGCGCATCGGCTTCCCGCTGCACCCGCGCGCCCGGCGCAGCTACCTGGTTGGCGGGCTCGGCCTCTTCGGCGCGATGACGCTCACCTACTGGGGCGCGCGCCACGTCCATTCCGGGCTGATCTCGGTGCTGTTCGGCCTCTCGCCGCTGGTGACCAGCGTGCTCGCGGCGCTGTGGCTGGGCGAGCGCGCTCTGACGCCGCTGCGCCTCGCCGGCATGACGCTGGGACTGGCGGGCCTCGCGACCATCTTCGCCCAGGGCGAGGGCGCCGGCGGCACGCAGGCGGGGCTTGGGCTGGCCGCGCTGCTGCTTGCCGTGCTGATCTATTCCGCCAGCCTGGTGTGGATCAAGCGCATCGGCGACGACAGCCCGCCGCTGGCGACCACGGCCGGCACGCTCGCCGTCTCGCTGCCGCTGTTCGGCCTGGTCTGGTGGCTCGCCGAGGGCAGCGTGCCGGCCGGACTGCCGCTACGCGCCGGTGCGGCCGTCGCCTACCTCGGTGTGTTCGGCTCGGTGCTCGGCTTCGCGCTTTACTTCTACGTGATCCGGCACATGGAAGCCGGCCGCGTGGCGCTGATCACGCTGATCACGCCGGTGCTCGCGCTTCTGCTCGGGCAGATGCTGAACGGCGAGGAAATCGGTGCGCGCGTCTGGCTCGGCGCGGCGCTGATCGCCGGCGGGCTGCTGCTGCATCAATGGACGGGGCTGGTCGGAGCGCTGCGGCGCGCGGAGCAGATCGGATGAGGCCGGCGGCACCGGATGCACCGCTGTACCGCCCGCGCCGAGTCTTTTTAACAGCCGCCGGAGGGCAAACGCAGGGGATACGAAAGCGGGACATCAAGCTTCCAACGATAGGCCTGACCAGCCGTTCCTGGCTTGTTGCACGGATGTCCGCATAAGCAGCGGTTGCGGACGCTGGGTAGGATTTGCTGGCGGGCCGGACCCGGCCATATCCGGCCACTCGATGTGGCCTTCCAATTTGAATAGTCGATGTGTCCTCTGGCCCACCTGAACGGCCGGTTTTCGGCAAGCAAAAGGTTATCGACACTGCCTTGACGGCCAAGACCCGTCATTCACACAACCAAGACTATCAACTCTCGACCGGCTGCTTTCCTTTTCGCCGTGACGGCGGCATTGCTGGCACTCGCGTCCGGAGTTGAAGACCAGACGAAGCTGCCGTTCAAGAAAAATTGGCACGCTGACAATAAGCCCGGCCATTGCTGGCAGAACCAATGATCGCGGCGTTGCGCGGAAGGTCAGCAACAGCCGCGGACGCTACTTCACTGCAATGCCTTGTCTGCTCTCAATTTGTCGACGGCCAAATCGACGAAGCTGCGGACCTTGGCCGATCCGTGACGGCCCTCGCGATGAATTACATGAACCGGCATCGATGCTTCTTCAAAATCGGCTAGCACCGTCTTGAGCGTGCCGGCGGCCAGTTCGTTGGCCACCTGATAGGAAATCAGCCGCGTCAGGCCAAACCCTCTCTTTGCGGCTTCGAGCGCACCGTCATTGGTATTCACGAAAGTG
>JADJQA010000051.1 GCA_016712985.1 Sulfuritalea sp. | reverse complement strand
ACATACTGCTGCTCCAAACGTCATGTTGAAGCAATACGTATAGATAAAAATTAGTTTCTTGCCCTAGCTTGAGGCTGCCACCTGTCCAATTTCGTGTGTAGAACCCGTAACCCTAGACGCAATCGGCGGACTGACAATGGGCGCCGATTTCATAACGGCAGCAGTCGCTATGAAAGCCTTTGAGCGAGGGATGAAGACAGTTCGCGGTTCCAGCGTCCGCAAAGAAGCCAAAAAAACGGCACCATGAACCGCATTGAAAACCAACTTCCGAAGGGAACCACTATTGTTGTCGTTGATGATGTGATTACTACCGGGAACTCAACCAAGCATGCATGCACGCATTTTGCGGAAGCAGGTTACCGGATCATCGGCATCGTCGCATTGGTTGATAGAGAGCAAGGCGGACGCCAAGCCTTGGAAGCGCAATATCGCATGGTGCGCGCCGTATTCAAGCGATCGGACTTCCCCCGAATCACCCAATATGAACAAGGCAAAATGTCGAAACACCCTGCTTGATTCGTTGGGAAGGGAGCTTTGTTATCACTGGCTCAGCAGCCAGATAGATGTCTGCGATCACTATCTCGACGCTGCAGATCGGGATGTTGCTGACGATCCTGTCGGTGTGTTTGTCATTCGGCAATCTCTAAACGAAATCCAGTATTTGTACGACCCGCCGAATGGCCTGGAGGTTACTCGTACGAATGCAATGGATTCACTGTATGTGCCGGCCATTCGCGACGCAATTCTTTCGCTTGAAAGCGATAACGAATTCAAGATGCTGAATCGTCTGATTCAGGTCTTGAGCATCTGAAGATTACGAGTGCTCGTTGCACATCGGTACCGTGTTATCGCTCATCGTCATCGTTATTGGTCCGAAGTTCAAGCTCATATCGGGGCGTCAAACATTATGACGTAGGGGTTGTGGCCTCGCGCTGTCAGCGCCGGCCGCGCAGGGCCCTGACTTCAAAGGCCACGGCATCGAGTTCGGCGTCCTTGGCATCCACCAGCGCCAGACGATGCTTGCCCGGCTGCGGCAGCCAGCGGCTGGCGCGGTCGGCGCGGCCGGCCGGCCGGCCATCGATGCGCCATTGCCAGCCGGCCGCGCCCCTTGCCGACAGTTGCAGCGGGAGCCGCTGGCGACCCGGTGGAATGTCCGGGTCGAGCGCGATCACCATTCCCTCGGCCGGGTAGCTGATCCGTGCCAGGGCCTGTGCCTGGGCAGGACGCACGACGCTGCGCTCGGTGCCGCCGATAAACCACTCGCGCCGTTGCGGCTCGGCCGTGTGCTGCGCGGACGGCTCGAAGCGGATCGTTTGCGCCACCATTCCCGGTGGCGCCTCGGCCGCCCTGCTGTTCACCCTGCCGCGTCCGGCGGCGTCGCCGCGGTGCAGCCAGTCCATCACCTCGCGCCATACCGGCGCCGCGCCCGAGATGCCGGATACATCATGCATCGCCGCGCCCGAGGCATTGCCCACCCACACCGCGACCGTATACCGGCGCGAGAAGCCGGCGCACCAGTTGTCGCGCATGTCCTTGCTGGTACCGGTCTTGGCCGCGCTCCAGTAGGGTGTGGCGAGCCAGGATTCGAGGCCGAAGCTGCCGGCGCGCGCGGCGTGGTCTGCCAGGATGTCGCCGACCAGGAAGCTGGCTTGTGGCGACATCGCCCGACGCGGGCTACCGCCAAATGTGCCACAGGAGTCGGCCCGGCAGGCGGGCGCCTTGCCTTCGGGCGTCGCGCGCAGGCTGCTCCAGCGCCCATCGTTGGCCAGCGTGCGGTAGGCATTGGCCAGCATCAGCAGGGATATGTCCGCGGAGCCCAGCGCCAGGCTGTAGCCGTACCAGTCGCCGCGCTCGGTCAGGCTGTCGAAGCCGAAGCGGCGCAGGCGCTGCTGGAATTCGTCGGCGCCGATGCGCACCAGCGTCTTTACCGCCGGCACGTTGAGCGAGCCGGCCAGCGCCATGCGCGCGCTGACCCAGCCGCGATAGTCAGGCTCGTAGTTCTGCGGCGCGTAGAGCCCGTTGCCGGTGGCCAGCGTCAGCGGCGCATCCTCGATCAGCGAGGCCGCGGTCAGGTCGCGGCGTTCGAAGGCCAGGCCGTAGAGAAAGGGCTTGAGCGTCGAGCCGGCCTGGCGTAGCGCGGTGACGCCATCCACCTCGGCGGCATCCGAGAGTTCGCCGCTGGAGCCGACCCAGGCGAGGATTTCGCCCGACGCGTTGTCCGCCACCAGCACTGCGCCATCTTCGACGTTGCGCTTTTCCAGCGCGCCCAGGTGGCGGCGTAGCGTCTCGCCGGCAAAGCGCTGCAAGCCGGCGTCCAGCGTGGATTTGATGCGCTGGCCGGGCTGCGTCAGCAGCTTCACGGCCAGATGCGGGGCCAGTTGCGGCGTCTGGTCGGGGCGATGCAGCACGCTGCCCAAGGCCACGGCGGCCACGGCATCGATGTCCCGGCACAGCGCCTCGCGCTGCATTTCCCTGAGCAGGCCGCAGGCGCGTCGCGCGACGAGGTCGGGCCTGGCGTTCGGTGCGCGCAGCAGGGCCGCGGCCAGCGCGGCTTCCTGTTCGTCGAGACCTTCCGGCCACTTGCCGAACAGCCCGCGGCTCATCGCTGCGACGCCTTCGAGTTCGCCGCGAAACGGCACCAGGTTCAGATAGGCTTCGAGGATCTGGTCCTTGCTCCAGTGCCGTTCCAGGAGCAACGCGCCGGCGGTCTGGTCAATCTTCTCCAACAAGCTGCGCCGGCCCTTGCGCCGCGACTCCGCGTCGAGCAGGCCGACCAATTGCATGCTCAAGGTGCTGGCGCCGCGCCTCCTCTCATTCCACAGGTTGCCCCAAGCTCCCGCCGCGGCGGCCTGCCAGTCCACGCCAGCGTGATCGAGGAAGCGCTTGTCCTCGGAAATCAGCACCGCGCGGTGCAGCGCCGGGGAGATGTCCCGCAGCTTGACCCAGGGCAGGCGGCGCACGCTGCGGTCCAGGCGCCGCGTCGCCAGCGGCGTGCCGTCGCGCGCCAGCAGCCAGGCGTCGGAAGGCTGGTGCGCCGCGCGCACTTCGGCGAAGGAAGGCAGCGCCAGCGCCGGCAGGCTGGTCAGCAGCAGCGTCAGCGCCGCGACGCAGTGCGCGAGGCGGCTCATTCAGCGCAGAGCTCGTGGAGAAATCGTAGCGAGCGGGCCGCAGCGGGGTGCGGCCGGAGCACAGCTACCGGAATGTACGTTCCCGTACATGAGGATAGCGAGCACCGCCCAAGCCCCGATCCGCCACGCGCAGTAGATTTATTCACGAGCCCTCAGCCCGAATGCCCGCCTCAGCCAGTGCGCCGCTTCATCGGCACCCTTGGCCCGAGGCAGGGCGGGTGCCGGTGCTTGCCAGAGCCCTTGCAGCAAATCGATGAAATTCCCGCTCGCCAGTTGGGTACGCGTCAGGACTTGGGCTCGGGCGTGCAGCGCAAGCCACGCAGCGAAATGGGGCGTCTCCGGCCAGTCGTCGCGCTCCAGATACAGGATCGGGATGCCCCTGCACGCTGCCTCGACAAAGGTCCCGTAGCCGGGCTTGGTGATTACCGCGTCGACGCCGGCGAGCAGGCCGCTGAAGCTCAGCGCCGGCACGTCGATGCTGCGCACGTCATCGCGCCCGATCTGCAACTCGCCCGGCACCAGCCAGTTCAGGCCGGGGGTGCGCGGCCAGTCTTGCAGCGGCAGGGGAAACTCGATGCCGCCCATGGCCAGCAGAATCCAGCGTTCGCTTTGCTTGAGATCGAGCCGCTGCGCCACGTCTGCGCGGTCGCGGCGGCCGATGCGCGCTATCGGCCCGATCTCGTGTCGCCTCGGCATGTCCGCCATCGGCAGCCCGGGCGTGACGCGCAGGAAGCCCAGGCCGGCGTTGTAGGCCGCCAGCATCTGGGCGTGGATCTCGGCGGCCCACGGCTCGCCGCCGAAGTAATGGGCAAACAGGTCGGCCCAGTTCAGCGAGCATAGGGATGCCGCCGGAATTCCGGCAGCGGCGGCCCCGGCCAGCGACAGGTAGGCGACATTGGTGAGGAGCGCATCGACGCCGTGATGCCGCAACCAAGCCGCCTCGGCGGCGACTCGCTGCGGCCACCCGGCGTGGAACTCGCGGTAGCGCCGCTCGCTGGCGGCCAGATCGATATCGACCGCGTTGTACATCACAAAGCCGAAATCGCGCGCCTCGGGCACATGTGTGAAGCCAGCGCCGATGCGCTGCGCCAGCCGTTCGCGCGGCAGCGCGCTGCGCACCGTCAGGCGCAGGTCGGGCGCCAGTGCATGAAGGGCATCCAGCACCGGCGCGGTCTGCGCCAGGTGGCCCAGGCCGTGGGCTGAAATGTCGACCAGCAGATGCATTCCGGATGACTAGACGGGATTCAGGGTCTTCGTGCGCGCAGTGTCAGGGATGCATGGCCTTTGCCACCAGTTTGACTCCCAGCGCGGCACAGACGCGGCTGACGGTCTCGAAGCGCGGTTGCGCCTCGGGGCGCAACGCCTTGTACAGTGCCTCGCGACTAATGCCGGATGCCTTGGCAATGTCGCTCATGCCACGTGCCCGAGCAATGTCTCCAAGCGCTGCGGCGAGCAGGGCCGGATCGTTCGCCGTCAGGATGTCGGTCAAATAAGCTGCGATAGCGTCCTCAGTATCGAGAGCGGCGGCGGCGTCCAAGTTCGGTAGCTCGGTCACCTTGATGCGGTTGGCCATGTTCCTTTCCTCCAATCAGTCCAGCACTGCCGCCAAGGCCTCGGCGCGTTTGATATCGCGCTTTTTGACCGCGTTTAGAGCCGCCCATCAGCAACACGATCAGTTGCGTTACGCGCTGAGTGAAATAGACACGCCAGCCTGCGCCCCAATCAATGCGCAGTTCCGACACCCCTACGCTCACGGGTTCGACGTCACCCTTCAAACCCAGTTCCAGGCGCTTGATCCGTGCGACAACGACACTGCGAACCGTCACATCGGGCACGCCTCCAAGCCACGCCGGAAGTTCGGCAAGAGGTTTGATCGAAAGCAAGGGAGACCTATAATCGACCGATTACATCGTGTCAAGTCGCACAAACTGCCGCGCCAAGAGTCGGCGCTGGCGAGGCGGCGCCCAGGAAATGCCTTCAGGCTCCGAGCATGAGGCGACGCGCGACGCGCCGGTCGACGAAACTGGGCGCCGCAAATCCTTTAGTGGAGCCTGAATCCGGCCGCCGCTGCCGACGTGCGCTGGCTGCGCATGCCGTGGAAACCGAGGCTGCGGCTTCGGCGTCGTGCCGCCCTATCCGAAATCGATTGGACGATTGATCGGGGATTTTGGCAAGCGGGGGCGGCCAGCGTCGCAAGCGTTCGCGCAGACCTCAGTCGCGCAGTTCCCTGCCGGTGAGTTTGAGGAACACGTCTTCCAGGTTCGCCGGCCTGTGCAGGGTGCGCAGTGCGGGCCAGGCGGCGAGACGGGCGAGCAGCGGCGTGGCGTCCTCGACGTAGCAGAAGGCCGTTTCGCCGCTGACTTCGACGCGGCGCGAAAGGGCCTTGGCTTCGCGCTCGGCCCAGCCCGGCGCATCCTCGCCATAGACTTCGACCACCTGCGCCTCGATGTGCGCCCGGATCAACTCGCGCGGGGCGCCGTCGGCAACCATGCGACCGTCATCGATGATGGCGAGGCGCTGGCAGAGGCGCTCGGCCTCGTCCATGAAGTGCGTTGTCAGCAGGATGGTCTTGCCCTGCGCCTGCAGGCGCTTGAGGCGTTCCCAGATCAGGTGGCGCGCCTGCGGGTCGAGGCCGGTGGTCGGCTCGTCGAGCAGCAGCAGTTCGGGGTCGTTCACCAGCGCGCGGGCCAGCGTCAGGCGACGCTTCATCCCGCCGGACAGCGTGCGGATGTTGGCGCCTTCCTTGCCGGCCAGACCGGCGAAGTCGAGTAGTTCAGCGATCTTCGGGCGGATCGCGGCGCCGCTGATGCCGAAGTAACGCGCATAGACGATCAGGTTTTCGGCGGCGGTAAAGTCGGGATCGAGGTTGTCGAACTGCGGCACCACGCCGATCTTCATGCGGGCTTCGCGGGCCCGTGCCGGCACCGGCTCGCCCACCAGCGTGATCTCGCCGGAGTCCGGCGCCGTCAGGCCGAGGCAGCAGCGCAGCGTGGTGGTCTTGCCGGCGCCGTTGGGGCCGAGCAGGCCGTAGCATGCGCCGCGCTGCAATTCGAAGCTGAGTCCGGCGACGACTTCGCGACCGTCGTAGGACTTGCGCAGTGCGCTGACAACCAGTGGGCTCATTGGACTGCCTTCCCGCGAACCCACTTTCCGGGGGAGGGGGTGATTGCGGTTCGTCGCTGAAGCGACTCCATGTATCTGGCTGCGCCGTCTTGGGGTCCCCCAGGGGGACTTCCTTCGGGGCGCGGCCCACCGATGGCGGCGCTCATGATCGCCAGGCGCGGTGGATGAGGTCGCGGATCAGGTGCAGGCGGCGGTGGAAGAAGTGGTCGGCGCCGGGGATGACGACGACCGGCAGATTCAGCAACCCGGCCCACGCCAGGACGTTATCGAGGCGTACGGTTTCGTCCGCGGAACCGTGGATCACCAGCGTATCGGGCGCCACTGCCGCAGCCTGGTAGCTGCGCGCGCCTTCGACGAAGCCGGCGGCGGTGCCGACCAGCACCAGCCATCTGGCCGGATCGCCAGTGGCGGCGAGCCGCGCGGCGAGTCGCGTGGTGACATAGGCGCCAAAGGAAAAGCCGGCGAGGTACACCGGCAGCGGTGCGCCCGAATCCGAGGGCTGCGCGGCGTATCTTGAGCGCGCCCAGGCATGCAGGGCCACCAGGTCTTCGGTCTCGGCATCGCCGTGGTCGTGTTCGCCTTCGGAGCCGCCGACGCCGCGAAAATGCGGCCGCAGGGTGATGCAACCCTTTTCCCGGAAGGCGCGCGCCAGCGTGGTGACGACCTTGTTGTCGGCGGTGCCGCCGAACAGCGGATGCGGATGGGCGATCAGGGCGATGCCTTGCGGGTTCTCATGCCCTTCGACAAAAACCTCGATGTTGCCGTCCGGTCCGTCGACCAGCACTCGCTCGTGTCTCGACACGTTTCAGATCTTCAGACGGTCGACGCTACGACCATGCATCAAATGTTGATCGATGATCTCGTCGATGTCTTCCTTGTCCACATAGGTGTACCAGGCGGCCTCCGGGTAGATGACAACTACCGGCCCTTGTTCGCAGCGATCGAGACAGCCGGCGGTATTGATGCGCACCTTGCCCGGCAGCTTCTTGCCGAGCGCCTTGACCCGATCCTTGGCGTAGGCTCGCATCTCGGTCGCGCCATGGTTGTTGCAGCAGGCTTCTCCCGGCGTGCGCTGGTTGGTGCAGAAGAACACGTGGTGCGTGAAATGGCTCATGGGGCGGGTTTCTGGAAGGTGCGCGGCAAGGCGCGAATTATAGGGGCGCCGGATACTTGACTGCGTTCTTGACTATCTTGTCGCGCGCCGCGGCAATCGGATCGATCCCCAGCACGTCGGCCAGTTCGGTCAGGTAGATCAGCACGTCGGCGATTTCGTCGGCGACCTGGGCGCGCTGCTGCTGGGTCGGGTTCAGGCTTTCCTCGGGCGTCGCCCACTGGAAATGCTCGACAAGTTCGGCGGCTTCCACGCTGAGCGCCATGACGAGGTTCTTGGGCGTGTGGAAGCGATGCCAGTCGCGTGCGGCGCAGAAGGCCCGCAGCGCATCGCGCAGGGTGGCAAGGTCAGTAATCGATTGCATTGTCACGTTCCGGACGGTAGATCATCAGCCAGGGCAGGGCGAGGAAAGGCCACAGCGAACAGATCAATCGCGTGAGGCCGTTGAAACTCAGAAACTGACCCGGATTCCAGATCTGCAGGGTATTGAGCAGATAGGGATTCTCCGGGGCGATATTGACCATGACAGTGGCGAACAGCAGAGCCAGCGCCGCTACGGCGCGCTGCAGCGGAAACACCAGGAAGGAGGCGCCCCACCACAGCGCCAGTCCCAGCGCAAGGCCGATGCTGTTGCCCGGCGTTATCCACGCCACGGCCGCCGCCGGCCCCATCAGCAGCGCGTGCGCCAGTATCTTGATCAGCACCGCGCCAAGCAGCAGGCCGCCGGTGATCACGCGCGCATGCCGGCGCAGCAGCAGCGTGACAATCAGCCCTGCCGCCAGCACGCCGGCAGCGGCGATGGCGGTTTCGACGCCGACAAAGCTTTCCGCGAGGAAGGGTTGGACCGGGGACAGGTCGAGCATCTGGCGGAGGTTGCCGCTGCCGAACAGCAAGGTTTCCGGCGACAACTGAGTTACCAGCCAGGCGGCGATCAGCAGCACGCCCATGTCAACGCCATATCCTCTCATCATGGTCCGCGCGCGCCAGCGCGCAAGGCGTTCATCATCCAGCGCGCGCGAGCCTCCCAGCACGGCGACAAGGCCACCCAGCAGGGCGCCGAGGGTATTGCAAGCCAGATCCAGGTTGGAGGGCACACGATTGGGCAGGTAGTTCTGCAGCAGTTCCATCGCCAGGCTCAGGCTGCCCCCGAGCAGACTCGCGACCAGCCACGCCGCCAGCGGGGCCAGGTGGCGCAGAGCGGCCGTGCAGAAGAACCCGAAAGGCAGGTAGGCGACGGTGTTGGTCGCCAGATCGAAGCCCGTCCAGTAGCGCGGCCATGCGGCGCCGAGAAAGGCCAGCGGATCGCCGCCGCTGTCGCGCCAGCCCGACAGGGGATACAGGCTCGCGTAGATGATCAGCAGCGCATAGCCGCTGGTCAGGTAGAGGGTCAGATGGGTGCGTGCGCCGTATGCCACAGTTCCCGATTCTGCCATCTCCGGCTCCCCGGACTTGGCTCAATGCCTGTGTCCCGGCTCGGCATGATGGGTTTGCGCGGCTGCATGGTGATGCAGTATCGCGTGCAGGTCGTGGTGCGGTAGCTTGTGGCCGACCCACTGCGGCAGCAATGAACCCGCGGTCATACCGAGGACCGCAACTCCGAGACCTATCAGTTGCGGCGGCACCAGGCTGGCCTCGCCGATCAGCACCTCGATCAGCACCCAGGACACCAGGCCGCCGAAGGTTGCGGCGAGCGCGCCCTGGGTCGTCGCCCGACGCCAGAAGATGCCGGCGGCGAGCGGCACGAAGGCGCCGGCCAGCGTGACCTTGTAGGCGTTCTCCACCATCTGGAAGATCGAGGCCTCGGATTTCAGCGCGAAGCCGAGGACGATGCAGGTGAACACCACCAGGCAGATTCGCATCACCCGCAGGAACTGGTGGTCGCCCATGTTCGGGTAAAAACCGCGCACTACGTTCTCGGCGAAGGTCACCGAGGGCGCCAGCAGCGTCGCCGACGAGCAACTCATGATCGCCGACAGCACGGCACCGAAGAACAGCACCTGGGCGAACAGCGGTGTGTGCTGCAGGACCAGGGTCGGCAGCACCAGTTGCGAATCCTTTTCCAGCAGGTCGGCGAAGAGGACCGGGTCGATCAGGGTCGCCGAATAGGCGATGAACATCGGCACGAAGGTGAAGCAGAAGTAGATCGAGGCGCCCAGTATCGAGCCCCACAGCGCGATGTTTGCCGTCTTCGCCGAGGTGATGCGCTGGAACACGTCCTGCTGCGGGATCGAGCCCAGCATCATGGTCATCCAGGTGCCGAGGAAGGTCAGCCACAGCCAGGGGTCGGGCGCGGGGAAGAAGTCCAGCTTGCCGGCGGCCGCGGCATGGTCGATCACCGCCGTTGCGCCACCGCCGACTTTGCCGCTGATCGTCCAGGCGATGAACAGCAGGCCGCCCATCGAGACCGCCATCTGCACGAAGTCGAGGATCGCCACGGAGAACATGCCGCCGAACACGGTGTAGGTCAGCACGATGCCGGCGCCGAGCATCATGCCGGCATTCTGCGACACCGCGCCGTCGGTGACGACGAAGAAGATCAGGCCCAGCGCCTTGATCTGGGCCGCCACCCAGCCGAGATAGGAAAGCACGATGCAGATCGTGGTGATCACCTCGACCGTGCGGTTGTAGCGCATGCGGTAGAAGTCGCCGAGGGTGATGATGTTGAGCTTGTAGAGATAGCGCGAGAAGATGATGCCGGCAATGATCAGGCACATCGACGAACCGAAGGGATCGGCGACCACGCCGCCCAAGCCATCCTTTACGAAGGTGGCCGAGACACCGAACACGGCTTCGGCACCGAACCACGTGGCGAACACCGTGGCGGTCACCACCGGCAGCGGCAGGCTGCGGCCGGCGACGGCGAAGTCCTTGGCGTTATGGACCCGCGTGGCCGCGAACAGGCCGATACCGACCGAGACCATCAGGTAGAGGACGACAAACCAGAGCAGCATCGCTAATCCTCGTCAGGAAAACAAACCGCTTGCAACGCAGATTACGCAGAGGCGCAGAGAAAAAGCCAGGCGAGAAAACAATTCAGTTGCTGTTGAAGTTCTCTGCGTCTTCTCCGTCTCCGCGTCCTTTGCGTCGAGAGAATTCGCCTCTATTGTAAAACGGCGAAGCTTAAGGCGACCGTGGCCACAGCCAGCGCCAGCCACAGCAGATGCCGCAAGCCGCGCATCTCGGCGGCCAGGTTTTCCAGTTCGGGATTGGGCGCCGGGGTCGCGGTGGCCGTAAGCGCCTGATGCACCAGGCGCGGCAAGGCCGGCAGCAGCTTGGCCCAGTTCGTTGCCTCGCGCTTGACGTTGTTTTCCAAAGCCAGCCAGCCCAGTTGCTCGCTCATCCAGCGTTCCAGGTAGGGCAGGGCGGTCTTCCACAAATCCAGTTCGGGATCGAGATCGCGGCCGAGGCCTTCGATGTTGAGCAGGGTCTTCTGCAGCAGCACGAGTTGCGGCTGGACTTCGACGTTTAATTGGCGCGAGGTCTGAAACAGGCGCAGCAGCACGCGACCGAGCGAGATTTCCTTCAGCGGCCGGTCGAAGAACGGTTCGCAGACCGAGCGGATCGCCGCCTCGAACTCGTCGACGCGAGTGCCTTTCGGCGCCCAGCCGGATTCGATGTGCACCTCGGCGACGCGCTTGTAGTCGCGCTGGAAGAAGGCGAGAAAATTCTGCGCCAGGTAGTT
This sequence comes from Sulfuritalea sp., assembly GCA_016712985.1. GTDB lineage: Bacteria > Pseudomonadota > Gammaproteobacteria > Burkholderiales > Rhodocyclaceae > Sulfuritalea. The sequence continues at coordinate 18,468 of JADJQA010000051.1, read as the reverse complement.
CTTGTCGATATCCGAGAGGGTACCGACGATGCCGAAATCGAGTGCGATGTAGCAGCCCTTGCGCGGGCCTTCGGTGGTGACGAAGATGTTTCCGGGGTGCATGTCGGCGTGGAAGAAGCCGTCACGGAACACCTGGGTGAAGAAGATCTCGACGCCGGCGCGAGCCAGGCGCGGGATGTCCACGCCTTTTTCACGCAGCGTGTCGACCTGCGAAATCGTCGTACCATGCATCCGCTCCATCACCATCACGCTACGCGAGCACCAGTCCCAATACACCTCGGGCAGGATCAGCAGGTTGGAATCGGCGAAGTTTCTCCGCAACTGGGAACAATTCGCCGCCTCGCGCATCAGGTCCAGTTCGTAATGCAGGTACTTGTCGAACTCCCCGACCACCTCGCGCGGCTTCAGACGCCGGCCATCGGCCCAGAGGGTTTCCAGCAGGCTGGCAGCGACCTGCAGCAAGGCGATGTCATGCTCGATGATGGGCTGGATGCCCGGCCGCAGGATCTTTACCGCAACCTCGCGGCCGCCGTCCTTTTCATGCAGGACGGCGAAATGCACCTGCGCCACGGAGGCCGAGGCGACCGGTTCGCGGTCAAATTGCGCGAACACCTGATCCACCGGCCGGCCGTAGGCCTTCTCCAGTTCGGCGATGGCGAGGTCGGACGAAAACGGCGGCACGCGATCCTGCAGCTTCGCCAGTTCGTCGGCAATGTCGAGCGGCAACAGGTCGCGTCGCGTCGACAGCAACTGGCCGAACTTGACGAAGATCGGCCCCAGCTCTTCCAAAGCCAGCCGCAGTCGGACCGCGCGCGGCGCCGCAAGATCGCGCCAGAACAACAGGCGTTGCGCCGCGAACAGCATGCGCGCCCGGAAGCTCGGCTCGAGTTCGTGATCGAGGACCAGACTGTCGAGCCCGTAGAGATAGGCTACACGGGCAATACGGATCAGGCGGAAGATGCGCACGGAGGTCTGGGGCAGACGTTAAACGAGAAGTATAATTCACGGCTTAGCGAAAGGCCCGGAAAGACCCTGCGTAACTTGATATGGTTTCATCCAGCGCACCCGCCGGGATTGCCTCGGCTTCCTTTGATGTCCGCCAGCATCTCGCCGGCCTGCTGCGCACGGCGCTTGTCAGTGTCGCACCCGAACAGGGTCATGCCGAAATCATCCTTGAGCGTCCCAAGCAGGCGAGCCACGGCGATTTCGCCAGCAACCTGGCCATGCAATTGGCACGCGAACTCAAGACCAATCCGCGGCAGGTCGCCGAGCGCCTGGTGCGGGAGCTGCCGGCTTCGTTCGCCGTGGCGAAGGTGGACGTTGCCGGGGCCGGCTTCATCAACTTCACCCTGACGCCGGCGGCCAGGACCGCCGTGGTCCGCGCCGTGCTGGCCGCCGGCCATAACTTCGGCCGTGGTCCGGCCAAGAGGCTCAGGCTGCAAGTCGAGTTCGTTTCCGCCAACCCCACCGGCCCGCTGCATGTCGGTCATGGCCGCGGCGCGGCGTACGGTGCGAGTCTGGCCTCGCTGCTGGCCTTCGCCGGCTTTGAGGTGACGCGCGAGTATTACGTCAATGACGCCGGGCGGCAGATGGATATCCTTGCCGTTTCCACGTGGCTGCGCTACCTTGAACTGTTCGACGAACCCATGCCCTTTCCCGCCAACGCCTACCAGGGCGGTTACGTGCGCGAGATGGCGGAACAGGTAAAGCAGGCCCATGGCGACCGCTATGTGCATCCGGCCGAAGCCGTGATCGCCTGCCTGCCGCCCGATCAAGGCAGCGGCGAAGACACCGAGGCGCGGCTCGACGGCTTGATTCTTGCGGGCAAGGACCTGCTGGGCGAGGATTGGGCCTACATGCATGACCATGTGCTGACCGAGCAATTGGCGGATTGCCGCGCCGATCTCGAACAGTTCGGCGTGCATTTCGATGTCTGGTTTTCCGAGCGCAGCCTGTTCGAGACCGGCATGGTGGCGCGGGCCGTGGCGGCGCTGGAAAAGTCCGGCCACATCTATCTGCAGGACGGCGCCAAATGGTTCAGCTCGACGGCCTTCGGCGACGAGAAGGATCGCGTGGTCCAGCGCGACAACGGTCTTTATACCTATTTCGCATCGGACATCGCCTATCACCTGAACAAGTTCGAGCGCGGCTTCGACAAGGTCATCGACGTCTGGGGTGCCGATCACCACGGCTATATTCCGCGGGTGAAGGGCGCTCTCAGCGCCTCCGGGGCGGATGCCGAGAGGCTTGACGTGGCGCTCGTGCAGTTTGTCAGCCTGTTCCGCAACGGCCAGAAGGTCGCGATGTCCACGCGCTCGGGTGACTACGTGACGCTGCGTCAATTGTGCGCGGAAGTCGGCAATGACGCCTGCCGCTTCTTCTACATGTTGCGCAAGTGTGACCAGGCGCTGGATTTCGACCTCGACCTGGCGAAGTCGCAGAGCAATGACAACCCGGTGTATTACGTCCAGTACGCCCATGCCCGAATCTGCTCGGTGCTGGCGCAGTGGGATGGTGACGAGGCGGCGCTGGCTCGCGCCGATCTGGCGCCGTTGCTGCATGAACGCGAACACGCGCTGTGCGCGCGACTGGCCGAATTTCCCGAATTGATCCAGCTTGCGGCGCGCGACTACGGGCCGCACGCGCTGGCCTTTTACCTCAAGGATCTGGCCGGCGATTTTCATGGCTGGTACAACGCCGAGCGACTGCTGGTGGACGCTCAGGCAACGCGGGAGGCTCGGCTGGCTTTGGCGCTGGCAACCCGCCAGGTGCTGCAAAACGGCCTCTCCCTGCTGGGAGTTTCGCAACCGGTGAGCATGTGACATGAGCAGATTCGACAAGAAGTTCGACAGTCCCTCGCGCCCGGCGTCGATCAGGCCGACGCCGCGAAAGAACACCAGCGGCGGCACGCTGCTCGGCATTTTCATCGGCCTCGTGGTCGGCGTGCTGATCGCCTTCGGCGTGGTCTGGTATCTGAACAAGTCACCGCTGCCGTTCCAGAACAAGTACGAAGGCGCGCCCAAGGCGGACAGGGAAAGGCCCGCGACGCCGGCGCCGCTGCCCGGCAAACCCGGTGACAAGCCGGCCGGGCGCTTCGAGTTCTACGGGATTCTTGAAGGCAAGCAGCCGGCCGCGCCAGGCGGCGTAGCCTCTGCTCAGGGGGCACCTTTAAAGTCGGCGCCCGATCAAACGGTACCGGGCGCGCCTGCTGCGCCCGCGAGCGAGGTCAAGCCGGTGCCGGCCGAGATCTTCTTCCTCCAGGTGGGCGCTTTCCAGAAGGCCGCCGATGCCGACAACCTCAAGGCCAAGCTTGCGCTCAGCGGGCTGGAAGCCAGCGTCCAGGAAGTCAATATTCCCGACAAGGGCACCATGCATCGAGTCCGCGTCGGCCCTTTCCGCGATCCGGACGAGTTGAACCGCGCGCGTGCCCTGCTGTCGCAAAGCGGGGTGCAGGGTACCGTCATCAAGCAGAGGGAGTAGAAGGCCGCAATGAGCGCCTGGCGGGTCTTCCTGACCGGCGCATCCAGCGGCATCGGTGAGGCGCTGGCCCGCCGTTACGCCGCAGCGGGCGCAACTCTGGGACTCGCGGCGCGTCGCCCGGATCGACTTGCCGCCCTCGCCGCCGAACTTCCCGGCGCGCACGCCTGCTACCAGCTGGATGTGGTCGATGCCGAGGCATTGCAGGCTGCGGCGGCGGATTTCATTGCGCGCTGGGGCTGCCCGGACGTGGTGATTGCCAACGCGGGCATTTCGGTCGGCACGCTGGCAGAGGAAGCGGGGGATCTGCCGGCTTTCCACCGGGTCTTCGACACCAATGTGCTTGGCATGGTGCAGACCTTCCAGCCCTTCATCGCGGCCATGAAGGCGCGCGGCAGTGGCCGCCTGGTGGGCATCGCATCGGTGGCAGGTATCCGCGGGCTGCCGGGAGCAGGCGCCTACTCGGCCTCGAAGGCGGCCGGCATCGCCTGCCTCGAAGCGCTGCGCGTCGAATTGCGCGGCAGTGGCGTCAAGGTGCTTACCATCGCGCCGGGCTATGTCGCCACGCCGATGACGGCGGCAAATCCTTACCCGATGCCATTTCTGCTTTCGGCCGACGAAGCTGCCCGCCGTTTCGTCCGCGCCATCGAGCGCGGCATCAGTTACAGCGTGATTCCCTGGCAGATGGCCGTGGTCGCCAAACTGCTGCGCCTGCTGCCCAACCCGATATTCGACGCCTTGTTCGCCCGAGCCGCGAGAAAACCGCGCGGTCTCAAAATGTGATCCTTCGGTTTCGACGGGTCCAAAACTGTATCAACGTGGTGCGTCCGCACCAGTTGGGGGCTTGCCGGAACGCCATATCCAACAGACTGCAGCCGTAGTCACATAGGGCGCCACTGCACCGAGGGTCATCAGTGCGAAAAGTTCGTTCAAGTCCATGATTGCCTCCTGTTGGTTAACTCACAAGAGTGCAAGCAAGACAGATGCCAGCTTGCAATCAGTGGTTCTTGCTGGAATCGGTGACGCTTGTCGACTTGAAAAGAACTGGCGCAGAATTCGCAAGGTTTGCGACCTCTGCGCCAGCTTGCTGGCATGCGCCACAGCGCGACCCCTATCCTGCGATCAGGCCACCCTTGCGGAGGGCACGGTGGCCTCAGGTGCTCATTTGCCCTTTGGGGCGTGATGCTCCAGATAATGCTTCAAAACGCTCTTGAGCATTGCCGTGTGCTTGACATCGCCCTTCTGCTGCGAGCTCTTGATGTCGTCCTGGATCATGCGTTTGATGCGCTTTTCCCCGCCAGGTGAATGAACAAGATAGCTGCCGAGTTCGATGGCGAGTATCTCCGACAAATTCTCATGTTCGGCAATGGCAAGGATTTCTTCCTCGGTCAGATCCGACATGTCGATGCAGTCTTGCATTGATAAATACATGCTTCTTACTCCCTCTTTGCGTTGGATTGGCTATTGTTCAGGATCGTACCCCGGAAGGATGAGAAACTCAACCGCTGCGCACGACCAAAACGATCCTCAAGCCTTGATTGCGGCCGTGAGCCTGATCAGGTCGGCAACGAGCTTTTCCAGCGCTGTTTGCTGATTGGCGTCGGCAAGACCGCCATCGCGAGCAAACGCCTGGCCGGCATGCCCCAGCGCCAATTGCGCGGGCGAAACCGTGACGCCAAGGTTGCTCAGCAGCAGACGCAAGTGCGGCAGGCAGCGGATGCCGCCCAGGGCGCCGGGCGAAGCAGCCAGCAGACCCGCCGTCTTGCCGGCGTAGGCAGCGGGTGTGTTCGGTGCCGGTCGCGACACCCAGTCGAGCGCGTTCTTCAGCAGCGGCGAAAAGAAGCCGTTGTACTCGGGCGAGGCGATCAGAAAGCCGTCGTGGCTGGCAAACTGCGCCTTTAGCTCAAGCGCCGCCGCCGGCAGGCCCTGCTGCGATTCAAGATCACCGTCGTAGATCGGTAGCAGATCGGAGCGCAGATCCAGCTCGGTAACCAGGGCGCCCGCCGCACGGGCCCTCGTGACGGCAGCCGCGAGCAGGCGGCGGTTGAAGGATTCCTTGCGGGCGCTGCCGCAGAAGGCAAGCAGGCGAACAGACACGTTGATCCTCTCGCGGAATGCCAAAGCTGTCATTCTGCCCCATCCGGCCTGGTACGTTTGAAAGCGTTTGACGCACCCGGTTCGTGGTGAGCCCGTCGAACCACGGACATCGTGGCGACACTGGCCTTCGACAAGCTCAGGCCGAACGGCGGGATTGGACCAACCAATACTTTGAAACGCACCCGATCCGGCATGGTCTATCGCATCGCCAACTCGATCGGACGCAGATCGAACAGCAGCACCTCGGCATCCTGTCCCCCGTCGAAGCGCAGCATCCCTGGGTCGCGGAGGCGTGCGCCGTCGCCGGCCTGCATCGCGGTGCCGTCGACCCGCAGCGCGCCGCGGGCGACATGAACATAGGCGTATCGCTCCGGCGGCAGAGGGAATTCGACATGCTCCGCGCCGTCGAACAGGCCAGCATATACGCGCGTGTCCTGATAGACGCTCAGGGCACCGTCCATGGCCTCGGGTGAAATGATCAGGCGCAGGCGACCTCGCTTCTCATCGGCGGTGAAATGCTTCTGCTGATAGCGCGGGGCGACTCCGATCCGGTTCGGCACGATCCAGATCTGCAGGAAGTGGACCGCTTCCGCCCGCGAGTGGTTGAACTCGCTGTGGGTGATGCCGGTCCCCGCGCTCATCATCTGCACGTCGCCGGGTCGAATCACGGAGCCGGTGCCCATCGAGTCCTGGTGCTCCAGCGCGCCTTCGAGGACATAGGAAAATATTTCCATGTCACGATGCGGGTGGGTGCCGAAACCCTTGCCGGGCTGCACGCGATCGTCATTGATCACCAGCAGATCGGAGAAGCCGACTTGTTTCGGATTGTGGTAATGGCCAAACGAAAACGTGTGGCGCGAATCCAGCCAGCCCAAATTTGCCACGCCGCGATCCACGGCCCTGCGCAGTTCAAGCATGTCGGTCCCCTTCCGTCGGCAACTCTATCGGCGATTCCAACGCAAGGTGGTTTCCGCAATGCGCTGACCGAATAGGCGCGCCGTTTCGAGATCGCCCGGCGGCGGGCCCTCCTCGGGGCTGGCATCCGACGGCGACTGGGCCATCGCGCCGGCGAACGAGGCGAGCCAGTTTACGTCGTTGCGCTGGGCGGCCTTCGAATTGGCCGGCATCATTCCGGTGCCGATCCACACCATGCCGTGCTGCATCGCGAGCGTGAAAAGATAATGCAGTGTTGATAATTTGTCGCCGTTCATGGAGGCGGAATTGGTGAATCCCGCAGCGATCTTGTCTTTCCATCTGCTTCCGCTCCAGGGCTTGGAACTCGCGTCGGCGAACCGCTTGAACTGCCATGAGGGGCCGCCCATGTACGTTGGGGTGCCGAAGACAATGGCGCTGGCGGCCTCCAACTTTTCCCAGCCGCCGGCCGGCAGTTCGCCTTCCGCGCTGATCGCCAGAAGTTCCGCCGTGGCACCGCCGACGCTTGCGGCGCCTTGCTCGACCGCTACGGCCTGTTTCTGTGTGTGGCCGTAGCCGCTGTGGTAGATGACGACTGTGTGAGACATCATTGACTCCTCTGGGTTGGAATGTTCGACACGGTTGATGATCGCTCACCAGTTTTTCCTCGACCAATTTCGTGAAAAGTTAAGTCGGTTAGCCGAGTGACACTAAGTATGTTCTGTTGCAAGGAGCTTCAGCATGATACTTTTACTAGCTTATAATCGAAGTTTTCGAATATGAAACTTCGGCGATGTTAAAACTCAGCCTCGAAGCTATCGAAATCATCGACTCGATCGATCGTGGTGGCTCGTTCGCGGCCGCCGCCGAGGCACTGCACAAGGTGCCTTCAACGATTTCCTATACGGTGGGAAAGCTGGAAGACCAGCTAGGTTTTCAATTGTTTGCACGTCACGGGCCGCGCGTGTCGCTGACAGCCGCGGGTCGCGAGCTGCTGAGCGAGGGACGTTGGCTGCTGCGTTCCGCCTCCGACCTGGAATCGCGCCTGCGGCGCATCGCGACCGGCTACGAGTCGGAACTGCGACTGGTGCATGACTCGCTCTTGCCCACGACGGCGCTGGTGGACGATATCCGCGCCTTCGAGGTTCTCGCTTGCGGGACGCGCCTGCGCATCAGCACCGAAGTGATGACAGGAAGCTGGGAGGCTCTGCGTGAAGGGCGCGTCGATCTGGCGCTGGCGATCGGCGATCCGCCGGCCGGGCTTTCCCACCGGGCCAGGCGGCTTCGTGCCATCGACTTCGTATTCTGCGTGGCGCCGCAGCACCCTCTTGCCGCCGTCGACCATCCTCTGGCGCAGGACGACCTGGTCTCCCACACCGCCATTGTCGTTGCCGACAGCGCGCGCCTGCTGCCGCCGCGCACCGTTGGTCTGTTCCCCGGACAGTCGCGCATCACGGTGTCCGACATCGAGGCGAAGATCGCCCTGCAAATCGCCGGGCTGGGCTGCGGCTTTCTGCCGCGCTGCCGCGTCGAATCGGCGCTGAAGAAGCGCGAACTGGTCGCCAAGGACGTCGCCGATCCCCGCCCGAGCGAGCCGCTCTGGCTGGCGTGGAATGCAGAAGGCGAAGGCGAGGCGCGAAAATGGTGGCGGCTCCGGCTCCAGGCGCAGAGTGAATCCTGACCGCCCCTACGTGAATCCATCGCCACAGCCCACCGACATGAACCTTCCGTCCCATCCGCAGCCACTCGATCCCGCTCGCGAGCGGGTGCTGCTGCTGACGCTCGCCGGTATCCAGTTCGCACACATTCTCGACTTCATGGTCATGATGCCGCTGGGCCCGATCCTGATGCGCGAGCTGCATGTCGGCACGCACGAATTCGGCCTGCTGGTGTCCGCCTACACCTTCACGGCGGCATTCACCGGCGTACTGGCGGCGGCGTTCGTCGATCGCTTCGAGCGCAAGCGTCTGCTGTTGAGCATGTTCGCCTTGTTCTCCGTGGCTACCCTGGCCTGCGGGCTTGCGCCGGGCTATGGCACGCTGCTGCTGGCGCGCGGTACTGCCGGCGCGTTCGGCGGCGTGCTGGGTTCGATGGTGCAAACCATGGTCGGCGACCTGATTCCCTTCGAGCGGCGCGGGCGTGCCAGCGGCACCATCATGTCGGCGTTTTCGCTGTCCACCGTTGCCGGTGTGCCGCTATCGCTGTACCTGGCCAACCATTTCGGCTGGCGCTTTCCCTTCATCTTCATCGCCGCCCTGTGCTGCGCTTTGCTGCTGCTCGGCTGGAAGATGCTGCCTGCGCTGCGCGGACATCTGCCGACCGCCACCGTCGGCGAGGCCGAGCGTGCTCATCCCCTGTCGGCGATGCTGGCCGTGCTGCGCGATGCCAACCATCTGCGGGCACTGGTTTTCATGGCGCTGCTCATGTTCTCAGGCTTCACCGTGATCCCCTACATCACCATCTATGTGACGGCGAATGTCGGCATTCCGCAGGAAGACATCCCGTTGATCTATCTGTTCGGTGGTTGCGCCACCTTCTTCAGCTCGCGACTGGTCGGCCGCCTCGCCGATGCCCACGGCAAGATCCGGGTCTACCGCCTGATGGCACTGTGCTCGATGGTGCCCCTCTTGATCGTCACGCACCTGGGGCCGGTGCCACTTTGGCTGCTGATCCTCTGGACCACGGTATTTTTCATTTTCGTGCCGGGACGCATGGTGCCGGCAATGGCCATTGTGACCTCGGCGGTGCAACCCCGCTTGCGCGGCACCTTCCTGTCGATGAATGGCGCCGTCCAGCAACTGGCGTCAGGCGGTGCATCCTACCTCGGCGGTGCGCTGCTAGCCGCCGACGCGTCCGGGCATATCGCCGGCTACGGCATGGTCGGCTATCTGGCCATTGGCGCCACGCTGGCCGCCATGGTCTTCGTCGGGCAAATCCAGATGCATACCGGAGCGCCGCCGATTGCACGCAAGGCTTGAGCGGGGGAGCCTGCAACCGTTATCAGACAGAGCCGACCCGTTGCGTCGGCTTCGATTCAGGCGGTGACGTTGATAAGCTGCCCGGTCTTCTGTCCCTCGGCGTTGACCACAGGCTTCGCTTGCCTGGGCTCCTGTTCCTGCTGTTCCGCCTGACGCGCCCTGGCGGCCTTGTCGGCAGACCTGGATGCATCGGCCTGCTGGGCTTCGGCCTGCTGCGGCTTGGGCTGCTTGACCGCTTGCGCCGCGGCGCCGGCGACGGAATTCACTGTGTTGATGGGCATGGTGGCCTCCTGTATGTCTGTCCTAGGCGGTGGTGTTGATGACGGTGCCGGTGAGTTGTCCCCGCGTGTTGATTACCGGTGGCGCCAAACTCCGGCCGGGGTGGCGGGTTCCGCAGTCTTCTGCCCCTCTGCTGCCGGGCGACCGGCGTCCGACAACCGCGCCGCCGTCTCGACCGCTGCGAGACCCTGTCGGGCTTGTCCGGCATCGGTTTGCGCCTGATCCGCCTGGGACGTGATGGATCGTGCCTCATCCTGTGCCTCACTGGCCTTTTGCTGCGCATCGCGGGCCTCGGCGCGCAAGTCGCGGGCAGTCCGCTCCGCCTCCTGCGCATTGCGTTCCGCCTGCTGCAGCCTGATCTGTTGCAGACCGGACTGCGCAGCGGATTGTTCGCCGGACAGGGACGAAATGCTTGCCATGAAACAGTATCCTCATGCGGATGACTTCGAACTGATCATAGACCGTTCAACGCATCAGAACAAGGCGCATGCCGCCGGTGGCTTCTCAGTTTCGGCTGCCGCGCTTGACGCCGACATGGCCGGCACTCGTCCCTGCCGAATCGTCGGGGCTGTGCAACAGCAGACGAAGATCGACCGTGCCCATGTCGGCGCCGGTCTTCAGCGTGAAGCCGAGGTCCTGGGCCAGATGCTGCATGCGCAGGTTTCCGGCCAGCGTTTCGCCGCGCAACTCAAGGGTGCCGCGGCTGCGGGAGTAGTCGATGATGCTGGCGAGCAGCAGCCGACCCAGTCCCTGGCCCTTGATGCCGGAGCGTACGACGATTGCGAAGTCCGCCACGGCGTTGTCGGGATCGGCCACGGTGCGCACTTCGCCCAGCGAACGCTCGACGCCGTCGTTGCCGCTCTCGATCGCCACCAGCGCCATCTCGCGATCGTAGTCGATCTGGGTGAAGCGGGCGAGTTGGGAACGCGGCAGGCTGCGCATGGTGCCGAAGAAGCGCATGCGCGCGTCCTCGGGATCGAGTGAGCCCAGCAGGTCGCCGAGGGTGGTTTCATCCTCCGGACGAATGGGCCGAATCAACAGTTGGCGGCCCTGCCAATCCACGCGCTGCTCGAGTTCCTTGGGATAGGGACGGATCGCAAAGCGTCGAAAGCCCAGTTTGCGTCCCGTCTTCTCGATGCGGATGCGGACGTCCAGCGCGACCACGCCGGAAGTTTCCACGAGCAGTGGATCGAATTCCACGCCGGCTACCTCGTCGATATCCGTCAGCAACTGCGACAAGCGTACCAGCGCCGTGCTCAAGGCCGCTTCCAGCGTGTCGCGCGCGGCGTCGACCGCGTCCTCGGCGAAGCCGCTGCCTGCCACCAGATCCTCGGCCAGCGTGCGGTTGAGCGGCGGCAGCGCGACGACAAAATCTTTCCCGCGGATGCTCGTCGCCGTAGCCGGAGCGAGGAAAATCACCGGGCCGAACACCGGGTCGTCGGCAACGCCGAGGTGCAGTGCGGCGGCGCCGCTGCGCGCCGCGCCGGGTCGCAGCCGATAGCCGCTGATACGAACGTCCGGGAGCCTGGTTCGCGCTTTGTCGCGCAGCTCGTGCACGGCAATACGAATGTCGGCCGGCGAACGCAGCCCTGTCGCCAGCGGTTTCTGCTCGGCCGCGTTGGCGAGGACCAGGCCGAGATCCACCGGATAGCCGATTTCATCGGCAGTGCGTATGGCCGCCTCGATGCTGCCGGCAAGGGGATACTCGACGGCGTCGATGCCGTAGGCCTGGAGCAGGCGTCGCCCCTGGCGTGCAGACAGGATCTCTTCTCCCTGCTCGATCGCCTCGGCGATGGCGCTGCGGGCGGCTACCAGGTCCGGTGTGAAATCCTCGGCCACCGACGGTGGCGTCTCTATCAGCAGATCACGATTGCGCCGGTAATTCACGATCCCTAGAAAAATCGCGATGGCTTTTTCCGGTGAGTCGTGGCTCAGGATGCCATGCGCCGCCGCAACCTGTTGCGCCTCGATCATCGTGTTGCCGCCGACCCAGCAGGAGAACACATTGCGCTCGGTGTTCCGGGCCGCTTCGCCGATTGCCGTGGCGACTTCGACGCCCGGCGCGAACGGGGACGGCGAACACACCGTCAGCACGGCGTCCGTGTCGCGGTCCGCAAGCACTGCCGCCAGCGCCGCGGCCCAGTTCGCTGGCGTGACGTCGGCCGGCAGCACCAGCGGATTGCCGAGTTGCGAGTCGGTCCGCAGCAGTTCCTTGAGTTGCTTCACGCAGTCTTTGGACAGCGTGGCGAGACGGCCGCCGGAACGCAGCAGCGCGTCGGCGGCTATGCGCGCGAGGCCGTGACCGTTGCCGAGGATGCACAGACGCTCGCCGCGCATCGGACGCACGCGTGCCATTGCCTCGGCCGAGTCGAACAAGTCGTCGAGGGTGTCGATCCGCACCCAGCCGGCGCGCCGCAGGGCCGCTTCGTAGACATCGTCTGAGGTCCACGGCGCACTGATCGGCCGCTTGCCCTCGAAGCGCCCGCCGCGGATCGCGACGACGGGTTTGTTGCGCGCCGCCGCGCGCGCCGCCGACATGAACTTGCGTCCGCCGGTGACAGAGTCGAACTGCACCAGGATAGCGTCGGTGTCCGGATCCGCGGCAAGCCAGTCGAGCACGTCGGCAAGATCGATATCGATGCCGGAGCCGAGGTGCAGCACCGTGGAGAAACCGATGCCCTTGCTGCAGGCACGGTCGAGTACGGCCGCGGCGACGGCCGCCGAGCGGGCGACCAGGGCTACTTTTCCGGGCGTTGTGGTGACGGGGGCCACGCTGGCGTTGAGGCCGCCGGCGGGCACCACGAGACCGCCGCTACCTGGTCCGAGCACGCGTATCAGATGCGGCCGCGCCGCATCGAGGATCGCCTTGCGTACCTCGACTGCCTCGCTGCTGCTGAGCCTGTCCCGCAGCGACGGTCCGACGATCACTGCCCGCGTGCCGCGGGCGCCGAGCTGGGCAATGATCTGCGGGACATCAGCCAGTGCCGTGCAGATGATCGCCAGATCGGGTGCCACCTCGATTTTGTCGATGTGAACATGGGCGCCGATACCGAACAGCGAACGCTTCTTTGCGTTGATCGACATGATCTGCCCGGAAAATCCCCCGGCGGCGAGATTGCGCCGCACCACTTCGGCGTAGCGGCTCGGTTCGTCGGGATCCGCAACAACGGCGATCGACTTTGGATGAAACAGGAATTCCAGATTGCGGACGGTCATTTTTTATGCCCCCGCGACAGGCAGGGAACGCTGGCGGGCGATGTCGGGTCTGGTCGCCGCACTGTTACGCGGGACGCCGCCAATTTTGCCATACCGGGCTCGCGGAGCGCTTCGGGACCGCAAACAGTCGGCGGCGTCGCGGTGACATGGAAGCGCTGAAGGTTGCCGACAGGTCGTGTCCGGGTCTGCCAGTTCCATTCTTGTCGTGGCGGTTTCACCCGAATGGCTGACTGCGACTTTGCCGTCGCGAAGCAAGCGTGGTTTGCAAAAACCGATTGCTCGGGCGCTAGCGTTTCGCTAGCATACGATCATTCCGTACAAAGGAGCCTCCATGCCCACACTCGTTCTGCGCAATGTGCCCATCGAACTTCATGGCAGACTCAAGTCTGCCGCAGCGGCGCATCATCGCTCCATGACGCAGGAGGCCATCGTTACGCTAAGCGCCGCCTTGGGTACGTCGGCGCCGCAAGCACGGCCCTCTGCCGAAGAGACTCTGGCGTGGCTCGAGGATGAAGTCTGGTCGCGCCTCAATGACGACTCGCGCACTTCCGACCAGATTATCGGCTACGACGCGCATGGCCTCCCCGGTTGACGCGCTCGTCGATACCAGCGCACTGGTTGCCATTCTGTTGCGTGAGCGCGACGCCATGGAGTACCTGAAAGCCCTGGCGCGGATACCCCGTTGGGGCATCGCCGCTCCAAACCGGACCGAGTTTCTGATGGTCGCCAGCGTCCGCCTCGGCGGCGATGGCGCCGCCTACGCACGCGAACTGCTCGGTCGCTACCAGATTCAAACATTCGCGGTGGATGAAGCCTTGGCCGATGCGTCCTCCGAGGCATTTCGACGCTATGGCAAGGGCCGCCGTCCGGCTGGACTGAATTTTGGCGACTGCTTCGCCTACGCTCTTGCGCCACTGCGATGTGCCCTTGCTCTTCCAGGGGCGGCGACTTCGCGCTGACCGATGTTGCGCGAGTCATCGGATGAAAGGCGTACTTAAGGTTTCAAGACGGAAGCCTTTGCTCTCCTCGATTGACCGTGCATTCAAGAGGATCACTTACGATTCGGAACGTTGCTGCCTGATGGCAGGAGAATACGTTCGGGACCAGGGCGCCCGCTTTTTTCACCGCCAGGAAGCTGAATACCCCAAGCGCAGATTCTGGTCTCTCTATCGCTGGCCGTATGGCACCGTTCAGCCAACTCCGCCCTGACATGACCGGGCGGATCCCATGCCGTTGATGACCAACACCGACCCCATCGAAGCCTTCATCGCCCGCTGGCAAGCCGCCGGCGGAGGCCGGCGACAACGCCTATGTCTTCGAGCGCCGCGTCACCTTCAGGCACGGCGACGGCTCCAGCTCAAATGGCTTCAGCGACTGCTTCCGCCGCGCCTGCTACATCCTCGAAGCCAAGCAGACCCGGCTGGCGGAAGCTGTCGGCCGTGTCTTCGACAACGCCTTGCTGCGCGCCTGCAGCCAAGCCGAGAACTACGCCCGCACCCTGCCCGCCGAGGAAGGTCGGCCGCCCCTTCCTGATCGTGGTCGATGTCGGCAACGTCATCGAGTTGATGCCGAGTTCTCGCGTAAAGTGGCGCCACTTACACGCCGTTTTCCCGATCCGCGGACAGGGGTAGCCCTGACGTCGCCCGCGACCCTACTTCCTTCAGCGAGTCACGAATCTCGCAGCAGCAGCACGTCCTCGGCCGGAGCGGCCGGCGGTGCCGGTGGCGCGTCCTTCTGCCGGTTGATCTGCTTGACCATCAGAAAAATAATGAACGCCAGCGGACGAAGTTGATCGCCACCGTGATGAAGTTGCCGTAGGCGAAACAGCTGGCACGCCGGCCTTGGTCGGCGCATCGTAGGTCATGGCGCCCTTGTGGTCCGCCGGCGGGGGCCAGCAGTGATGAAGAAGCTGGAGAAGTCCAGTCCGCCGAAGATCTTGCCGACGATCGGCGCCAGTCAGATCCTTAGACGATCGAGTCGGCAATCTTGCCGAACGCCGCGCCGATGATCACGCCGACCGCGGGGGTTTCACTGACGTTCCCTTCAGGGCAAATTCCTTGAACTCAGCTTGCAAAACTCAAGATCTATTCTCCTTGTCAGAATATCTGAATAGGGTGCGACGGGTCCGAGCGCCGTCACCCACGGAAGGGTTGGTGCGGCGTTCCTGCCGAAAGGAAAACACATAACGGCCCGTGGCCGGAAATGAACGACATCATCGCCGAGCGGCCAGAGCTTTTGATGGATCGGTCGGTCGGAAGCGTCTGGTAATCGCCGCGCGGAAAATCGGTGCGGCCGATCGAGCCGGCGAAGAGCACCGTCGCTGACCAGGGCCAGTTTCGACGGGGCATGGAAGAACACCACTGCCCCGCGGGCGTATGGCCAGGTGTGTACAGCACTTGTGGTTTCCTTGCCGACAGTGACCGTGTGCCGTCATCGGCGTCAGCGATCCGGCGTGGGTCTGCCGGCGGGAAGCCGAAGCCCTGTTTTGCGCCTGGCTGGTCGATCCAGAAGATCTCCTCGCGTTGGGGGCCCTGGTGGCACGCCCGAAAGCGCTTCGCCAGTTCCCGGCGCCGCCCCGCATGATCAATGTGGCCGTGGGTAGAGCGGGATCTTTTCGATGCTCACGCCAAGTTCCGTGGCCGCCGCCAGCAGCCGCTCGATGTCGCCGCCGGGATCGACGGACGCGCCCTTCATGGTTTGGTGCACCAGCGGCGTACAGTTCTGTTCAGAGGGGTTACGGGAATGATGCGCATATTCCATTCAAATGCTCCTGACTATCATGTTTGCGCTTCCTCCCCTGATGATGAAACCGTTCCCCGAGGCTGTCGAAGGGCCTTTCGTGGTTGGACAAAGCCCACCACGAGCGGCGTTTTATTTGCGGCCAATCCGCGAGTCCGCGCCGGTAGTGGATGGCTTCCGGCGACATGCGCCGAACTGATCTGTTGCGTGCCTGCCATCGGCGATGCTGCGGGCCACCTTGAGGATGCGATGATAAGCCCGGCGCGGTGAGCAACAGGCGCGCCATGGCCTGTTTGAGCACTGCGCGCCGGGCCTCGTCGGGCCGTGCGTGGAGGTCGACTTCGTCAGGGCCAAGCAGCGCGACCGGGCTTGCCCCGCCGCCGGATCTGCATGTGGCGCGCCGCCGTGACGCGCTCGCGTACGGTGGCCGATGACTCGCCGTCGGCGTGCGGGAAAGATCGGCTCCGCGACCGCCGGGACATCGAGCATCAGGTCGATGCGCTCGAGCAGTGGCCCCGGAGAGTTTGCCGCGGTAGCGCCACCTGGTCCGGCGTGCAGCGGCACTGCCGGCGGATGGCCGGAAGCCGGCCGCAAAGGGCAGGGGATCATCGCCGCGACCAGTTGAAAGCGCGCAGGGAACTCGGCGCGCTCGCGCGCGCGAAATGTTGGATCTGGCCGGTTTCCAGCGGTTCGCGCAGGGCCTCCCGGACGCCGCGATGAAACTCAGGCGGTTCGTCGAGAACAGCGTGCCGTGTGCGCCAGTGAAATTTCTCCAGGGCGCGGCGTGCGCTGCCGCCCCGACCAGTGCGGCGCTGAGGCCGAACCCGGTGCGGGGCCCGGTGGGACGCTGGTCCCCATTGCGCCATCTTGAAGCTGCCTGCCAGCGAATGCACTGCAGGCGCTTTCAGCGCCTCGGCCGGCGGTCATCGGCGGCAGCAGTCCCCCGGCGACGCTGCGCCAGCATCGACTTGCCCCGGCGCCCGGCGGGCCGCTATCAAGAGTGGAATGCCCACCGGCAGCGGCGAACTTCCAGCGCGCGCTTGGCCCTGCGCCTGGCCCTTGACTTCGGCGGTCGTGATAGCGGGCAAGGGTCGAGAAAGCGCCAGGACACGGCGAAGGGCACGAGGATTTCTCGGCCGGTAAGATGGGCGCAGACCTGCAGCAGGTTTTTACCGGCAGGATGCACAGGCCTTCGATCAGCGCGGCTTCCGGGGCGCTTTCCAGGGCGGAGACGAAGGCGCGCGCCATAGCGCCATCCAAACCCGCTTCGTGCCGGATCGCGGCGCACATGGCGAGCGCACGCGCACCGCGCGCAACTCCCTTGAAAGCGCCAGTTCGCCGGCAAAATTCGTGGCATCGAGGGTATCGGCCTTGATCTGGCCGAGGCGACCCGGATGCCGGAGCGCAAACGGCGGTCGAAACGGCGGATCCCTTGGGCAGGTCGGCCGGCCAGATTCGCAGTGATGCGCCAGCGGAAATTCAAATCCGCGTTCTGGGATCGCCGCGGCACGGTCACGGGCTTCCTGGCTTCGAGTGTCGGGCAAACCCCGCGGGTGAGAACGACGGCAGGCCCGCGACGGATGGACTTCGACGGTCACTTCCGGGGCCGCGAGGCCTGCCAGTGCGCGCGACCGAGAAAACTGCCAGCGCCATCGACGCGCTTAACGTGAAAGTCGCGCCAGCAACTCGCCGTGCTCCCGCTGCCCTTGCGGGAACGTGGTTTGGGGGAGAGGAGGGCGCAGCACGACCTTCAATTGCGGCGGCAGTGGGAATCGATGACGCTCAGGCGTGCGGGGCGGACGGGGCTTCTGGTTGCGGGCTTCCAATTCGGTGACGCGAGCTTGAGAGCGCCACGAGTTCTCGCGCGTGGGGAAGGACTTCGCGCTGAACATCAATTCTTCGCGGTCGCAGATCCAGCTTGGCGAACACGCCGGCGGAAAAGCCGCCTGGAGGTTTTTCTCGATGTCGCCGGCTGGTGTCGCCTTCAGCAGGGAGAAACCTGGCGGACATTTCCATCGAGCAAAGTGGAATTGATCATGGTGGTTGAGGCTTTTCGCAAGGACAAGGGAAAGCAACGTTTCAGTGTCACGTTTCTTAATGAAGGCTGACGCCGCTTTCATCGGCGTTAAGCGCAAGGCCGATCCCAAAGTCTAGCATAGCGCTTGGCGCAGGCTGCGGCCTTGTCGCATGCTGCACTGCAATGGTGCGGCGGGCTCGGTTTGGTGCTTCTTGGTGCGTGGGTGTCGACGCGTCCTGTCTAGCTATCTCAAGATGTTGAAGTTAAACAGAAAATAGACTGGCACGGTCTCTGCATCAGACACGTTGCAATTCTTTAGTTTCGGCCGCTACGCTTGACGCCGATATGGCGGGCGCTGGCCTCCACTGAAACTTCGGAACCTCGTTTTCCTTCTCTTAAGGAGCATCAAGATGCGCAAGACCCTACTCGCTGCTGCCCTGGCCGAGCCTTCTCGCTTCCCTCCGCCGTCTTGGCCCAGACCGCCGACCGTCCAGGATGCGCCGCACCTGCAAGTCCGCACACGATCGCGGGTAACAAGCCTCTTCGATTACTTCGACGTTCCGCGGCATCACCCAGACCTTCGGCGGAAGCTCGCGCTTCAAGGTGGTATCGATTACCACTCAGCGGCTCTACCTCGGCAACTGGAACTCGAACGCCGTTCAGCGCAGTTTCGACGGCAATCTTGAAATGGACTTTACGGCGGTTATGCGGGATGACCCCTCGATTTCGGCCTCGATTTCGGTGGAATTTATT
>JADJQA010000050.1 GCA_016712985.1 Sulfuritalea sp. | reverse complement strand
ATACTCCCGCAAAATGGTATTGAAATTCCTATCCTTTGACCGAGAGTCCGCATGATCACGCCAGACATGCGGCAATTGATCGAGCGCAACACCGTGGGGTTCGTCGCCACGGTCACGCCCGAGGGGAAGCCAGCCATATCTCCCAAGGGCACCTCTGTCGTTCTGGACGAGAAGACCATTGCCATCGGTGATCTTCGCTCCCCCGGGACTGCACGCAATCTCAGAGCTAACCCGGCAGTCGAGATCAACTACTTCGACGTGCTTTCTCGGAAGGCCGTCCGGCTGGCCGGTACGGCTCGCTATGTCACAAGTGACACGGAAGAGTTCAGTCAGCTTCTTCCCCGCTTCCAGACTTGGAGCAAATTGGTTCCGAGAATTCGAGGGTTCTTCGTCGTTGATGTCGCGGCGGCGCAGATCATCGTGAGCCCCGCGTACGACATAGGTGCAACGGAAGACGAACTCCGAAGATACTGGAGTGGGTACTACTCCTCATGAAGCTATCCAACAGCCCTGGTACATGGAGGCTGGACCGCGCGGCGGTGCGATCAAAAGAGTCAGGGTCGAATTGAATTTGTCGAGTAGCGAGTTTCGAAAAAATGGCGACGCTGACCCTTTAACGGTTTCCAGCAGAATGCCGTCATGAGAAGACTTTTCGACACCCTCGTTAGCATTGCCAAACAACACCCCTCTTACACTGCGGAGCATGAATATGACCATCGCCGAAGTCTGCATATTGATTGCCTGCCTGCTGCCAATCGTCAGCGCCGGTCTGGCCAAGTCGAAGGGCTTTGGCAAGCCACGGCGCCTCGGCGGGTTCGACAATAACGATCCGCGCCAATGGCTGGCAAACCTCCAGGGATGGCAGGCCCGCGCCAATGCCGCTCAGCTCAACAGCTTTGAGGCGTTGCCCATCTTCATTGCTGGCGTGCTTATCGCCGAGCGACTTGGGGCGCCGCAGGGGCGCATCGACGGCTTGGCGTTGCTGTTCCTGGCTTCGAGAATCGGCTACATCGCAGCCTATGTCGCCGATCTCGCAAACCTGCGTTCTGCTCTATGGATTGTCGGGCTGGGAGCTTCCATCGCGTTGTATTTCATCGGCTGAGGCGCCAGCCGTTGATTCTGGATCGAAAGAGCAAAAAGGGTCCGGCCCGAATTGAATTCAACGCATCGCCAGGCGCGGAAATGGCCGGCGTGCCGACGGCTAAAGGCTTGCGTCAGCGCCGGCCCAGCGAGCCGCGGTTGTAATCCTTGTCGCCGGGCGGAATGCAACGGCTGAAGCCCGGCACCAGGCCGCCTTGCCAGCCGGGCGGGCAGCCCTTGTTTTCCGGAAACTGATCGGCGACTTTCTTCGCCTCGGCCTGTTTCTGGGCATCGACGAACTGCCAGCGGCCATTCGGGAGCAGCAGCACCTTTTCGCCGGCCGCGGTGGTGGCCTCGATGGCGGGTTGGGGCTCTGCGTCTGCCGCCGGCGCAGGCAGGCTGAGTGCACCCAGCATGAGTGCCAGTACGAAATTCCATTTCATCGTTGATTCCCTTCCCTCAATTCACAAAAATCATTCTGGATCCCGGGTCAAGCCCGGGATGACGGAGCACCAACAGTCGGCGCCGGCGAAACGGCGCTTCCCGCTAATCTACCTTGCCGTAGCGCGCCAGGAGGCGGGTGCCGGCGAACAGGATGATGCCGACCGTGGCGCTGATCGAGGCCAGCGGCAGCAGGGTGCCGTCGTGGCTGGCGCCGACCCAGGTGCCGGTGGCCAGCGCGGCGTACATCGTGGCGCAGCCGAACAGGCCGGCGGCGGCGCCGGCTTTTTCCGGGAAGGGGGCGAGCGAACCGGACTGGGCGCAGGGAAAGTTGATGCCGTGCGCCGTCATGACCACGAACTGGGCCATCACCACCAGCGTCCAGTGGCTGATGCCGGCCAGCACCAGCAGCAGGAAACCCAGGCCGCCCAGCATGCCCACGGTGGTGCCCAGCGCCAGCACGCGGGCGATGCCGATGCGGCCGAGCAGGCGGCGGCAGATCAGCGTGCCGCCCAGGTAGCCGAAGACGCCGAAGGCGAACAGGTAGCCGTAGTACTGCGTCGGCACGCCGAGCACCTTGATCAGGACGAAAGGGGTGCCCGAGATGAAGACGAAGATCGAGGCATAGGAGATCGAGCCGGGCAGGGCGTAGGCCCAGAAGGCCGGCGTGCGCACCACATGGAGGTAGGCGCGGGCCAGGCCGGCGGGCTGCATCGCGGCCGGATTGCGCTGCAGGTTGGATTCGGTCAGGTGGCGCATGGCGGCGACCCACATCGCCAGGCCTGACAGCGCGAGGGTGACGAAGGCGGCACGCCAGCCGAAGGCCACCTGCAGGTAGCCGCCGAGGATCGGTCCGAGGATCGGCGCCAGCGCCAGCAGCGACAGCGCCCTGGCCAGCACGCGGGCGCCATCGGCCGGCGAGTAGGCGTCGCGCACGATGGCACGGGCCACGACCACCGCGGTACAGGCGCCGACGGCCTGGACGAAGCGCGCCGCGATCAGCCAGTCCAGGCTCGGCGTCAAGGCGCAGGCCAGTCCGGAGACCAGGTACAGGGCGAGGCCGCCGATCAGCACCGGCCTGCGGCCATAGCGGTCGGACAGCGGGCCGCTGATCAACTGCGCGGTGCCGAAACCGAAGACGAACAAGGACAGCGTCTGCTGCACCGCCGCCGGGCTGACGCCGAAATCCAGCGCCATGCCGGGCAGCGAGGCGAGATAAAGGTCGGTCGACAGCGGTTGCAGCATCATGCAGCCGGTGACCAGCCAGAGCAGGGTGGTGGCACTCATCGGTTCGCGCACGGGCGCGACGGGATCAGCCACGCTTGTCGCTCGTGACGCGGACCTTCTGGTTCCGGCCGCCGCTTCGCGGCTTCGCCGCTCATCCTTGAGCTTGGCCCCGTCGCCCCGTTAGCCTCCACCAAAGAGCCGCTCATCGCAGCTTGGCTTTCATGAGCTGGCTCTTTTCGCGGTCCCAGTCGCGCTCTTTCTCGGCCTCGCGTTTGTCGTGCTGTTTCTTGCCTTTGGCCAGGCCGACCGAGAGCTTGACGCGGCCCTTGCTGTAATGCAGGTCGAGCGGCACCAGGGTGTAGCCGGCGCGTTCCACCTTGCCGATCAGCTTGCTGATTTCCGTGGCATGCAGCAGCAGTTTGCGCGTGCGCACCGGATCGGGGTGAACATGGGTCGAGGCCGAAAGCAGCGGCGAAATATGCGCGCCGATGAGGACGACTTCGCCGCGCTTCAGCACCACGTAGGCCTCCTTGATCTGGGCCCGCCCGGCCCGAATCGCCTTCACTTCCCAGCCTTCGAGCACCAGGCCGGCCTCGTAGCGCTCTTCGATGAAGTAATCGTGGAATGCCTTCTTGTTGTCGACGATGCTCATGGCGTGACGCTATAAAATGCGGCATTCTACTTTACCCGTCCACACGACTCCGGCACGCACTGAATGGCTCTGGTCGAGAAATCCGTCCTGATCGAACGCACGCCGCAGCAGATGTTCTTCCTGGTGGATCGCGTCGAGGACTACCCGCAATTCCTGCCGTGGTGCGGCGGCGTCGAATTGCACGAGCGCACGGCGGCGCATACGTCGGCCACGCTACGCATCAATTACCACGGCCTCAAGTCGCAGTTTTCGACCGAGAACATCAAGCAGGAGCCGCTCTTGATGGAGATCCGCCTGACGAACGGCCCCTTTACTCACATGGACGGACGCTGGCGCTTTACGCCCTTGGGCGATACGGCCTGCAAGGTAGAATTTCGCCTTCACTATGAGTTCTCCAGCCAGTTGCTGGAAAAGGTGCTTGGCCCGGTGTTCAACCACATCGCCGAGACCTTCGTCGAATCCTTCGTCAAGAGAGCGCAGAACGTCTATGGCTGAAACCATCCAGGTCGAAATTGTCTATGCCCTGCCGGAGCGCCAGGAAGTGGTCAGCCTCAGCTTGCCGACAGGTAGCACGGTGCGCCAGGCGATCGAGGCCGCGGGCCTGCTGGGCAAACACCCGGAGATCGATCTGGCAAAGAACAAGCTCGGCATCTACGCCAAGCTGGCCAAGGCCGAAACGACTTTGCGTGACCGCGACCGGGTGGAGATCTACCGCCCGCTGATCGCCGATCCCAAGGAAGTGCGCAAGCAGCGCGCCGCCGAGGGGAAAGCGATGAAAAAGGGCGGCGGCGAGAGCGAGTAGCCGACGTCATCCCGGGGATCGCCATATCGTCTCGCATATAATGCTGATTCCGGCCGCTGCGCTTAACGTCGGCGGTGCCGGCGTTAGCCCTCACTTGAAATCGCGTTTCGGCACCAGACAAGGAAAACAACCATGAGAATGCTCCAGAAGGCGCTGACGTTTGACGACGTCCTCCTGGTTCCTGCCCACTCGGCGATCCTTCCGCGTGATGTCAGCCTCGCCACCCGCCTCACCCGCAAGATCCAGTTGAACCTGCCACTGCTCTCCGCCGCCATGGATACGGTGACGGAGGCCCGTCTGGCGATTGCACTTGCGCAAGAGGGCGGCATCGGCATCGTGCACAAGAACCTCAATCCAAAGGCGCAGGCCGCGGAAGTCGCCAAGGTAAAGCGCTTCGAGTCCGGCGTGCTGAAGGACCCGATCACCGTTCCACCCACGATGACCGTGCGCGAAGTCCTGGCACTGACGCGCAGCTACCGGATTTCCGGTGTGCCGGTGGTGGATAACGGCATCGTGGTCGGCATCGTTACCAATCGCGACACACGCTTCGAGACCAACCTCGACCAGGCTGTGGGGGCCATCATGACGCCGCGCGAGCGTTTGATCACGGTCACCGAGGGAACCTCGGCCGAGGAAGCCAAGGCCCTGATGCACAAGCACCGCCTCGAACGTGTGCTGGTGGTCAATGCCGACTTCGAGCTGCGGGGCCTGGTAACCGTCAAGGACATTCTGAAGTCCAGCGAACATCCCTTTGCCTGCAAGGACGAGCAGGGCCATCTGCGAGTTGGCGCCGCAATCGGCGTCGGCGAGGGCACCGAGGAACGCGCCGAGCTGCTGGCCGAGGCCGGCGTCGATGTGATCGTGGTCGATACCGCCCATGGACATTCAGAAGGCGTGCTGAAGCGCGTGCAGTGGGTCAAGAAGAGTTTCCCGCGGGTTGAAGTGATCGGTGGCAACATTGCCACGGCCAACGCGGCGAAGGCGCTGGTCGATCATGGCGCCGATGGCGTCAAGGTCGGCATCGGCCCCGGCTCGATCTGCACCACGCGCATTGTCGCGGGCGTTGGCGTGCCGCAGATTACCGCGGTGGATATGGTCGCCAACGCGCTTGCGGCCAGCGGCATACCGCTGGTTGCCGATGGCGGCATTCGTTTCTCGGGCGATATCTCGAAGGCCATTGCCGCCGGCGCCAATGCCGTGATGCTGGGCGGCCTGTTTGCCGGCACCGAGGAAGCGCCGGGCGAGACCGTGCTGTATCAAGGGCGTTCCTACAAGGCCTATCGCGGCATGGGCAGCCTCGGCGCAATGAAGGACGGTGCGGCAGACCGCTACTTCCAGGATTCCGATGCCAATGTCGAAAAGCTGGTGCCGGAAGGCATCGAAGGCCGCGTGCCCTACAAGGGGCCGGTTACCGCGGTGATCCACCAGTTGATGGGCGGCCTGCGTTCCTCGATGGGCTACGTCGGCTGTGCCACGATCGACGACATGCGGGCAAAGGCCGAATTCGTCGAGATCACCTCGGCCGGCGTCCGCGAATCGCATGTCCATGATGTGCAGATCACCAAGGAAGCGCCGAACTACCATATCGACTGACTGGATCCAGTAGGAAGGGGGTAACGGGGGAAACCTGGGTTTTCCCTGTTCCAAATTTGCAGGCGGGCGGCCTTAGCACTATCTGCGTGCCTCCTGGGTAACCACCACGCGACGAACGCATATGGCCCATCAACGCATCCTCATCCTCGATTTCGGTTCCCAGGTCACTCAACTGATTGCCCGCCGCGTGCGCGAGCAGCAGGTGTATTGCGAGTTGCATCCCTTCGATGTCTCCGACGAGTTCATCCGTGAATTCAAGCCGCGGGGAATCATTCTCTCGGGAGGGCCGAACTCGGTATATGAAGGTGACGAGTGGAAAGCGCCGCAGGTTGTCTTCGAGCTCGGCGTACCCGTGTTGGGCGTCTGCTATGGCATGCAGACCATGGCGGCGCAACTCGGCGGCAAGGTCGAAAGTAGCCACACGCGCGAGTTCGGCTATGCGGAAATGCGCGCGCAAGGGCACTCGAAGCTTTTCGCCGGCATCCAGGATCGCAGCAATGCCGAAGGCCATGGCCTGCTCGAAGTCTGGATGAGCCACGGCGACAAGGTGACCGAGCTTCCACCCGGCTTCAGGATCATTGGCAGCAACGCCTCGACGCCGATCGCCGCCATGGCGGACGAGGCGCGCGGCTTCTATGCCGTGCAGTTCCACCCGGAAGTCACCCATACCCTCAAGGGTCGGGAAATCTATGCGCGCTTCGTGCATGACATCTGTGGCTGTGGGCGTGACTGGAACATGCCCAACTATGTCGGCGAGGCGATCGAAAAGGTGCGCACCCAGGTCGGCGCCGAGGAAGTGATCCTCGGCCTGTCCGGCGGCGTCGACTCGTCGGTGGTGGCGGCGCTGCTGCACCGGGCGATCGGCGCGCAGCTGACCTGCGTCTTCATCGACAACGGCCTGCTACGGCTCAACGAAGGGGTGCAGGTGATGGATACCTTCGCCCGCAATCTCGGCGTCAAGGTGATTCATGTCGATGCGGCGAGCCAGTTCCTGGGACACCTCAAAGGCGTGTCCGATCCGGAACGGAAGCGCAAGATCATCGGTCGCGAATTTGTCGAGGTGTTTCAGGTCGAAGCGCAAAAGCTGCCCAAGGCGAAGTGGCTCGCGCAGGGCACGATCTATCCGGACGTAATCGAATCGGCCGGCGCGAAAACCAAGAAGGCCCACGCCATCAAGAGCCACCACAACGTTGGCGGCCTGCCGGAAACGCTGAATCTAAAACTGCTGGAACCCCTGCGTGAACTGTTCAAGGACGAAGTCCGCGAGTTCGGCGTCGCGCTGGGCCTGCCGCACGAGATGGTCTATCGCCATCCATTCCCCGGTCCCGGCCTTGGGGTGCGCATTCTCGGCGAAGTGAAACAGGAATTTGCCGACCTGCTGCGCCGCGCCGACGCGATCTTCATCGACGAACTCCGCGCCGCCGACTGGTACGACAAGACCAGCCAGGCGTTCGCCGTGTTCCTGCCGGTGAGGAGCGTCGGCGTGATGGGCGATGGGCGCACCTATGAGTACGTGGTGGCCTTGCGTGCGGTGCAGACCTCGGATTTCATGACCGCCAAGTGGGCCGAACTGCCCCATGAACTCCTGGGCCGGGTCTCCAACCGTATCATCAACGAGGTGCGCGGCATCAACCGCGTGGTCTACGACATCTCGGGCAAGCCGCCGGCGACCATTGAGTGGGAGTAGATAGAAACACTTTAATAACAGTATTTTATTAAATATACTTCATGTATGTTCTTAGGGTTATTGCGGTGAGTGTGTGGCGATCTAACGCTGATGTCGCGACGGCCCTTGATACAAAATGCTCGGACGAGGGGTCAGATCAGCTAGGGATTTGTATCGCAGGTGAGCCAGCTTGGGGAGTTGCCCAAGAGTATTAGGTAACATAGAGTTGCACGATAACATATACTGTGTTATCGTGCATTCATTATGGTAGATAAGCGCGCTCCCGCACACACCGTGGACACCACCGTCCAAGCGTACTTGCATGAAACCTTGGGCATTGCCCCCCAGGTGCAAGCTTGGCTCGGTGCCGGCAAGTTGCCGTATTTCCTCCAAGACGCCTATGACGTCCGCGAGCTGAAGCTCCTGGATCGGCAGATTCTCCTGGCGATCGACAAGCGGCCCGACAAGCCGGGATTGGCCAACGTTCGAGGCCAGATGGACAAGTTGCGTCAACTGGCCGGGATGCCCGTTGTCTACGTAACCGGCACCCTCGCATCCTACGAGCGTAAGCGCCTAATCGAACAGAAGGTTCCGTTTCTGGTGCCGGGCAACCAGCTCTATCTGCCGGATCTCGGGATCGACATGCGTGAGTACTTTCGCAAGCCGCCCGCCGCTCCCGACACCGCGCTCAGCCCGGCGACGCAGGCGATGCTGATCACTGTCTTACTGAGGCATCCTTGGCGTACGGAGTGGCAGCCCGCCGAAGTGGTCGGCGAGCTGGGCTACACCGCGATGACCCTGTCTCGGGCCGTCAAGGAGCTCACGGCCGCCGGCATTGCGACATTGCGCACCGAGGGTAGGGCGCGGTGGCTACATACGGAACGCACTGCCGCGGAGACCTGGGAGCGAGCCAAGCCATTGTTGCGCAGCCCGATCAAGCGTCGATTTTGGGCCCGTCCCGTTCCCAAGTGGAAGCAGCCCCACGTGAAGCTGGCCGGCTTGAGCGCGCTGGCGCGACATTCGATGCTTTCCGAGCCGCAGTGGCCGGTCTATGCCGTCAGCCCGGCGCAGTGGAAGATAGCGACACAGGCCGGCATCGAGACGCTGCCTGAGCCGCTGCCGGGAGCCTGCGAATGGGAGCTCTGGCACTACAGCCCCGCACTCATCCCGAACAGCGACACCGTCGATCCGCTTTCCTTGACGCTCAGCCTGCAGGGCAATCCCGACGAGCGTGTTCAACTAGCACTCGATGAACTGAAGGGGCGCTTTCCGTGGTGAGGGGACTCGATGTCTTCCGGAACGTGTTCGTCCTCGCCGGCCGCCGGGAAGCGGATGGGTTGCCCTGGGTCGGAGAGGATAGGCTCATCCCCCGCAAGGCCAGCGCGTGGCTAGACCTGGGAGAACGCCAGGCTAGGGGCGAGCCCGTGGACAGCAAGGAACATCCGCAAATATGCGAACGACGCGCTGCGACTGTCGCAACTTCTCGCGCCCGAGCTTCGAATC
Source organism: Sulfuritalea sp. (assembly GCA_016712985.1). Lineage (GTDB taxonomy): Bacteria > Pseudomonadota > Gammaproteobacteria > Burkholderiales > Rhodocyclaceae > Sulfuritalea. Next base: position 33,809 of record JADJQA010000050.1, on the reverse strand, counting down.
GCCGTCGCCCCACGCATCGCGAACGATCTGAATCGTTTCCTCGATGGTATCAAGGCGGATCGCTCGATCTATCCGAGATCCATTGGCATCAACCGCAGCGTTGCCGAGATCGGCGAACGTATCGCCTTGGTTTACGAATTGACTCGGCGCCAGGAGACATGACGGCTTCGGGCGCCTACCCCGCCGCGCCCGCGGTGTTGATGGCGGCAGCACAGCGGGTGGAAATCTTGCAACCCATGCCGATGCCAGTGGCCCCTGGCCAGGTCGATCGCACATCTTTGCCGGAAGCGAAGATCGCGCTCTTCCGATCGTTGTTCCGCGTCCGCGATGATGTGTACGCGAGACGATTCGAGAGCAGAAAGACGGGCAAACCAGGGTACGCTCCCGCTTGCGCCAACGAGTGGGTGCGCGGAATCTGCGAGAAGCCGCGCGTCAAATGCGCCACCTGTCCACACCGTCGACTACTGCCGCTGACAGACGACGTCATCCGTTGGCACCTGTCCGGCTGCGATCCTGATGGCGAGCCCTTCGTCGCGGGGGGCTATCCGCTGTTCCCGGATGAAACCTGCGCCTTCCTGGCTGTCGATTTCGACAAGGCTGAGTGGTGCAAGGACGCGAATGCCTTCCACGAAACCTGTCGCCGCATGCACCTGCCGGTTGCGCTTGAGCGGTCACGTTCCGGGCGCGGCGGACACGTCTGGCTGTTCTTCGAGGAGGCGATACCGGCGGCGCTGGCCCGACGGCTTGGTTCCACCCTGCTGACAGAAACCATGGAACACCGGCCGGACGTTGGACTGGATTCTTACGATCGCCTCTTTCCGAACCAGGACTTCCTGCCGCAAGGTGGATTCGGCAACCTGATCGCCTTGCCGCTGCAAAAGGCGCCGCGCGATCAGGGTAATAGCGTGTTCCTCGACGACGCGCTCGAACCGTGGCCGGATCAATGGGCGTTTCTCTCCAGCCAACGAAGGATAGGACGGGCTCAAATCGAAAGTCTGGTTCAGGAAGCAGAACGACGCGGCCGCGTTCTTGGTGTGCGTTTGCCGCCAGCAGAGGAAGACGATGTCGCGCCGTGGACCGCACAGCCGTCACGCCGTAGCGGGGACGCACCGATTGCGGGCGAACTTCCTCAGGTATTGGAGTTGGTCCTCGGCAATCAGATCTACGTTGCCAAGGAAGGATTGCCCCCTGCGCTCCGGAATCGGCTGCTTCGTTTGGCAGCGTTCCAAAATCCGGAGTTCTACAAGGCACAGGCGATGCGCTTGTCCACGTATAGCAAGCCGCGCGTCATCGCTTGCGCCGAAGATCATCCCCATCATATCGGCCTTCCACGAGGCTGCATCGACGACGTCCGCGCAACTCTAACGGATCTGGGCATTCGAATTGCTGTCCGCGACGAACGCTATGCTGGGCTTCCACTGCACCTCGACTTCACGGGCGATCTTCGACCCGAGCAGAAATCTGCGGTGGAGGCGCTGCTGGTGCACGACATGGGCGTGTTGGCCGCGACGACAGCGTTTGGAAAGACGGTGGTAGCGGCCTGGTTGATCGCAAAGCGCGGTGTCAATGTGCTCGTGCTTGTCCATCGTCGGCAACTTCTGGATCAGTGGGTTGAACGACTCTCGGCATTGCTCGGTGTGCCCGTGACGGCGATTGGTCGTATTGGCGGTGGGAGAAATCGGCCGAACGGGCAGATCGACGTGGCCGTCATTCAGAGTCTGGTCAAGAAAGGAGTCGTCGACGATCGTGTCGCCGATTATGGCCATGTGATCGTCGATGAGTGCCACCATTTGTCGGCACCGGGCTTTGAGGAGGTGGCACGCCAAGTCAAGGCGCGGTATTTCCTGGGGCTGTCGGCGACGGTTGTCCGCAAGGACGGTCATCAGCCGATCATCTTCATGCAATGCGGACCGGTGCGCCACCGTGTGGATGCGAAACTGCAGGCGGCGAAGCGGCCGTTCGAGCATTTCGTCATTGTGCAGCCGACGGCGTTCCTGCCAACCCGGGAGGCGTCCCCAGACCGCCGCGTCGAATTCCAATCCCTGTACCAAGAACTGATCGAGGACGAACACCGCAACCGCCGCATCTGCGATGATGTCGTCGAATCGGTGCACGCCGGTCGCTCACCGCTCGTACTGACGGAGCGAAACGATCACTTGGAACGCCTCGATAAGATGCTCGCTCCACGCATCCCGCACGTGGTGGCACTGCGTGCCGGGATGGGAAAGAAGCAGAAGCAAGCGATGGCCGATCGACTCGCGGCCATTCCACCCGAGGAACCCAGGGTCATCCTGGCAACGGGAAAATACGTGGGGGAGGGTTATGACGACCCGCGACTCGATACCCTGTTCCTGACGCTCCCGGTGTCATGGCGCGGCACCATTGCCCAATATGCCGGCCGATTGCATCGGCTTTACGATGGCAAGCGCGAGGTGCTCATCTACGACTACGCGGATCTCCACGTTTCCATGTTGGCACGGATGTTCGATCGGCGTTGCCGCGGATACGAGAGCATTGGCTACACGATTCATTTGCCGGCGAGCGCCACCCCGGGGTGGCTTGCCGACGTACCGCTGCCTTCCGACCCACTATGGAAGCGCGATAACTCGCGCAGTGTACGCAGACTCGTCCGCGACGGCGTTGACCTGCCTCTGGCAGGTCTGTTCGTCCATGCGGCCCGAACGATCCCTCCGGATGCGGAAGGGACCGACCGGGCGCGCAGTGCGGCGGAAGCGTTTTTGTACCGGCGGCTGGAGACTTTGCCTGCAACGAAGGGACGATTCCGTCTCAACGCATCGCTACCGATCGCATTCGATGCGACCGCATGCCTGGAGGTTGATCTACTGTGCGAGGATGCCCGGGTAGCGGTGGAACTGGACGGACCACAGCACCTCGCAGATCCCGTCGTATATCGGCGCGACCGGAGCAAGGATCGATTGTTGCAACAAAGCGGCTATTTCGTCTTGCGCTTTCTCACCGAGGACGTGGGCAAAGAACTGGACTTGGTTCTCGACGGTATTCTGCGGACGCTTTTGGGGCGGTGTTCCTGAGGCGTGATGGTGAAAATGTCGCTGCTGCCGAGCCTGAAAAATTTACCGTCATCGGATTCAGGCATTTGACGGTAAAAAGATTGGCCGAAAGAACTGCTGAATCAACACGTCACGCGGTTTGTAGACGCGTTTTCGACGTGAAAAAGCCAATGCGCGGCGAAGATGCCGTTTCCTGCGATTGATGGCGTTGCGAAGGGCCGCGTGCGTTCGCGAAGTCTCAGGCCGTTTCTGCGATCGCCGCCCCAAGCATGCGGGGTCCAAGGTTGGGTGTTGTGATATCAATGCATTTATTGACATCTGACGCTATTTTGCAACATACTCCCCCTCATGTCCCACCCACAAACCAGCGAACAGGCCGTCCTTCAGCTCGCACGCAAGCACCCGCTGCTACGCGCGCGCGACCTTGCCCGGGAAGGCCTGCCGACCATAGCGCTGACCCGGCTCGTGTCCGCCGGGAAGCTGGAACGCGTGGGGCGCGGCGTCTATAGCCTACCCAACCAAGCAGTCAGCGAAAATCGCTCGCTTGCCGAGGTCGCGATACGAGTGCCGCGCGGAGTCATCTGCCTCGTGTCAGCGCTGCGCGTGCATGACATCGGTACCCAGGCGCCGCACGAGATCTGGCTCGCCATACCGCATCGGATGCTCACACCCCGGCTCGACAAACCTGCACTGCGCGTGATTCGCATGTCTGGCCCATCCCTGACAGAAGGCATTGACCGGCTGAAGGTGGACGGCGTGAACGTCCCCGTGTTCAACGCTGCGAAGACCATCGCCGATTGCTTCAAGTTCCGCAACAAGATCGGGCTGGATGTCGCGCTAGAAGCCCTGCGCGATGGTTGGCACAGGCGCAAGGTCACGATGGACGACCTGTGGCGCTACGCCGCTGTCAATCGCGTCGCCAACGTGATGCGCCCGTACCTCGAGACCATCGCGGCGTCATGAGCAAGAACCGCGCGGCCTCGATTCGCGCCCGCCTGAAAAATCGCTCCGACGCCGCGAAGCTGGACTTCAATCTCACGCTCACGCACTACGGCCTGGAACGGCTGCTGTATCGTCTGTCTGTATCCAGGCACGCGCCAGACTTTCTGCTCAAGGGGGCGCTGCTCTTCAAGCTTTGGTACGACGTTCCACACCGGCCAACCCGAGATGCTGACTTGCTTGGTTATGGCCCCGATGACATCGATTCCGTGGCGGCTGTATTCCGCGACGTGTGCGTCATTGGGCTCGATGATGGGATTGCGTTCGAACCGCGCTCGGTCAAGACGGCGGAAATACGCAAGGAGGCGGGTTACGGGGGAGTGCGTGTCGAACTGCGCGCGACGCTGGACGGTGCGCAGCTCTCGCTGCAGATAGACATCGGCTTTGGTGATGTTGTGACGCCGGCGCCCGAGACAGTCAGCTATCCTGTCTTGCTGGACGACCTGCCTGCGCCCATGCTCCGTGCGTATCCCAAGTACACGGTCGTCGCCGAGAAATTTCAGGCGCTGTGCGCCCTCGGCATGGCAAACAGCCGCATGAAAGACTATTTTGACCTGTGGATGTTGCTGCGCGATCGCGATCTGGATGACGTGGAGTTGGTGCGCGCGATCCAGGCCACTTTTACCCGTCGTCGAACCGCGCTGCCCGGAGGTGTACCCGCCGGGTTGAGCGACGCATTTGCCACGGATGCCGGCAAGTTGACACAGTGGCGCGCCTTCGTGACGAAGAACAAGCTCAATCCCATTGCGCTGGGTGAACTGGTACAGGCGCTGCGTGCCGAATTCCAGAGATTGAAAATTGTCTGACTTGCTTATCGCCTCGATCAACCGGCCGGCCGACAAATTCCGAAGAATCGCCGGCCATGCGCAGGGCTGCGCTGACGGTAAAAATTTGATCGAAAACTCGTTGTGTAGGAATCAGTTAAGGCATCTGATGGAGGCCATTCCTGCTGCTTTTCGGGACGCAGATGCCTTCAAAGCTGTGTCGTGACGGTAAAAAAATTAGCGAATAAGAATGGATGACAATAAGTTAGGTGATTTGATGCTGGCACATGTTTTTGCGCCATTGCGATCAGCGGAAGGGCGCGTTGACGTTGCCAAGGAGCATCGCGGGAACCGATAGATCCCGATACATCTCGAAAGGTGACCCGCAAGAGATCGCCGATTGTTCTCGATACATCTCGATAGATGCTGAAAGCTTTTTTCGGGGATCAGACGAGATTGACGGTAAATTTGACGGTAAAAACGCTACTCGCAGAACGAACTTCTAAATGGAACAATGGGTTACATATGCCGTTAATGATCGAGTGGGAGTAGGTGACTCGGTTGGAAATTCAGGAAATATTGATAGAACAATCCGTAGTGCCGTCCGTCTGCTCCGGCAGGGGATACGCGTCAGCCCCACCTACGCCGGACCCTTCATCACCGTGACGACGAAGCACCCCCAGGCCGACTGAGAGCACCAGCATCCAGTGCAGCACGATGAAGCCGAACATCGTGTAGTCCCATAGGAGCAGCGCAGCATCACTGCTGCCGAACGCAGGAACGGCAGCGCCAGCGCGCGATTCACGCCCGCAAGCACCAGCGGCAGCAGCATGTCACCCAGCACGATGGCCGGCCCGGGATACGATCTGCTCCGAACCGGGCGCGGATCTCACGTGGCCGGGGAGTTTGTTGAACAGGTTCGTGATCACCTCGCCATGGTTGAGTCAAAGATGCTCGACTGGGACAATTGTCCCTGGCCATCCGGCGCGGCATGGGCGCGGCGCTTGGTGGGCGCCTTGGGCGGCAAGCCACTTTTTCGCGAGCCATGTTTGCGCTGGACGGCGTTGGCCTCGACGTATGCCTCGCGCGTTTGACGCAGGCCGTAAAGTTTTTCTTTCGCCGCTGCTAGCCGGTGCGCGAGCGCAGGCGCCGCACCACGCCGGTCTGCGGCGATTCCGTCCAGTGCGCGCCCTGATGGCGACACCACTCGGCCACGGCCAGGTCGCGTGCATAGCTCCAGCCCGGGCCAGTCTCTTCGTGGCTGAAAAGGTGGGTGAAGCGGAACTCGCGCCGCAGCGATTGCAACACCTGTGGCATCGCACCGGTGCGCACGAGCAGCGGCAGACCACGCGCCGCCAGATCGCCCTTCAGCTCGGCCACGCAGTCCAGCAGGAAGCCGACGTGGCGTGGGTCGCACTCGGGGCTTTCCAGCCACTGCGGCTCGATCACCACCAGGCCGAGAGCGTTGTCGAAGTGTGTGGCTTCTGCCAGAGGGGCGTGGTCGCGCACGCGCAGGTCACGCTTGAACCAGACCAGCGCCGCCGCGCCTGTCATATCGCCAGCCTGGTGCGGCACGGCATCAGGTCCAGGACTTTGCGCTGTCGGTACGCACTACGCAGCCGTTGATACGCCGGCCGGCGCCGGCCTTCCGCTCGAGCAGATAGGTGGCCCTCCAGAGGCACCCTGCGCGATCACGCAATTGCACCGGCTGCGACACCGTTCCCTTGGCGCCGCCTATTGTTTGCGCCTGGAAGTACGAAACGGCGGCCGGCCGCATTACCATCGGGTAGCCGTCGCGCACCGTGGCCATGAAGTTGTCCGCGTCGCTGAACCGGGCCCGGATGGACGACGAAGCGTAGGAGAAGGCTCGCTCGGCGTCGTCCGCAGCGAAGGCATCGAGCTGGGCCTCGATGACCTGGCGAACGGCGCGTGCATCGGGCTCCGCCAAAATCGCCGCGCCGGCAGCCAGGGGTGCGAGCAGACCGAGCACGGCCACGCACGCCAGCCAGCGTCGCACCCACCCCACCGCTTGGCCGAGGCCGGTCAAGGTACAGGAGTGGCTTCCGCAAGACGGGCACTGTGGCTCCTCCACGTCTGACCGATCAGGTCCATCTGCCAGGGTCGGCGGTGCGTGGCACATCTTGTCGCCGTTCCACTGCTGGCCGCACCAGCAGCGGTCTTCGGTGTCGATGATGCAGGTGCCGCTGCCGCAGCAGCGCGGGTCTTCGTTCATCCGGATCTCCTGGCGGTCACTTCAAAAAAAACTTCACAGCTATTTCACAAGTGGCCGCACGGTGGTGAAACCGCCGGGGAGATACCGATCTCGCGGCGGCACAAGGGGCACGCGCCGTCGTACCGCACGGTCAGCGGAGGCGATTCCTTGACGGATTCGTTCATTGGCCCGGTCACCATGCCGGCACCTCATTGGCGGTCAACAGGTCCGCAGCCGAGTCCAGGCCGCGCGAGGCGCGGGCCCACCATTGCGAGAAGGAGTCGCAGCGCCGATCGACGGACGGGAACAGGGCGGGTGCGGGCTGGCGCGCTGCCCAGCGCGCCAGCCACGGTGCGAGGTGCGGCTCGTCGATGCTACGCACCCTGCGGGCGCTTTTCAATGCGGCGCCGATGGCGGCTGCGTCACCGTGCCAGCACGCAGTGGCGAGTTCGGCCATGCGGCTGCCGGCAAAGTGCCAGCGCCGTTCGTTCCATGGCCAGATCGCCGTCGAGCAGGTGGCCGTAAAGCCAGTCGGCGGCAACGCGCCAATGCACCCTGCGCACATGCACGACATAGCTCGCCAGCCACATGCGCGCGTGGTTGTGCAGCGTGCCGTTGGCGTAGAGCGCACGCACGGCTTCGTCCACCACCGGCACCCCGGTGCAGGCCTGGCGGATGTCTGCCGGCAACTCGCGGGCGTATGTTTCGTCGGGCAACGGGCCCTCGTGCAGCGAGTGCAGGATGCCTTCGCCGCGGTGCTGCCAGACATGGCGGAAGAAGGCGCGCCAGCCGAGTTCGAAAACAAACCTGTGCCGCACGTCGAGCGCATGGCGCGCGGCCACCCCGGCCAGCACGTCGGCGAGCGTGACGAAGCCATGCGTGATGTACGGCGACAACGTGCTGACTGCGCCGTCGAGCGCGTGGCGCGTGCGGGCAGAGGCGGCGGGCCGCACGGCGGCGATGCGGGCCTGCGCCGCGGCGAGCGTGGGCGTGAAGGCTTCATTCATGTGCAACCCCAACCTCGCCACGGCGGATCGCCGCCGCGCGTTCGCTCACCGCCTGCTTTTGCACATCGGTCAGACGCGCCACATTCTTGACCTGCAGCCCCATGCGTGGGTTCCTGGCCAGCGCCGCTTCATGGCGCATCAGGAAGGCCCAATACAGGGTGGTGAACGGACAGGCGCTGTCGCCACTGCGCTGCGCCGGGTCGTAGCGGCAGCCCTTGCAGTGCGGGCTCATGCGCTGGATGTACTTGCCGGTGGCGATGTAGGGCTTGCTGCCCATCACGCCGCCGTCGGCGTACTGGCTCATTCCCAGGGTGTTGGGCAGTTCTACCCACTCCACTGCGTCAACGTACACCGCCAGATACCAGGCGTGCACCTGTCTGGGATGCACCCCCAGCATCAGCGCGAAGAGGCCGGTGACCATCAGGCGCTGGATGTGGTTGGCGTAGCCTGCGCCAGGGTCTGCTCGATCGCGTCGTGCAGGCAGGCCATGTCGGTGGCGCCGGTCCAGTACCAGGGCGGCAGGTCCTGTCGGGCGGCGAGCGCGTTGCGTTCCAGATAGTCCGGCATCTGGGTCCAGTAGATGCCACGCACGTACTCGCGCCAGCCGAGGATTTGGCGGATGAAGCCTTCGACGCTGGCCAGTGGTGCATGTCCGTCGCGGTGCGCCGCTTCCGCCGCTGCGACCACCTCGCGCGGATTCAGCAGCTTCAGGTTCAGGGCGGCCGAGAGGTGCGCGTGGTACAGCCACGGATCGCCCGGCCACATTGCATCCTGGTAGCGGCCGAACAGCGGCAGGCGCTCTCCTATGAAAGCCTGCAAGGATTGCAGCGCCTGCGCGCGCGTGACGGGCCAGGCGAAGCTGTCCACTCGGCCGGGGTGGTGGGCGAAACGGCTATTGACGAGCGCGATCACCTCGCGCGTGACGGCATCGGGTTCGAACGACGCACGCGGCGGCACGGCGCCCGGGCCGGCCGCGCCGAAGGCCTCGCGGTTGTCGGCATCGAAGTTCCACTGGCCACCGAGCGGATTTTTGCCTTTGCCCTCGTCCTGCATCAGCACGCGGTGGCGTTTGCGCTGCTCGCGATAGAAATACTCCATGCGCAGGGATTTGCGGCCTTTGGCGTGAGCGGCGAACTCCCGAATGCTGGAGAAGAAGTGACGGTCCTCGCGGATGTCCAGCGGCAGGCCGTTGGCATCGGCCACGGCCTTGATCGCCTGCAGCACGCGCCAGTCACCGGGGGCGGTCATCACCAGGCGGGCCGGCTTCATGCGCACGATGTCGGCCTGCAACTGTGCCTCCAGACTACCTCCCTTGCCTTGGGCGTCCAGGCGGGTGTAGTGCAACGGGCGGCCGGCGGCTTGCAGGGCCAGCGCGAAGTGGCGCATCGCCGCCAGGAACATCACCGTGCGCGGCTTGCTCGACCACACATGGGTCGACTCTTCGTCCACCTCGGCCATCCAGACGGCGTCGGCCGCCGCATCGAAGCCGTCGAAGGCCGACGCATCGAGATCGAGTTGGTCGCCCAGCACGACGATCAGGGAACGCAGCTCAGCCACGCGCGGCCCCTTTGCGCCGGCAGGCGTCGGAACAATATTTGACTGCGGCCCAGGATTTCGCCCAGCGACGCCGCCAGCTCATGGCCAGACCGCAGCCTGCGCAGGGCTTGCTCGGCAACTCGGCCTTGTTGCCGCGAAAGCTGTTGCTGCCCAGCGTCACCGCAAAGCCTCGCTGCCGGCGCCAGCTATCACGTCGTCTTCACCCAAGCGCCGCATGTCGTTTTTCGATTGGGTATTCAAGATTTCTTTCCGTAGGCCACGCACCAGCCCTCCGCGTTTACTGGCTCGCCGCCAGATGCTCTGTCGGCAAGCAGCGCTTTTAGCTGGTCCGGGGGCACGTTCACGAACGCTGCGTCAGTCGGCGCAAATACGGTGTTCGGACCCGGACCCTTCTTCGTTTCGCCCAAGTCGGCTAAACAGGATAAGGCAATTTTTTGAAATGTTCGTACCAATTGCCGCGAGCAACTTCTCCCTTCTCCCGCAAGGGGCTACCGTATGCACACATCTCAACGGCACCGTCTCCCCGGCGAAAGCCGGGGTCCAGAAGGGGCTGAGGCGATGGACTTCGGACGGTCTTCGGCAAGAAAAGCCAAGACATACAGGGTAAATCGATGTTTTGCGGTCCCCGTCCACTGGATTCCGGCCTGCGCCGGAATGACGGGAGAGATGTGTGCATACGCTAGCGCAAGGGGAGGGGGTGTTTCGCCACTCTGCAATAGGCATGTCCTTTGCCGGAATTCGCCTTACAGAGCGTCTCAGGCCTGCCGACGACGCGCCAGGCCGAGGACGCCGAAGCCCGCCAGCAACAGCGCGTAGGTGCCGGGCTCGGGGATCGGGAACACCGAGCCGGGTTGGCCCGCTGGCACTACATAGTCCTGATAGGTGCCGTTGCTGTAGAGGGTGAGGGCGGGAACGGTGCTGGCGGTCCAGCCGGCCAAGCTGTCGAGCAGGTTTTGTGCTTCGGTGACGATTGCGGAATTGGAGTCGTCAGCCTTGCGGATCTTGCCGTCCGCAAGGTTTTTGTCATCGTGCCACACTTCCCACAGCGCGATCTGGAAGCCCGCCGATTTGGTAGCGTTCGTCAGCGATCCGGCATAGGCATTCGCGTAAAGTTTGGTGACCTCGCCGAAGCGCACCGCTTCGACCGCGGGCAGATTCGCCGCGACGAGCGTCGAGCGGCTGTAGCTCTGGTAATTGCTGTTGCTATGCTGGAACGGATCGGCGCAGTAGGCGACGAAGGATGTGGCAGGTGTTTGCAGCTCGATCGTGTAGCTGCCGATGTAGCCGGTGACGCTGCCGCTGAAGTCCCCACCGTTGATGATGATTGGCGAAAGCACGGTAAGGTTGGAGCCTTGATCTCGCAAACTCACGATATCGGCGTTGGCGGCGCTGGCGACTGCCAGCAGGGACAGCGCTACGGCTGCGCGAAGGTTCTTGTTGTTGCACATGATTGCTGCTCCTCGGATGGCAAGGTGGAAGTGGATGGCGCCGCGCGTTCGTCTCGCATCGCGGTCGACGGAGCCGTCGATTCGGCTGACGGCATGGCTTCCTGAGCGGATGGTTCGCAACTTGGCCCAGTGTGCCCGGTCATTGTTGCCGCAATACCGGCGCATCGACGCAAACTATTGGTCCTTTCGGCTCACTACCCTGGGCCATTCAGCGCAGGCTGGCAGTTAAGCGGGAAGCCGTGCCTGGCCAGCAAGTCGTTGTGCTGCCCCCAGAGCCTGACCAGGCCCTCGATGCCCAGGTCCTCGCTGACGCTGGTCTCAAGGCGGTAGAGCAGTACCAGCAGGGCGCGCAGCAGTTCCGCCTCGCGCGGGTGCTGGTGGCATTCACTGTAGTCGCCGCTCAGCAGGTGGGTGACATTGTCGTCGCGGCTGATGTCCACGTTGCAGAGCACGGCCAGGCGGCCAATTTGGGTGCGCAGCGTAAGCAGGGCGTCGCCCTCATGCATCTCAGTGAGAGACATCGGTGTCCTCTGGAAAAGTGGCACGGAACGGCCACGCGTGCGAGGCCTGGCCAACGCCGGTCCGGAAACGCGAGAGTCTGCTGCCGCGGGGTTACACCGGTTCGTTGCGGCAAGGCTTCGGGCATAGTCCGTTCGCCCTATGCAGGACTACTGCCGCCTGATCCCGCAGTGCCGTGGAGGTGCTTCTGTCGGGTTCAACTCACGAATGAAACCGCGTGGAACTTCTCCTGCAGGAACTTGCCATTGACGACCAGGGCGTCGGCGTCGTCCTTGTAGATATTCACCGCGATTTTCGACAACTGGTCGCTGAGAAGACCGAGTTGCTCGAGCAGGAGCTGCTTGCAGGTCTTGCCGTTATCGACGGCATGCATCGTCGCGAACGCCGTCGGCAAATGGACATAGTTCCTCACGGTCTCGGGCAAGTCGCGGGTGACCGCGTTGCTCAGCGCGATGACGTGATTCATCGGAACGTCGCCGGAAAACAGCTTGGGGGCGAGATCGGTCACCACCTGCCGTATCTCTTGCAGGCGCAGGACGGCTTCGCGCGGCAGTTTCGCCTGCGACTGCTCGATCAGTTCTTCGATACCCTCGGTCAGGTCCGCCTGGGTGGCTTCCTTGCGCACTTGCAGTTCGAGTTCCTTGTCGGCGGGCACCGCCAGCACTCCAAAGGCATACAGCGCGACGACGATGGCAAACCACCAGTCGGCAATCACCCCGCCGAAGAACAGCCCCAGACCGCCGATGGCCAGGGCACTGCCAACGATGTTGCGCGTGCTGTAGAGAAACAGCAGCACCCGCATCTTCGGCGAGATCGGCGGCATCACTGATATCCCCGGATTTCCTTGAAGATCGCCTGCAGGCCGCTCTTGCGGCTGTCGAAGGTCCGCCCGCCGGTAAGTTCGGCCAGGCTTTGCAGTTCGGCCGGGCTGGCTTCCCCGAACAGCACCGGGAACACCTTGATTCCCTTGTCCGCGGCGGGCAGTTGCTGGTACCAGGCAGTAAATTCTGCGGCCGTGATACCGCCATTGTTCAGGCCGTCGGTCATCACCACGATGGAATAAAAGCGTGCGGGGTCGCGGCGGCGACGTTGCGCAGCATCGGCATAGGCCTGCTGGGTAGCCGAGAAGATGGCGGTGCCGCCGTCGGCGCGCAGTCCGTTGACGCGGTCGGAAAGGTCCTTGAGCGTCGCCTGGTTCGTCGTCGCGACATCGCCCATGTCGAAGGGCTCGGTGGTCCCGAAAGAATTGCTGAACGGCAGCAGGAAGATGCGCTCCCGATTGCGAAAGCGGGCGAATCGGCCGCTGATCGTGGCGTCCGCACCGGACAGGCCCAGCAGGGCGGTCTTCAGGCCTTGAATGCGGTCCCCCGTCATCGAGCCGCTCTTGTCGAGCACGAAGGTGCTGTCGGTCGGCAGGCGCAGATGGTTGTCGAAGGCCGTCAGGATCGCATCGACAACGCTCAGCTTGGCGGGGAAGGCCAGCTCCACCAGGGGCTGGGTCGTTGGGTCGGCGGCCTGAACGTCGGGATTGACCGGTCGTCGCAGCGTTGCCGTCGTCATCGCCTGCTGGAAGTCGGCGCCGCGTAGATAGGCCACCAGCTTCTCGTAGGCCTCCCGCCTGGCGGGATCGATCAGCATGATTGGATAGTCCGCGGTGACGATGCCATCCTGCGGATAGATCAGGACCAGCTTTTCCTTCAGGCCGCTGGCGCGATTCATCGACATCAATGTCGAGGCATAGTTGATCAGGCCATCCACCTTGTCCTGCTCCCGCAGGAAGGCATCGGCCAGCCATCCCGAACTGCCGGCCGTCAGACGCTGAGCCTTGAAGAACGCCGCCAGACGCTTCGCATCGATATCCTTCTCTTCAAGCGCGTCGCCCTTGCCGGACAGCGCAGCGGCCAGGCCGAGGAGCCCGGAGAAGCCGGTATTCGACGAGGCCGGATTGGTCATGCCGAAGGTGAATTTGCCCTTGTTGGCGGCATCGGCGATGTCTTTCCAGGTGACCTGGGGATTGTCCTTCCAGCCCAGTTCCCTGGCCTTGCTCTCCTTGAGACCCAGCACCACCGGCGTCAGCATGGTCCGCTCGGACGCGGCGATACGCGCCTTCACCGCCGGCACCAGCATCGCGTAACGATTGCTGGCGAGCCAGGCCAGATCCACTGCCTCGCCGCCTTGCAGTTTCTCGACCGCTTCCAGCGTGCCGGCATACTGCATCTGAAGCTGGATACCGGTCGCCTGGGCCACCTTCGGCAGCAGGGGTTCGATGTCCTTCAGCTCGAACCGGCGAGAACCTTGAGGACAAGGGCCGCGGCAGGCGCCTGGACAGGGGCTTTCCTTCTGGCAGCCGGTCGCGAAAAATGCAAGGCAGGTGCACAGCAGGGCCAGGGTTTTCTTCATCGAAATGTTCTCCTAAAGCTTCACCGGGCCTTCAATGGCAACGATCGACTGCAGCGCAGTCTTGGCGCTGTCCGCGCGGGAATGGTCGAGATACTGCTCGGAACGGGCGATTTGCTCCTTGAGCATCTGATTGTTCTTGCCCATCGCATCGATTGCCCGCGAGCGGAAGGTGTCCATCGCATCCATGGCCTTGAAGGTGTTGTCGAACATCTCCTGAATCTTCTGGATGCCGATCAGCGGATTCGAGGCGAATTCGCCGGTTTTCTCGACATGGTTGCCAAGCTGCCGGGAAGTCTCGGTCACCAGGTCGCCGATGGTATTGCTGACACCGGTGAGCATTTCCATGACCTGGATCTGGTTGCCGGTGGCGCGCGCCACGGTTTGCGCCGTCGCCAGGGCCGACATGCCGGTGGTGGCCACGCGATTGCAGCCATTGACCATTTCGCGGGCCGTCTTCTTGAGGACATCGAGGGACAGGTAGCCATTCACGTTGACGGCCATCTGGGTCTGCATGTCCTGGAGGTTCTGGCGGGTATAGAAAAGGACTTCCTGTTCCAGCGCCTTGGCGCGCAGCGGGTCGCTCGTCTTCAGCGACTCGACACGCGCGGCAATCTGCCGGTCGAGTTGTTCGGCGAAATAGACCGCTCCCTTGAGCTTCTGCATGGCATCCCACAGTTTGGATTTGGTCTGCTCGATTTCCGCGGCGTCGCGCTGCATGTCGTCGCGGGATGCGTAGAGTTGCGTCATCACGGTTTGCAGTTGGTCGCCGGCGCTCTGGAACTTGCGGAAGTAGGCCTGCAGCTTGTTGCCGAAGGGAATCAGACCGAGGATCCGGTTCGTATCCAGCAGGTCGCCCTGCTTGCCGGGATTCAGTTCGTCGAGCATTCCCCGCATCGACTGCAGCGACTTGAAGGCAGCAGAGTCTTCGATGCCGACGAAATTGCGCTCCATGAAGCGCCCGGTCATCAAGGTCGAGGCATTCGAGATTTCTTCCTTGCCGAGACGGAAGGCCGAATCCAGCTTTGCCCGGAAGCCGTCGCTCTGCACGTCTTCCGTCAGCAGGCTGTTCACGTAATGCGTCACCTGGGCGTCGATCTTGTCTTGCACCTCCGGCTTGAGCGGCACCAGATCCGGCGCCTTGGCGCTGGCGACCGGAGAAATGACTTCCGGCGGCGTCAGCGCGACCGGGGCTTCAGTGTCTGGATTTCAGCCATGACGGGTTTCCTTTCGGCGAGGGGATGGGCTAACGGAATTTCTTTTCGATTTCCTGGATCATGCGTTCCAGAATCTCGAAGCTGGGCGGGTCGATCACGTCGACCAGCGTGGCCGGGGCCTGAAGGTTCCTGCTCGTGAGGAACGCGGCGAAGTGTTCCGGCGATGATGTGCGATAGCCGAAGCGGGCGGCAAGTTCCTGCAACGCGGGATCCGTCGCCAGAAGCTCGCCAAGACGCCGCCCGTTCTCCGTCAGCGGCACCACGATGTGTTTGGTATAGATCGTCGGCTGCGGATAAAGCAGCACCATGTCCGGGTTCGGCTGGGCGCGCTTCGACTGGTACTCGATGAACTGGCTTTCATAAATCATCACCAGCGGGGCCTTGCCCACGCCCATCGTCGTATAGTCCTCGAACGGACCGGCGGAACTGGATTCCTGCAAACCCTGACGCAGGAACAGCGATGTCACGAAGGGCAAGACCCGGTTCGCCTGCTCGTTGTCATCCACGACATTGTTGTCATTGACGACGTAGCTGGCCAGCGCCAGGTACATCGCGGCCGAATTCGACTTGCGCACGTCGGTCGAGTTGATCAGGATGCTCTTGCCGGTCGGAAACGCCGTGTTGTCCTTGAGGTCGCGCCAGCGAACCCCTTTCTCGCTCATCGCCAGCAACCGCTTCAGATCGACGATGTAGTAGGCGTCTTCGGTCTTCCTGACGATGCCCTCTTTTTCCAGCAGCGGCACCAGCAGCTTCCACGAAGCCACCGCCATCGGCGTGAAGAAGGTCGGATACACCTGTTTCGCCTTGGACTTGTTCTGCAAGGCGATCGCCGCCGGCACGCCCGCCGGAAAGCCGAAATCGTAGCCCTTCAGATCCCGCGTGGCGATCTCCGCGAGCCCACCTTCTCGATGCTGACGCGGAAGCCCCTGGCCGCCAGGCGTTCGATGACCTTGGCATCGGCGAAGAACGACTCCTTTTCCGAGCCGATCATGCCTTTGACATCGACCACGGCGGCCGCGGCTTCCCGCGCGGCCTCCGTTTCCGCCTTGCGCCCATGCGAAACGAAGACGCCAACGCCAATGCCCACAGCCAGGATGGCGGCGAATGCAGGTCCCAGGATTCGTTTGATTTCCATATTTACAGGCCTTTTGTCGGAGTCCTCGCTCAGGCCCCCATTTTATACATCGGCGATACCATGAACGGGGTGACTCTCAGAAGGCAAATACCGCCGATGCGGTGGCGACAAGGTAGCGGTAGCTGAAGCGCGCCTGGTTCGAATCCCGCGCTTCGTCGCGCAGCGAAAAGCTCAACGAAAGCGCGCGATCCGGGCGGACCGACAGGGTGAGGCCGGCGCCACGCACGCTGTCCTCGCGCGGCGCGGTAGCGGCGCTCGGGTCGGCGGCGTAAAGGGTGATCGTACGGTCGAGCGAGAACTGCAGCGAGGTCTTGACCGTCGGCGCCCAGTTGGCGCCCAGCGTGGCGCCGCGAACCAGGGTGTTGGTGGAAAAGTTGCTTGCCGCGGGCTCGACGTCCCGACGCGCGGCAAGGCTGAACTGGGTCTTGGGCGACATCGCCCACGCCACGTCCAGGTTTCCCGTGGCGCCGCTGGAATCCGACGTGGCGCCGCCACCGCTCTCGTCACGGCGCCGAACCCCGCCGAAACCGGCGGAAAGCCGTGTCAGGCCCGAATAAACCCAGGTGCTGCGGACGTCGAAGTTGTCCTGGCGTACCTGATCGTCAGAGCGGCTTTGGCGCAGGGACAAGCTTCAATTGATGACCGGCGCGTGCGCTATAGCGGAGGCCGGTTTCGGTGTTGCGGCTGGCGTAGCTGGCGGCCTGGTTGCTGGTCGCGGAGTTGCTGGAATCGTCGTTGCTCAAAACGCCGAAAACTTCCCAGTCGGGCGCCACCTGCAGGTAGGCGCTGGCGCTCTGGGCGGTGACGGTGTTGATGTTGCGGACCCTCGAGTTGGTATCCTCGAAGCTGCTCAACGACTCCTTGCTGGAAAACGACAGGTCGCCGCGCAGGCGGTGGCCCACCGCCCAGGCCCAGCTTCCGACGATGTTGTGGCCGTCGTTGTCGAGATAGGTGAACCGCCGGTAGCGCGACCGGTTAACCTGCACGTCGAGGTTCAGGCGCTGAATCCCGATTTCCTTGTAGGCAACCAGGCCGAGGCTCGTGGTGGTAAAGCTGTCGCTCTTCTGGATGGCGCCAAGGGCTCCCGCCGGATCGAATCCCGGCGGCAGGCGGAGGAGGTTGTCATCGTTGGTCAGCGTGGCGCCGACCGAATAGTTGATGCCCTGACCCGCGTCGGCATGTGCGGCGGCCGGCAGCAAAGCGAGTGCCGCAGCCGTGGCAAGGCCGCGCCAGCAAGGGCCTGCGGTGGGTGCGATTCTCATGGACCGTGCAGCCTAGCAGGCTCATGTTAAGGCCAGACTACAAGGGTGGCGACCCGGTAGCGACGACCGTCATCTTGCCGCCACAATGGCGGCGTATTGTGTCGGGTCCCCCGGTATTCCCCGCGTTTTCCCGCCGCCCTGGGCGGCTTCACGTCATGCTCGCCGTTCTCGATCGCCAACAGCGTCTGCTAAAGACCCAGCTCAGCCTGACCTCGCTGGTCGGAGCGCTGCTCGATCCGCTGCTGATCGTGTCTTCCTGCTCGTCTCGGCAAGCCAGGTCGGCGAAACCCTTGACGCGCGCTACATCGTGCTGGCGCTGATCGTCTTCGCGATGACCTTCCCCGGCGAATCGCGCTTCCATGAGCGGCCGTGGAAGCTGGTCCGCGACGTGATCCTCTACTGGCTCGCGCTGGCGGCCATCCTGCTGCTGTTCGGCTATGCCACCGGCTACCTGAAATATTTCCCGGCGTCGATGACCGTGACCTGGCTGGCGGCGACGCCGCTGGTTCTGGTGGCGTCGCATTTCGCCGCCAGGATGCTCCTGCCGCGGGTGATGGCGATGCAGGGCAATCAGCGCACGGCGGTGATTGCCGGCACCACGGAACATGGCATTCGCCTGGACCGCGAAATCCGTGGCGATCCCTTCCTCGGCACGTGCCTGGTGGGCTTCTTCGACGACCGCGAGAGCCGGCGGCTGGCGGAGTTGCCGGCCGGCGGACGCCTGCTCGGCAAGCTGAGCGAGGTGGCGGCCTTCGTCAAGGAAAACCGCATCGACCTGATCTACGTCACCTTGCCGATGGCCACCCAGCCGCGCATCATGGCGCTGCTGGGCGACCTGCGCGACACCACCGCGTCGATCTATTTCGTGCCCGACCTGTTCGTCACCGACCTGATCCAGGGCCGCATCGCCAGCATCAACGGCATGCCCGTAGTGGCCGTCTGCGAGACGCCCTTTACCGGCATCGACGGCGCGATCAAGCGCCTGAGCGACGTCGTGCTGTCGCTGCTGATCCTTGCCCTGATCTCGCCGCTGATGCTGGCCATTGCCATCGGCGTCAAGCGCAGTTCGCCCGGCCCGGTGCTGTTCAAGCAGCGGCGCTACGGCGCCGACGGCAGGGAGATCCTGGTCTACAAGTTCCGCTCGATGACGGTCTGCGAGGATGGCGAGCAGATCGTCCAGGCCACGCGCAACGACCAGCGTGTGACGCGGCTCGGCGCCTTCCTGCGCAGGACCTCCCTCGACGAACTGCCGCAGTTCATCAATGTGCTGCAGGGGCGCATGAGCGTCGTCGGCCCGCGGCCCCATGCGGTGGCGCACAACGAACTCTATCGCAAGCTTCTCAAGGGCTACATGCTGCGGCACAAGGTCAAACCCGGCATCACCGGCTGGGCCCAGGTCCATGGTTACCGCGGCGAAACCGATACCCTGGACAAGATGCGCAAGCGCGTCGAATACGACCTCGATTACCTGCGCACCTGGTCGCTGGGCATGGACCTGTGGATCATCCTCAAGACCGTCCGCGTAGTGCTGAGGGACCGGCACGCGTATTGAAGTTGCCGGGATCCCGGCCAGCGCGGGGGGCTGACCAACTGGTTTCTTGATTGTCAAGCAGCCCCAGCCCGTCATTCCGGGGCCGCGAAGCGGAACCCGGAATCCAGGAAACGCGGCTGGAAATTCCCTGGATTCCGGGTTCTGCCCTGGCGGGCAGTCCCGGAATGACGAGTTAACCGATAAATTCGCTGGCCGAGGATCATTGCCAATCAGGACTGGTTTTGTGGTGAATCGACCCGTAAAGCACAAGGGCCGCAGCATGCTGTGGCCCTCGATCCTGCAAACCGTGAAGCCGGTTTGTGTTACTTGCCTTTGCGGCGACGGGCGATCAAGCCGACCAGGCCGAGGCCGGCCAGCAACATCGCGTAGGTCTCGGGCTCGGGGACCGCGGCTAGATACAGTTGGCCGCCCTGGACCAGTTCGCCGGCGATGTTGTAGTGCGCCTGCATGTCACCGAGGAAGTAGCGCTTGCCGTCGTTCCTGCCCAGGATCGTAGTGACATCGATGATGCCGGAGCTTTCCTCGTCCTGTGTCAGGAAGTACGGCGCACCGGTGATGAAGCGGTCGGTGTCGGACTTCAGGATCTGGGTCCAGGTGCCGGTCGCCGGGTCGTATTCCCAAGTCTTGGCAATGTAGGAGCTGTTACCCGGGTCTTCCTGGATATAGATCTTGCCACTATCACCGACCACCATGTTGTCGAAGGAACGGGCGGTGTCGCCGTCGGAGCCGACCAACGTGGCGGCATCCTTGACCATTGTGACGGTGCCGTTACCGTAATCCACCACACCGGCCGCTTCGTTGAAGGACAACTTGTACAGCCGCGCTGTTTGCGCAACGAGGGGACCAGCAGATCCGTCGTAATCGGCGCCGGTGGTGACGAAATAGAAGGTCTTGGCATCGGCCCAATGGCCGTCTTCCGGACGCGCGAACTCGGTGACCCTGGCTGAGCGGCTACTGGTCTGCTGGATGGCGCCGCTTACGGTGGTGTCAACACCGACGGTCGAGAAGCCGACCGTTGATCTGACCCTGCTCTAGGTTGCCTGAAGCACCGCCCTGCGCATTGAGGGTGGGGTTGGGCGTATCGACCTTGATCCCCGCGAGCGTACCGTTGGTCAGGCCGGCCTTGTCGATGTCGAGGCCCGTGTTGGTCTTGGTGCCCTGGTAGACATAAACCTGGCCCGGCGTCGAGTCGTCGAGGCCGATGACAACGGTCTTGTCGCCGGAATACGGATTGGCGACGCTGTTTTCCCAGGAGAACTTGCCCAGGTACGGCAGTTCGTAAACCTTGCCCTTGTTGCTGCCCGTGGCGACGAAGCCAAAGGCGCGGCCTTCGTTACCGTTTTCTTCACCGTTCATGAAAATGCGGGTCTGGGTACCCTTGTTGGTCTTGGCGTTGTAGAAGGCCGAGACGGCCGGCAGGTCGGCCGAGCACAGGCGCGCGAAGCTGGTGGTGCCCGAGGTGTAGCTACCGCCGAGGCCACCGGTGGTACGTTCGCAGCGCTCTGCACCAGGTCCTGGCCACTGACTACCTGCAGGGTGTTCTTGTTGATGACCCACTCGGAAACGAAGGCGCCCTTGCTACCGTGAGCGCGCGCGACGCCCTGAGTGTCGCCCAGTTCATGGTTCATCAGTACGGTGAAGGTGTCGCTGTTGGGACCGTTGTCGTAGGCGCCGAGACCGTCGGGGATGCCGACCATCTTGTATTTGTTAACGGCTTCGTCGCCGACCGTGAGAATGGAGGTGACGCTCCAGCCTGGAGCGGTCGGGATCACATAGGGGGTCTTCGAACTGCTGGGGCCCTGAACCTGGGCAAGTGCCGGGCTGGCGACGAAAGCCGACGCGACGGCGGTGGCGATGAGGGTCTTGCGGATCATTGGAATCTCCTGGCGGTGGCTTGGAAAGGTCTTGGTGGAACGGCGGCGTACCGACATGCCGGCAGGATGAAACGCAAGCAACCCCGCCGACCGTTGATGGGGCTGATATTGATGTCCGAGGATTGCAGGCGTTCGATGTCCCAAGGGTGCAAACGTAGTCCAATGGAACTACGTTCAGTTACGAGATCATGTTTTTTCCGGTCGTCGCATCGCGTTTGCCCTGCGGCTGACCGGCATAGAGACATGCGGCTTGGTTCGCCGCGACCAGGCGCGCGCACGTGCTGACACCGCGCCGGAAGAAAAATGTTTCGATTACTTTCCTGTTCACCAGTGCGTGGGCCTTGATGCTCACCTCTTTCCGTCGCTTGCCGATCTTTTGCTCGTGGCTCCGTATGGCAGCCTCGTGATCGACCGAGCGACGAGCGAATTCCAACAGCACGGAATCGGTCTGCACAGCTACGCAGCGCCTGCGAGACAAATTCCCGTTCGTCCTGAGCTTGTCCAAGGATGAACGGTGCTTCCAGGCTCGACTTCCAAATGACGAATTCGAGCGCCGGTCTGAATCGAACGGACTATGAAGCTCCGCCATTCGGACTACGGTTTCCGTTCCTGCCCGCACGCATCGCGGTAACCCTCGCCACCCATAGTGCCGGCTGCTTCTGTTCCGGGCTGCGGCGCGGCTTCCTTGCGACCTGCGGTCCGGTTGGCGACAACCCACCAACGGACACCCTGGCCCATGAACCCGATGAAAAACGCTTCCTCCAATGCGCGCTGCTTCGCTCCCCGCGTGATCGCCGCCAGCCTTGTGGCGGTCGGATTCCTGTCGCCGCTCGCGGCGCTTGCCGACGCGACGCCGCAAACGCTGCCATTTGCCCAAGACTGGTCGAACACCGGGCTGCTGACGGCAGGCGGAAACTGGAGTGCTGTACCTGGCATCGTCGGCTACCGCGGTGACAGCCTGACGGCGTCCACCGGCGTCGATCCTCAGACCCTGCTCGCCGACGGCAGCGCGACCCCGGTCGATGCGCTGGTGAACCAGACGAATCCGAATACCTTCACGACCGGCGGCGTCGCCGAGTTCGAAATCGCCAATCCGACGATCGCACTCAACGGCTCGGGCACCGCCGATGCGCCGCACATCGTCATCCACCTCGACACGACGGGCCAGCAGACCATCCAGGTCGGCTACCTGCTGCGCGATCTCGACGGCTCGACCGACAACTCCATCCAGCAGGTCGCCCTGCAATACCGCGTCGGCAATGCCGGCAGTTTCACCAACGTGCCGGCCGCCTACGTCGCCGACGCTACCGGCGGCCCCAGCCTGGCGACGCTGACGACACCGGTCAGCGTCACGCTGCCGTCCGCCGCCGACAACCAGTCCCTGCTGCAAGTGCGCATCATCACCGGCAACGCCGTCGGCAACGACGAGTGGGTGGGCATCGACGACATCTCCATCACTGGCACGCCGCTCGGCGGCGTCAATCAGCCGATCGTCAGCATCTGCCCGGCCACGCTGACGCTCGACCAGGGCATCAGCGGCAGCGTCATGCTCTCGGCCAGCGACGCCGACAGCATCGTCAACAGCGCGGCGATCACTTCCGCCGCGGTTGTCGGCATCAGTCTCGGCGCGTTCAGCGCGGCATCCGGCGACGGCGCCAGCGCCAGCGTGTCGCTGCAGGTAGCGGACAGCACGGCGGCCGGCACCTGGCCGGTCCAGATCAGATTCGACAACAACGAAGTCCAGAGCGCCACTTGCACCGTCACTGTCACGGTCAATACGGCGGCGATAGTCACGCCGATTCCGCAGATCCAGGGCAGCGGCGCAGCCAGCCCGCTGCTGGGGCAGAACCTGACGACGCAGGGCGTCGTCACCCGGGTCAACAACAACGGCTTCTTCATGCAGGACGAAGTCGGCGATGGCGACACGGCGACTTCCGACGGCATTTTCGTATTTACCGGTGGTACTCCGCCCGCTGCCGCAGCGGTTGGCAACCTCGTTCGCGTCAGCGGCGCCGTTGCCGAATTCGCCACCGGCTCCGGACCCGGCGCGGTCGCCAATCCGGTCACCGAGATCACCGGTCCCACGGTCACCCTCGTCTCCGGCGGCCACTCGATCGCACCGACGTCGATCGACTTCCCGGAAATCACCGAAGGCGATCTGGAGCGCCACGAAGGCATGCTGGTGACCATCGCCACGCCGCTCACCGCGTCGCAGAACTTCTTCCAGGGACGCTACGGCCAGGTCACGCTGTCCGCCGACGGCCGTCTCGAAAAGCCGACCAATCGCCATCCGGCCGGCAGCCCCGAAGCCGCGGCGATGGCGGACGACAACGCCCGCCGCCGCATCCTGCTCGACGACGGTACTTCGATCCAGAATCCGAACCCGACACCGTACATCGGCGCCGACAACACGCTGCGTGCCGGCGACACGATCCCCGGCATCACCGGCGTCATCGACTACGGCTTGGCCACCAATTTCGCCGACGGCCTCAGCGACTACAAGATCCATCCGACCGCACCGGTGGTCTTCAGTCGCACCAATCCGCGCCCGGCAGCACCGGCAACGGTTGGCGGCAACGTCCGCATCGGCAGCTTCAACGTCCTCAACTATTTCACCACGCTCGATGCAACGGGCTCCGCCGGCTGCTACCCGAGCGGCACGCGCAGCGATTGCCGCGGCGCCGACAGTGCCGCCGAATTCACGCGCCAGCGGGACAAGATCGTTCGCGCGATTTCCGCCCTCAATGCGGACGCCGTCGGCCTGATGGAAATCGAGAACAACGGCAACACGGCGGCGCAGGACCTCGTGGGCGCCCTCAATGCCGTCACCGCCCCCGGAACCTGGGCCACGGTCGGCCTTCCCGCGGGCGGCACAGGCGGCGATGCGATCCGCGTCGCGATGATCTACAAGCCCGCCGTCCTGACCCCGGTCGGCGGCGCGGTCACCGACACCAATCCGATCCACAACCGGCTGCCGCTGGCGCAGACCTTCGCCGCCGCCAACGGCGAGAAGTTCACCGCCGTCGTCAATCACTTCAAGTCGAAGGGCAGTTGTCCGCCCGCCGGCGACCCGAATGCCGACCCGAACGCCGACCAGGGCGACGGCCAGGGTTGCTGGAACGCCCTGCGTACCGAACAGGCACAGGCCCTGCGCGGCTTCGTCGCGAACCGGCAGGCCGCCAGCGGCGACGCCGACGTGATCGTCATCGGCGACCTCAACGCCTATGGCAAGGAAGATCCGGTGCTCGACTTCGTCGCCAACGGCTATGTCGACCAGATCGACCGCTTCGAGGGCCTTGCCTATTCCTACGTCTTCGACGGCGAATCGGGCTACCTCGACCACGCACTCGCCACCCCCAGCCTTTCGGCCCAGATCGTCGGCACGGC
Organism: Sulfuritalea sp.; assembly: GCA_016712985.1. Taxonomy (GTDB): domain Bacteria; phylum Pseudomonadota; class Gammaproteobacteria; order Burkholderiales; family Rhodocyclaceae; genus Sulfuritalea. Next base: position 9,450 of record JADJQA010000050.1, on the reverse strand, counting down.
GCACTGGCACATCAATGCCGACGAACCCTCGTTCATCGACTACAACACCGAGTTCAAGCAGCCGGCCTGCGGCACCTGCGGTCCCGACTACTACAGCGCGACCGCGTATCGCTCGTCCGACCACGATCCGGTGCTGGTCGGCCTGTCGCTGGTCAAGACCATCGCCGGCACGGCCGGACGCGATACGCTGCTCGGCAGCGCCGGCGACGATCGCATCACCGGCGGCATCGGCGCCGACATGCTGACCGGCGGCGCCGGCAGCGATACCTTCGTCTATGGCAGCCTGCGCGACGCCGGCGACCGCATCACCGATTTCCTGCCGGGCACGGACCGTCTCGACCTGACGCCACTGCTGGCCAGCATCGGTTATGCGGGCGCCAACGCGGTCGGCGACGGCATCGTGCGCATCGTCAATGTCGCCGGCGGCGTCGGCATCCAGATCGATCCGGACGGCCTCGCCGGTCCGGGCGCACCGCGCCTGCTGGTGACGCTGTCCGGTCTCGGCGCCGCGCAGATCGATCCGGCCCGCGACCTCGGCCTCTGAGCGGAGCCGGGTTCGCTGCAAGAGTACAGCCCCTAACCCCCACCCCCAACCCAGATCCAGGAGCCACCCAGCATGAAAACCCGGAACCACTCCTTGCGCCGCAAGGTTCTCGCCACCGCCATTTCCCTGACGCTGTTTGCCGGCGCCCAGATGTCGGCGTATGCCGAACCGCTCACCATCCTGCATATCGGCGACCAGGAATCCTGGCTGGTTTCCGCCCAGGGCAACCTGCGTAATGACCCGAGCCAGGCGATTTCCTTTTACGGCGGCGTCGACCGCCTCGCCACTGTCGTCGCCAATCGCAAGGCCGCCGCCGCCCCCGGCACCGTGATCACCCTCAACGCCGGCGATTCCTTCCTGCCCGGCCCGCGCCTGAACGCCAGCTTCGTCAACCTCGCCACCGCGCACCCGGACGGCGGCCAGGACTTCTACGACGCCATCGCCAGCCGCCAGATCGGTATCGACGCCACCACTTTCGGCAATCATGAATTCGACCTCGACAACACCGGCCCGGTCGCCGCCCGCTTCGCGGAAGTCTCCGGCAGCACCTACCTGTCGGTGAACCTGGACTTCAGCGTCACCCCGGAACTGACCGCGCTGGAAGCCGCCGGCAAGGTCGCCCGCTCCAAGATCATCACTACCGCCGGCGGCAAGAAAGTCGGCATCGTCGGCGCCACCACGCCGCTGCTGCCCGGCATCTCCTCGCCGCCCGCCGGCATCATGAAAGACTGGAGTCCGCTCAATACCGAAGCGCAGAACCTGGCCAACATGATCCCGCTGGTCCAGGCCGAGATCGACGAGCTGCGCAACAATCACGGCGTGAAGGCGATCGTCGTCATGAGCCATCTGCAGAACGCCCAGAACGAACGCAACACCCTGGTGCCAGGCCTGCGCGGCGTCGATCTGGTGATTTCCGGCGGTGGCCACGAGCTGATGACCGATCCCGATGACCTGCTGATCAACGGCGGCGTTGCGCCCACCTTCACCACCCACCCGGTTTATGCCAACGACCTCGATGGCAAGGCCATCCCAGTGGTGACCGGCCACTTCGGAAACCGCTACGTCGGTGAAGTCAAGCTCACCATCGACGACGGCAGGGGCGCCGTCACCAGCATCGACAGCACCAGGATGATCCGCGTCTCCGGGCGCACCGGCGTGGACGCCGATGCCGTGGTCGGTGACGCCGCCCTCAACGCCGGCGTGGTGACCCCGGTGTTCAACTACCTCACCGCCCTCAACGCCCAGGTGATCGGCACCACCGCCACGAAGCTTAACGGACCCACCCACGCCCCCTGCGCCCCCGCGCCCTGCCAATACACCGAAGGCGTGCGCAATGCCGAAACCGGCATGGGCAACCTGGTGGCCGACGCCATGCGCTTCGCCGGCAACACCGACGTGGCGATCCAGAACGGTGGCGGCATCCGTGCCAGCATTGGCGTACCGGGTAACGTCACCGTGGGCGACACCTTCAATATCCTGACCTTCACCAATCTGGTCAAGCGCGCACCGTCGATGAACGCCACCCAGTTGAAGGACATCCTCGAACACTCGGTCAGCTCCGCCAGCGCCACCGGCGCCTTCAACGGCAAGTTCGCCCAGGTCTCCGGCATGAAGGTGACCTACGACACCAGCAAAGCCGCGCGTCCTGACACCAGCGCCACTGACCCCGTCCCCGTTGGCCAAGGCCAGCGCATTCGCCGCGTGGTGCTGGATGACGGCACCGTGTTGATCGACGGCGGCGACGTGGTCAACCCCACCCATACCTTCTCCTTCACCACCATCGACTTCACCGCCAACGGCGGCGACCGCTATCCCTTCCCGGCCAATGGCGTGGTTTTCGAGAACGATCCCTACACCATCACCTACCAGGAAGCGCTCGCCAATTTCATCCAGGCGCCCAAGGCCAACGGCGGCCTGCAGCGCGTCAGCGCCGCCGACGGCGATGAAATCACAGTGAACATGTACGGCGAGGAAAACGCCTTCGACCTGCATGGCCGCCTGATCGACGTCAATGCAGGCGTGGCTGTTCCTGGCCAGGTCAAGAACGGCACCGCCGGTCGCGACACCATCGTCGGCACCGCGGGCGACGACATCATCAACGGCGGTCTCGGCGCGGACGTGCTGACCGGCGGCGCCGGCGGCGACAAGTTCGTGTATGGCAGCCTGCGCGACGCCGGCGACACCATCACCGACTTCACGCCCTATGCCGACACCATCCAGCTCGGCGGCCTGCTCGCCGGCCTCGGCTGCGCCAGCGGCAGCGGCTGCGACGCCGTGGCCGACGGCTATCTGCGCGTGGTCGATGTGACCGGAGGCGCCAGCCTGCAGATCGACCCGGACGGCGCCGCCGGTTCAGCCATCGCCCGCACGCTGGTTACGCTGAAAGGGCTCACCGCAAAACAAGTCGTTCCCGGCCGTGACCTCGGCCTGTAATTCACCCGATCCGATTTGAACCAGGAGATATCGAAATGAAAAACACCTTCCGCAACACCCTGTTGACCGCCCTGTTGGTCGCCGCCCTCCCTGCGCATGCAGCGATACAGAACTACAGCCTCAACGGCACTCTGGATTCCGGCATCCTCGCCGCCGAAACCTTCTCCGGTCTGCTGAGTTTTGACGATGCTGCGCTGACCGGCGCCGGGACCGAATGGGTCAACGTGTCTTCCTTCTCCGCCTCGTTCCATGGCGTCACCTACTCGGTCCTGGACGCGGATCTCGCCCCGGAAGTCGGCTTCGAGAATGGCACCTTCCTCGGGCTGTCCGCCTCCTTTTCGAGCGGCGATCCAAAGTTTTCCTTCATCGCCGGCAGCATCGACAGTAGCGATGCCTTTGTCGCCTACGACACCGGCCTCGGCAACTCCGGCGCGGGCAGTGTCGTGTACGCCCCGGTTCCCGAACCCGAGACCTACGCCATGATGTTGGCCGGTCTTGGCCTGCTGGGTCTCGCCGCTCGTCGCCGGAAGCAAAGTCAGGCTTCCTGATTCATCCGCAAGTGACGCGCAAGCGGGGGCTTCGGCCCCCGCTTTTTTTGCGGGTTGGTTTTCCTTGCCCTGGCGGGCTTTTTCCATCGCTTGCCGATCTTTGGCTCGTGGCTTCTGCTGGCAGCCTTCTGATCGGCGGTGCGACGAGCGAAATCGAACGGAAAGGAATGGGTCCGCTACCCTACGTGGTACGTGTGAAAAGGAGCGGCCATGCAAAAGAAATTGACCCTTACGGTCGATGAGGCGATTTACGAGGGCCTACACCGGATTGTCGGGCGTGGAAAGATCAGTCAGTTCATTCGCCAGCATGACCTCGCGTTCTTCGGCCCGCCATGCGGCATAGCGAAGCGCTTGCATGATGTCCTCGCGTTCAAGGTAGTGGTAGTCCGTCAGGATTTCCTCGACACTGTGTCCGGCGCCGACTTGACCAACGACCATGCCGACCGTGACACGCAGGCCACGAATGCAGGCCTTGCCTCCCATCACATCAGGCTCCTGGGTGATGCGATCAAGCTGTCCCATGCGCTACTCCTTGTCGGAAACTCGTTGACATCGTAATGGTTCGAGAATGGCATTCCAAGAAGCATTTGTGAGAAGGGCGGTTGCCGCTCCTGAAGCACTGCGTGTTCGTTGCCCCGGCGGCAAGCCCCTACAAACTTCGGCCGGCGGCGCGGAGGGTGGCAGGCTCCACCCGAACCAATCGTCCGAACGTGCAAGCCTTCTTGGGCGATCTAGTGCTTGGCGGAGTGCGAGCGAGGATTCAGCGAGTTGACTTCCCCATCATGCACTCTGCGAACCCCTTCCCATACAGGATCAGCCGGCCCCATCGATGCCGTGGGAGGCGAATCGCGCCCTGGTCGCCTGGCGAACAGATCTGTCCAATTGCTTCGTCTTGAGAAACAGGCGGCTACCAGAAACCCCAGGCACCCGTCGCCACTACCCAGGTCCCCAGCAGCAGGTTGGTCACGGCGTGGGCGAGGATTGGCGACCACAGCGTCTGGCTGCGCATGTAGATGGCGCCGTAGGCCAGGCCGGCAATGAGTCCGGCCAGCCATTGGAAATGCTCGACCGCGAACAGCACCGAGCTGATCGCCAGCGCCCGCCAGCTTGCCGAAGCGGGCGGCAATTCCCTGAAGTCCGGCTTGTCGATCCAGCGCAGCATGAAGGAGCGCCAGAACAGTTCCTCCATGATCGGCACCACGGCAGCAGCGCCGAAGATGCGGATCGCAACCAGCGCCCAGTCGATGTCGCCGGATGCGTTGCGCGGATCGAATCCCGCGCCCGGCTCGCCCTGCATGGCCCAGGATAAGTCCAGGTTGATCCACAGCACGAACACCGCGACGCCGACCGCCAGGGCTTCCAGCGCGTCGCGCCAGCCGAGTGCCAGCGGCCGCAGTTCCTCGTAAGCGCGCGCAAACCAGGCCAGCGCGAGGATCACCAGCGCAATATGCACGGCATACAGCCAGCGGCCATCCCACCCCGTCGGCAAGGCTTCGCGCAGGCTGGGCGTCGCGGCCAGAAAGCCTATGTAGAGCACGAAGGGCAGGACGCGGGCCAGGGCGCTGTTGCGCCGTGGCGGCCGCCGCCGCGATCATCGGCCCGCTCTGGCGCGGCGGCCGAAAACGCCCGCAAGCCAGCGCCAGACCGGCAAGCAGCAAGGCTGCGGTGGTCGGCTCGGGAATGGGCGAGGGCCGGTCAGGGGATGGCCCCCTGGTCGATCCGCAGCCGCCCCCGACCGGAGTGCGGCGGGCGTTCGGCCCGGTGAGGTCAATCCCGGGACACCGCCGTTGACCGGGGCCCCCGGAACCGCCGGCATCGATCACCGAGCCGTCGCCCATATCGAGTGCTGCCCTGCGGTCAGCGAAATCGTTCCTCCGTCAGGGTAAGGAGTGTCGCGCCGAGAGCGAGGCTGCCGCCCGCAATGATCGACAGCGGCGCGGCAGGGTATCGAGACCGCTCCATGTGCTGGCGGGGGATGCCAGCCAGGCCTTTTCGCCGCCCAGCCAGTCGAGATTGAATGAGGCGCCGACGCGAAAGCCGCCCTCGACGCCATCGATGAAACTCAGTCCGGTTAGATCGAGGTCGCCGGCACTCCGGATGTCAAGTGAAGGCGCGGCGAAGAAATACTCGAAGCTGCCGTCGGCGAGCACGGTCGGCTGAAAGGCATGCACCGGCATGGCCGATGCCAGCAGCACCAACGATGCGGGCACAGGCGCCGGCTGCGGCACGCCAGGTTTCTCGTTCCCGCGACAGGCGCCGGAATCGTCCGCGAACACCGCTGATATCGTCGTTCCGGCGAAAGCCGGAATCCTGGTGCATTCATGCAAGAATGGAACACAACTGGGGCCTTGCGCCGGGGGACAGCGCCCGTGCTCAGCGGCGCGTCTGCGGATCGAGTTTTTGTTCATCCAGCTTCTCACGGCTGTCTTCCACAAAGTTTTCGATTTCGACCTGTTTGAGGCCGGTAAAGGGTTCATTCTGCAACGCCGCATCGAAGCAGCTCTTCGACTGGTACTTTTCCAGCAGGGCAAGGCCCTGGCTGTGCAGCTTGGCGTTCTGCGCCTCGCAAGTCGCGATCGACTGCTGCAACCGTGCGGAAAGGGCTTCCAACCGTCTGCGCTCGGCGTCTGTGGTGCTTTGTAGCTCGGTCAGCTTGGCGAGCCGCTGCTCTGTGTCGGCCAGTTTCCCGGTCAGCGCTTCCTTGGCGGCTTGTACGGCGGCCAATTCCTTTTCCAGCCTGCCGGTCTTCCTTGCTGCCTGGCTGCGGGTCTCGTCGAGTTTGCCTTCGGCCTCCTTCAGCTTGCCGTCCAGCTCGGTCTTCTCCTGCGTCAGTTGGGTCTTTTCCTGCTCCAGTTTGCGCTGCATCTGCTGCATGCGCCTGATCTGTTCCTTGGCCGGATCGGCCTTCTTGTCGGCGGCGGCACGCCGAGGGCGACAAAGCTCGCGAGCAGGGCCGCGACAGTCGGCGCTTCATGTCAGAAGCGGACATTGACGTCGGCCTGAAGACACACCGCAAAGCGATGCGGCCGGATTGAGCGAGAAGGAGTCGATCGAGTCGGCCGAGAGCCAGCGCAGGCCCAGGGTGGCATTCTGGTCGATGCCATACTGCAGGCCGAGCGTGTAACCCTTAAGGTTGGTGCCGCCACGGCCGAAATCCGAATCGGTGAAGGCGTCCAGCACCGCGTCCGAGCCGAGGTAGCGATAGGCCACGGAAACCTGCCAGTCGCGCGCCTTCTTGACTTGCGGCATGCCCGCCGTCAGCTTGTACTGGTAGCCGGTATTCGAGCCATCGGTCAGGTTGACCCGGCCCTGGGTGCGCGAGGATTTCGCCGCGATCGAAGGCGGTGTTCTTGACCCAGTCGCCGGTCAGGACCACATGCACCGGATCGAACTGCGCGAGGTCGAGCGAGGCGGTCAGGTTGACCGGCCGGAAGCGGGAAGCGAGGCCCCAGTAGGTGGTGGTGCCGGTGTCGCCAAGGGCGTTGGTGCGGAACAGCGGTATTGCCCTTCTGGCGCAGGTTCGGCCCGTATTCATACTGGCCGTAATTGGCGCCACGGCGAAGGTGCCCGGGAAAACCAGCGAGTCGTCGCTTTCGACCTGCCCTTCGATATTCTTGGAAGCTGAACCAGGCGAGGCCGAATTTGAAGCGCGTCGTGGAGTTGTAATCCCACTGGGTGCCGCCCTGGACGCCATACATTGAACGGCCCCGGCTTGCTAGGGGGTTTTCTTCCTTGATCGGGAAGGCGCCGACGGTCAGGAAGGGCTTGATCGTATCGTTCGCGAAGGATGGCTTGAAGGTGGCAGCCACACCCTCGAAGTTCAGGTCCTCGTCCCACACCAGATCGGTCGAGAACCACGGATTGGGAATGCGGCCGCCTGTCACAGAGAACCACTCCGATGGGTCGTACTTGATGAAGGCGCGGTCCACCAGCAGGTTGTACTTGTTGAAATCCTGGCCCAGCGTCTGGTTGGTGGATACCCGGTCCGTGGTCGAACCGGTGGCGAGGCGGATGCCGCCGCTCCATTGCTCGGAGATCTTCGTCCAGGATTCCGAGGCGCGCGCGCACGCGAAACCGCTCGCGATTTTCCGTCGTATTCGCGGTCGCGTTGCCGAAGCTGTTGACCGCCGCCAGTTCGGCCGCGCGCGTTTGCCCGGATTCAGCTCCGGCGCCGGAGATTCCGCCCACGCCTCCCAGGGCGCCCGGCAAAGCGTTGGTCTGGACAAAATCGTTGAATGACTCGAAAGCGTAGTTGCTGGGCGTCGCATTGTCCTTGCCGAATTTGTCCGCCTGGTAGCGCAGACGCAAATCACTTTCCAGGTTGATCGTATCCAGCCACTTCGGAATCGCATTGGGTTCCGCCCAGCGCTCGGTGCGCGCCTGGGCCAGTACTTCCTGCTTGAGCTGCTCGCGGATCTCGTTCTTGACGAACTCCGGCACGTATTGGACTCGCACGCGGCCGGCCTCGGTCTTTGCGGCTTGTTCGACCGTCGCCGCCGCCTGGGTTTCTGCGGCCTTGATCATCGCGTCGGCCTTCTCGCGGGTAAACACGCCCTGCTCCACCAAGGCGTCGATCAGGTTGACCGTGGTCTGGCGCAAGGTCTCCAGCGCAGCTCTCTCGTTGGCGTGGGCGGGGCGGTCAGCAGGCAGGACAGGGCCAGCCAGAGCAGTTTTCGCTTCATGTCAATTCCAGTGCGATGCAATTCGAAGGTCGGCACGGGCCTAGCCGGCGCTGTGGTTAATGATGCGCAAGCGAATCGGCTGCGGCATGTTCTCCGGCGGCGCCTCGCGCAGAGCGGGCGCTGCCGCCAAAGCGGTGCGCAGGGTTTCGTCAACTTCGGCGTCGCCGCTCGAACCGCCAAGCTCGACGCGCTGTACGCTGCCTGATTTCGACAGCCAGACGCGCGACCATGACGCGGTAGTCGAGCCGTTTCAATTTCCGGTTTCTTGCCAGTTCGATCCTGCAGGTGGCGCTGCAACTGGTTGGTATAGAAGGCGAAGGCCCCCTTGGTACCGCCCGCCAGCAGGTCGCGGCCGCCCTTGTTGCCAACCAGGCCAAAGCCGTCGCTGCCGGCGCCGCCCTCGGCATCGACGCCGAGCTGCTTGCCCTCCGGTGCGTCGTCCCGGTTGGGGGCGTCGGGCTTGGGCTGGTCTATCTTGACTTCTTCCTTCTTCATTTCCGGTTCCGGCTGCTTTTCCTGCGGCTTCGGCGGCGGCGGTGGAGGCGGCGGTTTGAGCAGAGAGATGTTGTGCACCGTGCGCTTCTTTGCCGGTCCGCCGCTGCCAACACTTCAGACCGAGGCCCAGCAGCGCGATCACGGCGAGGGCCAGCACTGCGACCAGCAGGCGCGTCGGCCACCCGCGGCGGTTTTTGCTCGAGGTAGTCCACCTGCCTACTTCACCAGTCTCTGCGTGACCAGGCCGAGTTGCGAGATTCTCGAGGCGGCCCAGCAGGTCCAGAACCTCGATCACCTTCTCGTACTGCACCAGCGAATCACCCTTGACCACCACCGGGAACTCCGGATTCGCCGCCTTGTAGTTGCGCAACATGGTTTCGAGCTCGTCCAGCGTGACCGGGTAGGCGTCGAGAAATATCCGGCCCTCGGCGGTGACCGTGATCGCCTTGGTCGACGGTTTGGCCAGGCTGGGTGCCGCGCTGGCTTTCGGCAGGTTGACCTTGATGCCCTGCACCGACGCCGTGGTCATGATGATGAAAATGATCAGCAGCACATAGGCCAGGTCCAGCATCGGCGTGATGTTGATCTCGTCGTAGGGTTCGTTCTCGTCCTGTACCTTCATGGCGCCTGCCTGCTGTATTCCTCGGCCATGCGGGTGACGAACTCGTCGACGAAGATGTGCATGTCGGCGCTGATGGTCTTGATCCGGCTGGCCAGCCAGTTGTAGCCGAACAGCGCCGGGATGGCG
>JADJQA010000049.1 GCA_016712985.1 Sulfuritalea sp. | reverse complement strand
GACGGAGGTCAATGCGATATTCAAACGTCTCGGCAACTTCTTTGAGGCGAGTATCCACAAGGGATTGGCCGATGAACTAGAAGTCACATCGCCGGAGTACGGCCTTGCCAGACAGATTTTTGATCGCAGGAACACCATTCGTCAGCTCAACTTGATTCTCCTTTCCGAGCGAACTCTCAGCGAGAAAATCCAGGCGCTCCCCGACGCGGAGGTGGCGGGAGTTCCAGCGACGCACCAGATATGGGACATCTCGCGACTCCATCGCCAACGGAGTTCCCGCAGCCACAAGGAACCTCTCGATCTTGACTTTGAGCAGATGTTCGGCAAAGGCATCGCCTGTCTGCCTGCGCACTTGGGAACTGATGCCTATCAGTCGTATCTGATGGTCATGCCTGCCGAAGTGCTGGCTACGCTGTACGAGAGATTCGGAGCCCGTCTACTCGAACAAAACGTCCGGACATTTCTTCAAGCCCGCGGCAATGTGAATCAAGGAATAAGGGCAACGATCCTGAGCGAGCCGGGAATGTTCTTTGCCTACAACAACGGAATCACGGCCACTGCACAGAACGTCGAGACTGGGATGACCGAAGCGGGGCTTGCGATCACAAAGATTATCGATCTCCAGATAGTCAATGGTGGCCAGACCACAGCATCGCTTTTTCCATACGGAAACGTGACAAGGCAAGTCTTTCCCAGATATTCGTTCAGATGAAGCTGTCCGTCATCGACAGCCAGCAAAGCGAGATGGTCGTTCCCAAGATATCCGGGAATATGCGAACACCCAGAATCGCGTGAATGCCGCGACTTTTTTCGAACCATCCGTTCCATGTTCGGATGGAAGGGTTCTCTAGGCGTATCTGGGCGCCGGCACAGAAGGGGGCTCAACGTGAAACGCGGTGGTTTTAGGAGGCGCGCGCGGTCAGTATGCCGATGCGCAATCGAAGCTCACGCTCGCCGAACAGCGTCGCTTCAAAGCCGAACATCCGAAACCGCGGATGTTCCTGAAGACGGACCTTGCAAAGTTCGAAAACGTCTGGGATGACCATCCCAAGTGGGTGAATCTCGGCTCCCAGAAGAACTTCGCACGATATGCCGCGAGAATCGGCAGCGAGTGGGAGAAGTCATCTGATTCGTTCAATGAGTTCTATTTCAAGAGAGCCGTTGCCCGCGGACTGATCTTCCGCGCAGCAGAGCGAATCGTATCTGCTCAGTCTTGGTACAACGGCGGATACCGCGCCAACATCGTGGCCTACACGTTGGCGGTACTAAGCGATATCACGAAGCGTAAAAGGAATGCGTCGACTTTCTAGGCATCTGGAATGCAAGAAAGTAGATTCAGTGTTTGAAAGCGCCATCGCGGATGTGTCCGGGTGGTGAACGACGACATCATCAAACCGCCGTTTGGCATTTCGAACATCTCCGAGTGGTGCAAGAGGGAGGCATGCTGGACGCGGATTCAGGCTCGCATCGAAAATGTCGAAAACTTCTCTCCCCCTTGAGTTTTATGATCGACTTGTGGCGCTCGACGATCAGGTGGCAGAGGTCAGGTCTGCCAAGCAAGTTCAAAACATCGACAACGGCATCGAAGCACAGCGGCAAGTCCTGACCGTCCCCCCAAAGGAGTGGGCTCGGATCTATCAGGCACTTCTCGAAAAGAATCTGTTGACACCCAAAGAGGCCGGAGTTCTCAAAATTGCTATGCAAATTCCTGCAAAGCTTCCTACCGAAAAGCAATGTGTCGTTTTACTCGACGTTCTTGATCGAGGAAGATCGGAGGGGATGTGTGTTGGAGGGATAGATGGCAATGTTGGCGGCTAAAGCCGGCCTCCGCTGATGATCACTTAGGCGCGCCTACTTAGCGAAGTTGGCAATAACTTCGCAATGTCCTTCGAGCGGTAGTTACTTGCGTTTGCTTACCTCACGCACCCGCGTCCCCTCGGCCGCCCTTCGATCGGTTTCGCGAAGCCAACCTGATTACCGCCAGGCTGCCCCTTGTGCGCCGCCATCTGGTCGCGCACGGTAATGCGCGAGTGCTTGTATTTGGGGAGACCGAATTCCGCATCGCGCTTTGCCAGTTTGTCGGTGACGAGCACCAGCGCATGCCGGTTCCCTGGCGGGTGGCGGCGGCGGCGAATTCGGCGTCGCGCTCCCGGCGCAGGTCGCGGATCCGGGAGGACAAGCGCGCCGCCATGGCCTTGCGGAAGCCTATGGGGCCGGGTGATTTCTTCTTCCGACACTCCAAATCGCCGTGTCGCCAGCGCCGACTTTTCACCACCCTAACTTCGAGCCTGTCCGCGCCCCTGTCGAAAAGGCCGCGGATGTCATCTCGAAGCAGCCGGCATCCGCAGCCCTGCCCAGATGATTCCGCTCAAGAAGCCACCTGAAACAAACCCCGCTTGACTATACGCACGTTTATACATACTTTTGACCCAAGCGCTACACGCAGATCCGAAAAGCGGGCCGCGAACCTGAGGAAGCACGGCTATGACTTCAGGGATGCACCGCAAGTGATCGAGGCCGATGGCACGGTAACGTTCGAGGATCGGCGCTTCGACTATGACGAAGCAGCGTTTCATCACGCTGGGCATGTTGCGTGGGGATGTGGTGGTGATTGCCACCGCCGAAACGGATGAGGAAATCCGGGTGATTTCGATGCGAAGGGCTGGACCAAATGAAGAAGAAATCTACTGCGGCAACATTTGACGAGGACGCGCCCATCACCCAAGGCGATACGATGCCGGCAGGCTGGTTCTGCGCAAGCGCGCTGCCGGCGGCGGCGTGGTGTTGCCCAAGAAGCGCGTGACCCTGTATCTCGACGCGGCCGTGGTCGAAAGATTCAAGGGCATGGCCGGCGAACGCGGTTACCAGACGCTGATCAATGAGACCTTGAAGACCTCGCTTCACCAGGCCGACATGGAGACGACGATCCGCAAGGTCATCCGCGAGGAATTGAAGAGCGGGAAGGCGGCGTAGTACAGAGTCAAGTTGGTATCGATGGACGCCATTCCATCCGTCATCCCGGGCTTGACGGGCTTGACCCGGTGTCCAGTGCCTTGAATCTTCTGGATTCCGGCTTTCGCCGGAATGACATAGTGGGGTTTGTCATTCCGGGCCTGACCCGGAATCCAGCAGCGGCGCCGAACAAGCTTCTGAAGTTCGGCGTTCGCCGGTGTCCAGTGACGTGGCTGGCTGGATTCCGGCTTTCGCCGGAATGACGAGTTTCATCATCGTGACTGGTGATTTCGCCAATGCGTGACCGCGATTTCGCGCTCATCGTCACCTTCCATCATTGTGGAAACTCCGCCTTGTCCGGATGCAGGCCCAGAAGAAACTCTTCGCACGGGATGCAGGGAATGCCATCGATGGCCAATCGCTCCTTGCCGAGATACAACAGGCATGGAGACACTTCGGGATAGTCTTCCCGGAAAGCACGTAGCGCACGAAGATCCTTGCTGGACACCCGGGCCGCTCGTTTGACCTCTATGGCCCGGAAGACATCCCGGCCATAGACAATGAAATCCACTTCACTGCCGGATTTGGTGCGCCAATAATAGAGTTCCGCCCCGGATCCCCGATACGCGATCCAGGCCCGCAGGTGTTGCGCAACCAGTCCTTCCAGGGCCATCCCCTCGATTTCTTCCGGCCGATCCAGGGGTCCGGCCGGACGCAGCGACCGATAGACACCCGCGTCAGAGTAGTAGAACTTGGAGTGACCCACCAGATGGCGTTTGGCGCGTTTGGTGAATACGGGAAGGCGAAACGACAGCAGCAGGTCTTCGAGAATATCGAGGTAGCCCTCCACTGTCTTGCGCCCGATCTGGCATTCCCGCGCCACTTCCGCCAGATTGAGCAGCGACCCATGAGAAAAACTGATCGCTTCCAGAAAGCGGGCGAACCCCCCCAGATCACGGACCAGCGCTTCGGCCTGCACTTCCTCCCGTAAATACAGAGAGGCGTAGGCGCGTACGGTCCGGTCCGGATCGGCGGCACCCCACACCAGGGGCACCAGACCACTGGCCAACGCCTGTTTCAGATTGAACGCCGCACCCAATTCCGCAGCCATGAAGGGATGCATGCTGGCTTCCACCAGGCGCCCGGCAAGCAGGTTCCACTCCCCGCGTCGCAGTTTGCGGGCACTGGATCCGGTCAGGACGAAGCGCAGACGTTTGTCGGTTTCGACCAGGCCATGCACCACATCGAGCAGGGCCGGCACCTTTTGGACTTCGTCGATCACGACATCCAACACGTGGGGCCGACCGGCCAGCAATTCGCGCAGCCGTTCCGGACGCGCTAGATAGAGACGCTGCGCTTCGGGATCGAGCAGATCCAGCCAGATGGCGTCCGGCCTCGTGTCGTGTAGCCACGTGGATTTGCCAGTACCGCGCGGCCCGAAGAGGAAGAAGCTGCTGTCGGGGCATCGTAAAAAACGGCTGACTGATTCCATTTATTCTTCCGTTATGGCGGCGATATGGATATATTTACATAATTCTGCCGGGATTGCTACTGCATACTGGCCAGAGTTCGAGGAGTTGAAGGCGTTGGGATTGACGGCGACGCCGGCAAACACGAGGCTTGCCACCCACGCCGCAACACGCCACGCACCCGAATCGCCTCAATTCTTGGCCGGATACTTCGGCGGGCCGTAGGGGTGAAAGGCGTCGGCCCAATCGAAAGGGCCCACGGGGCTTCGACAGGCTCAGCCCGAACGGTGATTTCAAGTTTGTTCACGCCGACCCAATAGCTTGCCCGACATTGCCGCAGGCACCTCATTCAGGCCGTCGAAAACCGGCATCGATCCATGCGCTGGCAATGGCCTTGTTGAGCTTGAATCCGCTCAGGAATCCACCTGAAACAAACCCCGCTTGACTATACGCACGTTTATACATACATTCGACCCATGCGCGACACGCACGATCCGAAGAAACGTGCCGCGAATCTGAAGAAGCACGGTTACGACTTCAAGGATGCGCCGCTGGTGATCGAAGCCGATGGCACGGTAACGTTCGAGGATCGGCGCTTCGACTATGACGAGCAGCGTTTCATCACGCTGGGCATGTTGCGTGGGGATGTGGTGGTGATTGCCACCGCCGAAACGGATGAGGAAATCCGGGTGATTTCGATGCGAAGGGCTGGACCAAATGAAGAAGAAATCTACTGCGGCAACATTTGACGAGGACGCGCCCATCACCCAGGGCGATATCGATGCCGGCAGGCTGGTCCTGCGCAAGCGCGCTGCCGGCGGCGGCGTGGTGCTGCCCAAGAAGCGCGTGACCCTGTATCTCGACGCGGCCGTGGTCGATAGATTCAAGGGCATGGCCGGCGAACGGGGTTACCAGACGCTGATCAATGAGGCCCTGAAGACCTCGCTTCACCAGGCCGACATGGAGACGACGATCCGCAAGGTCATCCGCGAGGAATTGAAGGGCCGCAAGGCCGCGTAGTACCGAGTTAAGCTGAAACCGATGGACGTCCTTCCAACCGTCATCCCGGGCTTGACCCGGGATCCAGTAACGGCCGCCGACTGGATTCCGGCTTTCGCCGGAATAGCCTGCCCCGGACTTGATCCGGGGACGAATCGATCCATCGGATTCTGCATCACTGACTACTAGAGTTAACGGCGGCGCCAGCAAACACGGCGCTTGTCGCCCACACCGCAACACGTCATGTACCTGAATAGCTTCAGCCGCCCATGTGCCCCTGTGCGCTCCGGATGGGTTTGGCGAATCCAACCTGATCACCCGCCAGGCTGCCCTTGTGCGCCGCCATCTGGTCGCGCACGGTGATGCGCGAGTGCTTGTATTTCGGGGAACCGAATTCCGCATCGCGCTTTGCCAGTTTGTCGGTGACGAGCACCAGCGCCATGCCGGTGCCCTGGCTGGTGGCGGCGGCCGCGAACTCGGCGTCGCGTTCGCGGCGCAAGTCGCGCATTCTGGAAGAAATGCGAGCGGCCATCGCCTTGCGGAAATCCTCCATGTCGCTTCGGTTCCATTCGGGATGCTGCCGGTGCGCGGCATTCAGGGCTTCCCAGACACTGGCCTTGAGATAGCCCACCAGCCATTGGGCAAACAGGGTGTCGGCCCGGTCGCCATAGAAGCCCACGCCATAGCCCTGCGCCGGATCGTAGTGCAGGCGCACGATGGTGTCGGTGAAATTGGCGACGCCGGTACTGATGAATTGAAACCACCGCGGGCAACTCTTGGCGGGATTCTTCGGCGGGCCGTAGGCGTGAAAGGCGTCGGCCCAATCGAAATCGGTCGCTGCCTTGGTGCTGGCGATCTCGGCCTGCTCGATGCCGAATTTCCGCATCAGCGTTTCGGCCTGCGCCAGGGCGCGCTCGGCCTCGTGGCCGTTGCCGCGGCCGTCCATGGCGACGGCCATCAGCTTTTGCGCTTTGCGTATCGCCTGTTCTTTATCCATGGTGATTCGACGCGATGCTTTGGGAAGTGCTGAATAGGCCGTCACACCGGCGAATGCCGGTGTCCAGTGGCTGGCTTGCCTGGATTCCGGCGTTCGCCGGAATGACGATTTGGACTTTATTGGTGTTTCCTTTGCTTGCCCGACAGTGCTACGGGTGGCTCAATCCGGCCTGCGGAAATCGGCATCGATCCAGGCGCTGGCGCTGGCCTTGTTGAGCTTGAATCCGCTGCTCACGCGGACGCGGGCGAGTTCTTCACCGGCGGCATCGTGGGCGGCAAGCAGGGCGTGCGGATCGTCGTCGTCGGGCACGATGTCGAGCGTGACGCTGATCCGCCCGGATGCCGCGTTGATCGTGATGTTCTGGTGCAGCCGTGCATGAAGCTGTTGCACCTGGCGCTGCCGGAATTCGCTGGCGGTCTTGACGAGGGTGTTGAATGCCGGGGCATCGAGCGGTTTCGGATTCTTCTTGTCGCGCCCCATGGTCCAGGGGCCGATCAAGGCGGGCTCGGATTCCCCGTCCATGATCATCTCGACGGCCCAGCCTTCGTCGTCTTCGTTCTTGACGACGCGCGCTGTCCAGCCGTTGCTGCGCCAAAGTCTCGGTTCCCGGACCAGGTCGGGGGCATCTGCCTCGATGGCGTCGTTCGCTGTAGTCGCTGTCATGGCCGTATTTTAAGGTCGGCCACCAATCGAGGCTGGCGAAAGCTTTACGCGGCCCGGAGCGTCTTGATCTCCTCGTAACCGCCGCGCTGGGCCAGGTCCCACAGGTCAAGCGTTTGCTGCATGCGCAGCCATATCTCCGGACCGTTGCCCAGGGCCTTGCCCAGCCGCATTGCCATGTCGGGCGTCACGGTGCGTTTCTCGTTCAACACGTCGGAAACGGTCAGGCGGGAAACGCCGATCCAGTCGGCGAACTCCTTCTGGGTCATCTTCAAGGCCGGCAGCACGTCCTCGCGAAGGATCGCGCCGGGGTGCGTGGGGCGCCGGTTCGGGTTCCGCAGAGATTTGGTAGCCATCAGTGGTAGTCCTCCAGATTCACGATAATCACGTCATCACCTTCGAAACTGAAGGTGATGCGCCAGTTCCCCGACACGGACATTGCCCATTCGCCCTTCCGGTCGCCTTTCAGCGGATGAAGGTACATGCCGGGGATGTTCAGTTGCTCGGGTGTGCTGGCCTCATCCAGTACCGCCAGGATGCGCTCAATGCGGCCGGCGTGCTGCGCCTGAATCCCTTTGCTGTCACCCTTCCGAAAGAAGCGCTCAAGCCCTTTGTGCCGAAAGCTCCTGATCATGGGGTATAGAGTAATCCACTACATTACATTGCGCAATATTTTGGAATACATTTTACCAAAGCGTTTCCCGCTCGGCGCTGGCCGAGATTGTGTGGATACCCTTGCGACTGGCCGGCACGTCACTGCGCGGCAGTGGTTCACGGTGCGGAAGCGAGCTACATCGTGCGCCTGCTGGCGCCGTATCGCCGCAACTTTGGCAAGCGTCTGGTCAAGACGCCCAAACTGTATTTCCTCGACGCCGGTCTGGCGGCCTGGCCAATGGGGATTCGGAACTCCCGCGCGATTGCCACGCACGCCATGTGCGGCGCGCCGTTCGAGACCTTCGTGATCGCCGAGTTAATCGAGCAGCGCCACAACGCCGGCCAACCTGCCGATCTGTATTTCTGGCGCGATGACACCGGCCACGAGATCGATCTGTTGTTCGTATCGGCCGCTGTCATTCTGGCCGACGAAAAAAACCCCTGCCGGGGGGTGGGCAGGGGCTTAAGGCGAGCGGCGCTTCGGACGCCCGCCGAGGGGGATGAATCGAACCTCAGGAGGTCTGCTGAATGCCCGCGATCACCCAGCCGCCGCCGTCCCGTGCCTTGGTCATGTTCCAGATTTCGTCGAAGGCTTGTGCTACCTCCTCCTGGTCCTCTCGGATCAAGCCGTGGAAGCGCACGCTGACAACATAGCAGGATGGCTCTTCGGCGACTTCGAGCACTTCGGCGTCGACACTGACCACGTTGGTTTCCTGCACGGCGCTGCCGCGTTCGAGGATGTTCAGTCGTATCTCGGCAAACATCTCCGGCGTGGTGAAGGCCTTGATGTCATCGAGGTTGGCCGCATCGTTGGCGGCCTGCAGTCGCACGAAATTGACCTTGGCATTGCGGACGAAGCCGGCGACGTCGAAGTCGGCGGGAATGCTCGGATTGGCGGGGCCAGCCGCGCCTGCGCCTGAAGCCGGCATCAGGCTTTCAAAAGCGCTGCGGTTCGCCGGCGGGGCGTCACGACCGGCCGCCGCATACTGCAAGCGATCGAAACCGGCGCCGCCCGATGTCTTCGCCGCGGCGCGGCGGCGCATGATCAGCCCGACGACGGCAAGCACCGCCATGACCAGCAGACCGATCATCAACATCGAGGCGAGTTCTTCGCCAAAGCCGAAATGGGAGGCCAGCGCGGCCAGCCCCAGACCGGCGGCGAGGCCGGCAACCGGACCCATCCAGGACGACCTGGGCTGGGCTTGCGGAGCGGCTGCGGCTGCATTTGGCGCTTGGGCCGGCGCGGCAGCGGGAGCCTTGTTCGGAACGACGGCCTGCCTCTGCATGCCGGCTGCCTTGCCGCCGCCGAAACGTTTGGCGGCGTCTGCATCGCCGGCTGCCAGCGTGAGACCGAGGGTCACGGCGACGGCAAGTAGCGAAAGGGTTTTCATGGGTATCTCCAGTAAGTAAAGTAGGACAAGCAGCACGATAGGCGCTTGGCCACTTAATCAAAAGCAGAATTATTTGTCTCTTTACTTCGGGAAAAACTGACTGTTTGAAAGCCCTGGCGAAGCTTCGCCGCGGCACCTGCTACCGCCGGACGCCTCGGCGCCGGCTGCAAGTATCTGTCGATCGACTATGCGCGTGAAGTGGTTGGTGAAAGCAGCGGCTGTCCGTTGCCTGCAGCCCGAAAAACATCCTGCCGCGCAACCTGGCGGATCGCCACGATCGCCGGATGTGTGATCCGGCGTTCGGTCGTGATCGCATAGACCTGTTCGACCACGGATTCAATGCGGCCGAGTTCCACCACTTTGTATTGCTCGCAAACATGATCGACGATCGCGGTCGGCGCAATGAAAAGACCGGCGCCCGCTTGGCCGAAGGCTTTCATCAGGGCGCTGTCGTCGAACTCGCCGACAATACGCGGCCTAAGGTGGTTGGCTTCCATCCAGTGGATCAGCCGCGGCCTGATGGCGACGTCTTCGCCGGGAAGCAGTAGCGGAGCGTTATCAAGCAGCGCCGGAAAGCCTGCCGAGCGTTCCTTGGCCAGGCGCGGCGTGCCGAACACCGTGACCCCGCTCTCGCCGAGCAGGTGGCTGTAGCCGCGGACGTTGAGATTCGCCGGCATCGGCCTGTCGGCAATGATCATGTCGAGCCGATGCACCGCCAGTTCCGCCAGCAGCGGAGTCAGGCGACCCTCGCGACAAACCAGTCGCACCGGTTCGCCAAGGTGCAGCGCCGGCTCCACGAGTCGATATGCGACCAACTTTGACACGGAATCCGCGATCCCCACGCGGAACGGCAATGACTTCACGGCCTTCTGGTCGCGCAGGACCTCAAGCAACTCATCGCCGATGGAAAAAATTTCTTCGGCATAGCTGAGGATGCGCCGTCCGGCGTCGGTCAGCTCGAGATTGCGTCCCGCGCGACGAAACAGCTTGACGCCAAGGGCATCGTCGAATTCACCGAGTTGCCCGCTGATTGACTGCGGAGTCAGGTGCAACTGCTCGGCGGCACGTGCAATGCTGCCGGTCTTGGCCACCATCCAGAAATAGCGCAGATGCTTGAAGTTGAGTGCGGCCATGTTTCCTCCGGGTCACGTGAAGCGCGTCAAGGCCGCCGCTGGACCGGCATGCGAGCTTGCAGCGCAAGCAATTCACATCGATTTTTTCGTTGCATTTGACCAGTTTATTCGACTTGCTG
Source organism: Sulfuritalea sp. (assembly GCA_016712985.1). Taxonomy (GTDB): domain Bacteria; phylum Pseudomonadota; class Gammaproteobacteria; order Burkholderiales; family Rhodocyclaceae; genus Sulfuritalea. The sequence continues at coordinate 27,726 of JADJQA010000049.1, read as the reverse complement.
GATGTTTTTCGGTTCGCGTACCATTCGCCGGAACTTCACCACCACGGGAGGCAGCATGATGCGACTCGATATTCAGGCACGGGGATTCGATCTGACCGAGGGCTTGCGCGGGCATACCGAGCGCCGCCTGCAATTCGCCCTCAATTGGGCCAGCCACGATGTGCGTACGGTCAGCGTGCGCCTGTTCGACATCAATGGCCCGCGCGGCGGCAGCGACAAGCGCTGCCGGATCCAGATCCCGCTTTCCGGCGGGCAGGACGTGGTGATCGAGGATACCCAGTCCGACCTCTATGTCGCCATCGACCGGGCCGCCGATCGTACCGAGCGCGCGCTGGCGCGCCGGCTGGAGCGCTTGCGCGAGAATCGCCTTGAGAGAATCACCACTGACGAAGCAACGGACGCAACAGGGGAAATGGGTTTTGCCCTGGCGCCCGGCGCTGGCTGAGGAATTACGATGAACAAACTCAGCTTGCTTGCCTGATACCAAACGGCCCATCGTGCCCGTTCCTGCGGCAACAGCGGATTGTCGCCATATGTTCAAACGATTGTCGTGCACCAAAGCCAATCAACGGAGAGAGTGAAAATGAACGCCGAGCAGCAACACGCCATCCTCGCCATCAGCCTGTATGCGGCATTTGCCGACGGCACCAAGGACGATCGCGAGCGCGAGGAAATCCGCCGCATCGCGGAATCGCTGGCCGAGGATGCCGGCACGCCCGATCTCGCCCGGCTCTACCAGGACGTGCTGCTGAAACGCGTCAGGCTCGAGACTGCCGCGGCGGTGCTCTCGGAGCCCGGCCATCGCCAGCTCGCCTATGAAGTCGCGGTATGCGTTTGCGATGCCGATGGTCGCCAGAGCGAGGCGGAACAGAGCTTCCTGGCGGAGTTGAAGAAACTCCTGCAGCTCGATGCCGGGCAGGCAGCCAGCTTCGATCGCGAGGCCGATGCCATCGTTGCTCTGAGCGAAGCCACGGCGCCCGCGGCCGTGAACCGCGTCCCGGCGTTCCCGTCCGGCCCTGTGGTGGCGGCACAGGCAAAGGTTTCCGAAGGCGAGATGGACAAGTCCATCCTCAACTACGCCTTGCTCAACGGCGCCCTGGAGCTGCTGCCGCAGTCCTGGGCTTCGATGGCTATCATCCCGTTCCAGGTCAAGATGGTGTACGGCGTCGGCAAGTCGTACGGGGTCGAACTCGATCAGGGCCACATCAAGGAATTCATTGCCGCCGCCGGGGTCGGCCTGACATCCCAGTACCTTGAGCAGTTCGGTCGCAAGCTGCTCGGCGGACTCCTCGGCAAGGTGGCCGGCAAGACCATCGGCCGGATCGGCGGCGCCGCCACCGGCATGGCATTCTCCTTCGCCACGACCTATGCTCTGGGACAACTGGCGAAACGCTATTACGCCGGCGGGCGGGTGATGAGCACCGCCGTGCTGCGCGACACGTTCCAGAACCTGCTGGGGCCGGCAAGGCAGATGCAAGCCCAATACCTGCCGCAAATCCAGCAGAAAGCCGCATCGCTCGACGCCGGCCAGATCATGGCGATGATGCGCGGCAAGATTGCGGGGCCTGCATGACCGCCGTCGAGACTTTCGCCACCGGCCCGATGTGGGCCGGCTTCATCGCTTTCGTGCTGGCCATGCTGGCGCTGGACCTCTTCGTCTTCGGCGGCAGCAAGTCGCACAAGGTCTCCGTCAAGGAAGCGCTGGCGTGGGTGATCGCCTGGGTCTGCCTGGCACTGGCCTTCGCCGGCCTGCTCTGGTGGTACCTGAACGACACGCAGGGTGCCGAGGTGGCGCAGAAGAAGACGCTGGAGTTCCTTGCCGGCTACCTGATCGAACAGTCGCTGTCGGTCGACAACATGTTCGTCTTCGTGATGATCTTCACCTATTTCGCCGTGCCGCCGGAACTGCAGCGCCGCGTGCTGCTCTACGGCGTGCTCGGGGCGATTGTCATGCGCGCGGGCATGATCCTCGCCGGCGTCTGGCTGGTAACGCAGTTCGCCTGGATACTCTATGTCTTTGGCGCCTTCCTGGTCATCACCGGCATCAAGATGATGATCTTCGCCGAAGCCGAGCCCGACCTTGAAGCGAACCCGTTGTTGCGCTGGCTGCGCGGCCACCTGCGCATCACCCCCAACTTCCACGGCGAATCCTTCTTCGTGCGTCAGAACGGCGTGCTCTGGGCGACGCCGATGTTCCTCGTGCTGGTGTTGATCGAGGCCAGCGACGTGGTGTTCGCGGTCGATAGCATCCCGGCGATCTTCGCGGTGACCACCGACCCTTCATCGTGTTCACCTCGAACATCTTCGCCATCATGGGCTTGCGGGCGCTGTACTTCCTGCTCGCCGACATGGCGGATCGATTCCATCTGCTCAAGTATGGCCTGGCCATCGTGCTGGTGTTCATCGGCGGCAAGATGCTCGCCATGCCCTGGTTTCATATGCCTATCCAGTGGTCGCTGTCCATCGTCGGCGGCATCATCCTGGTGTCGGTGGTGGCCAGTCTGGCGTTTTCGAAACCGCAATCTGCCGCAGCCGGAGAAGAAGCATGAGCCCCGCGCAAGTCACCCCGGCACTCGCCTCCAGCGAACGCGACAGGGACGGTCGCCTCGTCGGTCTGGCCTTCGACAGCACCCCGCCGCTTGAAGCGCCGGACGCCAATCCCTGGCTGGTCGCGGTGGATAGTTCGGAGAACGCTTTGCGCGCCGTCGCCTGCGCTGCCGGGCAGGCGGCCGGGATGAGCGCCTGTGCCCTGCATCTGGTTCACGTGCAGCCCTGGCTTTCCAGGGAAGCCGCCGAGGCGGAGCTTGCGCATCGTGCCCTGGGCGCCACCGCACGGGCACGCGCCACGCTCGACGCCAGGGGTCTGCCGTGGCGCCTGCACGTCGCGATGGGCGACCCCGCCGAGCGCATCCTCGAGCAGGCCGTCCGACTGCATACCACCAGCATCGTCATCGGCAGCCGCGGCCTCAACGCCGTCGAAAGCCTGCTGTTCGGTTCCGTGGCCTACAAGGTCATGCATCTTTCCCGCCTGCCCGTGATGGTGGTGCCGTGAGGTCCGCCGTCCCGCCAGCACCGACTTTTTTCGCAAGCCCAAAGGAGACTGAAATGAACCTGACCCCTCATCGCGACCCGGCGATTGTCCTGCCCCACGGCAGCGCGACATCCGTCCTCGCCACCAACAAGGTGATCCGCAACACCTACATGCTGCTGTCCATGACGCTGGCCTTCTCCGCCGTCACCGCCGCCGGGTCGGTGGCGCTGAAACCGCCGCATCCGGGCTTCATCCTTACCCTGATCGGCTTTTTCGGCCTGCTGTTCGCCGTGCATAAACTCAAGGACAGCGGCTGGGGCATCCTCGCCGTGTTCGCCATGACAGGCTTCATGGGCTACACGCTGGGTCCCGTCATCAGCCGCTACCTTGGCCTGCCCAACGGCGGCGAGATCGTCATGCAGGCCATGGGTGGCACCGCCGCAATCTTCATCGGCCTCTCGGCCGACGCCGTGACGACGAAGAAGGATTTCAGCTGCATGGGCGGATTCCTGATGGTCGGCATCCTGCTCGCCTTCCTCGCCGGCCTGGCCGCGATCTTCCTCGAGATCCCCGCGCTGTCCCTGACCGTGTCGGCCGCCTTCGTGCTGCTGATGTCCGGCCTCATCCTCTACGAGACGGGCAACATCATCCACGGCGGCGAGACCAACTACGTGCTGGCCACCGTGACGCTGTTCGTCTCCATTTTCAACCTCTTCACCAGCCTGCTGCACCTGCTGGGATTCATGGGCGGGGACGATTGAGCACGATGTCTGCCGCGATCCGGCGCCTGCGGGCGCTGGCGCCCAGCCGCGAACAACTCGAGGCCAACCCCTGGTTGCGCCGGCGGGCGCCTTACCTCGCCGACCCGAAACTGTGGCACTGGTCGCGCCGGGGCGTCGCGCTGGGCGTGGCGATGGCTTCCTGATTCCCGTCGCCACGTCGCCACGCTGAACCGTAACGGCAAGGAGACTCCATGAAGCGCATCTTCCTCTTCCTCGCCACCAAGGTCTGCGCCGGCAATTCTCCGATGACGTGCAGGTATATCCATGCAACGCAGCTCAAGTGATCAAGACCGAGCAGGTGCTCTCGCAGGCATATCGAAGTGCCCATACGCTCGATCATGGGCACGTCCAGAGTCGTAGCGATGCATCTCGGCTCGCCGGGAAGCTGCCGGCCATGACCGGCAGCAGTTGGCCCGGTGCACTGATTCGCGCCTGCCACTCCATTCCAATTCGGTCCGGCATCCGCGCGCGCTTCGGGGTCGTTCAGCCGGCCTCTTGCTTGCGTCATGTGCGTGCTCTTGGGCGTCGCCGGGCGACGTGTGGCTGATGAGCCTCGGTGGGGTCGCCGTCGATGCAGGCGTATGGATCTGCCTGGACGTGGGTCGATGCAATGTCGACGGGCCGTGCAGGCGCCGTGGCTTAAGGTAGCTGCCGCACCCGCGCGTCTTCGCCCTTGCCCTCGCGGATCGGGTCGGTCGACTCGTTCCAGTTGAGGTTCACCACCTGCCAGGGCTGCACCGGTAGGCTAGACACGCCGATCGTCATGCGGTTACCGTCGGTGAAGTACGGGTCTGCGGTCAGGTTGTACCGTGGCTGATCACGCGTCGCCGCCCCTGTGCCGCGCACGAGGGCGAACCAGCGCACTGCCTCCTGGTGCAACAGGCTCTGCAGCACGTACTGGCGAGACTCGTCGACGTTCGGGTCGATGACGTGGGTGGTGAGCGTCGGCGACTTGGTCGTCAGCTTGACGCCGATGTCGCGGCTGACCTGGCCGACCCAGACTGGCTGCCCCTCGCAACGGAAGGGCGCCAGCCAGAGCCGCATGTGGTTGCGCTGCGCGATCTTCGACCGGCCGCGCTGCAGGGCAATATCTTGCGGGCGACCGAAAAAATAGAGCGCGCTCACCGGCGCGGTGAGGAACGGCTCGTCGGTCAGGGCCGCACCGATCAGCCTGCGGATGCTGTCGACCGTGATCGCTTCGGTGAAGGTCCATCCCCCGGCCGTCAGCGCCGGCACCATGTCTTCGCCACGCCCGACGAGCACGATGTTGAGCGGATCGCCTTCGCCCTGGCCATCTTCACGCGTGGTACAGCAAGGCAGCTCGCGGATGCGCGCCCTGGTTTGCTCCAGAGTCAGGTCGGGCAGGGCGGTGACCTGTGCGTAGCGCTGGCGAAAGGCCGAGTTCTCGTAGTCGAAGCCCTGGGTGGGCAGCATCACCGCGAAACGCATTCTGAGCCCCGATCCGCGGGTCGAGAGCCTCACGTCCACGAACCTTCCGCCGCGCTGGTGCGTCGCGTAGACATAGCCCTCGTTGACACTGCCCGCCCGCATGAAAAGCGGCAGCGCGCTCTGGCGCAGGTTCTCGGTCAGTCTCGCAGCGCCCTCTGCGTCCAGATCCTGGCCGGCGATCAGCGCCGTTTCAGAGACCGTGTAGTAGTTCGGATCGATCGCGATCGGCAGCAACCAGTAGCTGAGCTCGCTCGTGTTCTCGACCCGGAACCAGATCGGCTGGATGCCATGCTCGGCCAGCGAGACGCCGAAGCGCGATTGCACTTCGGCATCGGTGGGGATGACCAGTTGCACCGACACGCCATCCTGCGTCAGCGACTGCATGCGCCCCAGGCTTAACGGCAACGCCTGTTCCGCGTCGAAAGCCGGCACCGTCGGCGCCGTCTTCTTGATTCTGAAAAGTGAAGTGGTCGGGTTTAGGCGAAGGGTACGCAGTACGAGGCTTGGCGGTAGTTACCGGTAGCGCTGGGTCGTCAAAATCATCGCGGTCGTTTGAAGAGGGGACGCCACTTCCGGAGACCGTTATGAAACCGGCCAAACAGCAACACCCTGCGCTGAACAATTGGCTATCTGTTCGGTGGACTGCGCGGTGCGTTTCGTAGAACGCTGTGTGATGCAAGGCAACGCTATCAATTGGCGGAGCAAGAAACCGGAACGTGTGTCGTTGCCTGTAGTGGTCTTCCTGTTCGTGGTGCCCAAGAATGCCGTGGTAAATCCCCTATTGCCCTGGAAACAGGCCGACCAAGTTCGTCAGGCCGGTATCACCAAGAGAAGCGACCTGCATTAAGGTTCCAGCGCAGGCCATTGGCCGCACTGAAGTGGTGCGGGAGCGTAACCAAGCCGCCTCAGGGTGGTGCGATAAGCAAGCACGTACGGCGAACCTGCCAGCCACAGGCGCCTGCCTGCGAAAGCTGTTCCATTCACCCCAGCGGCATGTAACTTGCTTCTAAAATTCATCTATGTGAAAGCCGCGTCAGCAACTAACGAATCGCCCCTTGCCCGCTTGCGGGTGAGGAAACGATCATCGCTTTCATCATCGGGAGTGTCTGCAATTGCCATGACCGTCAGAAAGAGCAAACATGATTGAAAGCAGGGTTGCAATGAAACTCTCGCAGACCGAACGGCGGTGGCTGCCGTGGTTCGGTGCGACCGGCAAGCTCCGCATGCGCTGGGCTACCTACCTCAATCGCCACAATCTGGCAGCGCTCGAGCAGGCATTCGAGGGTATTGCGCAGACCCGCGTGAAACTGCTCAAAGACTGGGCCAATCAACAATGGGCCTATCTTGAGGGTTTTGCCCGCACAGCCCGAGATCCGACGGCGATCACCGCGGACTGGCTGCGTGCACGCCTGCGCATCTGCAAGGACTGCTCCGAGCTGTTCGTTGCCGCGCCGGACGGGTCGATCCTCGCATCGAGCCATCAAGCCAGAGGGCGCAGGCTGCCGCCCAGGGTGCTGACGGCGGCGCAGACAACGCGCTTTCTCTACGGACCTTATGTCGACCCCCTGACCGTCGAGATCGGCCCCTCCTCTTCCACGTTTCATGACGAAGTCACGCTGCTCTTCCTGCTGCCGGTACTGCGCGACGGCAAACTGCAGGCGATTCTCGGTGCGCGGGTGCCGAACGACGTGGTCGGAGACCTGATCCAGCGCGAAGGCGGCCATGTGTTTCATGAATCGGGCGACAACTATCTGTTCATGGCGCGCCCGGTATTCGATCCGGCAGTCCAGCCTGGCGTGGCCCTTTCCCGCTCGCGTTTCGAGGATCGTTCCTTCTCCCTCGGCGAAAACCTCAAGGACGGAGTCAATACCGCGTATGGTGTCGTGCGAGTACAGCGCCATACCGAGTTGGAACTGATCTTCAATGACCCGTCCAGCGGCCAACTGCATCCCGGCGTGCGCGAGACAATCCGCTGCGGCCACAACCTCCACGTTGACTATCCCGGCTACTCGGATTACCGCCACATCCCGGTAATCGGCAAGGGGGTGACCTTCCAGATGCCGGGCTCCGCTGACACTTGGGGAATGATGTGCGAAGCCGACCTGGAAGAGGTATTCCGCAGCCGCCCGCTCAGCTTTCGGCTCGGCAAGGGATTGGTCCTCGCCGGCGGTCTGGCCGCCGGCGGTAGCGCCGCGCTGACCGTCGTGCTCGGTCTGAGTCCGCTGCATGCCCTGCTGGCGCAGGCAGGCTGCCTGATTCCTGCAGGCTTGCTGTTCCATCAGCTTGCTCTGAAACCTTCCTCTGCCCGCCTGGCCAGTACCAACTTGATGCTTCAAACGATTGCCGAGGGCGGCGGCAACCTGGCGCTTCGCCTGGATCGGCCCGGCGCCCTGCGCGACGAAATCACCGAGATCGCGCAGTGGATCAACAGCCTGATCGACAACTTTGGCGGCATTCTCGGTCAGGTAACATCGATCAACAGCGAGATCAGCGATGCCAACGCGAGCCTGCTCGGCACCAGTCAGAGCACCCGTGAACGTGCCCGCGAGGTTTTCGATTCGATGCAGCAGATCCTTGAGTCGCTCGGGCAACAGATGCAGGACATCCAGGCCGCCTCGACCCAAGCGGATGCCATGCGTGGCGAGCTGGTACGATCGGACGCCCGGGCCAGCGAACAGTTGGTCGCCCTGCAGAACATGACCACCAGCATCCGCGGCAGCGTCGGTCGCTCGGCCGACACCATCGTTGAATTGCAAAGCAGTACCCGCGAGATTGGGCAGATCGTCGGTGTGATTCGCGAGATCGCCGACCAGACCAACCTCCTAGCGCTCAACGCCGCGATTGAAGCTGCACGCGCGGGCGAGCAGGGTCGCGGCTTCGCGGTGGTGGCCAACGAAGTGCGAAAACTCGCAGAACGCACGCGTGTCGCCACGGTTCATATCGGCGAGATGATCGATTCGGTGCAGGTGCACGCCGACAGCGCGGTACATGTAATGCGACAGGGCGTGGATGAGCTGGAGACCGGGCTCAACCTGGCAGTGACGGCAGCCACGGAGCGTAAGGGTTCCGATCACCTCGTGCAGGGCGTGCTCGGCACCATCGATCATATAGCCCAGAGCAGTACCTCCCACAGCCAGCATGTCCGCAGCGTTGCTGGAACGGCGGAAAGCATGCGTACGGCCTTGCGTCAATCCGAGGAAAGCCTCGAAGAAACCGAAGCGGCAGTAAAAAAGCTGGCGGTCCTCGCCACGCAATTCGCTTGCTAGAGCGCTAAAGCGGCCAAAAACATAGGGGCAGTCGGTTTGATTTCCCATGTCCGTCACTGTGCCCTTATGCGGAATTCCACATAAGGGCACGAATCGGCCCCCTGGCACCAACAAATATTCGGTTTCACCAAGCCCGCAAGCCAATCACCACTTCACGCGCACCGAATATTCCAGCACCGTCGCACCGCCCGCCGGGATCGCCACGTTCCACGCTGCCACGCGTGCCGACTCTTTCGTGTGCTGCTGCGATTCCTGCAGCATTTCCCAATCGCCGGGCAGCGGTTCCTGCACGCGCACCGTCACTGCCTCGTCCTTGGCGTTGCGCAGGTCGATGCGGTAAGCCGTCTCGACGACGTTGTCGGCGATCTTCCGGTAGCTGGTCTGCTTGCGCTCGGCGGTGATGTCGAAGGCCTCGCCCAGCCTGAGCTTCAGCTTCTCGTTCTTCGCCGCGTGCTCGATGCGGTCCTCGCCGACGAACTGCGCAGCGCCCTTGCTGTCGCGCGCATAGACGCGGACGATGCCCGCCGGCAGCGGCTTGCCGAGTTGGCCGCCCTTGTTTTCGAATTCGAGGAACACCGCGGGCTTCAGCTTCTGGCCGATCTGGCCGTAGCGCTCGCGGTAGTACCAGTCGTTGCCGGCCAGCAGGTATTCGCGGCGCACCGGCACGGCGCTGGCCGAGAGCAGGGCGAGCTGCTTGGTCTGGTTGTCGGCGATGCTGGTCGGCCGCTCGAAGCTGTAGAGGTGGTAATCCATCAGGGCTTCCTGCTGCGGCGCCGCCGCCTTGCGCGCCATCGCCGCCATGGGCGCCGCATCGCCGAGCATGCCTGCTTGGGTGCGCACCCGATTCACCGTGCCGGCCACCAGTTGCAGGGTGCTGTTGTCGAAACCGGCGCCGCTGCGGTTGGTCAGCGTTACCCAGCCATTGAGGTCGAGGCTTTTGCCGTCGCTCGACAGGTTGGCCACATAATCGGCCTTCCACGACAGGCCGCTGGTCAGATAGGAAAGCTCTACCGCCTGCTTGCCGCCGGCCGCTTCGAGCAGGATCGACAGTGTGGGCCGGTCACGCAGGTTGGATGGCACGCTGTCGAACGCCAGCCGCCCCGGAACTCCGGTCTCGATGCGATCGGCAAAGCGCAGGACCGTGCCTTGGCCCGCCGCCAGCACCGTCGCACGTTCGCGCCGTTCGCTGTCGTTGGTCGGATGCGGCCGGATCACCGTCACCTCGCGGCCGACATACTTTTCCAGCAGTTTCTGCGGCGTCAGCAGGTCGAAATCGAAATTCTGTTCGACCAGGCTCAGCGGCGGACCGCTCACCGCGCGCAGCAGCGCCGTCTCGGGACGCATCTGCGCCGCAACTTCGCGCAGGGACAGCCGCGCCAACCCGGCCGGCAGGTCCACCCGACGGCGCTCCTTGACCAGGGCCAGATCGTCGTTGTAGACGGTCACCGCCACGGCTTCACGATCCGCGGCATCGGAGGTCACATCGCGCACCGGCTCGGCCGCCCGTACCATCCCCGCCGCAAGAAAAACTCCGACAGCCAACATGCATTTCTTCATCACATTCTCCAGTTCCTGCAATCACACTCAGATGTACCGTCCCCAACCCGCGGTTCGGGACACAAACACGATAGCATGGCTGGGGCCGCGTTATGATGGCACCGGACCATCCGCCACAAGGAAACTCATTCATGAAACAGTTTGTTGCCAACCTGCTGCCGGCCCGTTCACTGCCCGCTTTTGCCGCGCTCGAAGTGGCCGGCGTGAGATTCGACGACACGGCAAAAGGCGCCGCCGGCGAGGATTTCGATCGCGCCCTGCTGAAGATCTGGCCGGGCGACAAGCCGGTGCAGGACGACCTCAAGGAACACTTGCTCGGCAAGGCGGCGCAGTAATTGCTCTACCTGCCCGCCATCCCGGCCTGTTGCCCGTGACATCGGCCCCCGGCGCGCTGGCGCACCTGCGCGTCCTCGATCTCTCACGCGTGCTGGCCGGACCATGGGCCTCGCAGCTGCTGGGCGACCTCGGCGCCGACGTGATCAAGGTCGAGCGCCCCGCCGAGAATGGCAAGGGTGGCGACGACACGCGTGGCTGGGGGCCGCCGTGGCTGGCTGACGGCGAGGGCAGGCCGACCGTGGGCGCGGCCTATTTTCTGTGCGCCAACCGCAACAAGCGCTCGCTGACCGTCGACATCACTCGAGCAGAGGGCCAGGCCATCGTCCGCGAGCTTGCCGCCCGCTCGGACGTGGTGCTGGAAAACTTCAAGGCCGGCGGCCTCGCGGCCTACGGCCTGGACTACGCCAGCCTGTCCGGCATCAACCCGCGCTTGGTGTATTGCTCGATTACCGGCTTCGGCCAGGACGGGCCGTACGCCGCGCGCGCCGGCTACGACTTCCTGATCCAGGGCATGGGCGGCCTGATGAGCATCACCGGCCGCGCCGATGGCGAGGAGGGCGCCGGGCCGCAGAAGGTCGGCGTCGCGCTGACCGACATCCTGACCGGCCTCTACGCCGGCAACGCCATCCTCGCCGCGCTGGCATATCGTGAAAGGACCGGGCAGGGCCAGCACATCGACCTCGCGCTGCTCGACGTGCAGGTGGCCTGCCTGGCCAACCAGGCGATGAACTACCTGGTCTCCGGCCGGGCGCCGCGGCGCCTGGGCAACGGCCATCCCAACATCGTGCCCTACCAGGACTTTCCCACGGCCGATGGCGACATGATCCTGGCCATTGGCAACGACGGCCAGTTCGCCCGCTTCTGCGCGATCGCCGGCCATGCCGAATGGAGCGCCGACGAGCGCTTCGTCACCAACGCGGCGCGAGTGCGGAATCGCGCCGAACTGATTCCACTGCTGCGCCAGGCCACGGTGATGAAGACCACAGCCGCGTGGATCGCCGTGCTGGAAAACGCCGCCGTGCCCTGCGGTCCGATCAATGATCTGGCGGGCGTCTTCGCCGATCCGCAGGTGCGCCATCGCCGCCTGCATGTCGAGATGCCGCATGCCGCGGGTGGCAGCGCGCCGCAGGTGGGGAATCCGATCCATCTTTCCGCGACGCCGATCGACTATCGGCTCGCGCCACCGCTGCTGGGACAGGATACCGCCGCGGTGTTGCGCGAACTAGGTCGCAGCGACGCAGAGATCGCCGCGCTGCGAGCTGCGGGGGTGATTTAGCTCGGGCCGCGAGTGCGCCGCAATGGCCAGGGCTGTGCGGTGCGGCAGGAACTGGACGTCAATGGCCGGAACGTCAGGGTTTGTCCGCGGGCCACAAGAAATCCAGAGACTCGACTCCCAGCATGGCCGCATAGAGCGCCCAAATGGCAAGCGCTATCAGTGCCGTGCCGGCCAGGCTCCACAGAATGATCCCCGGCGTTTGCCCGAGCCAGCGCCGCCACCGTGCCGTCCGTGTAGACTTCATTCCGGCAGCCTGGCATGTCCGACAGACATATTCCCCGTATCGGTTCTTGTGGCAATCCCGGCGCGCCACGGTCACACCGCAACCGGAACATTTTCTTGGCATAAGAGTCCTGTGGACGGTGAACCAGTGCCTACCCTTGTCGCATACTACCGATGACCCGAATCCGGCACCGGCACTATTTGGCGACAAGGCCGTCCTGGCGCCTCGCCTGTGGCAGGATAACAACATAACAGGGACCGGGAAGGGGCAAAACCTGCCACACACGATGCCAAACTGGGAGCCCGAAAAAGCTTCTTAGCCAGGCACGAATACGGCCGGACTGATGCTGAAGAACTTGGCCAGTTTCCCCGCCAGGGTTGCGCTGATCTTTCGCTTGCCGGCGAGGATCGCTGAAAGGTTGCTCTGTGGGACGATTTCCGCGAGATCGCCTTGCTTCAGGCCGCGCAATTCAATCAGGTAGCGCAGAACCTCATTGGGCTCGGAAGCTTCGATGGCGAAGTGGTTGGTGTCATAGTCGGCCACCAGTTCGCTGACAAGATCAAGAAGCCCTGACAAGGCGTGATCCTCCTGCTCACCGACCATGTCCAGCAGACAGTTCATCAGCGAAACCGTACGGTCATACTCTTCCTCGCTACGAATCGGACGCAAATGGGCGATGCGATCAAACGCAGCCCAAGTCTTTTGCAGCGCCTTGATGTCCAGAGCAGCAATAGCAGTCGTCATGGTTACACCTTGCCTTTCCTGTATCGTTTGCACCAGTCGTCGTATTCCCGGTGAGTCATTACCCAGCGCACGAACATCTTGCCGCCGCGGTAGCGAACGATGACAACGACCCGATAGTCGTTGCCGCCGACATCGAACACGGTATAAGGCGGAACATAAACCGCAGTGCCAAAGCTCTGCCGTAGATCGGCAAAGCCAACAAAGCGAGAATTCTCGGCGACGGTGTGCCAGTTGCGCGAAGACTGCTCCGCTTCAGGGTGTCTGTGCCAGAACTCACGCAGCATCTTCAGTGAAATGACGTGCATGGTCACATTATATCAAAACGATATATTACTGTAAGCACAAGCTCTTAACAGACTTCAGACTTGGCTCCAGCCGGCCAGGAAGGGACAGTCGAGCCGATCCTCCAATTCTCAGGTTCGTTTGCCGTGTTTTCTCGGAAGCGGCCCTTGAATCGGCGGCGCCATATTTTCTCGCCTGATCGGCTCCAAAGCAGCGGTAGCGGACGGTGGGTAGAGTTTGCTGGCGGTCGGCTAACGGCCAGGAGCGGCCGTAGCGCGAGGATTAGAAGCCCGGTTTTGAGAGGCCGGTGTTCTTTCAACACCCGACATTCGCAGCGGTCGCTGGGCGCCGAGAATCACGCTTGCAGCAACTAACCTTATGGGTTAATATGGCCGCAATGGAGAAGCGAAAGCCGCACTACGATTTAGCTGCTGTGAAGCTCGCCGTGCAACAGCGTGGCGCGGATGCTTTTACTGCTACCGCTTTGGTCGGTGCTCAGGCCATGGGCTTGGATTCTGCAAGCGCGATTGACGTAGTGTGTGCGATGACGCGAGCCGATTTTTACAAGAGCATGACGACTCATGCTGCAAGCCAGGTGTGGCAGGACGTGTATCACTGCGTTACGCCGAACAGTAAAGTGGCTTATGTCAAGATGACGTTGCGCGTGGATGGTTCGATTGTGATTCAGTTTAAGGAGAAATGAGATGCCCCGTGAATGCCTGAACTGCGAACTCGGAATTCTGCGGCATGCCGTCAGGGATGTCCCGTATGAATACAAAGGTCACGCAACGGTGGTGCCGAAGATCGCCGGTTGGCATTGCCCTCATTGTCACGAGGTTGAGTTCGACGCGGGAGAAGGCGAGCGGTTCGCCGGCGCCATCAAACGCATTGCCGCCGAGATCGACGCGCAAGAGTCTGCTGAACTGGCGAGAATCCGCAAAAAGTTGAAGCTGACCCAACGAGAGGCCGCGCGCATTACAGGTGGTGGACCGAATGCCTTCTCTCGCTACGAGACGGGCAAGGCCCACCCTCTACCTGCGGTTACCAATCTGTTTCGGCTTCTTGACCGGCACCCGGAACTGCTGAACGAATTGCAGAACTGATCTCGCTGGCTCTTGGCGGCCAGGAGCGGACGTAGCGGCAGATAACATCGTACTGCGTTATCTGTCTGGAGTGCGCTAAAAGGACACGGTGGGGAGACGGGCGCGCAGACAAGGTACTTCGGCCGTTGTGAGTGCGTTCCTCACGAAGCGGTTATCTTGGGAGCACTGGCTGACAACGCAGACCCATATGCATCTTCCGTACATCACCATTTTTGTGTCTAGTTTGCCGATTACCATCGAAATCTGACAGGGCGGTATTCGTCGTTTCCAAGATACGCATTTTTCAGACTCGTCACCTGCGCTTCGAGGATGTCGGACGCCGCGCGCATCCCTCCGCGCCAACGAACAGGACGATGCCACTGCTTGTGGAAAGCATGAACGAGTTTGTGGCGTGAGCCGGCGCGCAAGCGCCCCTCCTTATCAAGCTCAAGTGCGAAGCCTTGACAGTCTGTAGCAGGGAAACGGCTTCGCCGGCGGCGCCACGGAGATTCGCCGCGCTCAGGACTCCAACACCCGCAACTCGGCGTTCGTATAGCGCAGCCGGCTGGCAAGCACGCTGGCGATGCCTTCCATCAGTTTGAGCCCCAACTTCTTGTGCTCTTCGGCGAGCTGGTCGAAGGCGCGGCGCGACAGCACATAGAGTTCGGTGTCCACAAACGCCAGCGCATTTGCCGAGCGCGCCTCGCCATCAAGAAACGCCATCTCGCCGAAGAACGCACCGCGACCGAAGGTACCCAGGTGATGCGCTTGACGGTCGGAGAGCGGCAGCACGATGCGCACCGCGCCACGCCGGATCAGGAACAGTTCATCGCCGGCATCGCCGCGCGCAAAGATCGACTCGCCGGCCGCCACGCTGCGCTTTTCCATGCATTGTTCGAGGGCTGCCAGCGTTTCCTGCTTGCGTCCGGCAAACAGCTCCACCTCGTGCAGTTCGAGCGCCGTTTCCTCGTCCTTCAGCAACGCCGCCTCGTGAATGATGCGGTCCTCGACCCACTCCAGCGCGTCGTCCAGGGCCGGAAACACGCGTACCGGACTATCCTGATGAATCAGGCCGACCTGGTCGAAGTACTCCTGCATGTCCCGGCCCGACGGCAGGGTCGCCGGAATTGCGCTGAAGATGAGGAAGCCGTTACGCTCGGCCAGCATGTCCTTGACC
Organism: Sulfuritalea sp.; assembly: GCA_016712985.1. Lineage (GTDB taxonomy): Bacteria > Pseudomonadota > Gammaproteobacteria > Burkholderiales > Rhodocyclaceae > Sulfuritalea. Next base: position 12,521 of record JADJQA010000049.1, on the reverse strand, counting down.
TGCTCAAGCAGGTGCGCTGCGGTGACATCCACGGTCTGGATGCGGCGCATGTCGAGGATCAGAAAGTCGCGCGTTTTCAGCTCCGGCTCCAGACTCAGGTAGAGCTGGTCCGCGGTGCCGAAGAACAGGCTGCCCTGCAGTTCGATGATCGCGGCGCGATCGCCGCGGGCGCCGAGGATTTCCATTTCCTCGTGAGTGCGCACCCGCTTGGAAAAAACCTGGTTGCCGAGCACCTTGCGGCGGACGATGGACCCGCCGATCTGCTCGCGGATGAACAGCAGCACAGCCAGCAGGATGCCGACACCCGACGCCGCAATCAGGCTCACCGTTAACGCGGTAACCACCACCGCCGCGATCACGCCGAAGTCGAGGATGGTCGAGCGCTGCTTGAGGAAGCCGAAGCTGTGGCGGTCGATCATGCGCACGCCGACCACGATCAGGATCGCCGCCAACGCCGCCACCGGCACCCAGGAGATCAGTGTTCCGAGAAGCAGGAAGGCGACCAGCGACAGTACACCTTCGATGAATCCCGAGTAGCGGGTCTTGCCGCCGCTCGACATGTTCACCAGCGTCGCGCCCATGGTGCCGGCGCCGGGCATGCCGCCGATAACGGCGGAGGTGATGTTCCCCAGGCCCTGGCCGATGAGTTCCCGGTTCGAGTCGTGGCGGCTGTGGGTCAGCGCATCGAGGACGACGCAAGTCTTCAGCGTGTCGATCGACAGCAGAACCGCCAGCGTCAGCGCCGGCGTCACCAGTATCGCGAAGTCGTCCATGCCGAGCTGGCCCACGCCTGTCCAGCGGCCGAGCAGGGCGTCGACGAAACCGCCGCCGCCCTTGCCACCGAGGGGGCCGATCACCAGCGGGTTGCGGGGGTCGAGCAGCGCAGCGTCGACGAGGGCAAGGCCGAAATAGCACAACACGCCGGCCAGCAACGCCAGGATCGCCGCCGGCACGCGCCGGGTGACACGCGGCGCGAACAGCATGGCGATTATGGTCACCGCGCCGACCGCGAGGGCCTGCCAGGCCCACAGCGACGGATGCAGCAGGGCCTGCGTCAGCTTGGTGCCGCCGGGCGAGCCGAGAAACTTCGGCACCTGCCCGAAGATGATGTAGAGACCGACGCCCGTGAGGTAGCCGCTGACCACGGGATAGGGCATGTACTTGATCAGCCGGCCCAGCCCGATGCCGCCGAACAGCACCTGCAAGGCGCCGGCCGCGAGCCCGATCGCCGACAGCAATACCACGACCGCGGCCGGATCGAGGCCCTGCTGCACGCCTTCGATGGCGAAGGCCGCCAGCACCGCGGCGGCGGGTGCACAGGGCGCCGTGATCAGCCGGTTGGTGCCGCCCATCGCCGACGCCACCAGACCCAGCGCCGTGGCGCCAGGATCCCGGCGAGGGCGCCATAAGCGGCATAGGATCCGCCAAGCGAGGCATAGATCGTGACGCCGAACGCGATGGCCGAGGGCAAGGCCACGAGCATGGCGGCAAACCCGCCCCAGAAATCTCCGGCGAGGTTTTCCAGCTTGGGCGGTTTCATGCAAATTCCTGCTAGGGTGCGGTAGCCGGCGATTCTGTCATGAAGCACCACCACGTGTCTGCACTTCGCCGCGGAAGTCCGGGTGCCGGCGCTGTGCTCGTCGTCGGAACGGCTGTGCCGGACTGATGTAAGCTTCACGCCACGACAAACCAATACTCGGAGGATCGACCCATGAAGAAAGTCCGCAACCTGCTGCTGGCCGCAGCAACCCTGACCCTTGCCGCGATGGCGCACGCCCAGGAATTCGTCACCGTGCTCACCGGCGGCACCTCCGGCGTGTATTACCCGATGGGCGTGGCCCTCTCGCAGATCTACGGCAAGGCCATGCCCGGTGCCAAGACCTCTGCGCAGGTGACCAAGGCCAGCGTCGAAAACCTCAACCTGCTGCAGGCCGGTCGTGGCGAGATCGCCTTCACTCTCGGCGATTCGCTGTCCGATGCGTGGAAGGGTGACGAGGAAGCCGGCTTCAAGACACCGCTGAAAAAGCTGCGCACCATCGCGGCAATTTATCCCAACTACATTCAGATCGTCGCCAACGCCGATTCGGGGATCAAGACCCTGGCCGACCTCAAGGGCAAGCGCATCGCCGTCGGCGCGCCGAAGTCCGGCACCGAGCTCAATGCGCGTGCCATCTTCAAGGGCGCCGGCATGAGCTACAAGGATTTTTCCAAGGTCGAGTACCTGCCCTTCGGCGAATCGGTGGAACTGATGAAGAACCGCCAGCTCGACGCCACGCTGATTTCCGCTGGCCTGGGCGTCGCCGCGATTCGCGACCTCGCCACTTCGGTCAAGATCACCATCGTGTCGGTGCCCGCCGACGTCGTGGCCAGGATCGGCGAAGCGGCCTATCAGGCAGGCACGGTTCCGGCCAACACCTACAGCGGCCAGGCCGAGGCGGTTGCAACCGTGGCGATCCAGAACTTCCTGGTCAGCCACGAGGGCGTATCGACGGACGCGGCCTACAAGATGACCAAGGCGATTTTCGACAACCTGCCCGACCTGCAGGCGGCCCATGCCGCGGCCAAGGCCATCACCAAAGAGAACGCCGCCAAGGCCCCGCCGGCTCCGCTGCATCCCGGCGCCGAGAAGTACTACAAGGAAGTCGGGCTGATAAGGTAGCGCCCGTGGCGCCAGAGCCGCTGCATGAAACACGCGAAGGCGCATGAAGGGCCGCCCTCCCTCCCCCTCGCGGGGGCTCCCCCCCCCCCCCCCCCGTTTAAGCCAGCGCACGCACCGTGACTGATCACGGCGTCGCGCCCGACCACGGCCAGGAAGAGTTCTCCGAGCACGGCGTGCAGCGTCGGCTCGGGGGTGCCTGGCTGGCAGTGCTCAGCGGCATTGCGCTGGCCTTCTCCACTTACCAGTTGATCGTCGCGGCCTTCCATCCGCTATCCAGCCTGGTGATCCGCAGCCTGCACGTCGGCTTCCTGCTCTGCATCACCTTCATCCTCTATCCGGCCTTCAAGAGCCGGGGCAGGCTTTCACGAGTCGGCGCCGGCGACACGGCGCTCGCGCTTGGCGCCTTCGCTCTATCGACCTACCACTGGGTGTTCGAGGCCGAACTGATCCAGCGTTCGGGTGATCCGAGCAACATGGATCTCCTGGTCGGCACCGCGCTGGTGATCCTGTGTTTCGAGGCGACGCGGCGCATCCTCGGCCTGGCCCTGCCCGTCGTCTGCGGCCTGTTCCTGCTGTATGGCATGTTCGGCCAGTACCTGCCGGGCGATCTCGCGCATCGCGGCTACGGCTTCGACCAGATCGTGAACCAGCTCGCGCTCGGCACCGAAGGCATCTTCGGCATCCCGACCCTGGTTTCGGCCACCTACATTTTCCTGTTCATCCTGTTCGGGTCGTTTCTCGAACACGCCGGGATGATCAACCTGTTCAATTCGCTGGCGCTGGGTTTCGTCGGCCACACCAAGGGCGGCGCGGCCAAGGTATCGGTTTTGTCCTCGGGGCTGATGGGCACCATCTCCGGCTCGGGCGTGGCCAACGTGCTGACCACCGGCCAATTCACGATTCCGCTGATGAAGAAGTTCGGCTACTCCGGCGTCTTCGCCGGCGCGGTGGAAGCGACTTCGTCGATGGGCGGCCAGATCATGCCGCCGGTGATGGGTGCGGTGGCTTTCATCATGGCCGAGAACCTCAACGTGCCGTATGCCGACATCGTCAAGGCCGCGGCGATCCCGGCCATCCTCTACTACCTCACCGCCTTCTGGATGGTGCATCTCGAAGCCGGGCGCAAGAACCTGATCGGCATGCCAAAGTCGGAGTGTCCGAATCCCTGGCACGCGATGCGCGACAACTGGTACCTGCTGCTGCCGCTGGTGGTGCTGGTGATCACCCTGTTCAACGGTTTCACGCCGATGTTCGCCGGCATGGTCGGACTGGTGCTCACCGCCGTGCTGATCCTCGGCGCCGCGATCGCCGCGCGCGTTTCCAGCACGGCCTTCCGCTACGTGTTCTGGATCGCGCTGGGGCTCACCGCCGCGGTGTTCGTCAAGAACATGGAAACCTGGGGCATCTACCCGCTGCTGGCGCTGATCGCCGCGCTGGTGGCGCAGACCTTCGCCGTCAAGGGCGGCAGGAAGACCCTGCACCTGCTCAGGATGAGCCTGGTCGAGGGTGCGCAGCAGGCGCTGCCGGTCGGTGTGGCCTGCGCCATCGTCGGCGTCATCATCGGCGTGCTGACCCTGACCGGCGCGGCTTCCAGCTTCGCCGGCTACATCCTCAGCGTCGGCGAGAAGAGCCTGTTCCTTTCGCTGGTGCTGACCATGCTGGTGTGCCTCGTGCTCGGCATGGGCATCCCGACGATTCCCAACTACATCATCACCAGTTCCATCGCCGCCCCGGCCTTGCTGAAACTCGGCGTGCCGCTGATTGTCAGCCACATGTTCGTCTTCTACTTCGGCATCATGGCCGACCTGACGCCGCCGGTCGCGCTGGCCGCCTTCGCCGCCGCCTCGATCGCCAAGGAGTCGGCGATGAAGATCGGCATCAAGGCAGTGCAGATCGCGATTGCCGGTTTCGTCGTGCCCTACATGGCTGTGTACGCGCCGGCGCTGATGCTGCAAGGGGACTGGACAATCGCCGCCGTCGCCTACATCGTGTTCAAGGCCGTGCTGTCGATCGGTTTGTGGGGTGCGGCGGCGATTGGATTCCTGCTGGGCCCGCTCACCATGTTCGAGCGGTGCTTCGCCGCCACCGCGGCCTTCATGCTGGTCGCCGCGATTCCGCTGACCGACGAAATCGGATTCGCCATGAGCACGGTGTTTGTCGTCTGGCACGTCTTGCGCCGGCGCCGTCTCGCGGGCGCCGACTCCTAGACCGCATGCTCTGCCTCGCCGCGGGCGCGGCCAGCGCCGTGCTGGCTGTCAATGGATTCACCCTGGCGTGGATGCATTCGATCGAGAAGATCCGCTGGGAGGAGGACTGGCGCATCGAGGCTGGCGCACTGGTCATCGACGAAGCGCGCATCCGCGGCAGCGGCGCCGGCATGGAGCCGCCGGCTGGCGCGGTACTGAAGGACGGTGTTTGGCATTACCGGCCGGCACTGCCACCGCAGACGGTGCTGCGCCTGGCCCATTCGCCGCATGCCGCCAGCTACGAACTTTGTGTCCATGGGCATTGCCGGCCGCTTGCAGATCACCTGCGGGGGATGGACAATTACGCCGTCGTCCATCTTTCCGCCTGCCGACAATGAAACTCAACACCGACCACCTCCAGCGCTGCATCCGCACCCTTGAATCCTCGCTCACCATGTTGAGCCAGGCGGCGCCGGACAGCATCGACTATGAAGTCTTCCTCGACGATGCGCGCTCGATCGAGGCCGTGCTGAGGGAGAAATTCGGCGATGGCGCAACTTGACCTGCCGCAGCAGTACCTGCCGGAGCTCGTTGCGCTCTTGCGGGTGCATGTTCCCGATGCGGAAGTCTGGGCCTATGGCAGCCGGCTAAACGGCTGTGGGCATGCGACCAGCGATCTCGACCTGGTCGTGCGCAATCCGACCGTTCCGTCACAGCCTCAGGCAAGACTGTGGGTATTGCGCGAGGCGCTGTCCGAAAGCAGTCTGCCGATCCTGGTAGACGTCCTTGATTGGGCACGGATTCCGGACAGCTTTCGCAAGGAAATCGAACGCGAGCACGTGGTGCTGCGCGAACCTTTGCAGGGGACAAGTTCATGACCGAAGCTTCCCGCACCGCCGTATTGTCAGTGCCGTCCGCAGGGGATACCGCCCCCGGCGCTCGCGCTGAGGCCATCGCTTTTGCCATCGGCATCCGTTGCACCGATGACGAGATCACCGGCATCGACTATCTCGAACCCTGCCCGGAAGTCGCGCCCAAGTCTCCGCTGGCGAAGGAGGCTGTGCGTCAGTTGCGCGCCTGGCTCGAAGACCCGCGTTTTGTATTCGGCCTGCCGCTGGCGCCTGCCGGCACGCATTTCCAGCGCCGCGTCTGGGAACAGATTTCAGCGATCCCCGCCGGCCAGACGAGGAGCTACGGCGAAGTCGCAGAAGCAATCCGCAGCGGACCGCGCGCGGTGGGCAATGCCTGCGGCGCCAACCCCTACCCGATCGTGGTGCCCTGCCATCGCGTGGTCGGAGCGAATCGCGGGCTGGGCGGTTTTGCCCGGCAGCGCGGCGGTTTCCTGCTCGATGTGAAGAAGTGGCTGTTACAGCATGAGCGCGGCTGACACCGCGCTGATCGACGAATTCATCGACGCGCTGTGGCTGGCTGACGGACTCGCGAAGAACACGCTGGCGAGTTACCGCAGCGATCTCGCGCTGTTTGCCAAATGGCTGGGCGCCGTTGCCGTTCGGCCTGAGCTTGTCGAAGGCCCTCTCACCGCAAGCGAGCGTGGTTCGACAGCGCTGTGCGAGCCGGCGTCACCACGATCGGAGTCATCCGCGATAGTCGGCGCCGACGAGACGGCGATCAACGCCTATCTCGCCCACCTGAACACCCGCCCCGGCGGCATCAAGTCGGCCAGCCAGCGGCGCCTGATGGCGACGCTGCGACGCTGCTACCGCTGGCTGCTGGACCAGGGCCACTTGCAGGCCGATCCGCTGCTCAACATCGACAAACCCGGCTCCATCCAGCGCTTTCCCAAGACGCTCTCGGAAAAGCAGGTGGAAGACCTGCTCGGCGCGCCGGACGTGAACACCTCGCTCGGCCTGCGCGACCGCGCGATGTTCGAACTGATCTATGCCACCGGATTGCGCGTCAGCGAACTGGTCGGCGTGCGCCTGTTCGAGGTCAGCCTCAATGACAACGTGGTACGCGTGATGGGCAAGGGTTCGAAGGAGCGCCTGGTGCCGCTGGGACAGATCGCCGCCGAATGGCTGCAACGCTACATCGCGGAGGCGCGTGGCGCGCTGCTCAAGCAGCATGTGTCGGACGCGGTATTCGTCACCACGCGCGGCAGCGGCATGACTCGCCAGATGTTCTGGACCCTGGTCAAGAAATATGCCGTGCGTGTCGGCATTCCCCAGGAGCGCATTTCGCCGCATGTGCTGCGTCACGCCTTCGCCACGCACCTGCTGAACCACGGCGCCGACCTGCGCGTGGTGCAGTTGCTGCTCGGCCACGCCGACATTTCAACGACGCAGGTGTATACCCATGTCGCCCGCGAACGGCTGAAACAGTTGCACCACCAGCATCACCCGCGCGGCTAGCAGTCCGTCAACGTGAAGCGACTGCCGCTCATCCGGCCCGTCATTCCGGGCTTGACCCGGAATCCAGTGGCGCACCGCTGGATTCCGGCTTTCGCCGGAATGGCCTGCCCCGGACTCGATCCGGGGACGAATCCATCGATTGCCGTCAACGTGACTACCTACCAGGCTCAAGCTGGACACGCGTGGCGTTGCAGTGCTTGCAGGATCTCGCCCGTCGTCTTGTCCTGAACGAAGGCCACTACCCCCAGATCGGCAAGTTTCCATGCGGGCTCCAGCGCAATCTGCTGGCGCAGCGAGACGCGGCCCTCGCGGTCCGGCACCAGCGGGCCGATCAGGCGGCGCACCACGAAGTCATGGCGCAGCGTCTTGCCGCTGTTCTCGCCGGCGCGCACCTGCGACTCCAGGTTGTTTTCATACAGCGCGACATAGGTCTCGGCCGCTGCGCTCGCTGCGGAAACCTCGCCGCCGATTGTCAGGGGTCCGGCGCCCGGCGCCCCGAGTTCCAGGACGATGCTGGCCCCCGGTCGCGTCTCGCCGATGCCATCGAGCGGGCTCGCGGCACTGCGCCAGTCACGGCCATTCCTGAGGAACTGCGGCGTGTATACCAGGCGCGACCTGGCCAGGCCGGCCATCGCGTACTGCCGCTGCGTGTATTGCGGACTGGCGAAGCGATCCGCCCAGCCCAGGCGATCCCAGTAGTCGACATGGAAGGCCAGCGGCACGACGCGCCCGGCATACCCGGCATGGCCCTTGATTTGGGACAGCCTGCGGTCGGCGGGCGGACAACTGTCACAGCCTTCCGAGGTGTAAAGCTCGAGCAGCACCGCGCGTTGCGCTCCGCTGCTGGCGACGCATGCCGACGCGGCGGAGGCCTCCGCGGCGACCGCGCAGGACAGGCAGGCAAGCATCATCCAGGCGGATCGGCAGGGCTTCATGGCAAGGCTCCAGACAGTGAAGGGAACGGAGAAGTTCACCGATTGGACGCGCGAAGCCACGATTCCTTACGCCCGAAGGAAATCTCCCGGCGCGGTCGCGGCCGCGACAGGCGGCGGCCGCTCGCGCGCTGCGCGGTAGAATTCAAGGCATGAGACACGATGCCAGCAACCGGGATTCGGCCCCCGAAACCCCGGCGACCAAGTTCCTCCACCAGCATGGCGTCGCCCATTCCAACCATCTCTACGAGTACGAGGAGCACGGCGGTACGCAGGTGTCCGCCCGCGAGCTCAACGTCGCCGAACATGCGGTGGTCAAGACGCTGGTCATGGAAGACGAAAGCCGCAAGCCGCTGATCGTGCTGATGCATGGTGATCGCAAGGTATCCACCAAGGAACTGGCGCGCCAGATCGGCGTCAAGAAGATCAGCCCCTGCAAGCCCGAGGACGCCCTGCGCCACACCGGCTACATGGTCGGCGGCTGTTCGCCCTTCGGCACCAAAAAGCCGCTGCCGGTGCATATGGAAAAATCCATCCTCGACCTGCCGCTGATCTACATCAACGGCGGCCGGCGCGGCTATCTGGTCGGCGTGCACCCGCACGACATCCTGCGCGTGCTGCAGCCGAAGATCGTCGAGTGCGGACTGGCGGGTTGACCCTGGAAACGCTGTAGTCACCTCTCTCGGTATCGAGGGCCAGGCAGGTGTGGCGGCCCAGCGCCGCCGAAGAAGTCAAAGTATCCGGATTGCGCGATTGAAGGTTCGTTGCGCAGAAAGCAATGTGATCGCCGGCCGCACCTGTTCGAGCTGAATAACCCGGTGCGCCGGATTGCCGGAGGCAACGGGTACCGCCGCGAGGGGCCGATTGAGACTCGGAGCGGCCATTGAGTTTTCGCGAGTCACTGACGGCAGTGTGCCGATTGCTGACCTTCGCGCCATCACCGGTCGAGTGGCGGGTTGCAAAGTACACCGGCCGCTCCAAGCGACTGCTCAATGACCATTGCTCAGCCTGAGCAGCCGCTGATCTTCGTGCTCGAAATATTCTCGAATGGCGGCTTACCAGCGTCTGTCCCAACGAGTGTTCGCATCCACAACCAACCCTTCATGGAATTGAATTAGCTGAATTCGCAAGGCCCGTTTCGCGCGTGCAGCGCTCATCTACCTATTGCGGGTATCACACGTCGGCAATGGGGCACACGTCATCAGGAACGTGACACGAAGCGTCAGGCGACTTGCGACTGTACGCTTCGGTTAGGCCAAATGCATTGCGAAGCAGACGCCGTCGGTCGTTGGGCGCACGGAAATCTCTCCACCGTGGGCCTGGACGATGGAGCGTGTGATGGCGAGGCCCAGGCCAGCGCCTTCACTACTACGGTGCCGAGACGGATCTGCGCGGTAGAAGCGATCAAAGATTCGTATGAGATGCTCCTCTGGGATCGGCTCGCCGCTGTTCTCGATCATCAGGGTTGTTCCGTCTGCGGATGATTCAATCGAAATGCGGATGCTGCCGCTTTCGGGTGTGTGACGAATGGCATTGGAAAGCAGGTTGGCCAGCGCCCGGCGCAGCATCAGTTTGTCGCCGGATACCTGCCCCGCGCCCGTAAGTGATAGTTGCTGGGTTTTTCCTCAGCCAGTGCATCGAAGAAATCAAACAGTTCGCGCACCTCTGCCGCGAGATCGACCGGCTCACAATTGGGCACGATCAGGCCGTTGTCAGCCTGCGCCAGGAACAGCATGTCGCCGATCATGCGTGCAAGGCGTTCGTATTCCTCGGCGTTGGAGGCCAGCACATCGTGGTACTCATCGGCAGAGCGCGTCTTGGTCAAGGCCACCTGGGTTTCCGTCATCAGGTTGCTGATCGGCGTGCGCAGTTCGTGGGCCAGGTCAGCCTTGCGGCCCCGTCCCAGGCCAAACCTGCACCCGAGGTGGAGTTCGAATAGCACCGCGTTCCAGCAGGGCAGGCGGAAACCCGGCATCGGAAGTGGCGAAAATCGTTCGCTCGTCGGGGGCGCGCACCAGCAACGCAAGACCGTGGTGGCCGACCAGCGAGTCGTCGAGTTGAGCTTGCAGCGAATCAAGATCGGCTGATGTACGCACTTTTCCAGCAGGCGGCCGGCTAACTGCAACTTTCCAGTCATCACCTCCATGTCCTGCTCGACAAAATGCTGCTCGACCGTATTGCCAATCAGTGGACCCAGCGTCAGCAGTACCGCGGTCGAGACTGCAGCGAACAGCAATGTCAGTCGAAAGGTGATCGATTCGCCACGGCGACTCATTCAGTGTTGTCCTCCAGCACGTAGCCCATGCCGCGCACGGTGCGGATCAGTTTCGGCTCGAAGCCATCGTCCATTTTGGCCCGAAGCCGGCGCATCGCCACTTCGATGACGTTGGTGTCGCTGTCAAAGTTCATGTCCCATATCTGCGATGCGATCAGCGAACGCGGCAGCACTTCGCCGCGACGGCGCAGCAGCAATTCGAGCAGAGCGAATTCCTTGGCGGTGAGGTCGATGCGCTGTCCGCCGCGCGTGACCCGGCGGCGCATGAGATCGAGTTCGAGATCGGCGACGAGCATCTGCTCCGCTTCCGCTTTGCGGCCGCCCCGGCGCAACAGCGTGCGTACCCGTGCCAGCAGTTCGGCGAAGGCGAAGGGCTTGACGAGGTAGTCATCGGCGCCCAGCTCCAGCCCGCGCACGCGGTCCTCGACCTGGTCGCGCGCGGTGAGAAACAGCACCGGCATCTCGCGTCCGGTACGGCGCATGCCGGCCAGCACCTGCCAGCCATCCAGCCCGGGAAGCATCCCGTCGAGGATCGCCAGGTCGTAGTCGCCGGTCTCGCCCAGATGCAGGCCATCGATGCCATCGCGCGCCAGATCGACGACAAAGCCGGCCTCCGCCAGACCCTGCTTGATGTAGTCCCCAGTCTTCGGCTCGTCTTCAACCAACAGGATTTTCATGTCATTCCCCGTTCATGCCCATGTTCGGATTGTGCGCTCGCCGAATCGGCGCACGCCGAAGGTTACAGAAATGTAATCGGGGCGTCAGTCTGCCGTTATGAGGGTACTTGCAGAATGCTCGCAACACTTCTTCAAAGGAAAGCCTGCAATGAAACCAATTCGTATCGCCCTTGTTCTTGCCCTGCTCTCGGCTGCTGCCGCGTTCGCCCAGGACGCTCCCAAGGTCGAAGTTTTCAAGAGTGCCAGCTGCGGTTGCTGTGGCGGCTGGGTCGAACACATGCGCCAGAACGGATTCCAGGTGACGACCCATGACGTAGCAGACGTTCCTGGGGAGCGCAAGAAGCTCGGCATGCCCGGATCGCCTGGGGTCCTGTCACAGCGCGAAAGTCGCAGGCTGCGTGATCGAAGGCCATGCCGGCCGCAGACATCCGCCGCCTGATAAAGGAAAAGCCGAGCGCGCTGGGCCTTGCGGTGCCCTCGATGGTGCCTGGTTCGCCAGGCATGGAAGGTCCGAAGGCCGTGCCCTACGACACGCTGCTGGTGACCCGCGACAGCATGACCCGCGTCTTTGCCCGCCACTGAACCATGGACCTGACTTCGTTTCGTCGGCGCTGCTGATCTGCGCCGCCGGCCTGGTCTTCAGCCTGCCGGGCCATGCCGCCGACGCTCCGCCCGTGCGTTCCAGCTTGGCCCAGGCGCTGGAGCAGGCTTGGCGGCTGCATCCCAAGGCCGCGGCACTGGAGGCGCGCGAGGCCGAAGCCCGCGCGAATCGCGACATCGCCGCCGGCCTGACGCCGGAACCCGGTTCGGTCAGTATCAGCAGCCGCAACGACCAGCTCAGTCGCAACTTGGGCAAGCAGGAATACGAAGTCGAACTGTCGACCCCCTTGTGGCTGCCGGGGCAAAAGGCGGCGCGCGAGGCAGAGGCGACCAGCCGCATCGATGAAGCGAGCGCAAAACGCGCGGCATTGCGCATGGTGCTGGCCGGCGAACTGCGCGACGCCTGGTGGACGCTGGCGGCGGCGCGCAATGCCCAGGCCTGGCCGCCCGTCGCCTCGATACCTCACGCGCATTGGCCGATGCGCGCCGCCGCTACACGGTCGGCGAGCTGTCGCGCATCGACGCCAACCTGGCGCAGGGCGAAGTGCATGCGGCCGGCGCCGAGCTGATCGAGACCGAAGCGACGCTGCTTCAGGCGGAACAGGCCTTGCGCACGCTGACCGGCACGGCCGCACCACGGGATATGGCTGAAGAAGCGTCGACGACGATACGAACTTCAGGCGGCGCCCTGGCTACGCCCGAAACCCATCCCTCGCTGCTGGCGGCGGCCGCGGCCGCGCGCAGCGCCCGCGCCAGGGTAACGGTGGCCGACGAATCGCGGCGAGCCGCGCCGGAGCTGGCGCTGCGCGCGGTGCGCGAGCGC
>JADJQA010000048.1 GCA_016712985.1 Sulfuritalea sp. | reverse complement strand
GCTCGACATCAACCTGTGCGGGCGCGACGGCAGGCTGCAGCGCGACCGATACCGCTGTTGCGCGCCAGGGCAACGGGCGCAACGCCCCGGCCGCCAGCGTCGCCGGCTATCGGGGCTCTGCTCAAGCCGGCGGCCTGGCGGGCCGACCGAAGGCCAGTCTGATCAACTCCGCCGTGAAACCCCGCATATCCGGACCCGGCCCGCGCGGCATTTCGGAAAATCGCATCAACCCCGGCTTCGTCGCGACGCCAATGACGGCAGGCAACGATTTCGAGATGCCGGCGCTGATCAGCCCGCAGGAGGCGGCCGAAGAAATCCTTGCCGGCTTCGCCCGCGGCAGCTTCGAGATGCACTTCCCGCGCCGCTTCACGCGCTGGCTCAAGTTGCTGCGTCTGCTACCCTACCCGCTTTACTTTGCGCTGGTGCGACGCTTCACCAAACTATGACGCGCCGCCCCCGGAGACAGCCATGAGCAACCCCGAACCCCTGATCCGCTGGTTCGAGAACCTGAGCCCCGAGACGCTCGACGAGCTGCCACGCTTCTATGCCGCGGATGCCGAGTTCAAGGACCCGTTCAATGAAGTGCGCGGGGTCGAGTCGATCAAGCACATCTTCCGCCACATGTTCAGCCAGGTGGCGGAACCGCGTTTCGCGGTCGGCAGCCGCTTCCACGGCGACGACGGGGTGATGCTGCTGTGGGACTTCCATTTCCGCACCCGTGCCCCGCTGCCGCCACAGGCCATGACCGCGCGCGGCGCGACCCACCTGCGCTTCAATGCCGAAGGAAAAGTCGTCCTGCATCGCGATTACTGGGACGCGGCCGAAGAGCTTTACGCCAAGCTGCCGCTGGTCGGCCTGCTGATGCGCGGCCTGCAGCGCATGGGGAGGGCATGAAGCAGGAACACGCAAGCACTTTCAACGCGGAGGACGCAGAGGCGCAGAGGGCGCAGAGGAAAAGCAGTCATGGAGAAAGGCGGGGCTCACGTGATCGAGAATTGGTCTTGTTCTTCTCTGCGTACTCTGCGCCTCTGCGTCCTCTGCGTCGAGAGCGGTTAACCAAGTTTTCAAGCACCAGTCAGGGAGTCAGTTCATGAACACCGAAACCGCTGCGGCCAAGCCGCGAAAGCGTGCCCAGGCCGACAAGCCGAGGGTCGTCGTGATGGGCGCAAGCGGCTACATCGGCACCAACCTGGTCGTGGAGCTCGCCGCGCGCGGCTATCCGGTGAGAGCCGCCGCCCGCAGCCATGGCGGTGCTCGCGGCGCGCGGCTGGGAAGGAGTCGAGCTGGCCCAGGCCGACTTGCTGGACATGGCGTCGCTGGAAGCGGCGCTGGCCGACCAGGACGTCGCCTACTATCTGGTCCATTGCATGCGCGCCGGTGACGATTTCGAGGACATCGAGCGGCGCGGCGCGGAGAACTTCGCCGCCGCGGCGGCGCGTGCCGGCGTCAAGCGCATCGTCTATCTCGGCGGCCTGATTCCGCGCGGCGCGGATTCCCGGCACCTGATCTCACGCCGCGTCACCGGGGAAATCCTGCGCGACGGCACCGTCCCCGTCACCGAACTGCGTGCCGGCATCATCGTCGGTCCCGGCTGCGCCTCGTTCGAGATCATTCGCGATCTGGTGAACCACCTGCCGGTAATGCTCACGCCGCGCTGGGTGCAGTCGAAATCTCCGCCGATCGCGCTGTCCAACGTGCTCAACTACCTGATCGAGGTGGCCGCCAAGCCGCAGGCAGAGGGGCGCATTTACGATATCGCCGGCCCGGAGGTCCTCAGCTACAAGGAACTGATGCTGCAATACGGGCAGGCGGTGGGCAAGTCGCCGCTGATCGTCGCGGTGCCGGTACTCAGCCCGCGCCTGTCATCCTACTGGTTGCGCATCGTCACGGCGGTGCTGACCAGCACCGGCCGCGCCCTGATCGACGGGCTAAGCTGCACATCGAGGCCGATGACACCGAGATCCGCGCGCTGATCCCGCAGCGCCTGCTGACTTACGCCGAAGCCGTCCAGCAGGTCTTCGAGGTCGAGCGGCGGCACGCGGTGGCGGCGCGCTGGACCGAAGGCGCGCTGATGTATCGCGACTACAACCCCGACTACGCCTTCTATGCCAAACGCGACAGCGGCTCGTTCATCGCGCGCGCCTCGCCCGAGGCGGTCTGGGACCAGGTGGCGGCGATCGGCGGAGAAAACCGCTACTACGTCTACAACTGGCTCTGGGGCATCCGCGAGACCATCGACTGGGCACTGGGCGGCCCGGGGCGCAGCCACGGCAGGCGCGACCCGCATGATGTGCGCGTCGGCGACGCAATCGATTCCTGGCGCGTCATCGGCGCCGACCCGCCACGGCGCCTGACGCTGGCCTTCGGCATGAAGGCGCCGGGGGCCGGCGTGCTGGAGTTCGAGATCACCCCGGTGGGCCCCGCGCATGCGCGCATCACGGTGACCGCCTACTGGCACCCGGCCGGTCCCCTGGGCCTGCTCTACTGGTACGCGCTCGCACCTTCGCATGGCCTGATTTTCCACGGCATGGCGCGAGCGATTGCACTGCGTGCCGAAGAAGCGCAGCGCACGCGTCCCGAAAAGCGGGAGGAGCTGCCAGCCGAGATGCCGGGATAATTGCCTCGTGTCGAGGGCTGGGACGCCATGCGGCCGGTCGTCACGGAAGCGCCCTGACCGCCTGCACTCCCGATCGCGGGGACAATTGTGTATCATCAATTCGACCCCGCCTCTGGGCAGGAAATGAAAGGGCCGCATTTTGGCCTGGTGGTCAGTGCGAAGGCCTCCAACAGCAGGGGGTTGGCGATGATCTTGCACATTTCACAAGGCGGCGTGGCGACTGCGCGGGCCCAATGGCACGGTCGTCAGGCTGATGGGATCGGGTACCGACACGCAAAGAGGCAGGCCGCTTTCCTGACGGCGACCCGTGACTGTCAGGTCGTGATCAGGTCAAGTTCCAGCACCGTCCAGCAATCAACATCCTCAAGGCTGAATGCGTGCTTCTTCGGAGTCGTACCGACGATACGATAGCCAAACCGTTCGACATACCAGCGGATGGTCTCCGGACGGTCGGTTTCAGTCCGCACGCGCCTGATGCCACGCCGGCGCATTTCATCAAGCCGCGCAGACTGCAACAGAAAGCCGACACCGCCACCCTTGAACGAGCGGTCTACGGCGAGGCTCGCGGTTTCGGCGCATTCGGGCGAGTGGACAATGTAGCCACACGTACCGACAATGCGGCCGTCGACTTCGGCCACGAACCCGTTGGCGACGTCGATGCCGGTACGTTCAGGCTTCGGGGTGTCACCCGAAGGTGGCCGTGGCGCCATGTTCCAACTTTCCAAAATAGCCATGCAGGCGGGCAGATCTTCGTCCCGCATCTTGCGGATTCGGACCTCACTCATGCCCGCGCCTTGTCGGCAGGCCTGTCCTGCGTTCGACGAAAGTGAAATGTTCGCTGGTACCCAAGGCCACCGGGTGGGGCGACACGGGATTTGTTCATGATCGGGGCCCCAACCCGAGACGGCGGCGCACCTGACTTGGGCTGGCCAGCGCTCGTCCCAAATGCCGCCGCCTGGGCAGCGATGCGCTCCACCAGTTGCACGTTGGTCGCAAGAACAGTTCGACCTTCGTCCAGCCAGAGTTGTCCTCCAGTCCGGTACGCACGCCATGGCCGACGACTACACCCAATGCGTTGGCAAAGCCTGGTGCCGACCGATGCCGGCCACTGCCCGAACCGATTGCGGCGGCAGATCGGCCACCAGCGTGCCCAGATGCAGCAGGCTGGCCTGGGCGGAACCGGGATTGCCCAGCAGGATGTTGAAATAAAAAGGTGGTCCGATCAGTCCCTTGTCGATCAATACCTTCGCGAAATTCACCATGCCCAGATCGAACACTTCCAGCTCCGGCCGGATGCCTCGCTCTTGCAAGATGGCGGCGAGGCGCATGACCGTCGACGGAGCGCTGACGCTGGCCTCGGAACTGAAATTCACCGAACCCAGGGTAAGGCTTGCCATATCCGGCTTTTGCTCGCCCTCCAAAGTCAGGCTGGCGGCGCGCAGGCCCAACTCGGGGGCGCGCCGCCCACTGGTCGTGGTGACGATGATCGCATCCGGCACGCGCCCCCGGACGGCCGCAACCAGCTCGCCAAAAACCGCGCGGTCACAGCTCGGTGATCCGTCGGCAGCCCGCGCATGAAGGTGCAGCATACTGGCTCCCGCAGCACGGCAGAGCGCGCAATCCGCCGCCACCTCCTCGGCGTTCAAGGGCACATGAGGCGATTGAGCGCGGAGGTGGAACCAGCCCGTTGGGGGCAAGATTGACAATCAGTGGATCCATGGGTACGGGCACGAGAAAGCGGTAAGAGCATTCTGCCACGGCCTGAAGCGCCGGCGCCGGCAAAAAGGCCGCGGCGAATCGACGAAGCGGTCTGGGACCAGGTTGCGACGATCGGCGGCGAGAACCGCTATAGCGTCTTCAGTTGGCTCTGGTAGATCCATCTCGGCCATGTCCCTGCCGTCCTCGCGGACGCAGAACGGCCTACCAGCGGAGGGTGGCGTGGTCGGCGATCTCCACCAGTTGATCGGCATGACTCCTCGCGACTTCCCTCCATGTCGGATCGAGGCATGCGGAGGCGAGCACAATTGTCCGACTGGTGCGCCCGGCCGGCAGGCCTTCGCTTAGCTGCGCTGGATCGGCGACGAGTATAAGAGAGGCGACGTCGGGGTGCTTGACGAGCCGGTCCATTGCCTGATGGACGGAAGCAAGGACGTCGGGAAATGCTAGTGAGCCCAGACCCGTGCGCCCACCGCAGGCCCAGCCGACCGAGGGCGCGAGCGGAAGTCGGGCCCGGATCGCTTCATGGTCCGCCGCCGGCGCTATGACGAGCGGTACGGCAGGCGCGCGGGCGGTCACCAAGGATGGTGCGGGCGATCTCCTCGGCCGGAACGCCCGCCATCAGCGGCACGCGCAGGCCGGGGTGAGGTTGATCTCGATGAAGGCGCCCTGCTCGAAGCAGGAGCGGCCAATGTCGGTTGTAATGTAGTCCAATCCAGAAGCAGCCACGCCGAACGCCCGGGCGAGCGCCTCGGCCATGACGGCCACGTCGGGTGTACCTGCTCGGTCACGTCGCAGTAGGCAGCTCCGGCCGAAAGCAGCGGGATGTCGAGCAGGCGGACCCGACGCCGGCAGCCGGGATATCCTCCGACCGAAACCTGCCGGCGCAACACGGACCGGAAATTCGACTGAAGCGGACGGGGCCAACGAAACCCCTGGGCGAGTCTGCCGGCGGAGGGGCTCGTTGCGGGCTTCGGTGAGCGACAGCAGCGTCGACCGGCCGTCGCCCACGACATACGGACGATCCCGACGGATGGTTTTCCAGAGCCGGCCACGGACGACGACCAGCCGGTGCACCTCGCCTTCGACGTAGCGCTCGATCATGATGCTGCCCACCGTGTTTTTGCGGCCTCGCGGAAGCCTTGAACCAACTGTCCGTGGTCGCGTATGTCCGTCGTCACGCCTCGGCTGCGGCCGCGATCGAGGGGCTTCGTCACGCAGGGGAAGCCGACCGTCCGCATGGCTTGCTCAAGTTCCGCTTCCGACCGCACGATCGTGCTCGGCGCCGTAGGGACGCCGAGCGCGCGGGAAGATCTGCTTGCTCAGCGCCTTGTCGCGGGCCCAGGATCACCTTTCGCGCGGAGTCTCCCATGGGCGACGACTCGAAAAAGATCTCGAGCGCCCACCCCAGCCGAACTGCCATAAGCAGCGTTCCCGGCACGTGCCGTCGGTAGGGCAGGTCGTGCTTCCGCGCATAGTCGATCAGAACCGGGCCTGGTAGTCCGTTGATCGTTTGGCATGCCTGCCAAAACCGCTGAAGGGCTTCCGGCGAACCCGCTTGCAGGAGTCTGTCGACGTCCGCGAGCAGTTGTGCGCCGCGAGCGCGAGGGCGTCGAACGAGAGCTTCGATGGTAGAAGCCGAGCGCGACCCTGATGTCGTCCGTGGTCTGGATCACGAGCGCCGTCGTGAGTCCTCCGCCGAATTCATTCAGCGCCGCGAGGGCCCAATGAGCGATGAAGCGTCCGACGGCCGCTTCATCGACGGGCCCTTCGGTCGCGGGCGGTGCAAACCAGGCCGCGCAGGCCTGGCTGACACGGGTCATCTTTTCGGCCGCTTCGGCGACAAAGCCGGCGGAGACGCGCAGGGACGCGACGACGACCGGATCGGAGCCGTAGCCCATGTTTGTCGGCCGTCTCAAAAACTCTCGAAGCATCAAGCAGATGCACCAAAAAAATTTCGCGAGTGGCACTACATCTGCGTTGTGGGGAGTCAGGAGATCAGTTTCTGAACACCTCCGGCCGGGTGAGCCAGGCCAAGAGCATCATAAATCTGCAGGAGATCGGGCTCGGGGCGCGGCCTTGCGCATGCAAGGTGCGGTTGTCCTCCGCACGAAGTTGGCCGTGGACGCGGCGCTGCACCGCCAGCACCTCGCGCAACCGGACCAGGAGTCGGGATGCCCTGGCCCTCAAGCGCCGGCGAATCGTCTGGACGAGTTGATAGGCCAGCACCGAGATGAACAGATGGCCGTCGGAGCGTTCCTCCTTCGAATGGAAGATCGGACGCAACCCCAGTTCCCCTTCAGGCTGCGGAACACCGCCTCAAGATCCGTCAGCATCATGTAGGTACGCCACAACCGCTCGGCATCCCAGGAGAGTTCGTTGCTGCGCAAACAATAGACCCCCGGATCGGTCAGCATCGTGCCGGGGACAGGCGTCTTCTCCCAGCGCAACGCCGTGACCGCCTGGCCAGCCGCATCGGTCTCCAGAGTCACCGTGTAATGCTGTCCCGCACCGCGACTGGCCGCCTTCAGACGTCTGATGCGTTCCTGAAGGTGATCCGACGCTTCTCCCCACGCGCGGTCGTCAGTCCATTGGCCAGTTTCTTCCGGCCCGCCTCGAAGCGGTGCAGAAGCGCGTCATGATCCCGGTCTCCTTCTGCGCCCGACCGGGCGAACGGCAATGCAGCCGCACCTCCTGTCCATCCTCGGAGAGTTCCCGCACCACATGGATTGTCTCCTCACCGGCGGACACGAGATCAATCGCCCCCTCAGCGTCAAAGCGACGCTCGCGCTCGCGGCTCACCACCAGATAGCGATACCCGTGTTCCACAAGCCACACCAGATTCGCTGCCGTGGCAATGCCCCGGTCCATGATCACCAAAGCTCCGGCCGGCGCCGCCAGACCGATCAGCATTCCCTCCAAGGTACGGCACTCCACCGCATTGCCGGCGAAGACCCGCGAGCGGCGGATGGAGTGCCGCCACAGACCACGCCCAGGGTCAGCAGCGGGCAGGTCACTGCGCTTCTTCGAACGGCCTCGTGCCGCCTTGGGATCTGCCGCCGCCGCGCCTTCGAAATAGGTGTTGGTCAGGTCGCACAACGTCACGCTCGCCTCCAGACCGAACAGCGTTTCGATCCGGGCAAACAGCCGGGTCTCGATCTCCTCGCGGTGCTTCATCAACAGGTCCGAGGCGCGATACAGGCGCGACAAGGGCAGCGCCGCCAGATCCACCTCCAGCAGATCGCCCAGACCGCTCGTTGCCGTCAGCCAGCGATGACTGGCCAACTCCGACCCCGGTACCGCCATGCGGGCGATGATCGAGCCGACAATGGCGGTGCGCATTACGCCGTTGATCCCCAGCGAATCGAGCAGCGGCTCGAAGGCCAGTTCGCGCATCGCCGCCAGGGCGACGTGCTCAACGCCGATGGAGCGCGGCTGGCTGAATTCCATGCCGTCCGGATCGACCTCGACAAAGGCGGCGGCCGGGACGCGGCTGGCGCGGCGGTTGCCGTACTGACGACGTCGCTGCGCCGCCTTGGGCTACCAGCCGGGCAAAACAATGCTGGGCGTACCGCCCACGCTCTCCATAACCGCCATCGGCATCAGTGCCTGCTGCCCGGACAAGAGCCGGCCTGAGGCGCGCACAGATCCGGCCAGCGTTCCTTTGGCCAGAGGGAAATGGCGTCCGAGATTGAGCAGGGTGACCTGTCGTACTTGCCGCCGACACGGCGGCTTCCACCGGGCGGTGGGTGATATAGGTTTCGCCCGTCGTGCTGTTGCGGGTGGGGTGGTACGGATGAACATGCCCAAGCGTAACGCAAAAAGCAGGCCGGAAACCGCCCGAAACACTGATTACGGTACTCGGCATTTTGACGGAAAAATTCAGGTATTAATAAAATCGACGGGTTGTGAATCCGACCCCGTGGGAAACCCCGATTTATGA
>JADJQA010000047.1 GCA_016712985.1 Sulfuritalea sp. | reverse complement strand
GCGTGCCGCGCTGCGAAGCCTGCCCGCTCAATGACGCATGCGTCGCCCGGGCAACCGGCCGCATCGACCAATTACCGACGCGCAAGCCGCGCCGTGTGATCCCGCAACGCCATGCCACGCTGCTGTTGCTGCTTGATGGCGATCGCGTGCTGCTGGAAGCGCGTCCGCCGGCCGGCATCTGGGGCGGCCTGCTGTCACTGCCGGAACTGCCGGAAAACGCCGATGCGCGGGAATGGGCCGAGCGTCACTTCGCCTGTCGCGTCAGCGGCATCGAGCCGGCGCCGACCCTGATGCACGCCTTCAGCCACTTTCGCCTGCGCATCGCACCGCTGCTGCTGCGAGTGACGCCGAACCATGCCGCGATGGAGCAAGCGTCGCAGTGGCTGCCCCTGGCGGAAATCGGCAGCATGGCCCTGCCGGCTCCGATCAGGCGCATCCTCCACAAGGTATCGATCCACTGATCATTGATCCCGCCACGCTTCCCGCACGGCCTCACAGGCGAACTGGCACGGTGACGGCTGCGAGGCCTGGCCAGGCAACATCAACTGTCGGCCAGAGCCGCCATCAGCGCTTTCTTCCAGTAGGCCAGCGCTTCCAGGGTGTCCGCGCGCAGGTTCAGCTCGCCGGCATCTTCCCGTCGCGCTATTTCCCGCGCGATCTCGGCGAGCTGGAATGTCATCTCCTCGACCACCACCGCGAGTTCCGAAGCGATTTCCGGGTGTTCCCGGCCAATGTGGAAAGCGTTTCAAAGCTGTCGGGATCGAAGCCGAATTGCCTCAGGGTCGAATTCAGATTCTGGATGCGCTCGAACAGGAAATCAAGACTGGCTCCGGCGTCCGCCAACGCCGGCTCGTCCAGTGACGTGCGAAACCGTGCCCAACCGGACAACAGGCCGGACAGCAGCGAGAGTTGCCGATTCAGGGCGTCTGGCGGCAGCGCGGCATTCTCTCGACCGAGATCCGGATCGACCAAAAGCAGCTCATGCAGCATCGCAACGGCGTGGACGTCATACTTCGACAGGTTGAGCCTGAGCAGCGCGCTTAGCCGGCGATTGTCGGCAAAGCGCGCCAAAATGGTTTCGGCGACTTCAGCGACGGTCAGGATCCGCGCCAGGCGCGAAATGGCATCGCCGCGCAGCCGAGAGGGATAGCCGCTGCCATCCAGGCGCTCATGGTGATGCAACACCGCCCTTGCCACCTCGGGGTGTACGGCGGAGATGTGGTTCAGTATCAGATAACCGGTGACGGGGTGCACGTAGACAAAGCGCCGCTCCTCGTCGGTGATGCGATGTCCGGGTTCGAGGATCGCCGGGTCGGTATGCAATTCTCCGAAGTCGTGACATAGCGCCGCCAGCAACAAGCGCTCGGTATCGGTTGCGGAAAGCCCCAGCCGCAGCGCCAGATAATGGGACAGCAGGGCGGTACGCAGGCTATGAAGATAGAGCGCCGGCCGTTGTTCGCGCAACACGGTCAGCCTGAAGCAGAGGGGGGCAGGTATCTTCAGGCGCGACAAGCCGTGGCGGATGGCCATTGCGTCGCCGGAGCGCGCGGCCATGCGTCGCCACCAGGCATCGGTATCGACGAATTGCGCGGCGGCATTCGCCAGTTCGGTGGGTGACACGCCGGCGTCAGCGGTCAGCCTGGTTTCGATCGGCTCGCGCAGCCTGTGACCAAGCAGCTTGTCGAGCACGGCGGAATTGATCCTCGATCCCCTGGCGAGCAGTTTGACGCCATGGATCTCGAAGATGTCTTCGACGGCCACGACTTCCTGGTCATCACCCATGCGGGTCACTGCCTGCACGAAATGGCGATCATCGTCGAGCAGTTGCTGCGCGGCGCTCAGGTGGTCCTGGCCGGTCGGCTGAAGATTTTCCATTCGTCCCCTCTCAAGCGTCCGGCAGCAAACCCTTGCTCTCCAGGAAACGGAAGATGATTTCCAGGCGATCAAGGCTGTCTTCGATCTCCAGCAGCTTCTGTTTCGCCGCTACGGGAATCGGCAGCACTTCGGCATAGCGCATGCCCAGCCAGCCGGCGTCGAAAAACCGGTGCGGCGGCGCGGGGGCATTGGGCGCGCCCGCGGCCATCTCATTGACAATGGCACGCAAGAGCGGCACCAGTCACGCGTAAGGGCCGGGAACCGGCAACACCGGCGGCGTGTCGATCAGTTCGATCTCGCCGCACAGCAGTCCCGAGTCCTCTGTCCAATGGCGCAACAAGCGGAAACGCTCGCCGCCCTGGGCGATGATGTTGAGCACGCCAAGCTGCTGCATGTCCCAGTCGGCGATGTTCGCCAGCGTGCCCACCGCGTGCGGCTCGGCGGCTTTCCGGCCGGCGCGGGCGACTTCCTCGCCTCGCGCTATCAGGCAGATGCCGAAGGAACTGGATTGCTTCAGGCAGACCTTGGCCATGTCCATGTAGCGCTGCTCGAAAATCCGCAGGGGCAGCCGCCCACCGGGGAAAAGCACCGACTGCAGGGGAAACAGCGGAATCATCATCAACCGGCTTTCAGCAGGAAAGGCGCAGCGCCGGGTACGGCAAGCAGGCGCGCGGCAACGAGGCCGTTGATGGTACCGAATACCAGCGCCGCCGTGGCGAAAAGCGGCAGCAGATAGATCACTCCGTCATGCGGCACAAGCCACAGGCGGGCCAGCACCAGTTGCCCGCCGATATGGGCGAAAGCCGCCAGCACGCTGGCCGAAACCGGGCCGAAGAAACGCGGCGGCAGATGCCGGGCCAGCCCCAGCACCGCCAGGCTGCCGAGCGCCCCGGTCAGCGCCAGAAAAAACCCTGGGGCGAGAAACTGGCCGATCACCAGGCTGCCCGCCACAACGCGCAGCAGACTGACCCAGGCGGCGTCCGTCCAGCCATGGCGCGCCAGCACCACCAGCACGATGATGTTGGCCAGTCCCGGCTTGATGCCGGGCAGGGGGCTGGGCAGGGCCGCCTCGGCGACGGTCAGCGCAATCGCCGCCGCCGCATAGCGCGCGATGCGATAGTCGTCGGCGGTGACCGGCAGCTCAATAGTTGAGCGTGTCATGGGAACCATTTCCGCCGCCGCGACCCGACAGTTGCAGCGTGACGTGATTCGGCGCGCAGATCGCCACCGCATTGACCCGCGTCAACCAGCCCTGCTGCACGCAGTACTGTCGCGGGCCGGGGTCGGAGAGCACACGGGCGCGGCCCGGCTGCACCTCGATCACCGTCGTGCCGATGACGCCGGTGACTTCATACTTGCGCGGCGCGTTGAGTGCCAGCTCGGTAACGAGCTGGCCGTCGCGCTTGACGATGGCCCGATCCGCCGCACTGCCGGACCACAACAGCGGATAGGACGCCGCGACCAGCAAAGCGGCCGCGAGCAGCAGCGCCCAGTCGCCGGGCTTCAGCAGTGTCAGCCACGGCGGGTGGCCGGCGCCGCCGGCACGCGCCAGCAACTCGCCCAGTCCGTCGGGAACGCTGCCGCTCATTCGATCAGGCCGCGATGCCGGACCAGCACCCGCGCCGACCCGCGAAAATGCGTGGCGAGCCTTTCCGCGAGATACACCGAGCGGTGCTGCCCGCCCGTGCAACCGATGCCCACCGTCAGGTACGCGCGGTTGTCGCTGATATAGGCCGGCAGCCAGTCGCCGATGAAGCGGCGCAGGTCGGACTCCATGCGCACCACTTCCGGCTGCGCTTCGAGGAAGTTGATAACCTTGGCATCGAGACCCGTCAACGGCCGCAAGACCGGGTCATAGTACGGATTGGGCAGGCAGCGCACGTCGAATACCAGGTCGGCGTCGAGCGGAATGCCGTGCTTGAAACCGAAGGATTGGAACAGCAAGGTCAGTCCGCTGCGTTCATCCAGCGCCGCGAACTCCTTGATGCAGGAACGCAGGGCGCTGGGCCGCAGGTTGCTGGTGTCGATATGGTGGCCGAGCGAGGCCAGCTTCTCCAGCGCCGCGCGCTCGCGGGCGATGGCTTCTTCCAGCGTCACGTCATAGCCGGCCAATGGGTGACGGCGACGGGTCTCGGAAAAGCGCTGGATCAGGACATCGTCGCGCGCATCGAGGAATATGAAACGCAGCGAGATACCCGCGACGTCGAGCTTGCGCAACTGCGGCGGCAGCGCCGCGATGCTCGATCCGCCGCGCATATCCACCGCGACCGCCACCCGATCATGCCCTTGCAGCCGCAAATGGCCGACCAGATCGGACAACAGCGGCGCCGGCAGGTTGTCCACGCAGTAGTAGTCGGAATCCTCCAGCACATTGAGCGCGATGGATTTGCCGGAACCGGAAAGGCCGCTGATGATGACTACTTGCATGGGTGCAAGGATAGCGGATTAGCGGCTGTCCGCGCTGCTGGCACTGCAACGAGATCCTGTGTGCGCATGGAGATACGGGGACTTAGCCTGTCAATGGGCGGTGCAGCTATCCGCCTGGGCCGAGCCACCACGTCAATGACCTACCGTATGCACACAAGTTCCCTCACCCCTTGCGGCTAGCGTATGCACACATCTCTCCCGTCATTCCGGCGCAGGCCGGAATCCAGTGGACGGGGACCGCAAAACATCGATTTACCCTGTATGTCTTGGCTTTTCTTGCCGAAGACCGTCCCGAAGTCCATCGCCTCAGCCCTTCCTGGACCCCGGCTTTCGCCGAGGAGGCGGTGCCGTTGAGATGTGTGCATGGTAGCCCCTGGGGCAAGGGTGAGGGTAAGCCGTTGATTCTTCCTCACACGCCGTCTCCCCCGGCCCCTTGTCCCACAAGGGGTGGAAAATCCAGCACTTGCGAGCTTGTGTGCATACGTAAGCATCAACGACAAAGAGGTAGCAGTTAGAACGATTTGACCGAATCGAACGATTCAACTAAATTGAGCGATCCAATGACGCAACAAATGGAACACCATGCCATGCAAACCTATACCGCCAACGAAGCCAAGACCCGCTTCGGTGAATTTCTCGACAAGGCCCAGCGCGAACCGGTGCGCGTGATGCGGCACGATCGCGTGGTCGGCGTTATGGTCAGTGCCGAGGACTACGAAGCGATGCGCGCTTTTTATGCCAACCGCCTGATGCAGACGATGGACAGGACCGCCGAGAATGCCGCGCGCGCCGGTCTGACCGCCGAGATACTGGATTCGCTGCTGGCCGATGAGAGCTGAACCGGCCAGACGCGTCGTCATCGACACGAATGTCTGGATCAGCGCCTTTCTGGTGAAAACGGGCACGCCAGCCGAACTGATCAGACAGGTGCTTGCGCATGGCGAGCCGGTTTTTTCTCCGGCCACCTTCGCCGAACTCGATGCACGGATGTGGCTGCCCAAGTTCGACCGCTATCTGGACATGGATGAACGCAAGCAGTTGCTGCACGACGCGAATTCGCTTGCTTGTTGGGTCACCGTGCCGCCGGCAATCGCGGCCCAAACCTTCTGCCGCGATGCCGATGACGACAAGATGATCCATGCGGCTCTGGCTGCGCAGGCTACCCTGCTGGTAACCGGGGATGACGACTTGTTGTGTCTGCATCCGCTGGGCGGTCTGAACATCCTGACACCGCGCGAGGCGCTGGAAAAGCTCAAGCGCCAACCCGGTCAATGAACCAGCCGAAACACGCCAGCCACCCCGCCCCGGTACAATGCACCTCTCGCCACGCGGCAGGCCATGCGGCGGCCG
Organism: Sulfuritalea sp.; assembly: GCA_016712985.1. Lineage (GTDB taxonomy): Bacteria > Pseudomonadota > Gammaproteobacteria > Burkholderiales > Rhodocyclaceae > Sulfuritalea. The sequence goes on along the minus strand of JADJQA010000047.1, from coordinate 47,550 downwards.
TCGACACCCGGAAAGCCCTTCTCATGACCCGCAAGATCCTCGTTACCAGCGCCCTGCCCTATGCCAACGGCGCGATCCACCTCGGCCACCTGGTCGAGTACATCCAGACCGACATCTGGACGCGCTTCCAGAAGCTGCGCGGCCATGAATGCTGGCATGTCTGCGCCGACGATACCCACGGCACGCCGATCATGCTGCGCGCGGAAGCCGAAGGCATCACGCCGGAGCAACTGATCGAACGCGTGCATGCAGAACACTCGCGCGATTTCGCCGGCTTTCATGTCGCCTTCGACAACTACTACACCACGCACTCGGACGAGACGCGCCACTATTCCGAGGACATCTTCGGCAAGCTCAGGGCCGCCGGCCTGATCGAAGTCCGCGCCATCGAGCAGTACTACGATCCGGTCAAGCGGATGTTCCTGCCCGACCGCTTCATCAAGGGCGAGTGCCCCAAGTGCGGAACCCCCGACCAGTACGGCGATGCCTGCGAATCCTGCGGCGCAGCCTATGCGCCGACGGACCTGAAGAATCCCTACTCGGCGGTGTCCGGTGCGCCACCGGTGCTGAAGTCCTCCGATCACTTCTTCTTCAAACTGTCCGATCCGCGCTGCCAGGCTTTCCTGCGACAGTGGACGCAGCAGGAAGAGCGCCTGCAACCGGAAGCCGCAAACAAGCTGCAGGAATGGCTGGGAGCGCCCGGCGAGAACAAGCTCACCGATTGGGACATCTCTCGCGATGCACCGTATTTCGGCTTCGAGATTCCCGACGAATCAGGCAAAGGCACGGGCAAGTACTTCTATGTCTGGCTCGACGCCCCGATCGGCTACATGGGCTCGTTCAGCAATTTCTGCACGAAGAAGGGACTCGATTTCGACGAGTTCTGGGGCAAGGACTCGAAGACCGAGCTGTATCACTTCATCGGCAAGGACATCCTCTACTTCCACGCCCTGTTCTGGCCGGCCGAACTGGAGCATGCCGGCTACCGCACGCCGACCAAGGTCTTCGCGCACGGCTTTCTGACGGTCGACGGCGCCAAGATGTCCAAGTCCCGCGGCACCTTCATCAGCGCCGAGTCCTATCTAGCGCAGGGGCTGAATCCGGAATGGTTGCGTTACTACTTCGCCGCCAAGCTCAACGGCACCATGGAAGACATCGACCTCAATCTCGGAGACTTCAGCCTGCGCGTCAATTCCGACCTGGTGGGCAAATACATCAACATCGCCAGCCGTTCGGCGAATTTCATTTCGAAGCACTTCGACGGCAAGCTGCTCGACGAGCATTTCGCCGATCGCTTCCGGCTCGCCCTGCCCGATCTGGAGTTCGCCGCGGACGAGATTGCCGGATATTACGAGGCGCGCGACTTCGGTCGCGCCATCCGGCGCATCATGGCGCTGGCCGATCAGGTGAACCAGTACGTCGATCATCACCAACCCTGGAAGCTGGCCAAGCACGGCGGCAAGGAGCGCGAACTGCACGTCGTTTGCACCGCGCTGGTAAATGCCTTCCGCCTGCTGACGCTCTACCTCAAACCCGTGTTGCCGAAACTGGCCCAGCGCGCCGAGGAGTTCCTCAACATTGCGCCGCTGCACTGGAGGGACGCTGGCCATCTGCTACCGCCGGCGCACCTGATCAATGACTACGAACACCTGATGCAGCGCATCGACCCGAAGCAGATCGACGCGCTGGTTGCCGCCAACCGCGAATCCCTGGAGCCGGCCGCCGTCTCCCGGCAGGGGCCTGCCGTTGCGGCGGCTTCCGTGCCACCGCTGCCGGCAGCCATCGACCCGCATTCACCGCAGCGCCATGCCCAGCACCAGCAGCACACGACCCCCTCTCCCCAGCCCTCTCCCGCAAGGGGAGAGGAAGTTAGCGGCGGCGCATTCGCGCCGGTGATTGGGATGGACGACTTTGGCAAGGTCGACCTGCGCATCGTCCGCATCGCCGACGCGCAGCATGTCGAGGGCGCCGACAAGCTGATCCGCCTTACCCTCGATCTTGGCGGCGAGACGCGCAATGTCTTTGCCGGCATCAAGTCAGCCTACGATCCGGCACAACTGATCGGCCGGCTGACGGTCATGGTGGCCAACCTCGCCCCGCGCAAGATGAAATTCGGTCTCAGCGAGGGCATGGTGCTGGCCGCCTCCGATGCCGAGGGCAAGTCCGCGGGGCTTTTCCTGCTCTCGCCCGACAGCGGGGCGCAGCCCGGAATGCGGGTGAAGTGAGGGCAAGGGGGTGACGACGGTTCGCGGGCTGCACCCGCTCTGGGTGCCGGCTGCCTCGCCCTGGCACGGCCCGGCGGCGGCGCGGCGCTGATGGAGGTTCGCCACCTGGTGATCAGCGGCCGGGTGCAGGGCGTCGGCTTCCGCTATTCCATGGCGGCACGGGCACGCCTGCTGGGCGTGGCGGGCTGGGTACGCAACCGCCAGGATGGCAGCGTCGAGGCCATGATCGCCGGCAATGCCGCGCAGATCGAGGCGATGCTGGCTTGGAGCCACCGGGGCCCGTCCGCCGCCGTGGTCAACAACGTCATGGTCGAAAGCGCCATTGGCGAATTTACGGACTTCATTCTGCGACCGACCGCTTGAACCGGAGCGAAGCAGTCGACGGCGCGGTCCGCCGCACGGAATGCCGAAACCTGGCGGACCCTGATCGTCTGCATTGACCAACAGTGCCGTCCTCGACTCCGCCACCGAACCACGCTGAAACCCCCCCCCCCCCCCCCCCCCCGCCCCGCGGCGCGCGGGCCCCCGCGGCGGGCCCCCCGCCGGCCCCCCCGCCCGGCCCCCGCTCCCCCCCCCCGCGGCCCCCCAACAGGCCCTTTCAAGCAGCACCCCCATGTCATAATCGGCGCATGTTCCGCCTGTCACGCGATATCCTGATCGGCTTCCTGCTGGTGTGCGCCGCGGCCTGGGGCTGATGTCCACCCGCACCCTGCGCTTCGCCGACCAGTCGCTCTACGACGCCCAGGTGCGCTGGCTGCGCGCCAATGCGCCGACGCCGCTGGCCCACGATGTCGTCTTCATCGGGTTCGACGAAACCGCCTACGAGACCATCCCGGAGCCCACCGCGCTGTGGCACGCCCATCTCGGCGCACTGCTTGCCGGCCTGTCATCCGCCCAGCCGGCCGTGGTCGGACTGGCGATGCCGCTGCCGGTGCGCTCCTACGACTTCCTGGTCAAGGACATCGATTCGATCCTGCTCGCCGGCATCTATCGGTTGCGGAGCGCCGCGCCGCTGGTGGCGGGTCAACCCCCCGGCATCGGCGGCCGGCTGCGGCCGATCGCGGCGGAAATGCTGGCGGCCATCGGCGAGGGTGCCGTGGCATCGCTGGGCGTCTGCGAAGACACCGATGGCACCGTGCGGCGCATCAACCAGACGCGCTGCCAATCGGAAGACAAGCGCGAACTCTTCGCCGCGGCGATGGCAAAACATCTGGGCCGCGAAGGCTCGCCCAGGGGGTTGATCGACTACAGCGTTGGTGGCGCCATCGAATACACGCCGGTAGGTACGGTGCTGGGCTGGGTCCGTGGCGGCGAGGATGAGAAGCTGCGCGCGCTGGTGCAGGGCCGCGCCGTCGTGGTGGCCAGCCTGCTGCCCAACGAAACGCGCTATCGCCTGCCGGTACCACTGGCCGCCTGGGAACCCGGCAGCCGCACCGAGCCCGGCGCCGTGGTGCATATCCAGGCACTGCGCTCGCTGCTTGGACGCGGCCTGATCGAGCGCGTGCCGGAAAACCTTTCGCTGTTCCTGGCAGGGCTCGGCGCCCTGCTCTGGTTCGGTCGTGGTGGCTGGACCAAGGCCCTGGCGCTGATCGCCGTGATCGGCGGCTTCGTCGCGGGTTCCACCTTCGCGTTGTGGCACGGCAGCTATCTGCCGGTGGCGAACATGGTCGTTGTCACCCTGCTCGCCTTCACCGCGCGACAGGCATGGGACTTCGTCCGCCGCTTCCACGAACAGCAGACCTTGCGTACCGTGTTCGCCGGCCACGTCAGCCCGCGCGTGATGCGCGCGCTGCTTGGCGGCGAACTGAAAATCGATCAGAACGGCCAGCGCGAGAACGTCACGCTGCTGTTCGCCGGCATCCGCGGCTTCGCGGCGCGCAGTGCGCAATCCACGCCCGAGGCCATGATCAGCCTGCTCAACCGCTTCCATGCCGCCGCCGCGCTGGCCATCCAAGGCAGCGGCGGCGCGGTGGACAAATACGTCGGCGACGGCCTGATGGCCACCTTCGGCCTGCCGCAACCCCTGCCGGCACCGCAGCGCAACGCCCTGGAAGCGGCGCAGGACCTGCTGTTGCGCATCGACCAGCTCAACACCAAACTCGCGGCGGAGGGCATCGCCGCCCTCAAGATCGGCATCGGCATCGACAGCGGCGAAGTGCTGGCCGGCTACGTCGGTTCCCGCCAGCGCCGCGAATTCTCGGTGATCGGGGATGTGGTCAGCATCGCCAGCCGCCTCGAAGCAATGACAAAGCAATTCGAGCATCCGGTGCTCTGCTCCGCGCAGGTCGCTGCCGCCGTGGGATTCGGTGGCGGACTGGTCGATCTCGGGCCAGCCGCGCCCGATGCGCCCCACGTCTGGGGCTGGACGCCGCCGCTGACGGCGCCGGGTGGCGCCGCCGGCGGCGCGAGCGGGGCTGCCTCAAACCAGCGCCCGCCAGAATTCCGCAAGCCTGCCGAAGGCGCGCTGAACGCCACTCACCCCCTCGCCGGGGGAGGGCAGGAGAGCCCTTGAGCACCCTGGCCAACACCCGCCTCGGCGCCTATTTCCAGCTCGGCTGGTTCGCCGGCAGCCGCTGGCGTGAACTGGACCGGCCGCTGCTGCGCGAGCAGCTCCAGCGCCAGATCTACAGCGCCGGCATCACGGCGCTTCCGGTGATCGCCGTAATGGCCATGCTGACGGGCGCGGCAACCGCCACCCAGCTCACCGCGCTGATCGGGGCCGACAGCGACCTGACGCAACGCCTGCTGTTTCTCGGCCTGTTCTTCGAACTGGCGCCGCTGCTCTCGGCACTGGTAGTCGTGGCCCGCAGCAGCGCGGGCATAGCCTCGGAACTCGCGGTAATGAACCTGCACGACGAGTTCACCACGCTGCGCCGGCTCGGCGTACCCGCCGCCGACTACCTGCTGCTGCCGCGCGTCTTCGGCCTGATGATCGCCCTGCCGGCGGTGACGGTGTGTTTTCAGGCCTGCGCCATCGGCAGCGGCTGGCTGGCCACCGCCGTGCTCGAAGGCCGTCCGCTGGTCGAGACGGCGGGCCGTTTCCTCGATTTCGCCGACCCCTCGCTGGCCCTGCTGAGCCTGCTCAAGAGCGCGCTGATGGGCGCCGCCGTCGGCATCATCGCCTGCCATCATGGCAGCAGCGGCAAGGGGTCGACGCAAGCGATTTCCGGCGCCGCGATCCAGTCCGTAGGCACCGGGTTGATCGCCGTCTTTGTGATAGACGTCGCCTGCGCCGCATTGATGTACGCCCTCGGATGATGCCGCCTCTAATCGCCCGGATCGATGGCCGCAAGCTCACGTTGTTCGAGGGAGAAGTGCCGCGCCTCGTTCTGCCCCTGGACCAAGGCGGCCGCCACCGTCTGGTGGTCGCCGATTCTTCCACCGCGCAGCAGGTGGTGGTGGCGCTCGAACGCTGCGGCGGCGTCGCCGTGCTACCCGACAGCGGCGGCCTGCTCGGCGCCATGACGGTGGCCGAGAATTTCGCGCTGGCCCTGCGCTATGATGCGGACCCCGATGACCCGCGCGACTGGGAAGGCGAGCTGGAGGCCGCGCTCCTGCTTTGCGGCCTGGCGGCGCAACGCATCGCCACGCTGGGCCGCGAACGACCGATGAACCTCGAACGCACCGAGCGCTGGACGACAGGCTTCGCGCGTTACCTGCTGCGCCCGCCCGAACTGCTGGTGATCGACCGCCTGTCCGCCGGGCTGGCGCGCCGGCAAGCGGACGGGCTGATCGCCGTGGAAGCCGTCTACCACCGGCGCCATCCCTTCCGGACGGCACTCTTCGTCGACCTCGACAGCCATGAGCTGCCGGAGTTGCCCGACTGCCGGACGTGCACCGAACTTGCCGAACTCGCGGAGAACCCATGAGCGCCGAGCGCAGGGCCGCCCCAAGCCGGCGCCATGCAACCAAATGGAAGCCCGCCGCCGGCGGGCTGAACCCAAGTCACCCCCTCTCCTGGAGAGGGGGACGGGGGAGAGCCCATGTCACTGCTGACCGAATACGACAGCGACGCCGCCACGCTGCGCCGCGCCGCCCGCCGCTTCCTGCTCGCGGCCCTGCTGCTTACGCTGGCCCTGATTGCCGCGATCGTGGTGCGCCAGGGCCTGTTCCGCCAGACCACCGGCTACAGCTTCGTCACCAACAGCGCCCAGGACATCGTCAAGGGCCAGGCCGTGCGCATCGCCGGCTTTCGGGTCGGCGCGGTGGACGAGGTCAGCCTGCAGGACGACGGACTGGTGAAGGTAAGCATGGAGATCGATGCTGACAACATGCGCTTCATAACCCACGACGCACACGTCGAGCTGCGCAAGGAAGGCCTGGTCGGCTCGCCCACGCTGGAGATCGTTCCGGGGCCGGACAAGACCCGGCTCGCCGCGGCCCAGGCGCGACTGACATTCTCCCGTGCCGATGGTTTCTCTGCGCTGGCCAACCAGGTGCGCGACGAGTTCGTACCCATCCTCAAGGACATCAAGGTCATCACCGCGACGCTGGCCGATCCGCAGCAGGGCTTGCCCGGCACGCTGGCCAGGATTCGCGCAACCGCCGAGTCGCTCAACGCGCTGCTCGCCAACCGCGGGCACCAGTTGGACAACATCGGCAACGCCGCCATCAACGTGCTGGGCAGGGCGGAGGAGGACCTGATCCACTTCGGCCAGACCCTCGAAGCCGCCAACCAGCGCCTGCCCGGCGTGCTTGACCGCACGCAACAGGTGCTCGACAACGTCGAGAAGATCACAGCCGAGGCCGCGATCAGCGTGCCGCCCGCGCTGCGCGACGGCGCCGCTGCTGCCTCGGACGCGCGCGAGATCGTCAGCGGCGCCAAGCAGGCATGGCCGATCCGCAACTTCGTCGATGCGCCGGCGCCCGCAACACTCAAGGCGGACAGCGATCCGCGTGGGGAGGCCGGCCGTGCGCGCTAGGATTCTGTTGATCGCCAGCCTGATCCTCGCCGGCTGCGGCGCGACGCCAAGGCCGGCCGACCCGCCCCGCCTCGCGGCCGCGCTGGAAACGGAAAGCGACGGCGCCAAACGCTACGAACGCGGCGACTACAGCGCGGCGGCGCGCCGCTTCAACGAGGCCGTGCGGATCTACATCAGCATCGATGACATCTCGGGCGTCGCGCGCAACCGGCGACATCTGGCCCGCAGCGAACTCGCCCTGGGCCGCGCCGATGCCGCGCTGCTGGTGCTGGCGGCTGCCGAACGCAGCGACGGCGTCCTCGCGCTGGATACCCTGCTGATCAAGGCCCAGGCGCAACTCGCGCTGGGCCGTCACGAAGCCGCGAAACAAAGCCTCGTGGCTGCGACCGACCAGTGCGCCGGCGCCTGTCCGCAACTCGCCAGCGTGCGCCTGTTGCAGGGCCGCGCGGCGCTCGCCGAGCAACGCCCGGCGGATGCGCTGGCACACGCCGAAATCGCCTTGGAGCTGCTGCGGGACAAGAACGAAGCCAGTGAAACCGGCAACGCCTGGCGGCTCATCGCTGCCGCGCGTCTCGCCGCCGGCGACGCCACGGGCGCGTTGCCCGCCGCCCAAGCCGCGCTCGACATCGACCGGCGGCAGGCGCTGCCGGAAAAGATCGCGCGCGACTGGCTGCTGATCGGCGACATCCAGCGCAAGCTTGAGACGCGCGACGCAGTCGATTCCTACCAGCGAGCGCTGGATGTTGCCAACGCGGCCGGTCTCGGCGACATCGCCGGAATTGCCGCAAGGGCGCTGGCCGAAGCGAACCCGGCCGGCGAGACTGGTCGAATACAACCCATTCGCCATTAATGCATGTATGCTTGAGGCCCACCCACCCCAAAAGGAGTTCACCGTGGCACGCAAAAAGAAACTCGATTTTTCCGACATCGGCGATGACCGCAAGAAGCAGAACCTCAACCAGACCGAGTTCTGGACACGCTACGGCGTGACCCAGTCGGGCGGCTCCCGTTACGAATCGGGGCGCGGCATTCCCAAGCCCTTGGCCATCCTGTTGTGGCTTCATCGCTCGGGAAAGGTCACGGACAAGGACCTGGCGGATGCCGTGAAATAAGGCACAGGCCCCCGACGCACCGGCTTCAAGACTCGGCGCGCGACGGTCTGGCGAACTGCGATGATGATCGAAACGGCACGCGGCACGGTGCATGAGTGGCAGCGCGACCATATGGGCCACATCAACGTGCGCGCCTACATGGAGTTTTTCGAGGAGGCCTGCTGGCAGTTTTATGCCATGCTGGGAATGACGCCTTCCCTGCTGCGCAGCGGCGCGCTGCATCTGGCCGCGGTGCAGCAGAACATTGGCTACCGCAAGGAACTCTATCCCGGCGACACGGTGGCGGTGCGCACCGGCGTGCTGGACTTGCGCGGGAAGGTGCTGCGCTTCCGCCACGAGCTGATCAATACCGAAACCGGCGACGTCTGCTCGATCTGCGAGTTCACCGTCGTCTGCCTCGACCCGACAAGCCGCAAGTCGCGGCCCTTTCCACCGGAGGTGGCGACGCGAGCCGACGAATTGACCTGGCCGGATACGCCCTAACGCACATGGCAGCGAGAGCCACCCGCTGATGATCAAACACCCGCCAGAGACAGTCATTGAGTTCGAGCCGGAATTCGTCACCGGGCTGACAAGGGTTTTGAAGAAATGATTGTCTTCAACCAGGTCATCGGCTTGAAGATTACTTCGATCAAGGCAGACCGCGTCACCGGGAGTATCGCCATGCGCCGGGAGCTGGTCGGCCATTACAGCCACAACCGGATCCATGGCGGCGTCATCAGCGCGCGGCTCGACGCGATGGGCGGCCTGGCGGTGATGGCGGCCATCGGCGCGCGCCACATGAACGAAGCGCCCGAACAGCGAATCGCGCGTTTCGGCAAGCTCGGCACCATCGATCTGCGGATCGACTATCTGCGACCCGGCATCGGCGATCATTTCGATCTGCGCGCCGAAGTGTTGCGCCTCGGCTCGCGAGTGGCGACCACCCGCATGGAATTCCTCGGCGCGGACGGCAAGCTGCTGTCGACCGGAGCGGCGGCGTACATCGTTTCCTGAGGCTGCGTCAAGGCTTGTGCAGCAATCCCGTCGAGCCGCTCCACCACCACTTCATTCCTTAGCCGCTCGATCTCTGCTTCGGGGAAGCGTGCCATGAATCGTTCTCCGGTCAAAACCTGTCAAGAGGGGTTTTTCCTAGTCCCTGGTGAAAGGCGGCAATTCACTTCAGGCTAGCGCGAAATCTCGGGCGATGGCAGCAACTCGGCCTGGCGGCAGAAGTCCAGGACCTCATCGACACAGCCGGGAATATCACGGGCGGACGTATCCAGCACGACTTCCGCGTCAGCCGGCGACTCATAGGGCGAGTCAATGCCGGTTACATGCCTGATCTCGCCGCACCGGGCTTTTTTGTAGATGCCCTTGGGGTCGCGTCGTTCGCAAACCTCCAGCGGCGGGTTAAGGTGCACTTCGACGAACGTTCCCGCTTCGAGCAGATTCCGGACCATGGCGCGGTCGCGAGCGAATGGGGAAATGAAGGCCGCGATCACGATCAGGCCCGCATCCACCAGAATCCTGGAAAGCTCGCCGACGCGGCGGATGTTTTCCACCCGATCGGCATCGCCAAAGCCCAGGTCGCGATTCAGTCCGTGACGGATATTGTCACCATCGAGAAGGTAGGAGCGATGGCCGCTGGCAAACAGCCGCTCTTCGAGAGCGCCTGCCAGCGTGGATTTGCCGGAACCGCTGAGGCCGGTAAACCAGATCACGAAAGGACGCTGAGCATTGAGCCTGGCCCGGTCGCTACCGGTGATGCGGTGAGGGTGCCAGACGAGGTTGTTCGGGTTAGCCATGAGTGCGCGGGGGTCGAGATCATGAAAATCGCATTATATCGAGCCGCGTGGCGTTCCGCTACCAGGGACAGGGTAGCGGGTGCGACGCAAAGTGTTGGTCAGCACCCGTCTCTCCGTTCGGCCTGAGTGAGCCTGTCGAACGGTTGCAGGCCCTTGCCGGCACCGGCTATGTGGTTCGACAAGCTCACCCGGCCATTGCGCCGTGTAGAATGCCCGCGCGCCCGGAGAACCAGCAGTCTACGGGCGTCTTGCCGGCTCACCATTGAGTGGGCCACTTGATACTTGCCGATAGTAAGAACCCTTTTTTGCACGCCGCCAAAGGAGCACAAATGCTCGAATCTGTCATCAGGAAGCCCGCCTTGCCGCCGTCTGTCTGGACCGCCGCCGCCATCGAATCCCTGTTCGATCTGCCCTTCAACGACCTCCTGTTCCGCGCCCAGCAGGTGCACCGGGAGCACCACGACGCCAACGCGGTTCAGCGCTCGACCCTGATGTCGATCAAGACCGGCGGCTGTTCGGAGGACTGTGGCTACTGCTCCCAGTCGGCCCGCCATGGCGAAGCGCCGCGGGAAGCCCTGGCCGAGCTGGCTGACGTTGTGGGCCGCCGCCCAGGCCGCCAAGGACAAGGGCGCCTCGCGGTTCTGCATGGGCGCCGCATGGCGCGGGCCAAAGGACAAGGATCTCGACAGGGTCGCCGAGATGGTCTCCGCGGTGAAGGGCCTGGGCATGGAAACCTGCGTAACCCTCGGCATGCTCAAGGATGGGCAGGCCGAACGCCTCAAGCAGGCCGGCCTCGACTATTACAACCACAATCTCGATACGGCGCCGGAGTTCTACGATAATGTCATCACCACGCATGCCCAGAGCGAGCGCTTCGACACCCTCGACAAGGTGCGCGAGGCGGGTCTCAAGGTCTGTTGCGGCGGCATCGTCGGCATGGGCGAAACCCGCCATGCGCGTGCCGCCTTGCTGTCCGAACTGGCCAGCATGAGCCCCCCGCCGGACTCGGTACCCATCAACGAGCTCGTTCCGATGCCCGGCACACCGCTGGAAAACGCGCCGCCGCTGGACCCTTTCGAGTTTGTCCGCACCATCGCCGCCGCCCGCATCGCCATGCCTCGCTCAATGGTCCGCCTCTCGGCCGGCCGCCAGCAGATGAGCGACGAGTTGCAGGCCCTGTGTTTCCTCGCGGGGGCGAATTCGATCTTCTACGGCGACAAACTGCTCACCGCGGGCAACCCGGAAGCGGACCGCGACGAGGCCCTGTTCCGGCGGCTCGGACTCGATTCAGTGTGAGAACGACGTTTCCCGCGCCAGGGGAGGCCGTCGCCCGCCTGGATATCTCGCTCGCGTGGTTAGTGCGCCCGTCGGACAGCCTATTCCGGCAACAGCCAATCCGCCAGACGGATCACGCTGCTCACCGGCGCCGCGCGGGGTATTCCATGCACCGCTACCCCTGGCGCATGGCACATCAGGTTTTCGATGACGGCATCCAGCTCGACCGTTGAGCCAGCCGACTCGTTAACCACGATCGCCTTGGTGGCAACCCCGACCTTCGTCAACGCCTCCAGCGCGGTCAGCGTATGACTCAGACTACCAAGATAGCTGCCGACCACCAGCACGGCAGGCAGGTGGCTGGCGGCGATCCAGTCGCGCACCGTCTGGCGGTCCGTCAGCGGCGCCATGACGCCGCCCACCCCCTCGATCAAGGTCGGGCAAGCGTTGGCGTCCGCGACACGGCGGCTGAAGTCCACCAGGGCTTCGAAATCGATGGCCTTTCCCTCCAGGGCTGCCGCCATGTTCGGTGACAAGGGCGCGGCGAAGCGCCAGGGAGCAATGGCGTCCAGCTCGTTCATCTCACGCCCGAGCGCCGAAAGGATCTGGCCCGCGTCGCTGGCCTCGGGAAGCGAGGAATCGAAACCCGAGAGCAGGGGTTTGAACGCCAGCGGCGGCCGTCCTTGCGAGCGCCAGTGGCGCAGCAGTGCGCAGGCAAGCCAGGTCTTGCCGATGTCGGTACCGGTACCGGTGATGAACAGCGCCGCCAAGCTGCATGCCCCTTCCTGTTGTCTCGTCGGCGGCATTCTAGCCGCCGCCCGGCGCCACTGACATGCCGAATGTCCCACAATGGCAAGCCCCATCGGGTCTTGCCAATATCTGGCTGCCCTACACGCAGATGCAGACTGCGCCGACGCCGCTGACCGTCGTCGGCAGCGCGGGCTGCCGCCTCAAACTCGCGGACGGCCGCGAACTGATCGACGGCATCTCCTCGTGGTGGACGGCCTGCCACGGCTACAGTCATCCGCACATTCGGGCCGCCGTCGAGCAACAGCTCGCCGCACTCCCCCACGTGATGTTCGCCGGGCTGGTTCACGAGCCGGCACTACGCCTGGCGCAACGCCTCGCCGCACTGCTTCCCGGCGATCTCGAACGGGTATTTTTCACCGAATCCGGCTCGGTTGCCGTGGAAGTCGCGCTGAAGATGGCAATCCAGTACTGGCGCAACCGGGGCCAGGCCGCGAAGAAGCGCATCGTCTATTTTCGTCACGCCTACCACGGCGACACCTTCGCCACGATGGCCCTGTGCGACCCTGAAGAAGGCATGCACGCGCTGTTTGCCGGCAGCATGCCGGACCAGTTGATGGCCGAGCTGCCGAGCAATGAATCCTTGCGGCGCGCCTTCGATCTGCTGCTCGCCACTCACCGCGAACGACTTGCCGCCGTGATCATCGAGCCGCTGGTGCAGGGCGCCGGCGGCATGAAGATGCATGACGCCGCGACGCTGGCCTTCATCGCGGAAAGCTGCCGGCGTCACGGCGTGCTGCTGATCGCCGACGAAATCATGACCGGCTTCGGCCGCAGCGGGCGGATGTTCGCTTGGGAGGAAGCCGCCGGGCTGACCGACATCGTGCCCGACATCGTCTGCCTGTCGAAGGCGCTGACCGGCGGCACGCTGCCACTGGCCGCCACCGTTGCCCGCCGCCATGTCTTCGAGGGCTTCCTTTCCGACGACCCGGCCGCGGCGCTGATGCACGGCCCCACTTACATGGCCAATGCGCTGGCCTGCGCCGCCGCAAACGCCTCGCTGGACATTTTCGAGTGCGAACCGCGCCTGCAACAGGTCGCTGCGATCGAAGCCCAGTTGCGCACCGAGCTCGAATCCTGTCGCGCCCTGCCGGGCGTTGCCGACGTGCGCGTCAAGGGCGCCATCGGCGTCGTGGAACTGGCCGGCGCCATCGACCTTCAAGCCCTGCGCGGACGATTCAGCGAACTGGGCGTGTGGCTGCGTCCCTTCGCCAACGTGGTTTACCTGATGCCGCCCTTTGTGATCGCGCCGGGCGAATTGGGAATCCTGACCGCCGCGGTCCGCACGGTGCTTGCCGAACGCACACTGAAGGCCCCCTGATGGACCCAACCCTCGACCCCCTGCTGAAGCAACAGCTCGATGCCCTGACGGCCGCCAGCCGTTTGCGCGGCCTGCGCCCCCTGCAATGGCGCGACGGCAAGTTGCACAGCGGCGCCGGCCGGCCCCTGATCGACGCCTCTTCCAACGACTACCTCGGGCTCTCCCAGCACCCGCTGGTCAAGGGCCGCGCGGTGGAGTGGGCGGCGCGCCACGGCGCCGGCGCACCGGCCTCGCGGCTGGTTACCGGCACTCGCGAAATCACGCTGGCGGTGGAAGAAAAGCTCGCCGCGTTCAAGGGCAGCGAGGCGGCGTTGCTGATCAACACCGGCTTCCAGGCCAATGCCACGGTGATTCCGACCCTGGCGCAAGTCGGCGCCGGCGAGACGGAGATTTTCAGCGACGAACTCAATCACGCCAGCATCATCCACGGCGCGCGCGCGGCGAAATGCGCCACCGCGATCTTTCGACACAATGACCTGGATCACCTCGATCAACTGCTGCGCCGGCACAGCGGCCGCAAGCTGATCCTCACCGAATCGGTATTCAGCATGGACGGCGACCGCGCCGACCTGCCCGGCCTGCTGCAACTGGCCGAGCGCCATGGCGCCGCGCTGTATGTGGACGAGGCCCACGCCAGCGGCGCACTCGGGCCGCAGGGTCGCGGTCTCGCCGCCGAATGCGGCGGCGTCGACATCGTGATGGGCACGCTGGGCAAGGCCTTCGGCGCCTTCGGCGCCTACATCGCCGGATCGCGTGCCTTGATCGACTACCTGATCAACCGCTGCTCCGGCTTCATCTACACCACCGCATTGCCGCCGGCGGTACTCGGCGCGGTGGATGCGGCGCTGGACCTGATCCCGACCATGGACCAGGACCGCCGGCGGCTGGCGACCAACGCACAACGCCTGCGCGACGCGCTGGCCACCGCCGGCCTTGCCACGCTGCATTCGACGACGCAGATCGTGCCGGCGATCATCGGCAGCGAATCCGACGCGCTGGCCGCCGCGCGGCAACTCGAGGACGCCGGCATCCTCGCGGTAGCCATCCGCCCGCCGACCGTCGCCGCCGGCACCAGCCGGCTGCGTTTTGCGCTGAGCAGCAGCCTTGACGATGAAGACATGGACTGCCTGATCGGGGAGATTGCGCGCTTGTGAGCATTGGCGCCGTCGAGTTGGCTGGGGTGCAGTCGAAAGCGCTTGATCTGCTTCGTTCAACCCGGCCTCTGCGCCCAGTCAAGCAAGGGTTGCCACTGCTCGACATCCTTTTCGGCGCGACTGGCCGGCAGCTCGAAGATGCTCATGCCATGCGCGGCGGCCTGCACGTAGTTTTGGGTATCGCGCAGGTGGGCCACCACCGGCAGGCCGGTGTCGCCGAGGAAGCGCTCGAGTTCGGCGGCGGCCAGCGTGCGCGCATCGACCCGCATGGCAACGATGGCGACAAAGGCCTGGTGCCGGCGAATCTCCTTTTCCTCCAACAGCAGGTCAAGAAACTGGCGCGTGGCGAGAATGTCGAAAATCGAGGGCTGCAAGGGCACGATCACACGCGTTGCCAGCTTCAGTACCTGGGCCAGCTTCTTGCCGTGCAATCCAGCCGGCGTGTCGAGCACCACATGCGTGGTGCCCTTGGCGGGCGCGCCGGACGATCCGGCTCGATGTCCCAGGTCGCGATGCGTGGCAGCACCGGCGAACGCAGCTTGAGCCACTCGCGCGCGGACTGCTGGCGATCGATATCGCCAAGCATGACGCGCTGGCCTTGCTGCGCAAAGAAACCCGCAAGATTGGTCGCCAACGTGGTCTTGCCGGCTCCTCCCTTGGGATTGGCGATGAGAAAGGAATACATGAGGGCGCCAGCCTATCACGCCGCACCGGCCGGCGGTCGCCCAAGGCGGCCAAGCAGCCACCCCCACAGCCAGCCGGATTGGGTTTCGCGGCCGGTCAACACGTAGGCGAGCGCATTGGCGTTCCGCAGGATCAATTGCTGCCGGACGCGGGCCCCGTGCGTCCCGGCGAAGAGGATCTCGTCGCCCGCGCGCAGATCGCCGCTGTCCGTCGGCACAAGATGATCTCCGCAGTCGCGGCGCAACAGCAGTGGCACGCATGCCAGGCGCGACTCGCGCGCCGCCGGGTTGGTCAGCAAAGCCGCCAGCGGTAGCGACGCGCGACGTTCCAGCCAGGCATCGGCCGCGGCGGCCTGTACCGCGTCGAGGCGCACGCTCCAGGACTCGGGCACGTCATCGCCGAGTTCCAGGCGCATGCGCGCCAGCAGCGAGCGCGCCCATTCGTCATCCTGCTGCTCCATCTGGCGCAGGAACACCGGAAGCAGCGGTGTGGTCAGCAGTGCCAGGCAGGCATGCCCGACGATCTCGCTGGGCACCACGGCGAGGTCGGGCGCATAGGCCTCGAACAGCTCGCGCCGCGCCTGCTGGTTCTGCCGCACCACCATGAAAAGCTCGGGATTCAGCCGCCGTGCCGCCATGGCGATCGAGAGGTTGTTGATATCGTCGTCGGTGCCGGCGACGAAACCGACGGCCTCGGCGACACCGGCCTCGCGCAGCACGGCTTCCTCGATGCCGCTGCCGGCGACCACCCGAAAACCCGGTGCGGCTTTGACATCGGGGTCGATCAGCGTCAACTCCATGCCCCCGCGTACCAGCCATGACACCACCGAGCGGCCGAATCGGCCGTAGCCGCAGACGATCCAGCGCCCGCGCGGCGGGTCATCGCCCGTGCTCATGCATGTTCCCGGCGTACCGGTAAGCCACCGGTGCAGGCGGTAACGGGCTGGCGCATGCAGCGCCTGCGCCAGCAAGCGGCCGAAGACCTCGAAGGGATTGAATATGTAGTCGGCGCCGAAGCCGGTCATGCGCTCCACCGTGTCCGCCAGCTCAGCGCGGCACAGCAAGGGCATCCCCGGATTCAGCAGGCGCACTGCGGCCGCGATGGCGAGGTTGGCGGCATCCTGGTTGGTCAGCGCCAGTACGCCGCGGCACCATGGATGGCGCAGGCCGGCAAGCAGCAGCGTCTGCGGCTGGCTGGCGTCGGCAACCAGGGCCGGCGCGTCGGTCCTGAAGTCCTCGAGTTCCAGTTCAACGATGCGCGCTTCGTCGCTTTCGACGACCACGCAGCGGCGGTCGATGCGGTCGAGGGCGTGGATCAACAGGCCGCCGGTCTCGCCGCAACCGCAGATCAGATAAAAAGGCTCGGCGATGCGCGCCACCCGGCGGCGGAAGCGGCTGGCCGCCAGCGCCTGCTGGAAGCCGCGATCGGAGAACAGGGCGAGGATGGTAAGAATCGAGTAGGTCCAGCCGATCACCGACAGATAGATCGTGGCCGTGGCCCACATGCGCTGGGGGTCGGAGAAGGCGGCGGGAATCTCGCCGAAGCCGATGGTGCTGGCGGTATAGCTGACGAAGTAAAAGGCGTGGAAGAACGACATCGGCGGCGCCGGCTTGCCGCTGGCGTCCACGCCCGGGATCAGGACGAGACCGAGCACCGAGACGGCGTAGATGACGATCAGCGTGATCAGCGGCGCGCGCATGCGCCGCAGCACGATGAAGAAGACGCTGCCCATGGCGTCGCGCTGGGCCTAGCGCCGCATCATCACCGTCTCGGCGATCAGGATGGCCAGCGACACGATGTTGGCGAGCAACGCGCCGCCCGAAAGCGACACCACGCTGGCCGTGATCGAGGCGGTCATGCCCTCGCCCGTCACATGCGTGGCGTAGGCCCAGACGCAGGCCGCCGCCACCAGTTGCAAGTCGGCAACAAGGCTGGTGGCCAGATGGATGGCGCCGATCTGGGTGCGGTCACCGAACTTCAGCACGGTGGCGATCAGGTTCACCACGATCGCGGCGAACAACTCAAATACGTGGTGGTATACGGGATTGCCGATGTCGCCAACGAAGAATCCGAAATTGAGTGTGGCCGCCAGGACGATGAAGAAACCAAAGATGACCTTTTCAAGATTCACTTTGGACCTCCATCTATGGCAACAGCACCGTCGAGCCCGTGGTCTTGCGCGCCGCGAGATCTGCCTGCGCTTGCGCGGCATCCTTCAGCGCGTAGGTCTGATTGACCTCGATCCTGACCTTGCCGGAAGCGACCACCGCAAACAGTTCGCCGGCAGTCGCCAGCAGGTCGGGGCGCTGCGCCGTGTAGCTGAACAGCGTCGGCCGGGTGAGGAACAGCGAGCCGCGCCTGGCGAGTTCCGAGGTGTCGAACGGCGGCACCGGCCCGGAGGCGTTGCCGAAGCTCACCATCATGCCCAACGGCCGCAGGCAATCGAGCGAGCCCATGAAGGTGTCCTTGCCGATCGAGTCGTACACCACGCGTACGCCCTTGCCGGCGGTAATTTCCTTGACCCGTTCGACGAAGTTTTCGCGTGTGTAGAGGATCGCGTGGTCGCAGCCATGGGCCTTGGCCAGCGCCGCCTTCTCGTCCGAGCTGACGGTGCCGATCACCGTGGCGCCCAGCGCCCTCGCCCACTGGCAGACGATCAGGCCGACGCCGCCTGCCGCGGCGTGGATCAGGATGGTCTCACCGGCCTGCACCGGACAGGTGCGGCGCAGCAGGTATTGCGCCGTCATGCCCTGGAGCATCATCGCCGCGCCGGTCTTGAAATCGATGCTGGCCGGCAGCTTGACCAGGCGATCGGCGGGCAGGTTGCGCACTTCCGCATAAGCGCCGATCGGGCCGCCGGCATAGGCGACCCGATCGCCGGGATTGAGATCGGTGACCGCGCTGCCCACCGCCTCGACCACGCCGGCCGCTTCGAGCCCGATGCCGGAGGGCAGCGGCACCGGATACAGGCCGGTGCGGTGGTAGATGTCGATGAAATTCAGGCCGACGGCGTGATGCCGCACACGCGCCTCGCTGGGCGCGAGCTCTGCGACAGCGATTTCTTCCCAGCGCAGGACTTCAGGACCGCCGGTGGCGTAAA
Source organism: Sulfuritalea sp. (assembly GCA_016712985.1). Lineage (GTDB taxonomy): Bacteria > Pseudomonadota > Gammaproteobacteria > Burkholderiales > Rhodocyclaceae > Sulfuritalea. The sequence continues at coordinate 29,163 of JADJQA010000047.1, read as the reverse complement.
AACGGATTGCATGGCTCATGGGTTCTCCTCGTGTGTTCAGGAACATCTCGGCAGCAAGCTACGCTGCTTGGGCGGAAAACTCAACCATGCGGGCGAGACTGCAATTGCAAGCCTGCTTTCTGCCCCTCCCTTCGGCCCGGGACATGCCGTCAGGCGATGGCATCGATCGGCCCCGCGCCGGCCCCGCTAGCCGCCAGCAGGATGTCGCGCATGGCCGCGGCAAGCGCGGTTGCGACCTGCTCCTCGATCCTTCCAGCATCGAAATTCAGGTTGACGATCAGGCTGTCCCGATAAGTGCTAACGGCACTGAACAGCAACTGGTAGGGCATCGGGCACAGCGCAAAGGAAATGGCATCGACGGCCGGATCGATCTCCACCGTCGCCACCCGCCCGATGTTGCTGACCATGGTGTGGTTCATCGATGCCAGCAGCGCCTTGATGAAACGCGCCTCGCTGTCGGGGGCAAGCGGCGTCTCCTCCAGTCCGTACAGGCTGAAAAACAAATGGCCTTCGCCGCGCGCCAATTGCAGGCGGGTCTGGCGAACGACCTCGCGCGCCAGTTCCCACAAATCGGTGTTCGGCTCCAGGGCAAAGGACGCGGAGATCAGCGTGACATAGAGACCCGTGGGCGTGGACGGCTGGACAGGTTCCAGGTAGGGACGCATATCGACGGGGCAGGACAGGAACAGGGCTTCCTTCTGTCCGCTCGCCTGCAAGTGGTACTGGGCCAGCAACTGGGCGGCGCACAACACGCCGTGCAGGCTGGCGTGGTGCCGGCGGCTCAGGGCAAGCAAGCGGGTTGTGGCCTCCGGCGGCACGATGAAGCGGATGAATCGAGGCGCGCGGGTGGTTGCCGACAGGGCCGTGCCGGCAAGCCAGGGCAGGCGCCCGACGCGACCATGGCGCTTGTAGTCGGCCATCATCTGGTCGGCCACCTGATCGGCCGTGTCGGCCTGTTCCGACCAGCGAAAGCGGGGCGGGAAAACCTCGTACATCGGCGGCAGTGCGGCAATGGCCGCGCGCGGACTCGATGCGGCATCGGCGGCAATGATCTCGAGCAAGCGCCGCAACAACTCGGCGCCGGAGCGACCGTCGCCAATTGCATGATGAAAGGTCAAGGCCAGCACCGATCGATCGGGGGATGACCAGTGCAGGTACTGGCAACGCAGCAGGGGCGCTTCGTTGCTTTCGAAGGGGTGCCCGAGTTCGTGCTCGATCCATGCCTGCCAGCCGTCGAGGCTGGTCTGCCGGCATTCAAGCGCGATGGGCAGGCCCGGCGCTGACTGGAAGCGCAAGCCTGCCGCCGCGGTCCAGGTGATCCTGGCCTGAAGCAGCGGGTTTTCCTGCTGAAGCGCGACGAGTCCGGCGCGGATTCGCTCGGCGTCGATATGGCCGCGACGTTCCGCGAACAGCACGAAGTTCATGCACGAGCTGCGGTCGGCAAGAAAGAAGAAGGCCTCACCGGGGTCCAGCGGGCGGTCAATCCGGTCAGCTTGCATGAGAAGTTCCTCGATACGACAGAGACATCAGGGGAGCCAGGCTCCTTGTTTCGCCAGGGAAGTGCTGAACAAATCCAAGGTCGTCATTCCGGCGCAAGCCGGAATCCAGTGCGTTTCAAAAGCCTGGACACCGGCTTGCGCCGTTGTGACGGACTTGTTCAGCGGAACCCTAGGGCGCCATGGTCGGCAATATCCAGCCGTCGCGCAGCTCGATGGAACGCGATCTGAGTAGTTCGCCGAGCAGCCACTCGGCAAATCCGGCATCGGAAAAACCCAGCATGCGTTGATTGACATTGTCGAAGAAGGGCACGGTTTTCAGATACGTCGGCAGTTCGTCTTCGCGCAACCGTTCCAGGTCGAGCAGGTTGAAGGTGAAGCAAGCGCGCACGGCATTGCGCCCCATGCGCGTCGGATCGGCTTCGAAGGAGGCCAGGCGCCGCAGGGCGCGGGCCATCGCCGCATCAAAATCATCGAAGGCGGGGCCGTGACCGGGGATTATGATATCGATACCGAGCCGGCCGATCATCTCCAGCGTGCCGCGGGTCGCCGGCAGGGCGTCCTTCCTCCCCATCAACTCGCCGAAGATGATGCCGAAGCCGTCCTGCCACAGCGCGTCACCCGAGATCAGGATGCGCTTTTCGCGGCAGTAGTAGATCAGCGCTTCCATGTCGTGGCCGGGGGCCGGCAGCGCCTGCCAGGTCAGCCCGCCCATCTCGAATTCGCTGTTGGCCTCGATCACGGCGTCGTGGGCGAACCGGTCACCGCGCTGCTTCGGGGCATCGAGCATCAGGGCATCGGTGTCCCATTCGCGGACCATGCGCTCGATGCCGGCGGGAATCACGATGCTGCAACCGAAGTTCGCCTGCAGCGAGGCGTTGCCGCCGATGTGGTCGGAATGCGAATGGGTGTTGATCAAACGGCTGAGTTTCACGAGAGTGCGCCGTCCCGCCAGCGCCGACTTTACGAGATTCACGGTCTGCGACGCATGGCCGGCATACCCGGAATCCACCAGCGTGGCCGACTCGCCTTCGAAGAACAGCACGTTGTTGGATGACAGCCAGCCACGCTCGATGACCTGGATCGAGGCGGGGAGCTTCATCCTGAAAAACTCAGTTGAACCACAAAGGCACAGAGAACACAGAGGAAAAATCAGGTGCCGCGCGGTAACGCCAGATCACCCAATGGGTGAAAGGCTGCCGACTCAAAAGGCATTGATTCATCGCCTTTCTCTGTGCCTCTGTGTCTCTGTGGTGAGGTTCTTGGGTTCATCGGTCCGAGCAGTTGCAGGCGAGGTCTGATTCCGGATCGAGCCGCGCCCGACGCTGCGCCACGGCAGCGAGGATCAGCCGCTTGTCCTCGTCAGCGGCAGTGGCCCAGCGGGCGATCTCGTCGAGGCTGCGAAAGCAGCCTGCGCAGAGTCCGTCTTCAATCCTGCAGACATTGATGCAGGGCGAGATCACCATGGCTGTGTCACCGCCTTCCGCCGCGAGCCGGCCCGTCAAGCGCTGCCGGCCGCGTTCATCGCGCGCCGGGCAAGGATGGCGCGCGCCACGCGCGAGGCGGGCTCGCGCTTGATCTGCGCTGATATCCAGACACCGGTGTCCACCAGCGCATCGAGGTCGATGCCTGCGTCGATACCGAGTCCCGTCAATAGCCAGACCACGTCCTCGGTCGCAACATTGCCCGACGCGCCCGCGGCATAGGGGCAACCGCCGAGCCCGGCCACCGAGCTGTCGAAAATCCCGATGCCCATTTGCAGCGAGGCATAGATGTTGGCCGCCGCCATGCCGTAGGTATCGTGATAATGGCCGGCGATCTTCTTCAGTGGCACGCGCCGCGCCACGGCCTCGATCATGGCACGGGTCTTTTCCGGCGTCCCGGTGCCAATGGTGTCGCCCAGGCTGATTTCATGGCAGCCCATCTCAAGGCTCCTGGGCCACATCGGCGACCGCCAGCGGTGCCACCTCGCCTTCGTAGGGGCAGCCGAGCACGCAGGAAACGTAGCCGCGCACCTGATGTCCGCCGCCCTGGCCGCTTCGACAATCGGACCGAAGCGTTCCAGCGATTCGGCAATCGAGCAGTTGATGTTCTTGCGCGAGAAGGCTTCGGAAGCCGCGCCGAATATCGCGACTTCCTTCGCCCCGGCGGCCAGCGCCGCCTCGAAGCCCTTCATGTTTGGCGTCAGTACCGGATAGGTGACATCAGGCAGCTTTTCGATGGCAGCGAACACTTGCGCGCTGTCCGCCATCTGCGGTACCCACTTGGGCGAAACGAAGGACGTGGCCTCGATGGTCTTGAGGCCGGCGGCGCCAAGGCGGCGGATCAGCTCGACCTTTACCTTGGTTGAGACGGGCATCGCCTCGTTCTGCAGCCCGTCACGGGGGCCGACTTCGACAATGCGTACTTTGCTGGGGAGGGTCATACGGATTCACGACGGCTGCTTATCGGCCTCGAATTCTACTAGCTCGGCGCCATCGCTGACTTGCTCGCCGACATTGAAAAGGAAAGCCTTCACCAACCCGGAGGCCGGCGCGGCAATCGTATGCTCCATCTTCATCGCTTCGAGGATCAGCAGCGCCGCACCCTTCTCCACCCTGGCGCCGACCGCGGCGATCAGCGCGATCACCTTGCCCGGCATCGGCGCCGTCAGCCCACCTTCGGCGCCGCCGCCACTGCCGGCATGGAACAGCGGGTCGATGGCGGCAAAAATGAAGGACACGCCGTCAATGAAGACATGGCGCTTTTCGTTGGCCGACACCACGGTAACGTTGATGCGCCGACCGCCGAGATCGACGCGCAGTTCGCTGCTGCCGGTAAAGCGACCGGCAGCAGTACTGGTATGGCCCTCGAAGTCGAGGCTGAAACGGTCTTCGGCATAGCCGGCGGTGACCACCTTTTCGATGTCTGCCGATCGCAGCTTGATCTCGCGCCGCGCATTGCCATTCACGCGCCAGCCATCGCGCGCATGCCAGGGCGAGTACGGATCCTTGCTGGCGATGGCTTCCGCGGCGGCATACTGCTGGTCGCGAATCAACTCGGCCAACGCGGCGACCAGCCAGGCTTCCGCCGGCGGCTCGGCGCCTTCCGGGAAGAGGAAGGCGCGTTCGCGCTCGATCAGCCCGGTGTCCAGATCGGCCTGGGCAAAGGCCGGGCAGGCCACCAGCCGCGACAGAAAGCCGATGTTGTTCGACACCCCCACCACGCGGTAGTCGGCCAATGCCTGCAACATGCGCGCGAGCGCGCGTTCGCGGCTTTCATCCCAGACGATCAGCTTGGCGATCATCGGGTCGTAGTGCGGCGAAATTTCGTCATCCTGCTCGACGCCGGTATCGACGCGCACGTGCAGCGTTTCCGGCGGCGGCGCAAGATGGATCAGGCGGCCGACGGACGGCAGAAAGCCCTTGTCCGGGTCCTCGGCATAGATGCGCGCTTCCAGTGCATGGCCGCGGATCGCCAGTTGTTCCTGGCGCAGCGGCAGCACCTCGCCGGCGGCGACTTTCAATTGCCACTCGACCAGATCGAGGCCGGTGATCATTTCGGTCACCGGATGTTCGACCTGCAGACGCGTGTTCATCTCCATGAAGTAGAAGCTGCCGTCCTGGTTGGCGATGAACTCCACGGTGCCGGCGCCGACATACCCGACCGCCCGTGCCGCATCGACGGCGGCCTTGCCCATGGCGGCGCGGCGCGCGGGCAGCATGTTGGGCGCCGGAGCTTCTTCCAGCACTTTCTGATGGCGGCGCTGCACCGAACAGTCGCGCTCGAACAGGTAGACGCAATTGCCGTGGCTGTCGCCGAAGACCTGGATCTCGATGTGACGCGGACGCTGCACGTACATTTCGATCAGCACGTGCTCATCGCCAAAGCTCGACGCCGCCTCGCGCTTGCAGGAGGCCAGTGCTTCGAGGAACTCCTCGCTCCGACTGACCGCGCGCATGCCCTTGCCGCCACCCCCGGCGGCGGCCTTGATCAGCACCGGGTAGCCGATTTCGTCAGCCTGCTGCCGAAGGAAATCTGGCGCCTGATTGTCTCCGTGATAGCCGGGAGTCAGTGGCACGCCGGCCTTTTCCATCAGCTTCTTGGCTTCGGACTTGGAGCCCATGGCGCGAATCGCCGTCACCGGCGGGCCGATGAAGACGATGCCATTCTTCGCGCAAGCTTCGGCGAACTCCTCGTTCTCGGAAAGGAAGCCGTAGCCGGGATGGACAGCCTGGGCACCGCTGGCCAGTGCCGCGCCGATGATCTTGTCCACCACCAGATAGGATTCCCTGGCGGCGGCGCACCGATGCATACGGCTTCGTCGGCCATTCGCACATGACGCGCGCCGGCATCGGCCTCGGAGTACACCGCGACGGTGCGAATGCCCATGCGTCGCGCGGTCTTGATCACGCGGCAGGCGATTTCTCCACGGTTCGCGATCAATATCTTGTTAAACATTCTTGGCTCCCGGGGAGAGATCGCCTGGGCACGCTTCGCGTGCAATGCAATCTGGCTGCGCCGCTGCGCGGCTGGTCACTTCTGTTTGCGCCGGTATTCTTGTAAACATGGTGTCGTCAGCCCATTAAATGTGAAGGAAAAGTTGCCGTTGCCGACCCTGCGGGAAACGCGATGCGGCTCCGATCAAACCGTCGAAATTTACCAAACTTGGCTGCGTGGGCCTCGCGAATGGCGCGTACTTCATCGACGATTTCATCATTCAACATTTTCTCCTCCAAGTAGTTCCTCCGGGGTGCAAATGAACGGCAGGAACAGGCCAATCTGCTCAAGGTGCGCCGCTATGTTTCTCTGTAACTCCGGATTTGCAATATGCCGCCAGATAACTGATGACGGAAGTATCGACGTAGACTCGGCGCTTCATTGGTTCAGTTCCTGGTCGGAAAATCGAGGGCTACCGCAAAACACGTCACCAGATTTTCTCCTGGGCGAGGTTGAAACACTATCTTGCACGGATGTACAAAACCTTCTGACTTGACCCCGGCGTTTGTCGTTCTTCTGCCGCGAAGAGATTCGTCATTGCTTTGACAAGATCAGATAGCTTCTTGTAGCCGTACAACCTCGAGTCAAAGTCGGGTTGTAACTTGGTGAGGTAGCTGCCGAAGGTACCCAGATGTGCCCATCCAGTATCGTCAATTGACTGCTCAAGCGCGCTCAGGACGAACTTCGTTGGGAATTCCACTTTTTGCTCTGCGGCCTCGGCAGTTGTCTGTGGCGGGGCCGTCTTGGGCTTATCCTCAAGCGTCTTCTGCAATCCAATCGCCTCGGCGACCGCACTTGGCCGAAGGACTTCAGTGAACACAAACTTGTGGCACGCATTTCGGAATGCCTCAGGCGTCTTCTTTTCCCCGAATCCAAGAACAGTCAGGCCCTCTTCACGCAACCGCATTGCAAGACCAGTGAAATCACTGTCGCTTGTAATCAGGCAAAATCCATCGAACCTTCGTGTGTACAGTAGGTCCATCGCATCGATGATCAGAGTACTGTCCGTGGCATTCTTGCCCGTCGTGTAGGCAAATTGCTGCATTGGCTTGATCGCGTACCGTTGCAGTACCTTCTTCCAAGAAGAGCTTGCCGGGGCTGTGAAGTCGCCATATATGCGTTTTACGGTTGCCTCCCCAAATCGTGCGATTTCCGCAAGAAGCCCGTCGATGACGGCGGCTTGCGCGTTGTCCGCGTCAATCAGAACCGCCAAACGAAGGGTTGGCTCTTCGGACTCAATCCTTGCAATTAGTCGTGGGGATACCAAGATGACTCCAGTCTTCTAAATTGTGTCCAAGAACGCTTTTCTACTTCGCCATCGACATCGGAATATTCGGGCTCAGCGGATTGACATCCACGGTCTGGCGGCCGGGAACAATCACCAGATCCATGTCCTCCATCGGGATAGCGCCGAGTAGCGGTTCGTCTCCCAGTACCATTGCTCCGGTGAAGCAGCGACGATTCTTGAACCTGACTTCGACGGGGCCGACATACGGAACCGTTATGCTGTGACCGTTTGCCAGGGTGACCTCGCGCCGTTCCAGTTCCACCAGGTCCAACTGGATCGCCAGATGTTCCGGAATGCAAAGGTGCACCGCCCCAGTATCGACCAGTGCATTCACCTCGATTGGCGACAGCGCATTGCCCATGGTCGGATTGCGTAGTTGCAGCGTGGCGCGAATGATGCCCATGGCGGATCTCCGGAGCGTTTGGTCGGAATGAATCGGTCGGAAGCGTCAGACGCCGACGATCCAGTTGGGTCTGCGTTTCTCCAGAAACGCAGTCATGCCCTCGCGTCCCTCCTCGCTGGCGCGCAGACGCGTGATGCGTTGCGCGGTGTCTTCGAGAACTTCGGGCGAGAGCGGCCGCGAGGCGACAGCAGAAACCAGCGCCTTGCACTCCGCCATTGCCCCCGGACCGTTGTTCATCAACGCATCGACCACCTCGCCGACGGCGTCGTCGAGTGCTACATCGTCCGCCACCATTTCGTGGAGCAGGCCGATGCGATAGGCCTCGGCGGCCGAGAAGCGCTCGGCGGTCAGCATGTAGCGCCGCGCATAGCGCTCACCCATGGCGGCGATGACATGCGGGCTGATCACGGCGGGGATAATCCCCAGCTTGACTTCGGTCAGCGAAAACTGGACATCGAAAGTGGCGATGGCCACGTCGCAGCAGGCCACCAGGCCAACGCCGCCGCCATAGGCCGGACCCTGGACGCGGGCGATGGTCGGCTTCGGGCATTGCGCAAGCTTCCGCAGCATTTCGGCCAGCGCGCGCGAATCACGCAGGTTCTCTTCCGTGGTGTAGGCGGCTGCCCGTTTCATCCAGTTGAGGTCGGCGCCAGCACAGAAGCTCTTGCCGGTGCTTGAAATCACCAGCACCCGCACCGCGGGATGGGCCGCCATCTGGTCGATCGCGGTCGACAACTCGCCGATCAATGCGTCGTCGAAGGCATTGTGCCGCTCGGGGCGATTCAGCGTAATGATGCCGACACCGGCGTCGATTTCGGTAAGTATGTTTGAGTACATGAAGATCCTTTCGCATTCGAATTACATCCGGAAGACGCCGAACCTGGTCGGCAGGATCGGCGCATTCAATGACGCGGAAATTCCCAGGCCGAGGATGCGCCGCGTCTGTGCCGGATCGATCACGCCGTCATCCCAGAGGCGCGCCGTAGCGTAGTAGGGGTGTCCCTGCGTTTCGTACAGTTCGCGGATCGGCGCCTTGAAGCGTTCCTCGTCATCCTTGCTCCACTCCTTGCCGCCGGCCTCGATGCCGTCGCGCTTGATGGTGGACAGCACGGACGCGGCCTGTTCGCCGCCCATCACGCTGATCCGCGCGTTCGGCCACATCCACAGCATGCGCGGGCTGTAGGAACGGCCGCACATGCCGTAGTTGCCGGCGCCGAAGGAGCCGCCGATGATCACGGTAAACTTCGGCACCTGCGCCGTGGCCACGGCAGTGACCATCTTCGCGCCGTCCTTGGCGATGCCGCTGTTCTCGTACTTGCGGCCGACCATGAAACCGGTGATGTTCTGCAGGAACAGCAGCGGAATCCCGCGCTGGGCGCACAGCTCGATGAAGTGCGCGCCCTTCTGCGCCGATTCGCTGAACAGGATGCCGTTGTTGGCGATGATGCCCAGCGGATAGCCGTGGAGTTGGGCGAAGCCGGTGACCAGCGTCGCGCCGTAGCGCGACTTGAATTCGTCGAAGCGCGAGCCGTCGACCAGGCGGGCAATCACTTCGCGCACGTCGTAGGGCTTGCGGGTATCCACGGGGATCACGCCGCCGAGTTCCTCGGGGTCATACACCGGCTCCTCCGGCATCGCAATGTCCAGGGTCACCGGCTTCTGCCAGTTGAGGTTGCCGACGATGCGGCGCGCGATCGACAGCGCGTGGTGGTCGCTCTCGGCCAGGTGATCGCAGACGCCGGAAATGCGCGTATGCACGTCGCCACCGCCGAGGTCTTCGGCGCTCACCACCTCGCCCGTGGCGGCCTTGACCAGCGGCGGGCCGCCGAGAAAGATCGTGCCCTGGTTCCTGACGATGATGCTTTCATCGGACATCGCCGGCACATAGGCGCCGCCCGCCGTGCACGAACCCATGACGACGGCAACCTGCGGAATGCCCAGCGCCGACATGTTGGCCTGGTTGTAGAAGATCCGGCCGAAGTGGTCGCGGTCGGGGAAAACCTCGTCCTGCGTCGGCAGGTTGGCGCCGCCGGAATCGACCAGGTAAATGCAGGGCAGGCGGTTCTGCAAGGCGATTTCCTGGGCGCGCAGATGCTTCTTGACCGTCATCGGGAAATAGGTGCCGCCCTTGACGGTGGCGTCGTTGCAGACGATCATGCACTCGACGCCCTTGACCCGGCCGATGCCGGTGACCACGCCCGCCGAGGCAACATCGCCGCTGTACATGCCCAGCGCCGCCAGCGCCGAGAACTCGAGAAAGGCGGCGCCCGGGTCGAGTAGCGCGCTGATCCGCTCGCGCGGCAACAGCTTGCCGCGCGCCTGGTGCTTGGCCGCGGTTTCCGCCGAGCCGCCGAGCGAAACTGCGATGGTCTTTTCGCGCAGATCGGCGACCAGCGCGCTCATCGCCGCGGCATTGGTCTTGAACTCCTCGCTGCGGGTGTTGAGTTTGGACTTGATGACGCTCACTCGGAATCCTCCGTTTTCAACCATCCCGGTGCGCCTTTGCACCGTATTGGCGAGAGGCTTGTCGGCCCCGCCCTTTTGTTGCCCTATCTCTGCTCGGGTGGTATCGACCTGATGGCGGCCGCGAACCGCGCGTGCGCCTGCGGATCCACCGGCCGGTGCTTGATCCTGGTGCTCGCTGCATCCTTGCCGAGACAGTTGTCGTTCTTCCAGTTCCTTGACGGCCTGATCGGCCTGGGCCCAAAACCGCCGCCGCAGTTCGGACAAACATTGTCGAGCATGGTGTCTACGCAGGTGGCGCAGAAGGTACATTCATACGAGCAGATGCGCGCGTCGAGCGCCGCGGGAGGCAAGGGCTTGTTGCAGTTCTCGCAGCTCGGTCTCAATTCAAGCATGATCGTTTTCTTTTCGCCGCGACCTCAGAATCCGCCGGTTTCCAGCCACCTGTCGATCTGCGGCAGGCGGTCGGCGCCCCAGAAGCGCTCGCCGTCCACGCTGAAGAAGGGCGCGCCGAACATGCCTCCGGCAATCGCGGCGTCGGTTTCCTGCTTGACGCGATCCTTGATCTCGGGCGTGGCTATCGCTGCCGCAAAGGCAGCGCGGTCGATGCCCAGCTTGTCGGCGATTTCCAGCACTACCGGCAACTCGCCGATGTCGCGGCCATCGACCCAATAGGCGCGGAACACGGCATGGGCGAATTCGCGTGCCTTGTCGCAGTCCTGTCCGTGCAGCCAGTAGTAACCGCGCGCCGCGATCAATGTGGCGAGCGGAAACTTCGGCGGAAACGTGTAAGGCACGCCCATGAAGCGCGCCGAGCGCTCGATGTCGCGCTTGCTGTACTCGCCCTTGAGCGGCACGCTCAGCAGCAGCGGCAAACCCGACGTGGCCTTGATCGCGGCGCCGAGCATGACCGGCCGCCACTTGACCTTGCGCCTGTATTTAGCCGCGAGATCGTCGATCCGCTCGCTGGCCAGATAGGAATAGGGCGAGGAAAAGTCGAAGTAGAACCTGATGTCGGATTCTTCTGTCACTGGCGTTCTCCGTAGGCACGATCCATCGCTTCAGCGGTGGCGGCATTGAAGCTGGCCGTCATGTTCAATGCTCTTTCAGCCCGCAGCCGAACTCGTGCGCCACCTGCTGCAGCGACGTGTCCAAGGTCCACAGTTGCAGGCGGTCGATCAGCGCGGCGGCGAGCAGATGACTGTCGACGTAGCCGAGTCCGCGGCCGGCAAGGCGTCGCTCGGCGATCAGGTGCATCACTTCCTCGTGGCTCGCACAGTGGCAACGACGCATTTGCTTGAGCATGGCGAGCTTGGTGGTGCTGACGCCGCCCAGCACGATTTCCCGATGACGTAATCGTGCATGACGACGTCGCCCAATTTCAGTTGATCGACGATGGGCGCGTTTTCACGGCGCATGTAATCGACCCAGACCGACGTGTCGGCGAGCACGTTCATCGACTTGCCTTTGATCGCTTCTTGGCGGGATATGACACAGCCTCCGGCTCTGAAACGAAACAAGGAGGTCGGCGGCGCGGCGGCGCCGCGACCTCGGGTTCCGTTCCGGCAAGCAAGGCCAGCCGCTGGGAAGCGAGGCGATGTCGCATTTCCAATAAGGCTTCGCGCAGGAGTTGGGATCGGTCACGAATGCCGCTGAGCTGTTCTACGTCAGCAAGCAATTCATCATCCAGAGTGACAGTGGTTCTCATCGGAATCCCCCGAAAGCGGCATCATGCATCAAATATGGCACCAAGTGATGCATATTACGCTGCAGCCCCGATCGCCCGGCCAATCACGAGCCGCTGGATGTCCGACGCGCCTTCGTAGATCTGGCAGACGCGGACGTCGCGGTAGATGCGTTCGACCGGAAAATCGCTGACGTAGCCGTAGCCGCCGTGGATCTGGATCGCATCGGAGCAGACCTTCTCGGCCATCTCGGAGGCGAACAGCTTGGCCATCGAGGCCTCCTTGAGGCAGGGCCGGCCGGCGTCGCGCAGAGCAAGCGGCGTGGTGCACCAGCTGTCGCGCGGCCTCGATCTGCACCGCCATGTCGGCGAGGCGGAAGTTCACCGCCTGGTGTTCGAAGAGCGGCTTGCCGAAACTCTCGCGTTCATGCGCGTAGCGCAGCGCCGCCTCGAATGCGGCGCGAGCCATGCCCACCGCTTGCGCGGAAATGCCGATGCGACCGCCTTCGAGGTTCGACAACGCGATGCGGTAGCCCTGCCCTTCGGCGCCGAGAAGATTTCCCGCCGGAATCCGGCAGTTCTCGAACAGGATCTGCGCCGTGTCGGACGCATGCTGGCCAAGCTTTTCCTCGACCCGCGCGACGATGTAACCCGGCGTGTCGGCGGCCACGATGAATGCCGAGATGCCCTTCTTGCCGGCGCCCGGATCGGTGACGGCGAAGACCACGGCGACCTGTGCGTTCTTGCCGGTGGTGATGAACTGCTTGACGCCGTTCAAGACCCAGTGGTCACCATCCTTAACCGCACGGGTGCGGATCGCTGCGGCGTCGGAGCCGACATGCGGTTCGGTCAGGCAGAAGCAGCCCAGCCATTCGCCGCTCGCCAGTTTCTTCAGGTATTTTTCCTTCTGCGCGTCATTGCCGAAGGCGTTGATCGGACCACAGACCACCGAGTTCTGCACGCTGACGACGGTCGAGACCGCGCCGTCGCCGGCGGCGATTTCCTCCAGCGCCAGGGCCAGCGACACGTAGTCGAGCCCGGCGCCGCCCCATTGCTCCGGCACCACCATGCCGCAGACACCGAGTTCGCCCAGCGCGCGCAGTTCCTCGCGCGGGAAGTGCGAGGTCCGGTCCCATTCCGCCGCCTTGGGCGCGAGTTGTTCCCGCGCAAAGTCGCGCAGCATGTCGCGGATCTGTTCCTGCTCGGGCGTAAGCAGCATGATCAGCAGAGCTCGATGCCAACCGCGGTCGCTTCGCCGCCGCCGATGCAGAGGCTGGCCACGCCGCGCTTCTTGCCGTGCTGCTTCAGCGCGCCGATCAGGGTGACGATGATGCGGGCGCCGGAGGCGCCGATGGGATGACCCAGCGCGCAGGCGCCGCCATGCACATTGACTTTTTCGTGCGGCAGATTGAGGTCGTGCATCGCCGCCATGGTGACCACGGCGAAGGCTTCGTTGATCTCCCAGAGGTCGACACTGTCCACACTCCAGCCGTTCTTCGCCAGCAACTTCTTTATTGCACCGACCGGAGCGGTAGTGAACAGACCGGGCTCCTGGGCGAAGGTGCTGTGGCCAACCATGGTGGCGACCGGCGTGAGGCCGAGCTTGTCGGCCTGGGAACGACGCATCAGCACCAGCGCCGCCGCGCCGTCGGAAATCGACGAGGAGTTGGCTGCGGTGACCGTGCCGTCCTTGCGGAAGGCCGGCTTCAGGGTCGAAATCTTTTCGAGATTGGCCTTGAAGGGCTGCTCGTCCTTGTCGATCACCCTGTCGCCCTTCTTGCCGGCGAGGGTGACCGGTGCAATTTCCCATTTGAAGCTGCTGTCGGTGTTGGCCTGCTTGGCACGCGTGGTGGAGGCGATGGCGAACCGGTCCTGCGCCTCGCGGGTGAATTGGTAGCTGCCGGCGCAGTCCTCGGCAAAGGTGCCCATCAGGCGGCCCTTGTCATAGGCGTCCTCGAGGCCGTCGAGGAACATGTGGTCCTTGACCTCGCCGTGACCGAGGCGGAAGCCGCCACGGGCCTTGGGCAGCAGGTAGGGCGCGTTGCTCATCGATTCCATGCCGCCGGCGACCATGACATCGACGCTGCCGGCGGCGAGCATGTCGTGGGCGTACATCGCGGCGCGCATGCCCGAGCCGCACATCTTGTTCACCGTGGTGCAACCAGCCGCCAGCGGCAGCCCGGCACCCAGCGAGGCTTGCCGCGCCGGGGCCTGGCCCTGGCCGGCAGGAAGCACGCAACCCATGATGACCTCGTCGACCTGCGCCGGCTTCAAGCCGGCCCGCTCGACGGCGGCCTTGATGGCGACGCTGCCCAACTGGGCGCAGGACATGGAGGCGAAGTCGCCCATGAAGCCGCCCATCGGGGTACGGGCGGCGGAAACGATGACGATGGTGTCGCTCATGGCTTTCCTTTCAATTCAATGTTCGGTGCGCGGTCAAGTGCTCAGCGCAGCGTCGAGAGCGCCATTTCATAGCGCTCGGGAATATTCTCGGCGGCGTTGAGGGTCAGGCCAAGGTCGCGCAGCAGCCCGTCCTTGAGGCCGTAGATCCAGCCGTGGATCGTCAAGCTCTGACCGCGCTGCCAGGCATCCTGGATCACGATGGTACGTGCGACGTTGAGCACCTGTTCGAGCACGTTGAGCTCGCACAGGCGGTCGTGGCGCCTTTCCACGGGCAGCCCGTCGACGCGCGCCAGGTGCTTGACATGCACATCCTGCACGTGCTGCAGCCAGAGGTCGGCGAGTCCGACGCGCTGGTGATTGAGTGCGGCATGCACGCCGCCGCAGCCGTAGTGGCCGACCACCATGATGTGCTTGACCTTGAGCACGTCGATGGCGAACTGGATCACCGACAGGCAATTCAGGTCACTGTGTACCACCACGTTGGCGACATTGCGGTGTACAAAGACTTCGCCGGGCAGCAGGCCGATGATCTGGTTGGCCGGCACCCGCGAGTCGGAGCAGCCGATCCACAAGTACTCCGGCGCCTGCAGGTGGGAGAGGCGCTCGAAGTACTCGGGATCAACGGCGCGGAGCTGCCGCGACCAGGCGCGGTTGAAGTCGAACAGGTGGAACAGGTTCTCGTTGGCCACCTTGTCTTCCGACCAGTTCTCGAGGTCGAGGGTAAGAAACTGGGTGCCCTCGACCGGCGTCTGGTAGTAGGCGGGCGCTTCGAGAAAGCCTAGTTCGCGATACAGCTTCACGGCGATGCGCATCGCCGGCAGCGTGTCGATCAGAATCTTGCGGTAACCAATCTGTCGCGCCGCGCGAATTGCCGCGAGGGCCAGCAGGCGCCCAATGCCGGAACCTCGCTGCGCCGGATCGACATACAGCCGCTTGAGCTCGCAGACGGCCTCGGCGAAAGGCCGGATACCCACGCAGCCAACACCCCGGCCATCGACCTCGGCGTAGAACAGTCGCCCCTGGGGCGGCGCATAGCGGCCCGGCAAGGTCGCCATCTCTTCGTCGAAATGCTGGAAGCCCAGGTCGACGCCGAGCCAGGCGGCGTAGTCGCGGATGAACTGGCGCACCCGGTCGAGATCCACCCTGTCCCCCGCGCCGAGGACGCGTACACTGGGCGCGCTCGCGTCAGGACCGGCGCCGGGACTGCCGCTTTGGGTACTTTTCGGTGATTGTTCGGACATGGTGATTCCTTTCGGACGGGTCAGGGCAAATCGTGCGAAACCAGCAGTTGGCGCGCCGTGGCACGCGCTGCGTCGTGCCGGGCGCAGCCCTTGCGTGCCTGCGAGTCGAAATGCACGCCGGTGAGCAGCTCAGACATTGAAAATCAGGCAAGTGGTCGAGGCGTGGGCGTAAAGCTTGCCGTCGGCATCGACCAGCTTGCCCTCGGCCGTGCCGGTCTGCCTGCCGACATGGATCACGCGACCTTCCGCGCGCACCGGACCGACGCGGTCGGTGAGCGCGCGGATGTAGTTCACCTTCAGTTCGAGCGTGGTATAGCCCTGGCCGGCTTCGAGGGTGGATTGAACGGCGCAGCCAACGCAGGAGTCGAGCAGCGTCGCATGAAATCCGCCATGGACCGAGCCGATCGGATTGTAGTGGCGGTGCTGCGGCGTACCCTGGAATACCACGCGCCCCTTCTCCGCTTCGACCAGGCAGAAGCCCAGCGTATCGCTGATCGGCGGACGGGGAAACTCGCCGGCGATCATCTTCTGGAACAGTTCCAGGCCCGAACACTCGCGCAGGTTTTCCATACTCAACCCGCCGGGGCCGCTGGAGCGGGCCAGCGCTTCGTCCAACTGCTTCTGCCACTCCTGGCGTCGCAGTTGACTTGAAGCGGCGCTCACTACATCGTCTCCGAATACAACTCGCGGCCGATCAGCATGCGGCGAATTTCGGAGGTGCCCGCGCCGATTTCATACAGCTTGGCGTCGCGCCACAGGCGACCGACGGGGTAATCGTTGGTGTAGCCGACGCCACCGAGCGCCTGGATCGCCTCGCCCGCCATCCAGGTGGCCTTTTCCGCCGAGTACAGGATGGCGCCAGCCGCATCCTTGCGCAGCAGGCGTGAATGATCGCCGCGATCGCACGCCTTGCCAACGGCATAGACGTAGGCGCGGCAGGCCTGCCAGGTGCTATACATGTCGGCGAGCTTGCCCTGCATGAGCTGGAACTCGCCGATGCTCTGGCCGAACTGCTTGCGTTCGTGGATGAAAGGCAGTACCACGTCCATGCAGGCGGCCATGATGCCAAGCGGGCCGCCCGAGAGTACCGCGCGCTCGTAATCGAGGCCGCTCATCAAGACCCTGGTGCCGTTGCCCTCGCCGCCCAGCACGTTCTCCGCCGGCACTTCGCAGTCGTCGAAGAACAGCGGATAGGTATTGGAGCCGCGCATGCCCAGCTTGTCCAGATGCGAGCCCCTGGAAAATCCCTTGAAGCCCTTCTCGATGATGAAAGCGGTGATGCCGCGGGGGCCTGCGGCGGCATCGGTCCTCGCATAGACGATCAGGGTGTCGGCGTCACCACCGTTGGTGATCCACATCTTCGAACCATTCAGCAGGTAGCGATCGCCTTGCTTTTCAGCGCGCAGTTTCATCGATACCACGTCCGACCCTGCGCCGGATTCGGACATGGCCAGCGCGCCGACATGCGCTCCGGAGATCAGCCCCGGCAGGTACTTGTCCTTCTGCGAAGCATTGCCGTTGCGCCGCAACTGATTCACGCACAGATTGGAGTGGGCGCCGTAGGACAGGCCGACCGAGGCGGAAGCGCGGGAGATCTCCTCCATGGCGACGATGTGCGCCAGATAGCCCATCTGCGTGCCGCCGTATTTCTCCTCGACGCTCATGCCGAGCAGGCCCATGTCGCCGAACTTCAGCCAAAGGTCGGTGGGGAAAAGGTTGTCGCGATCGATCTCCGCGGCGCGCGGGGCAATCTCCTTCGCGGCGAAAGCCCACACGCTGTCGCGCAGCATCTCGATGTCTTCGCCGAGGTCGAAATTAAGTCCGATCATTTGTGGGTCTCCTTGGGTTCCTGGGACGAAGGCATCACGCCTTGCCGTGCATGGTCATCAGGGTCTGCTGCATGGTAGCGCAGTGCGTCGCCCTGCCGTTCTTGATGGCATACACCTCGCCGCGCGTGATCACGAGATTTCTGCCGGACTTCAGCACCTGTCCTTCGGCGACCAGGAACTCGCCATCGGCGGGCGCCAGCAAATTCAGCTTGAACTCCACGCTCAGTACGTCAGAACCCTTGGGCATCAGGGTATAGCCGGCGTAGCCGCCGGCACTATCGACGATGGTACTGGTGATCCCGGCATGGAAATAGCCGTTTTGCTGGGTCAGGTCGTCGCGGAAGGGCAGACGGATTTCGCAGTGGCCGGGGGCTAGCGCCCCCAATTCGGCGCCGATCAGCTTCATGACCTTCTGCCGGGCAAAACTCTGCCGCACCGTGGCCTCCCAGTCAGGATCGCGCGGCTGAAGGCTTCTGGCGGCTGGGCGTGCAGTGTGGGGCATCTTTTCTCCGTGACATATTGCGCATGTTAGTTGACGTTGACGTCAACGTCAACTAGCGCGACGGTTTTCTTCGACGGCGGTTTGCTTCAGGCCTGGCCTCTTCGGACCGCAGCAACTCGCGGCATTGCCGTTCAAAGCGGGCGATTTCCTTGAGCACGGCCTGAATATCGTTGCGTTGCTGCTCGAGGGCAGCGCGGCGCTGCGCCAGCACGTCGAGAAACGACAGTAGTTGCGATGACTCGTCCCGCGCCTTGTCGTACATGTCGATCAGGTCCTTGATCTCGGCCAGCGAAAGGCCCAGCCGCTTGCCGCGCAAGGCCAGTTTCAGGCGGGCCTGGTCGCGCTTGCTGTAGACCCGGTTGCCGCCCTCGCGCGCCGGAGACACCAGTCCATGCGATTCCCAATAGCGGATGGCGCGGGTCGTGACGCCGAAATCGCGGGCCAGCTCGGTGATGGTTTGGGTTTCGCTCATGGTGTCGGGCCCGGATGCGGTCGATGCTGCACTGCGCGCAAGACCCCGAAAATTGGATAAAATGGAAAATCAACTCTTGACAAGTTAAGCAGATTTCCCCGCCTGATGCAAAGAGACCCGGCTTGAACGCTCCGATTGCCTACCCGTGCGAGACCGCCCCCGCCCCCGGCGTGGCGGTGCCGATCGCGCCCGGCATCGAGTGGTTGTGCATGCCCCTGCCTTTTGCGCTGAACCACATCAACCTCTGGTTGCTGAAAGACGGCGCGGGCCATGCGGCGGTCGATACCGGCTTTGCGCTGGACCCGGTGAAGCAGGCATGGAAGTCGGCGCTGGAAGGGCGGCGCCTGACCCGCTGCATCGTTACCCATTGTCATCCCGACCATCTCGGTCTGGCCGCCTGGCTGGAGCAGGAGACCGGCGCCCCGCTGTGGATCGCCCAAGGCGAGTACCTGGCGGCGCACATGATGGCGGAACAGATCGCCGGCTACGCGATCAGTTCGATGGTCGAATTCTTTCGCCGCCACGGTCTCGATAAGGCGCGCATCGATGGCCTGATCGCGCGCGGCAACGGCTACAAGCGCGGCGTCCCGGCGATTCCAGCGACCTACCGGCGCTTGTTCGACGACGAGGTCCTGCGCATCGGCGACCATGACTGGCGCACCCTGGTCGGCCATGGCCATGCGCCCGAGCACATGAGCCTGTATTGCGCGGAACTGGGTGTGCTGATTTCCGGCGACATGCTGTTGCCGCGGATCTCGACCAATGTCTCGGTGATGGCCTGCACCCCTGACGGCGATCCGCTCGCGCTGTTCCTCGCTTCGATCGACAAGTTTCGCGCGCTGCCCGCGGACACGCTGGTTCTGCCCTCGCACGGCCGGCCGTTCCGCGGCCTGCATGCCCGCGTGGATGAGCTTCACACCCATCATGCCGAGCGCTGCGAGGTGCTGCAGAGCGCCTGCCGCGGCAAGGCGCAGAGCGCCGCCGATCTGATCGGAGTATTGTTCGGCCGGGAACTGCCCGACCCGCACCAGACCATGTTTGCCATGGGCGAAGCCATCGCCCACCTGAATCATCTTGAACACGCAGGAAAAATGCAGCGCGTCGAAATGAACGGCCTTACCCTTTACATCAGTTAACCGAAGGAGTCACCATGTCTGCCCCAGAAACCAAAGCTTCGCCCGATCCAGCGGAAATCGCCAAAACCTACGCCGAGGTCGCACAGCGCGCCTCCAGTCTGATCCAGGACCACATCAAGCGCCAGATGAAGAAAGGCGTGACGGCTCCGTCCGACGACCTGGGCATTGCCAAGGCCTTCATGGACATGTCTCAGCAGATGCTGGCCAACCCGCAGCAACTGGTTCAGGCGCAGCTCAAGCTGATGCAGGACTATTTTTCGCTGTGGCAGCATTCGATGATGCGCGCGATGGGCATGGAGGGAGCGCCGGTGGCGGCGCCGAAGAAGGGTGACAACCGCTTCAAGGATCCGCACTGGGACGAGCATTTCATGTTCGATTTCATCAAGCAGAGCTATCTGCTCACCGCTGGCCACATCCATGAGTCCGTCGCCAAGGTGGAAGGCATGGAACCCGTGGCGAAGAAAAAGGTGGACTTCTTCACCCGCAATTTCATCGAGGCGATGGCGCCGACCAACTTCGCCGCGACCAATCCCGAAGTGCTGCGCGAGACCGTCAAGACCAAGGGCCAGAACCTGCTCAAGGGCTTCAACAACCTGCTGCGCGACATCGAGGCAGGCGACGGCGAACTGCGCGTCAAGATGGCCGATACGAGCGCCTTCGAGATGGGTCGCAACGTCGCCACGACCAAGGGCAAGGTGATCTTCCAGAACGAGATGATGCAGTTGATCCAGTTCCTGCCGACGACCAAGGAACAGTTGAAGCGGCCGATGCTGATCGTCCCGCCCTGGATCAACAAGTACTACATCATGGACCTGCGCGAGAGCAATTCCTGGATCAAATGGTGCTGCGACCAGGGCCATACCGTGTTTGTCATCTCCTGGGTCAATCCGGACGCCAAGCTGGCCAAGAAGAGCTTCGACTCCTACATGGCCGAAGGCGCGCTGACCGCCCTCGACATCGTCTGCGAACAGACCGGCGAGAAGGAAGTCAATACCATCGGTTACTGCCTCGGCGGCACGCTGCTGGGCTCGACCATGGGCTACATGGCGGCGAAGAAGGACAAGCGCGTGGTCTCCGCGACCTTTTTCGTCGCGCTGCTGGATTTCACGATTCCCGGCGAACTCGGCACCTTCATCGATGAACAACAGATTGCTTTCCTCGAAAAGAAGATGTCGGAGCGAGGCTTCATGGAAGGTTCGGAAATGGCCGGCACGTTCAACATGCTGCGCGCCAACGACCTGATCTGGAGCTTCGTGATCAACAACTACCTGATGGGCAAGGAGCCCTTCCCCTTCGACCTGCTGTTCTGGAATTCCGACTCGACGCGCATGCCCTATGCGATGCACAGCTTCTACCTGCGCAACATGTACCTGAAGAACCTGCTGCGCGAGCCGGGCGGCATCACCCTGCTCGATACCCCGATCGACCTGGCCAAGGTCAAGACGCCGTCCTACTTCATCTCCACCATCGAGGACCACATTGCGCCTTGGAAGGGCACCTATCTAGGCGCCACCGCACTGGGCGGTCCGGTACGCTTCGTCCTCGGCGGTTCCGGCCACATCGCCGGCATCGTCAACCCGCCGTCGGCCAACAAGTACGGCTACTGGACCAACGATGCCAAGCCGACCGAGCAAGAGGCGGACGAGTGGTTCAAGGGCGCCAAGCAGAATCCGGGTTCCTGGTGGAACGACTGGCAGGCCTGGATTACCGGACTGGACGATACCAAAGTGCCGGCCCGCGACCCGACGAAGGGCAAATACAAGCCGATCGAGGACGCCCCCGGTTCCTACGCCTCTCTTCGCCTCGACGCGCAGAAAAAGAAGAAGTGACCGGCGCCCCGGAGGAAGCTCCCCCATGGGGTCTTCCCCTGGAACAAAAACCGGGCCCGGAGTCCTGCGACTCCGGGCCCGGTTTTTTGTCGCAGCGGCTGCGCAGAACACCGATCTGCGCAACAGATGCAGTCCCTGCCCCAGGTGGGAACATCAAGCAGGGCCTGGCCTTCACCGAAACCGCATCCCTATCTGCCCCGCACAGACGGGTGGTGCTTGACACCAACGTGCTGGTGGCGTTGTATGTCTTTGCCGACAGCCGCTTCGCGCAACTGCGGGAAAAGATCGAAAGCGGCGAGTGGCAGGCGCTCACCAATGACGCCTGCTTCAACGAGTTTCGCCGCGTGCTGGCCTACCCGATGTTCGCCCTGGCGGATGCGGGACAGAACCGCGCGCTGCGTTCCTATGACGCCAGCGTGACGCGGCTTGCCGGCCGCGAATTGCAGCAGGCTGCAATCGCCAGCCTGCCCCGCTGCCGGGATCGGGACGACCAGAAGTTCCTCGAACTGGCCCGCGATGGAGCCGCCGACTGGCTGGTTACGGGCGACAAGGCCTTGTTGCGTCTGGCGCGACGCGACAGGCTGCGCGGCCTGTTTCGCATCCTGACCCCCGAGATGGCGCTGGCAGAATAGCGTGTCGGCGCCGCCGCCGCGGCCGGCTAGATCAGACAGCCCTCGCCTTCGCCTTGCAAGGCGAGGTTCTCGAGTTCCTGCAGCGTGATCGCACTGGCCTGCTCCATGGCCTCAACGCCGCGCACGGCGCTTTGGTGCTGTCCCGCCAGATAGTGGCCTACGGCCTCGCGGCCGGCCGCATGCACCTGCTTGTGCGGAGCCTCGATCCTGGCGTAAGCGGGAAGTTTGGAAAAACACTCGCGACCATCGCCCTCGTAGTACCACTTGCCGAGCCGGCAGTTGGTATGGCTGGCGAAATCGTCGGCCGATTTCTGCGACAGGCCGGTCAACACCTTGTAGACCTCGAGCTTGTAGATCAGGTGATCGACCTTGGCGACCTCGACGAAGGTGCGCAGGGCCGTGCCACGGATTGTCGAGCGGGCTTGTCCGGCCGCATTGATCAGCGCCTGCATGGTGCTGGTCGCCGCCACCGCATCCGACTCGAAGGCCACGGCCTGCGCCGGCGAAATTTCCATTGCGGTGCTGGCGTTACCGGTCTCGGCCTGGATCGCGCTCACCAGGCGCGATATGTCGGCCGTTGCACCGGTGGTGCGCTCCGCGAGCTTGCGCACCTCATCGGCCACGACGGCGAAGCCGCGGCCCTGTTCGCCGGCGCGGGCGGCCTCGATCGCGGCATTCAGCGCCAGCAGATTGGTCTGATTTGCAATCTCCCTGATCAGGCCGACAATGCCGCCGATCTTCGCTGCCTCACCGCTGAGCCGGCCGACAATCTCGCCGACGTGCTGGGTATTGCTCGTCATGGTCCGCAAGTTGCCACAAACGGTATTGACTGCGGCGAGATTTTCGGACGCCTGGACGGATGTGCTGTGGGCCGACGCCGCTTCCGTCTTCATGGAGCTGGCCAGGTGAGCCAAAGACTGTTGGGAGCTTGCCGCGCTCTGGGCAAAAAGCAGCAGGTTGCCAAACAGGCCGGCGTCAAAGTCCACTTGGGCTTTTGCCTGATTAAGCGCCTGCTGCAAGTCCGCGCTCGCCTGCTGCAAGCTGGCTCGCTCAGTGGCGAACGCCGCTTCCTGATCCTGCAGCCGTTGTCGAAATTCCGCGATTTCGCGTTTCAGTCTGCCGGTGCCAAACATGGAATACCTCCCCAAGAATCAAGATTGGCGGCTAACGCCGGTGGATCACCATGGTAATTCATTTCCATAGTATGGATTTGGCTTGAAGCCGGTAGATGAAAAAAACGGGCGCGACGAAGGCAACCGAATGAAAACCGCCGTGGAGGGAGAGCCCACGCGGGCGTTCAAACCTGCGCCAATGCCGGCTACAAGCCGCCGCTTGCGCCCGGAATCCAGCTCGTTCCCGCCAGGGGCACATGCGCCATCGCCGCAGCCTCGATGGTCAGGGCCACCAGGTCCTCGCGCTCGAGGTGATGCACGTTCTGCTTGCCGCAGGCGCGGGCGATGGTGGTGAGTTCCATGTTCAGCGTCTTCAGGTAATTCCTCAGATGCCGGGCACCGACTTCCGGCGTCAGGCGCTGCTCCAGCATCGCGTCCTGCGTGGTGATGCCGACGGGGCACTTGCCGGTGTGGCAGTGATGGCAGAAACCCGGCGAAGTACCCAGCGCCGCATAGTCGGTGGTAGCGATACGGTGTTCACCGTCCTGAAAGTAGCTGTGGTGGTTGCAGCCTAGCGCAATCAACACGCCCTGACCGATGGCCACCGCATCGGCGCCCATGGCCAATGCCTTGGCCACGTCGGGGCCGGTGCGGATGCCGCCGGAGACGATGAGCTGCACCTTGCCCTTCATGTCGAGATCTTCCAACGCATGCACGGCCTGTCGCACCGCCGCCAGCGTGGGGATGCCGATGTGTTCGATGAAGCAGGTCTGCGTCGCCGCGGTGCCGCCCTGCATGCCGTCTACCACCACCACGTCGGCACCGGAATGCACGGCGAGCTTGACGTCGTTGAAGACTCGCGTAGCGCCGACCTTGACGTAGATCGGCTTCTCCCAGTCGGTCATCTCGCGCAGTTCCTGAATCTTGATCGCCAGATCGTCGGGGCCGGTCCAGTCGGGATGGCGACAGGCCGAGCGCTGGTCGATGCCTTCGGGCAGGGTGCGCATGCCGGCCACGCGCGCCGACACCTTCTGCCCCAGCAGCATGCCGCCACCGCCGGGTTTGGCACCCTGGCCGATCACCACTTCGATCGCATCGGCGCGACGCACATCGTCGGGGTTGAAGCCGTAGCGGGAAGGCAGGCACTGATATACCAGCGTCTTCGACGACTGACGTTCTTCCGGCGTCATGCCGCCGTCGCCGGTGGTGGTCGAGGTGCCGACTTCCGTGGCGGCGCGTCCCAACGCTTCCTTGACGTTGGCCGACAGTGACCCGAAACTCATGCCGGCGATGGTGATCGGGATGTCGAGTTCGATCGGCTTTTTGGCGTAGCGGGTCCCGAGTATGGTTTTGGTACTGCATTTCTCGCGGTAGCCTTCAAGAGCATAGCGCGACAGCGAGGCACCGAGAAACACCAGATCATCGAAGCTGGGCAACTGGCGCTTGGCACCCATGCCGCGGATTTCGTAGAGGCCGTGGGCCGCGGCGTTGCGGATGTAATCGATGGTCTTGCGGTCGTAGCCGAAAGACTCTTCCTTTGACACTGCGCGCGAGATTGGTTGTTCAGACATGGTCAATATTCCTGATTGGCGTCGGCATTCCAGTGGTAAAGGCTGCGGGCCGAAGCCACGCGCCTGAAGTCCTTCGGGTCGTGCTTCATGCCGGCCGCAGCGAGCAGTTGCTTCACCGTGGCCAGATCGGCATCACTCATCGGCTCGATCTGCGCATCGGCACCCAGCGACTTGATCTTGCCCTTGACGTAGAGCACGGCCTCGTAGAGCGAGTCACCCAGCGCATCACCGGCGTCACCGCAAATCACCATGCGGCCGGCCTGGGCCATGAAAGCCGAGAAACTGCCGACCGAGCCGCCGACCACGATGTCGCCGCCCTTGAGCGAGATGCCGCAGCGCAGACCCGCATCGCCATCGATCACCAGCAGGCCGCCGTGCATCGAAGCACCGGCACCGTTGGAGGCGAAGCCCTTGACGTGCACGCGGCCGGACATCATGTTTTCCGCCACGCCGGTACCGGCGCTGCCGGTGACGGTGATGTTGGCCACCTTGTTCATGCCCCCGGCGTAGTAGCCGGCATGGCCGACGACTTCGATGTCGACCGGAAAGTCGAGGCCGACGGCGATGTTGTGGGCGCCATCGGGATTGGCAATGGTCACTTTCTTCACGCCCTGCCCCGGCGCTTCCTTGTGCAGGAAATTATTGACCGCGCGCAGCGGAATCTCGTTCAGGTCAAAGCTCAGGCCGTCCATACATACATCTCCTCGGGCGCGGGTTCGAACACCTTGGCGTTCTTGATGTCGGGCAGGTGCGCCAGCGAGCGGAACTCGGAGGCGATCGCCACGTAGTCGTCGGTCTCGGCCACTACCGCCGGCTTGCAGGCGAAGGGGTCGCGGATCAGCGCCAGCTTGTCGGGCGTGCCCATGAGGAAGGTGTAGAAGCCGTCGAGCTCCTCGAAACCTTTTTGCAGTGCCGTCTCCAGATCGTCACCCTCGCGCAGCCGCCATTCGAGGAAGCGG
Source organism: Sulfuritalea sp. (assembly GCA_016712985.1). GTDB lineage: Bacteria > Pseudomonadota > Gammaproteobacteria > Burkholderiales > Rhodocyclaceae > Sulfuritalea. The sequence continues at coordinate 3,664 of JADJQA010000047.1, read as the reverse complement.
CAGGCGGCCTCGGTGTCGTTGTCGGTCTCGAACTTGATGCCGCGCGGCTCCAGCATGCGGCGCACGCCGTAGGGGTTGGACAGCGAACCGTTATGCACCAGACAGAAGTCTTCGCCGGCAGTAAACGGATGCGCACGATCCGGCGTCACCGCCGACTCGGTGGCCATGCGAGTGTGGCCGACCAGATGCGTGCCGGTAAGGTGCTTGAAGTCGTAGCGATCGGACACCTCGGTCGGAGTGCCGATGTCCTTGTACAGATCAATGGCGCGGCCGGTGGAGAGAATGTGTAGCTTGGGGTGATGTTCCTTGATCCAGCGCTTCACCGGTTCGGGCGCGATGCTGATGGTAAGGATGGCGTGGTTTCCCTGCGGCGCGATCTTTGCCTCGACACCGAGATGCTGCTTGAGATCATGGCCAAGACCAAGCCAGTTGAAATCGTCACCCCCTTCCGTCAGTCCCGAGTACAAACTGATCTTGCGCTCGCCCTCGCTCAGGGGCTCGGTGAACACGGCCAGCCCGGCCGAGTCCGGACCGCGCTCGGTCATGCCGATCAGCATCGGTACCATCAACTCACCCAATCTGGACTTCAGCGCCGGGTTCTTCACCAGCAGTCCGACAATTCCACACATGGCTACACCCTTTCAGAAAAATTCCAGATAGCTCTCGATTTCCCACTCGGAGACATGGCGCATGTACTCGACCCATTCCATGTGCTTGAGCTTGAGGAATTCGTCGGCGACCGGATTCAGCGCATCGCGGATCACTCCGTCTTTTTCCAGTGCGGTCAGCGCTTCGTGCAGGTTCTGCGGCAGGATGCCGATTTTTTCCTTTTTCAGTTCGGCGGCGGTCAATTCGTACAGATTCATGTTGTGCGGCTCGCCCGGATCTGCTTGTGTTCAATACCGTCAAGACCGGCGGCGATCACGGCGGCGGTGGCGAGGCAGGGATTGCAGGCACCGTCAGGCAAGCGCAGTTCGAGACGTCCACCGGGAATGCGCACCATGGACGAGCGGTTGTTGTCGCCGTAGCTGATGTAGGCCGGCGCCCAAGTCGCGCCTGTCAGTGAGCGGCCGACCACCAGACGCTTGTAGGAATTCACCGTTGGCGCGCAGATCGCCGCCAGTGCCGGGCCGTGCTTCAACAAGCCGGCGGCGAACTGGTAGGCCAGCGGCGAAAGATCCAGCCCGCGCTTGTCCTTCTTGTCGAGAAATAGGTTCTTCTTGCCATCGGACAAGCTCATGTGCATGTGCATGCCGTTGCCGGGCCGGTTGGCGAAGGGCTTGGGCATGAAGGAGCAGATCAAGCCCATCTCGTTGGCGATCTCGGCCGCCGCCATCTTGAAGAAGATGTAGTGGTCGCAGGAGGTGAGACAGTCTTCAAAGGTGTAGTTGATCTCGAACTGACCATTGGCATCCTCGTGATCCACTTGATAGACGTCGATACCGACGGCGATCAGACTCTCGACCAGTTTGTCGAGAAAGGCACGCGAACGCGACAAACCCTTGTAGTCATAGCAGGGCTTGGCCAGAGTGTCACTGTCTTCGCAGGGAACCACCTTGCCGGTGACGCTGCGCTTGAGCAGTGAAAACTCCGGTTCGAGGCCGGTCATGAAGGTCATGCCCAGCTTTTCCAGGCGTGCAATCTGCTTCTTCAGCGTGACGCGCGCGTCATAGTCCCAAGGCTTGCCTTTGACGTGCCCATCGCAGACGATGCGCGCGTAGCCCGGTTGCCACGGTACCAGCGAGAGCGTCGAGAGGTCGCCGACCGCCATGTAATCGGGACCGTGCGGCTCGATGCCGAGCCCCCACACGGCGAAACCCGCGAAGCCGGCACCGGCGTTAAGAATGTCCTCGAAGTGCGCCGCCGGCACCGACTTGGCCTTGGCCGCGCCGTGGATGTCGACGAACTGCGCCAACACCGATTTGACGTTGTTCTTGGCGAGGAATTTCTTGGCTTCGGCGAGATTCATCGTGAGCTCCAGAAAGTGGAGAAAGTGTCAGATCAGTTCGCCGGCAACGCCGGTCAAGGTTTGCAGAAACCAGTCGCCGTAGGTGCTGTCGCACCACAGGCGGTAGCAGGGAGTTCCGGCGTCTTCGCCGGGAATCACCGTAGCGCCAACGCCGACTATTGAGGTCAGCACCACGGGGCGCGCGCCCGGATCGAGCGCAAGAAAATTCACGCTGCAGGTTTCCAGCAGCAGGTCGTTAAGACGGGCGCCCCTGAGCACCAGCGCCGTGTCCTGGCGCAGCACCGGATAAACACCATGACCGGACGGTGCATCAAGCTTCGCCGAGGCCGGACCTTCGACCAGAAACTCGGTGACACCGAGCCGGGCGATCAGGCCGCCTTCCAGCGGCAGCCATTGGTTGGGAGTCTCAGGCACCGGCATTCCGAGACCCGCCAGCCAGCCGCCGCACCGGACCCTTGACGCCGGCACGTGAGGTGCCCGAGACATTGGTGAAGGTAATCATGCCGGCTCCTTCTGCCGCAGATTTTCGGGATCGTAGAAGGGTGTCTTTGCCACTCGCGCCGTGACCAAGGCACCACCGGTCAGACGGATCTGGAACCTGCGATTTTCTTCAGTCATGTCCGGCCGCACGTAGGCCAGACCGATGTAACGCTGCAAGGCGGGCGACCACGCCACGCTGGTGACGCGTCCGGCGATATCGCCGTCCTCGATCACCAGATGGCATTCCTTCGGCTTCTACGCGGTGAGATCAGCGGCGGGCATGAAGCCGACCAGTTGCTGGCGGCGCGGCTTTTTGGCGATGGACTGCAGGCTGCGCTGGCCGATGAAGAAAGGCTTGTCCATCTTCACTGCCCAGTCCAGAGCCGCCTCGCCCGGCGTGGTGAGACCGTCGGTGTCCTGACCGATGATGATGTGGCCCTTTTCCAGGCGCAGCAGGCGTTGTGCTTCGACTCCGAAGGGACGGATGCCGTGCGGTTTGCCTGCCGCCACCAGCGCATCCCATACGGCCGCCCCATGTTCGGCGGGAACGTGAATTTCGACGCCCCACTCGCCGACGAAACCGACGCGCATCAGTCTGGACTTCACGCCGCAAACCTTGCCTTCACGCACCGCCAGATAGGGCAGGGAAAGATCGACGTCGGTGAGCCCGGCGAGTACCGCCCTGGCCTTCGGTCCGGCCAGATTCATCGCCGCCATGGCACCGGTCAGATTGACGATGCCGCAATCCATTTTCCACAAAGTGTTCCAGCGCGACAGCTCGCGGTAGATCAGTGCCGCGCCCGAGGTGGTGGTGGTGAAGTAGAAATGATCGTTGGCCAGCCGTGCCACCACACCATCGTCGATCACTACGCCGGATTCGTCGCACATCACCGCATAGCGCGTCATGCCGGCCTTGAGCCCGGCGTACTTCGAGATATACACGCGCTCCAGAAACTCGGCGGCCTGCGGTCCGCGGATTTCCAGCTTGCCCAGGGTGCCGACGTCGATGATGCCGACGGCTTGCCGAACTGCCAGCGCCTCCACACGGATGGATTCGACGCGCGACTGCCCGGCGACCGCGTAATACTCGGGACGCTGCCAGACGCCGGCGGCCATCCACACCGCACCGGCGGCCTCATGGCGCGTGTGCATCGGCGTGCGCCGCTCCGGCTCGAAACCGCGTCCGCCCAGATGCGACATCGGCACCGGATGGAA
>JADJQA010000046.1 GCA_016712985.1 Sulfuritalea sp. | reverse complement strand
CGCAATCCGGTTCTGGCCCGCCTGATGGACGCCGGCAAGCAGTTACTCGCTTCGGGGCAAGCATCGGTGGAATCACGCTGGGCCTGTGACGGTCTGGTGAAGTTCGACTGAATCTTTGCTCAGGGGATTGTTTATGAAAACCGACTTTGCAGCCGCAACCATCGACGCAGACGCGCTTTGTTTCTCAGCGCATGAAGTGCATGCCGACGCCTTTATGAAGATCAGTTTCCAACGCACATTGCGATTGCCCGACGACGAGCGCGATTATCCGCTGCCGCCGGGCCTGGGAAGGCTTCCCTTCGCCCGATCGGACGGTGCAACGCATCGGAACTCGTGCCCGCGACATGGCAGGCGCGGCGGCGTGTGGTGTTGCGGCCGTATCAAGCCGAGGCGATGTGCTGAACTACGATTCTCTTGTATCCATTCGCGCTGAAGATCGCCGCCGGCAACATAATGCCATTACCGGCAAGCGATGGCGTGGCGGCTTGGCCACGAAGCGCCAAAACTATGCGGTTGTCCCGGAGCAACCCTGGCTCGATGGGTTTTGCGTGGCCAAGGATGTCGTGCGCCAGTTCGTTGCCATGCCTCTGGGAGGCGGCTATACCGCCGAAGAGCAGATCACCGGCGCAGCCGAATGGGGCGGGCTGCGAATCGAGGCGTTTCCGATGAAGCGGGAAGCCTATGAGCGCATGCTTGCCGCGAGTATGGATTTTTGTGAGGGGGATCGGTGGGGCGTGGCTGACTGTCCTCCCCCATGCATGGGCCTGGCTCCCGGTGGACGGATGCGTCAGCAAATTTACACAGACCCCCATGAGCGCGATGCTTGGGATCTCAAACACGGTGTGTGCAGCTTCGTCCAGATCGTCAATTCATCGCAGTGGTGCCAGATTGTCGGCGAGGCGCCACCGCACCGGCCACCGACGGCAGCCGATTACACGCGCTTCGGCTTGCCTTGGTTCGAGTATTTCGACGAGAACGCGGTCGCGCTCGAGGGATCGAGAACGCTCTCCAGGCTGAACAGTGTCGAAAAGCTGGCGAAACTCAAACAGGAGGACGCCGCCGACATTGCCGAAAGCTGCACGCCAGTGCATGTCGTGCCCCTCAAGCCTGCACCGACGAGTTGGGGCGCAGGGTGAGATTCCAGGCGTCGCCAAACCAGCCACAAAGTCATGTTTGAGTTGCTGCGGCTTCTGCTGCCTCTGCTCCTTTTTGCCGTCGGATCGTACATGCTGTCGTGCGCAATATTCCGGATCGAACCTGACCTCAACGATTTCTTGAAGTGGATCGGCTGCGAGAGTCTCCTTCTATTGCTTGGCTGATGACCGAAGCAAAAATGCGGGGAATCGGTCAAAATGAGATTTCCTTGGCCGCGCCTGTGACATGAACCGTACCGAACGTTTCTACCGCATCGACCAGATGCTGCACGAGCGGCGCCTGGTGCCCATCGAGGTTTTCCTCGAAGAGCTCGACATCTCTCGCGCCACGTTCAAGCGCGACATGGAATACCTGCGCGACAGGCTGCATGCGCCCATCGTCTGGGACCGTTTCGCGGGCGGTTATCGCTTCGAGAGCACTGCCGCCACCGGCCCGGCCTACGAACTGCCTGGTCTTTGGTTCACGGCCGGCGAACTGTACGCGCTGCTGGCAGCGCAGAAGCTGCTGGCCGACATCGAGCCGGGCATCCTCGCCGCGCAACTGGCGCCGCTGCAATCGCGGCTCAACGCCCTGCTCGATGCCTCGGGCCATTCTGTCGCCGACATCGCCAATCGCGTGCGCCTGATCGCAATGAACCGGCGTAGCGTCGAACCGCGCTTTTTCAGCATGCTGGCGCTGGCGCTGCTGGAGCGCCGCCGGGTCGAGATCGATGCCTGGAACAGGGGGCGCGACTCGCTCGATACCCGCGTCGTCTCGCCGCAGCGGCTGGTGCATTACCGCGACAACTGGTACCTCGACGCGTGGTGCCACCTGCGCGGCGCGCTGCGCAGCTTTTCGGTCGATGCCATCCAGCGCGTGGCTCCGAGGAAGGAAAAGGCGCGCGAGGTGGCGGCGGCCAAACTCGACGCGCACTACGCCACGTCCTACGGCATCTTCGGCGGCCCGCCGAAGGCGAAAGCCGTGTTGCGCTTCACGCCAGAACGCGCGCGCTGGGTCCGCGCCGAGCGCTGGCACCGCGCGCAGCAGGGCGAGTTGCTGCCAGATGGCGGCTACCGATTGACGGTGCCCTATGCCGACGAGCGGGAACTGCTGATGGACATCCTGCGCCATGGTTCGCAGGTGGTGGTGGAGGCGCCGATCTCACTCAAAAAGCGCGTTGCCGAAGAGGCGGCGACGGTAGCCGCCTACTACCCCTGACGGCGCCGGCGACCTACTTCTTCAGCGAGTCACGAATCTCGCGCAGCAGCAGCACGTCCTCGGCCGGAGCGGCCGGCGGTGCCGGTGGCGCGTCCTTCTTCAGCCGGTTGATCTGCTTGACCATCATGAAGATGATGAACGCCAGGATCAGGAAGTTGATCGCCACCGTGATGAAGTTGCCGTACGCGAACAGCGGCACGCCGGCCTTGGTCAGCGCATCGTAGGTCATGGCGCCCTTGTAGTCCGCCGGCGGGTTGGCCAGCATGATGAAGAAGCTGGAGAAGTCCAGTCCGCCGAAGATCTTGCCGACGATCGGCATGATCAGATCCTTGACGATCGAGTCGACAATCTTGCCGAACGCCGCGCCGATGATCACGCCGACCGCGAGGTCGACGACGTTTCCCTTCAGGGCAAATTCCTTGAACTCGCTTGCAAAACTCATGATCTATTCTCCTTGTCAGAATATCTGAATGGGTGCGACGGGTCAGGCGCCGTCACCCACGAAGGGGTTGGTGCGGCGTTCCCTGCCGAAGGTGGACACCGGCCCGTGGCCGGAAATGAACTTGACATCATCGCCGAGCGGCCAGAGCTTTTGATGGATCGAGTCGATCAGCGTCTGGTAATCGCCGCGCGGAAAATCGGTGCGGCCGATCGAGCCGGCGAAGAGCACATCGCCGACCAGGGCCAGTTTCGACGGGGCATGGAAAAACACCACATGCCCCGGCGTATGGCCGGGTGTGTACAGCACTTGCAGGGTTTCCTTGCCGACGGTGACCGTGTCGCCGTCATCGAGCCAGCGATCCGGCGTGAAGGGCTTTGCCGGCGGGAAGCCGAAGCCCCGGCTTTGCGCCACGAGCTGGTCGATCCAGAAGATCTCCTCGCGTTGCGGGCCCTCGATGGGCACTCCCAGGCGCGCCGCCAGTTCGCCGGCGCCGCCCGCATGATCAATGTGGCCGTGGGTGAGCAGGATCTTTTCGATGCTCACGCCAAATTTGGTGGCCGCCGCCAGCAGCCGCTCGATGTCGCCGCCGGGATCGACGAACGCGCCCTTCATGGTTTCGGTGCCCCACCGCAGCGTACAGTTCTGTTCGAAGGGGGTTACGGGAATGATGCGATATTCCATTCCAATGCTCCTGACTATCATGTTTGCGCTTCCTCCCCTGATGATGAAACCGTTCCCCCGAGGCTGTCGAAGGGCCTGTCGTGGTTCGACAAGCCCACCACGAGCGGCATTGTTTGCTTCTGTCAATCCGCGAGTCCGCGCCGGTAGTGGATGGCTTCGGCGACATGCGCCGAACTGATCTGTTGCGTGCCGGCCAGATCGGCGATGCTGCGGGCCACCTTGAGGATGCGATGATAAGCCCGCGCGGTGAGCAACAGGCGCGCCATGGCCTGTTTGAGCAATTGCGCGCCGGCCTCGTCGGGCCGTGCGTGGAGGTCGACTTCGTCGGGGCCAAGCAGCGCATTGGGCTTGCCCTGCCGCCGGATCTGCACGGCGCGCGCCGCCGTGACGCGGTCGCGTACCGTTGCCGATGATTCGCCGTCGGCGCGCGCGGAAAGATCGGCTTCGGCGACCGCCGGGACATCGAGCATCAGGTCGATGCGGTCGAGCAGCGGCCCCGAGAGTTTGCCGCGGTAGCGCGCCACCTGGTCCGGCGTGCAGCGGCACTTGCCGGCGGGATGGCCAAGCCAGCCGCAAGGGCAGGGATTCATCGCCGCGACCAGTTGAAAGCGCGCGGGGAACTCAGCGCGCCGCGCGGCTGGGGAAATGTTGATCTGGCCGGTTTCCAGCGGTTCGCGCAGGGCCTCCAGCACGCCGCGCTGAAACTCGGGCAGTTCGTCGAGGAACAGCGTGCCGTTGTGCGCCAGTGAAATTTCTCCGGGGCGCGGCGTGCCGCCGCCGCCGACCAGTGCGGCGCTGGAGGCCGAATGATGGGGGGCCCGGTAGGGACGCTGGTTCCATTGCGCCATCTTGAAGCTGCCGGACAGCGAATGCACTGCGGCGCTTTCCAGCGCCTCGGCCGCGGTCATCGGCGGCAGCAGCCCCGGCAGGCGTTGCGCCAGCATCGACTTGCCCGCGCCCGGCGGGCCGCTCATCAAGAGTGAATGCCCACCGGCAGCGGCGACTTCCAGCGCGCGCTTGGCCTGCGCCTGGCCCTTGACTTCGGCCAGGTCGGGATAGCGGACAAGGGTCGGCGCCGGGGCCACGGCGAAGGGCGTGAGGATTTCTCGGCCGGTAAGATGGGCGCAGACCTGCAGCAGGTTTTTTGCCGGCAGGATGCGCATGCCTTCGATCAGCGCGGCTTCCGGGGCGCTTTCCAGGGGCAGGACGAAGGCGCGCGCCGTGGCGCCATCCAAACCCGCTTCGTGCCGGATCGCGGCGCACATGGCGAGCGCACCGCGCACCGCGCGCAACTCCCCGGAAAGCGCCAGTTCGCCGGCAAATTCGTGGCTGTCGAGGGTATCGGCCTTGATCTGGCCGGAGGCGACCAGGATGCCGAGCGCAATCGGCAGGTCGAAACGGCCCGATTCCTTCGGCAGGTCGGCCGGCGCCAGATTGGCAGTGATGCGCCGCTGCGGAAATTCAAATCCGCAGTTCTGGATCGCCGCGCGGACCCTGTCACGGGCTTCCTTGACTTCGGTGTCGGGCAAGCCCACCAGCGTGAAAGACGGCAAGCCCGCGGCAAGATGGACTTCGACGGTCACTTCGGGGGCCGCGAGGCCCGCCAGTGCGCGCGACCGGAGAACTGCCAGCGCCATCGACGCGCTTAACGTGAAAGTCGCGCCAGCGACTCGCTGCGCTCCCCGCTGCCCCTGCGGGAAAGGGGTTGGGGGAGAGGAGGGCGCAGCACGACCTTCAATTGCGGCAGCAGAGGAAATCGATGACGCTCAGGCCGTGCCGGGGGCGGGCGGGGGCTTCTGGTTGCGGGCTTCCAATTCGGTGACGCGAGCTTCGAGCGCCACGAGTTTCTCGCGCGTGCGGAGAAGGACTTCGCGCTGAACATCGAATTCTTCGCGGGTCACCAGATCCAGCTTGGCGAACACGCCGGCGAGTGCCGCACGCAGGTTTTTCTCGATGTCGCCGGCCGGTGTCGCCTTCAGCAGGGAGGAAACCCTGGCGGACATTTCATCGAGCAAAGTGGAATTGATCATGGTGGTTGAGGGCTTTGCAAGGACAAGGAAAACGTAACGTTTCAGTGTCACGTTTCAATGAAGGCTGACGCCGCTTTCATCGGCGTTAAGCGCAACGGCCGATCCCAAAGTCTAGCATAGCGCTTGGCGCAGGCTGCGGCCTTGTCGATGCTGCACTGCAATGGTGCGGCGGGCTCGGTTTTGGTGCTTCACTTGGTGCGTGGGTGTCGACGCTGTCCTGTCTAGCTATCTCAAGATGTTGATGTTAAACAGAAAAATAGACTGGCACGGTCTCTGCATCAGACACGTTGTAATTCTTTTGGTTTCGGCCGCTACGCTTGACGCCGATATGGCAGGCGCTGGCCTCCACTGAAACTTGAAACCTGGTTTTCATTCTCTTAAGGAGCATCAAGATGCGCAAGACCCTACTCGCTGCTGCCCTGGCCGGAGCCTTCTCGCTTCCCTCCGCCGTCTTGGCCCAGACCGCCGACCCGTCCAAGGATGCTGCCGCACCTGCAAGTCCGCACACGATCGCGGGTAACCTTTCGATCACTTCGGACTACCGCTTCCGCGGCATCACCCAGACATTCGAGAAGCCCGCGCTTCAAGGTGGCATCGATTACTCGCATTCGAGCGGCTTCTATCTCGGCAACTGGAACTCGAACGTCAGTTCGGGCGCGGGTTTCCCCGACGGCAATCTTGAAATGGACTTTTACGGCGGTTACAAGATGACCCTGGGGGATTTCGGCCTTGATTTCGGTGGAATTTATTATTACTACCCGGGATCGGAGGCAAATGGTCTTGGGACTGGCGCGAACTCAGGCGCGGTAAACAACAAGGAACTCTACATTGGCGCGACCTGGAAGTTCATGTCCTTGAAGTACTTCCACTCGGTGGACGACTACTTTTCGCTGCGCGGCGTGGATTCGACCGGGGCGTCTACCGGAGAAGACACCAAGGGTTCCAACTACTGGGATCTCAGTGCGACTTATGACCTTGGCGGTGGATGGGGAATCAATGGACACGTCGGTTGGCTGACCCTCAAGAACGTCTCGGACGGTGACTACACCGACTGGAAGATTGGCGTAACCAAAGACATCGGCGGTTGGGTTTTCGGCGCGGCATATGTTGACACCAATGCCAGCGGTCAATGCTCTGGCGCGACGAGCTACCAGCCGTACTGCTTCACAAATTCCTTGTCAAGTAACGGTGCCGGCGGACTCAACATCGGCAGCAAGACGAAGGACGCTGGCGAGGGCACCCTCGTGGTCTCGGTAAGCAAGGCATTCTAGGCAAAGGCATCTGAACAAATCCCGCCGGCGACCCGGCCGGCGTCGGCGGGATGAAACGCAAGTTTACCCAAGCTCCTCCATTCTTAAAGGAAACAGCCATGAAACTCGTAACCGCCATCATCAAGCCGTTCAAGCTTGACGAGGTACGCGAGGCTCTTGCCGCCGTCGGTGTGCAAGGCATCACCGTTACCGAGGTCAGGGGTTCAGCCGGCAGAAAGGTCACACCGAGCTCTATCGCGGCGCTGAATACGTCGTCGATTTTCTGCCCAAGGTCAAGGTCGAAGTCGCCATCCGTGACGACATGCTTGACCAGGTCATCGAAACGATCGAGAAATCGGCCAGCACCGGCAAGATCGGCGACGGCAAGATTTTCGTCGTCGACGTCGAACAAGTCATCCGCATCCGCACCGGTGAAACCGGTGAGGAAGCCCTCTGAGCCCAGGGAGATCCAACATGAAAAAATTTCTTGCAATCCTGCTGACGGCCTGCGCCGTCGGTCTTGCCGGCGGCGCTTACGCAGCCGACGACAAGCCGGCCGCCCCGGCTGCTGCCGCGCAAACTGCTGCTCCGGCGGTCGCTGAAGCTCCAGCCGCCGCTGCTGCCGCTCCGGCCGAAGCCGCAGCAGCGCCGGCGCCTACGGTCAACAAGGGCGATACGGCCTGGATGCTGGTGGCGACCGCGATGGTCACGCTGATGACCATCCCCGGCCTGGCACTGTTCTACGGCGGCCTGGTCCGCACCAAGAACATGTTGTCGGTGCTGATGCAGGTGTTCATCACCTTCTCGCTGTTGGGTGTGTTGTGGGTCGTTTATGGTTACTCGATCGCCTTTACCGAGGGGAATGCCTTCTTCGGCAGCCTGGACAAGTTGTTCCTCAAGGGCGTCACCGTGGATAGCGTGGCCGCGACCTTCAGCAAGGGTGTGGCGATTCCCGAGCTGGTCTATGTCATTTTCCAGCTCACCTTTGCTGCCATCACTCCGGCACTGATCCTCGGTGCCTTCGCCGAGCGTATCAAGTTCTCTGCCGTGTTGCTGTTCATGGTGCTGTGGTTCACCTTCAGCTACCTGCCGATGGCACACATGGTCTGGTACTGGGCGGGTCCCGACGGCTACATCTCGGCCGAAGCCGCAGAGAAGCTGGGCGCTACCGCAGGCTTCGTGTTCCAGAAGGGCGCACTTGATTTCGCCGGCGGTACCGTGGTGCATATCAATGCCGCCATGGCCGGTATTGTCGGTGCCTTCATGATCGGCAAGCGCGTCGGTTACGGCAAGGAGTCGATGGCTCCGCACTCGCTGACCATGACCATGATCGGCGCCTCGATGCTGTGGTTCGGCTGGTTCGGTTTCAACGCCGGCTCCAACCTTGAAGCCAATGGTCTGACGGCTCTCGTGATGCTCAACACCATGATTGCCGCCGGTGCTGCTACCGTGGCCTGGACCTTCGCTGAATGGTTGATCAAGGGCAAGCCCTCGATGCTCGGTGCCGCTTCCGGTGCTGTTGCTGGCCTGGTGGCGATTACCCCGGCCTGCGGTTTCGTCGGTCCGCTGGGTGCCATCGCGATCGGCCTGCTGGCCGGGGTGATCTGCCTCTGGGGTGTCAATGGCCTCAAGAAGATGCTGGGCGCGGATGACTCGCTCGACGTGTTCGGTGTCCACGGCGTGGGCGGCATCCTCGGCGCCATCCTGACCGGCGTGTTTGTTTCGCCGAGCCTGGGCGGTACCGGTGTCTATGACTACGTGGCCAACAAGGTCGGCGACTTCGACATGATGACCCAGGTCACCAGTCAGGCTTGGGGTGTCGGCATGGCTGTGGTGTGGTCCGGTGTTGTGTCCTTCATCTGCTACAAGCTGGTCGATATCTTCATCGGTCTGCGTGTGCCGGAAGACGAAGAGCGCGAAGGTCTGGACGTCACGTCCCACGGCGAATCAGCTTACCACTCGTAATTCAATCCAGGTCCTCCGCCTCCGGGCGGAGGCAATCATCCTCCTCCACAAGGGTATTTTCCCTGTGGTTCGGGCGCGACCAACGGGTAGCGCCCGTTTTTTTTTGGGGTGTGCAGGCCAACCAGGAATCCGGAGATACCGCTCCGGTTACCTCCGCCGCGATCGGATTCCGTTTCTTACAGCATCAGGCGCCGTACGCCAAGACGGGTGCTTTGCCAACCGAGATGCTCATAAAATTCAAGTGCTGGCGCGTTGTCCAGGTCGGCCAGCAACTGCGCCCGTGTCGCGCCCCGTGACCGTGCCCATTGCAGCACGCAAGCCAGCAGCGCGCGGCCAAGGCCCTTGCCGCGCCAGTCGGCGTCAATCACGACATCTTCAATCCAGGCCGAGGGCGTGCCTTCTGCAGTTGAGATCACCAATTGCGCCGTGGCCAAGCCGATGGCGCGGCCCTGTGCGTCGCGGGCGATGGCCACCTGTCCGAAGGGCGAGGCCAGCAGGCCGGTCAACCCACGTCGTTGCTTCTCCACATCGGGCGTGAAGTCCTGCTCAATCGCGAACAGCTTGCCCAGCAAGCCGATCAGCTCCGGTATATCCGCCTCGGTGGCGGTAGTGATGAGCGGGTTCATGCGTTGTCGACGGGGGTGGGATACATAATGGTGGCAAGAAAGCGGATCGGGCATTCGATCAGCTTTTCCGGCCCGTGCGGCACCTCGCCGCGAAAGGTGAGTGAATCGCCGGGCGTCAGCAGATAGGTGTGCTGTCCATGGCGGTATTCCATGCGCCCTTCGAGCATGTAAATGAACTCGGTCCCCGGATGTTCGAATACCGGAAAGGTCGCCGATTCCGAGTCAATGGTAATCAGGAAGGGCTCGAACACCTTGGTCGGCCCCTGATCATAGGCCAGCAGGTGATAGGTGTGACCGCGCTTGGTGCCGCGGCGCACCACCTCCATGCCTTCGCCATTCTTGACCAGTTGCGCACTGCCATCCGGTACGTCGTAATTGCGGAACAGGGTCGATAGCGACACGCCAAGCGCCCGCGCCAGCCGGGTCAAGGTATCGAGGCTGGTGGCGGTCTGGGCGTTTTCGATCTTCGACAGCATGCCGCGGCTGATGGCGGCTCGTTCAGCCACATCGGCAATGGTCAGGCCGTGACGCTGGCGCAGGTCGCGCACGGCATTGCCGAGATAGCGCTCCAGCGCGCCGGTGGTGTCCGGTAGTTCCTGAGTGTCTTCCATGGGTAAATTATGGCATGAAGAAAGTTTCACTAAAATAAATAAAGTTGCTCACAGCGGCTGCTCGATGATGCATAATACTCACAATTGTTTCTTGTAGAGAATTAACGAATGCCTGTAACGCGCCGCTTTACGCTCTCATTGTCGTGCCCCGATCGGGTCGGCATCGTCGCTGCCGTCAGCGGTTTTGTGGCCGGACACAAGGGCTGGATTCTTGAGGCGAACCACCACGCCGACGAGTTGGCGCAACGCTTTTTCATGCGCCAGGAAATTCAGGCCGACTCGCTGCCCTTCGACGTGTCCGGGTTTCGTGCTGCATTTTCACCGATAGCCGACGAGTTCGGCATGGACTGGCGCATCAGTGATTCAGGATCGAAAAAGCGCGTGGTGATCCTCGTCAGCAAGCAGGAACACTGCCTTTACGATCTGCTGGCGCGCTGGCAGTCGAAGGAACTGGACATCGAGATTCCCTGCGTGATTTCCAATCACGATACCTTCAAGGGTTTCGTCGAATGGCATGGCATTCCCTTCCACCATGTACCGGTCCATGCCGACAACAAGGCGGCAGCCTACGCCGAGCTGCAGCGTCTGTTTGACGAGTCACACGGCGACACCATGGTGCTGGCGCGCTACATGCAGATCCTGTCGCCCGAATTGTGCCGCGACTACCCGGGTCGGATCATCAACATCCACCACAGCTTCCTGCCCAGTTTCGTCGGTGCCAGGCCCTACCACCAGGCCTACGCACGTGGCGTCAAACTGATCGGCGCCACCTGCCATTACGTCACCGAAGAACTCGATCAGGGCCCGATCATCGAACAGGACGTGATCCGCATCGATCACTCCGATGCCCCGGAAGACATGGTGCGCTATGGCAAGGACATCGAAAAGACGGTGCTGGCGCGCGGCCTGCGCTACCACCTGGAAGATCGTGTGTTGGCCCACGGCAATAAAACCGTGGTCTTCCGTTAGGAGCACCCAATGCCCTGGCGACTGCTCCGTTTCGCGCTGTCACAAAAACATCCGGAACCGCGGATGTTCGCCACCCATGACTCGCTCAAATCATCCTACGACGTGGTGATCATCGGTGCCGGCGGCCACGGACTCGCCGCTGCCTATTATCTGGCGCGCGACCACGGCATCACCAATGTCTGCGTGCTGGAAAAAGGCTATATCGGCGGTGGCAACACGGGGCGCAATACCACCATCATCCGCTCCAATTACCTGACGCCGGAAGGCGTCAAGTTCTACGACGAGTCGGTGCGCCTCTGGCAGGATCTGGCGCAGGACTTCGATCTCAACCTGTTCTATTCCAATCGCGGCCACTTCACGCTGGCGCATACCGATGCCGCCATGCGCACCAGTCGCTGGCGCGCCGAGGTCAACAAGCATTACGGCGTCGAATCGGAAGTGGTTGACGCGGCCTTCGTCAAGCAGGCGGTGCCGATGATTGACATTTCGTGCGGCGGTCATGCGCCGATACTGGGCGGCCTGTATCACGCCCCCGGCGCGGTCGCCCGCCACGATGCGGTGGCGTGGGGATACGGGCGCGGTGCCGACATGCGCGGTGTCGAAATTCATCAGCGTACCGAGGTGCTTGGCATCGACGTGGCGGGCGGCAAGCTTACCGGCGTGCAGACATCGCGCGGCCGCATCGCTACCAACAAGGTGCTGTGCGCCGTCGCCGGTTCCACGCCGCGCATTCTGAAGATGATCGATGTGCGCACGCCCATTTACATTCATCCGCTGCAGGCCATGGTCAGCGAGCCGGTCAAGCCGTGGCTGGATCCGATACTGGTTTCGGGCAGCCTGCATATCTACATTTCCCAGTCCGCACGCGGCGAACTGGTGATGGGCGCCTCGCTCGATCCCTACGAAGTGCACAGCACGCGTTCCACGCTGGATTTTGTCGAAGGGCTCGCCGCGCACATGCTGGACATGTTCCCCTTCCTGTCCAACGTCAAGGTGATGCGCCAGTGGGCCGGCATGGCGGACATGACGCCGGATTTCGCGCCGATCATGGGCAAGACCCCCGTCGAAGGCTTCTATCTCGATGCCGGGTGGGGCACTTGGGGTTTCAAGGCCACACCGGTGTGTGGCAAGACCATGTCCTGGACCGTTGCGAATGACCGCGACCACGAACTGATTACCGGCTTTACCCTCGACCGCTTTCGCGACTTTGCGCTGACGGGCGAAAAGGGTGCCGCGTCGGTAGGACACTGATCATGAAGATCATGACCTGCCCCATCAACGGCCCGCGCGTGATTTCCGAATTCGCCTATGGTGGCGAGATTCGTCCCATGCCCGATCCGGCCATGGCTACTGACGACCAGTGGGCCGACTACGTCTTCAATCGCACCGGTGCGCCGGGCGTGAAGAAGGAATGGTGGTGCCACACGCCGTCGAACACCTGGTTCGTCGCCGAGCGCGACACCGAGCGCGACATCATCCAGCGCACCTATCTCTATGCGGGAGACGTGTGATGCGCCTGCCCGAGCAACGAGGCGAATGGATCACGCGCGGCAAGACGCTGCGCTTCCGCTTCGAGGGTCGTGACTACGAGGGCCTGGAAGGCGACACGATCGCCAGCGCCCTTTGGGCCAATGGCGTCAAGGTACTCGGTCGCTCCTTCAAGTATCACCGCCCGCGCGGCATCCTTTCCGCTGCCAATCACGACGTCAATGCCATGATGCAGTCGGGCAGCATGCCCAACGTGCGTGCCGACGCCACACTGTTGGTCGCCGGGATGGAATTGACGGCGGTGAATACCTTCAGCTCGCTGGACAACGACGCCGCCAGCATCCTCGGCCGCTTTGCCCGTTTCCTGCCGGTGGGCTTCTACTACAAGGCCTTTCACGGCAAGCGCCTGTTTCCGCTGTGGGAAAAGCTGTTCCGTGTTACCACCGGCCTGGGCAAGGTCGATGTCAACGCGCCCCGCAAGCGTACGCCCAAGCGCTATGGTTTTTGCGATGTGCTGGTGGTGGGTGGCGGCCCTTCCGGAATGAGTGCGGCACTGGCAGCTGCGGAGCAGGGCGCGGACGTCGTGCTGGTCGATGAGAACGCCCGGTTGGGCGGCAGCACGCACGGCAGAACCGATCTCCTTGCCCGCGTTCAGGCGCAGCCCAGGATTCGCGTGCTCACCAACACCTTCGCCGCCGGCTATTACGCCGACCACTGGGTGCCGCTGGTCGAACCGGATCGCATCACCAAGATGCGCGCCCGTGCCGTGATCGTCGCCACCGGTGCTTACGAACAGCCCGCCGTGTTTCGCAACAATGACCTGCCCGGCGTCATGCTGGCCTCGGCGGCGCAGCGACTGATCCATCGCTGGGCAGCAAAGCCGGCGCAGCGTGTGGTGATGCTGGCGGCGAATGCCGATGCGTATCGGGCCGTCGAAGAACTGTGCAACGCAGGGATCGAGGTAGCGGCCGTGATCGATTTGCGCACGACTATCCCCGAGGCCGAAAAGTCGGCGCTGGCGACACGGCGCGAAGGTGGCCCCATCCCTCTGCACGCCGGCAGCAGCATCATCGAGGCGATGCCTGCGGCGGACGGCAAGGCCGTTGTCGGCGTGCGTACGGAATCTGACAAACTCGCCGGTGAGATTGCCTGCGACGGTGTGCTGATGAGTGTCGGCTGGGCACCGGCAGCATCCCTCCTGTATCAGGCCGGAACCAAAATGCGTTACGACGATGCGGTGCATCAGTTCGTGCCGGCGCAACTGCCGCCGGGCGTGTTCGCCTGCGGCCGCGTCAATGGGGTGTACACCGCTCGCGCAGCCGATGGCGAGCGGGCGGGAAGTGCTGCCGCTGCGAATTGCGGGTTCGGAGTTGCCAAGGCCGTCAGCGTTCCCGCTGAAGTCGCATCACCCACCCATCCTTGGCCGATCACCGGCCATCCTGCAGGCAAGAATTTCCTCGACTTCGACGAAGACCTGCAACTCAAGGATCTGGAAAACGCGATTCAGGAAGGTTTCGACAACATCGAACTGATGAAGCGATTCTCCACCGTGGGCACGGGCCCGAGTCAGGGCAAGCACTCGAACATGAACGCGCTGCGCGTGCTGGCGCGTTGCACCGGGGCGACGCCGGGTGAAGTCGGTACCACCACGGCGCGGCCATTCTTCCATCCGGTGCCGATGTCGCATCTGGGCGGACGCGGTTTCGAGCCGGAGCGGCGCACGCCGATGCACACGCGGCATGAGGCCGCCGCTGCGGTGTGGATGGCCGCCGGTGTCTGGCAGCGTCCCGAGTATTACGCGGTCGCCGGGCAGTCGCGCGTCGAATCCATCCGTGTGGAGGCGCTGGCAGTTCGGCAAGCCGTCGGCATCATCGACGTCGGCACGCTGGGCAAGCTGGAAATCCGCGGGCCGCAGGCTGCCGAGTTTCTGGAGCGTGTGTATATCTCGAAGTACGCCGGGCTCAAGGTCGGCATGACACGCTATGCGGTGATGTGCGACGAATCCGGTGTAGTGATCGACGATGGTGTGGTGGCACGGCTGGCCAACGATCATTTCTACTTCACCACCACCACCTCGGGCGCGGCACTGATCTACCGCGAGCTGTCGCGCTGGAACACTTGTGGAAAATGGATTGCGGCATCGTCAATCGGCCGGTGCCCTGGCGGCGATGGATCTGGCCGGACCGAAGGCCCGGGCGGTACTCGCCGGGCTCACCGACGTCGATCTTTCCCTGCCCTATCTGGCGGTGCGTGAAGGCAAGGTTTGCGGCGTGAAGTCCAGACTGATGCGCGTCGGCTTCGTCGGCGAGTGGGGCGTCGAAATTCCACGTTCCCGCCGAACATGGGGCGGCGGTATGGGATGTGCTGGTGGCGGCAGGCAAGCCGCACGGCATCCGTCCTTCGGGTCGAGCACAACGCCTGCTGCGCCTGGAAAGGGCCACATCATCATCGGTCAGGACACCGACGGTCTCACCACGCCGGGCGAGGCGGCTCTGGACTGGGCGGTGAAGATGGACAAGCCTTTCTTCATCGGCCAGCGCGGCCTCCAGGTCATCGCCAAAAGCGCCGTCAGCGGTTGGTAGGCTTCATGCTCGCCGCTGGCACACCGCGGAGACCGAAGAGGTGTCATCTGGTGATCGAGGACGGCGATATCGCCGGACGCGTCGCCAGCGTGGCGTGGTCGCCCGCCTTGCAGCGTTACATCGGTCTGGCCTACGTGCGGCCGGACATGACTGAAAAGAAAATCGCAGGTTCAGATCCGTCCTGACCGGTGGTGCCTTGGTCACGGCGCGAGTGGCAAGAACACCCTTCTACGATCGAAAATCTGCGGCAGAAGGAGCCGGCATGATTACCTTCACCAATGTCTCGGGCACCTCACGTGCCGGCGTCAAGGTCCGGGTGCGGCGGCTTGGCTGGCGGGTCTCCGAATGCCGGTGCCTGAGACTCCCAACCAATGGCTGCCCTGGAAGGCGGCCTGATCGCCCGGCTCGGTGTCACGCGGGTTTCTGGTCGAAGGTCCGGCCTCGGGGAAACCCGATGCACCTTCCGGTCATGGTGTTTTATCGGTGCTGCGCCGGGACACGGCGCTGGTGCTCAGGGCGCCCGTCTTAACGACCTGCTGCTGGAAACCTGCGGCGTGAATTTTCTTGCGCTCGATCCGGGCACGCCGCCCCGTCGTGCTGACCTCGCCGGTCGGCGTTGGCGCTACGGTGATTCCCGGCGAAGACGCCGGAACTCCTTGCTACCGCCTGTGGTGCGACGGCACCTACGGCGACTGGTTTCTCAAGCCATGACCGGCGTTGCAGGCGAACCGATCGACACTTTCTCCACTTTCGGGCTCGACACCTGAATCTCGCCGAAGCCAAGAAATTCCTCCGCCAAGAACAACGTCAAATCGGTGTTGGCGCAGTTCGTCGACATCCACGGCGCCGAAGGCAAGTCGGTGCCGGCGGCGCAGCGAGGACGTTCATAACGCCGGTTTCGGCTTCGCAGGTTTCGCCGTGTGGGCGGGGCATCGAGCCACACGGTCCCGATTACATGGTGGTCGGCGACCTCTCGACGCTCTCCGCTGGTACCGTGGCAACCGGGCTACGCGCGCATCGTCTGCGATGGGCACGTCAAAACAAGCCTTGGGACTATGACGCGCGTCACGCTGAAGAAGCAGGTTTGCACGCCTGGAAAAGCTGGGCGCGGACCTTCATGACCGGCCTCGAACAGGAGTTTCACTGCTCAAAGCGCAGCGTCACCGGCAGGTGGTTCCCTGCGAAGACAGTGACCTCTGGCAAGCCCTGCTATGACTACAAGGGTTTGTCGCGTTCGCGTGCCTTTCTCGACAAACTGGTCGGGTCTCGATCGCGTCGGTATCGACGTCTATCAAGTGGATCACGAGGGATGCCAATGGTCAGTTCGAGATCAACTACACCTTTGAAGACTGTCTCTCACCTCCTGCGACCACCATCTTCTTCAAGATGGCGGCCCGAGATCGCCAACGAGATGAGCTTGATCTGCTCCTTCATGCCCAAGCCCAGCCAATGTCGGCCAGGCAACGGCATGCATGCGCGAGGCCTGTCGGACGGAAAGAAGAACCTGTTCCTCGAAAGAAGGACAAGCGCGGGCTGGATCTGCGCCGCTGGCCTACCAGTTCGCCGCCGGCTTGTTGAAGCACGGCCCGGCACTGGCGGCGATCTGCGCGCCGACGGTGAATTCCTACAAGCGTCTGGTGGTCGGCCGCTCACTGACGGGCGCGACCTGGGCGCCGGCCTACATCAGCTACGGCGACAACAACCGCTCGTCCATGGTGCGCATTCCCGGTGGACGTCTCGAACTGCGCTTACCTGACGGTGCCTGCAATCCCTACCTCGCCACCGCCGCCGTGATCGCCGCCAGTGACGGCAATATTGAACACAAAGCAGTCTTGGGCGAGCCGCACAACGCGAATCTGTACGAATTGACCGCCGCCGAACTGAAAAGGAAAAAATCGGCATCCTGCCGCGAACCTCGGGCGCTGACCGCACTGGAAAAAGACGGGTGATCCGCGATGCATGAATCCGGTCGCCGACGCTTTCCTCAAGCTCCAAGCACATGGAATGGGTCAGTACATGCGCCATATCTCCGGGTGAAATCGTGAGCTATCAGGAATTTTTCTGAAAGGGGTGTAGCCATGTGTGGAATTGTCGGAC
The DNA here is from genome assembly GCA_016712985.1 of Sulfuritalea sp. Lineage (GTDB taxonomy): Bacteria > Pseudomonadota > Gammaproteobacteria > Burkholderiales > Rhodocyclaceae > Sulfuritalea. The sequence continues at coordinate 922 of JADJQA010000046.1, read as the reverse complement.
TGCTGTTGAAGAACCGGCGCTGAAGTCCAGATTGGGTGAGTTGATGGTACCGATGCTGATCGGCATGACCGAGTGCGGTCAGGACTCGACCGGGCTGGCCGTGTTCCTCGAGCCCCTGAGTGAGGGCGAGCGCAAGATCCGTTTATTACTCGGGACTGACGGAAGGGTGACGAGTTCAACTGGCGATCTGGTCATATTAAAGGATCTCAAACAGCATCTCGGTGTCAGGGGCAAAGATCGCGCCGCGAAACCGCCATCCTTACCATCAGCGTCGCGAACCGGTGAAACGCTGGATCAAGGAACATCACCCCAAGCTACATTCTCTCCACCGTTGCGCCATTGATCTGTACAAGGACATCGGCACTCCGACCGGGGTGTCCGATCGCTACGACTTCAAGCACCTTACCGGCGCATCAGATCGATTCCACACTCGCATGTCCCGGAGGTCCCGGCGGTGACGCCGGATCGTGCGCATCCGTTACTGCCGGCGAGGACTTCTCTGGTGCATAACGGTTCGCTGTCCAACCCCTACGGCGCGTGCGCCGCATGCTGGAGCCGCGCGGGCATCAAGTTTCGGGATGACAACGACACTGAGGCCGCCTGCCGCCCTCGAATGGCGGCTGCGCGAAGGGTGATCTGGAACGGCACTGCAAAAAGGTTTCGAGGCTCGACGGCTACACGCCTTCAGCTCATGGGCACGCCCGACAAGCTGGCGCTGATCCGCGACCCCTTCGCCTGCACCGGCGGTAAAGTCCGGGATCGGCGACGACGTGGCGATCGCCTCCAGGTTCCGCTCGCTGGCGCACCAGCCCGACATCAGAACGTCACGGTGTTCGAACCCGCGAAAGGAGATGTATGTATGGACGGCCTGAGCTTTGACCTGGGAACGAGATTCCGCTGCGCGCGGTCAATAATTTCCTGC
>JADJQA010000045.1 GCA_016712985.1 Sulfuritalea sp. | reverse complement strand
CGAGTTTGCCAAAACAGGCATCCATAAATCGGGGTTTCCCACGGATCGAATTCCACAACGTTGATTTATTAATACCTGAATTTTCCAGTCAAAATGTAGTGCCATAATCGTTGTTTCGGGCGGTTTCCGGCCTGCTTTTTGCGTTACGCGCCATGTTACCATCCGTACCACCCCACCTGGCAATACGAAGCACGACGGCCGAAACCTATATACCACCCACCGCCTCGTGGAGAGCCGCCGTGTCGGCGCGCAAGGGGTACGACAGGTCACCCTGCTCAATCTCGGACCACTTGTTTCCTCTGGCCAGGAACGCTGGCCGGATCTGTGTGCGCGCCTCGAGCAGCTCTTGTCCGGGCAGCAGGCACTGGTGCGGATGGCGGTATGGAGAGCGTTGAGCGGTACGCCCAGCATTGGTTTTGCCCGGGCTGCGGTGCTGGGCGGTGCGGCGACGTCAGCCAGATCCCGGCAACCGCCGCGTCTCCAGCGTCACGCCGCTTTCGCCGGTTCGATCCGGACAGCATGAATTCAGCCAGCCGCGCTCCATCGGCGTTGATCGCGGCTCCCCTGGCGGCGTCCAGAACTAGCCTTCGAGCCGCTGCTCGATTCGCGGGGATCAACGGCGTGATGCACCGCCATTGTCGCCTCGATCATCGCCCTCTGCATGGCGGGTTACCGGGGTCGGAGTTGGCCAGTCATCGCTGGCGACGCAACGAGCCGGTCTGGGCGATCTGCTGGAGGTGGATCTGGCGGCGCTGCCCTTTGTCGCGCCTGCATCGCGCCTCGGACCTGTTGATGAAGCACCGCGAGGAGATCGAGACCCGGCTGTTTGCTCCGGATCGAAACGCTGTTCGGTCTGGAGGCGAGCGTGACGTTGTACGACCTGACCAACACCTATTTCGGAAGGCGCGGCGGCGGCGAATCCCCAAGGCGGCACGAGGCCGTTCGAAGGAGAAGCGCAGTGACTGCCCGCTGCTGACCCTGGGCGTGGTCTGTGATGGCAGCGGCTTCATCCGCCGCTCGCGGGTCCTTCGCCGGCAATGCGGCGTGGAGTGCCGTACCTTGGAGGGAATGCTGATCGGTCTGGCGGCGCCGGCCGGAGCTTTGGTGATCATGGACCGGGGCATTGCCACGGCGGCGAATCTGGTGGCTTGTGGAACGCGGGTATCGCTATCTGGTGGTGAGCCGCGAGCGCGAGCGTCGCTTTTGACGCTGGGGGGCGATTGATCGTGTCCGCCGGTGAGGAGACAATCCATGTGGTGCGGGAACTCTCCCGAGGATGGACAGGAGGTGCGGCTGCTTGCCTTCGCCCGGTCGGGCGCAGAAGGAGACCGGGATCATGACGCGCTTCTGCACCCGCTTCGAGGTGGGCCTGACGAAACTGGCCAATGGACGACGACCGCGCGTGGGGAGAAGCGTCCGGATCACCTTCAGGAACGCATCGGACGTCTGAAGGCGGCAGTCGCGGTGCGGGACAGGCATTACGGTGACTCTGGAGACCGATGCGGCTGGCAAAGGTGGTCACGGCGTTGCGCTGGGAGAAGACGCCTGTCCCCGGCACGATGCTGACCGATCCGGGGTCTATTGTTTGCGCAGCAAACGGACTCTCCTGGGATGCTGAGCGGTTGTGGCGTACCATATCGGTGTGACGGATCTTGAGGCGGTGTTCCGCAGCCTGAAGGGGGGAACTGGGGTTGCGTCCGATCTTCCATTCGAAGGAGGAACGCCCGACGGCCATCTGTTCATCTCGGTGCTGGCCTATCAACTCGTCCAGACGATTCGCCGGCGCTTGCGGGCCAAGGGCATCCACGACTCCTGGTCCAGTTTGCGCGAGGTGCTGGCGGTGCAGCGCGCGTCACGGCCAGCTTCGTGCAGAGGGACAACCGCACCTTGCATGTGCGCAAGGCCACGCGCCCCGAGCCCGATCTCCTGCAGATTTATGATGCTCTTTGGCCTGGCTCACCGGCCCGGAGGTGTTTCGAACTGATCTCCTGACTCCCCACAACGCGAATGTGGTGCCACTCGCGAAATTTTTTGTGCATCTGCTTGATGCTTCGAGAGTTTTTGAGACGGCCGACAAACATGGAGTTTAGGCATGTGGCGCGGACCCAGGAGGGTCTTCCGCTGGTTTGCGGCGTCAGCGCTGCTCCCTTGCGCAAGGGAGCAGCGGAACAGGGGTTTCCTCGGGAATCCAGCGGCATTTGCAGTAGCCAAGGGGCGACGGCGGCTCACGACCGTGCGGGCCAATATCCTATCCTCTGGTGGCAAATCCAGGCCGTCGGGACGCTTCGCGCGAGCATGCATCCTCAGGCTCGCCAGCGTTTCTCCAGCTCGATGATGCCCATCGCCAGCAACGCGATCACGGTGCAGCGGTGGCGAATGCCGCATTCAGCGGCCCCCAGTAGGTGATCGCGAGTTGCAGCACGACTTGCAGGCCGGTGCCGGCCCATACCCACGGATTGGAAAACGCCGCGACGGCGGTGACCGGCAGGCGCAATGAGCGGCAGTTGAACAGGTACAAGATTTCGATCGCGACAAAGACGTTCATCGCGATAGTGCGCGCCTCGGCTACCGCTTGGCCGCGCTCCACCGCCAGCAGGAACATGCCGAAGGATCCGGCGAGCATCAGGATGCCGACCAGCACCACGCGACCGATCAGCACGCCATCCAGCACCGGCGCCCTGGGCGGCCGCGGCGGGCGCCGCATGATGCCCGGTTCCGGCGGTTCCATGGCCAGTGGCAGGCCCAGCAGCACGGCGGTGGTCATGTTGATCCAGAGGATTTGCAGCGGCGTGATCGGCAGCGTGACGCCGGCGACGATGGCGGCGAGGATCACCAGGCCCTCGCCGAAGTTGGTCGGCAGCGTCCAGGTGATGAACTTCACCAGGTTGTCGTAGATGCCGCGCCCTTCCTCGACCGCCGCTTCGATGGTGGCGAAGTTGTCGTCGGTAAGCACCATCGCCGCGGCTTCCTTGGCCACATCGGTGCCGCCCAGGCCCATGGCGATGCCGATGTCGGCCTGTTTCAGCGCCGGTGCATCGTTGACGCCGTCGCCGGTCATCGCGACCACCTCGCCTTGCGCTTGCAGTGCGCGCACCAGGCGCAGCTTCTGCTCCGGTTCGACCCTGGCAAAGACATCGACCCGGCTTGCGGCGGCTTGCAACGCCGCATCGTCCAACCGCGCCAGTTCGCGGCCGGTCAGCACCTCGGCCGCCGCGCCATCCTCGACGATACCGACCTGGCCGGCAATGGCCCGTGCGGTTTCGGCGTGATCGCCGGTGATCATCTTCACTCTGATGCCGGCGGTTCGGCAGGTGCGCACCGCGGCAATGGCCTGCTCGCGCGGCGGGTCGATCATGCCGACCAGGCCGAGGAATAGCAGGTCGGCGCCGATCATGGCATCGCCGAGTACGGCGCCAGCCGCCGCGTGCCGGCGCGCCAGGGCCAGCACGCGCAGGCCGCGGCTGGCCATCTGCGCGGCAGCGGCTTCCAGCGCGGCGGGGTCGAGTCCGGTCTCGCTGCCGTCGGCGGCCAGCATGCCGCGGCAGGCCGGCAGCAGCTTTTCGATCGCGCCCTTGACGTAGAGCACCGACCTGCTCTCGACGTGGTGCAGCGTGGCCATGGTCTGCCGCGCCGAATCGAAGGGCAGTTCGTCCTCGCGCGGAAACTCCTTGCGCAGGGTGGTTTCATCCAGCCCGCCCTTGCGCGCGACGACCAGCAGCGCGGCTTCCGTCGGGTCGCCGGTGATCTGCCATTGCTGCTTCTCGTGGTACAGCGCGGCGTCGTTGCACAGCGCACCGGCGAGCAGTGTTTCACGCAAAGCCCCGCCAGCCGGTTTGCCGACAGTCGGCGCTGGCGATACGACGATTGTGCCTTGGGGCAGCATCTCCCCTTCCGGCTGGTAGCCCTGGCCGCTGACGCCGAAGACTTGGCCGCCGGCCCACAGTTCGGTGACGGTCATCGCGTTCTCGGTGAGCGTGCCGGTCTTGTCGGAGCAGATCACCGTGGTGCTGCCCAGCGCCTCCACGGCGGGCAGGTGGCGGATGATGGCGCGGCGTTTGGCCATGCGGCTGACGCCGATCGCCAGCGTGATGCTCATCGCCGCCGGCAGGCCCTCGGGGATCGCGCCGACAGCAAGCGCTACCGCCGCCACCAGCATGTTCGCCATCGATTCGCCGCGCCACACGCCGATCACGAAGGTGAGCGCGGCGAGACCGAGGATCACCCACAGCAGCAGCCCGGCGAATTCGCTCATCTTCTTCATCAGCGGCGTGGCGATCTCGGGGGCGCCGGCGATCAGGCCCGAGATGCGTCCGGTTTCCGTGGCCTCGCCGGTGGCGATCACCAGGCCGTGGCCCTGCCCGGCGACCACGGTGGTGCCGGCATAGGCCATGTTGCGGCGGTCGGCTAGCGGGGTGTCGGCGGGCAACTCGTCGTGATGCTTGTCGATCGGTGCGGCCTCTCCCGTCAGCGCGGCTTCGATGGTCCGCAATTGGCGGCCGGAGACGATGCGCAGGTCGGCCGGCACCTTGTCGCCGGCGGCAAGCCAGACCACATCGCCAGGCACCAGATGCACCGCATCCATGCGCCGGCGGCGCCCGTCGCGCAGCAACGTTACCTCGGTCGCCAGGGCGCGCGCCAATGCCGCCAACGCGGCTTCGGCTTTGCCTTCCTGCAGGTAGCCGATCACCGCGTTAACGATCACCACGCCGAAAATCACCGAGCTGTCGACCCATTCACCAAGGGCGGAGGTGGCGATACCGGAGCCGATCAGCACCAGCACCAGCGGCTCCTTCAACTGGCTCAGGAAGCGCATCAGCGCGCTGCGTCCGACCGGCTCGGGCAGGCTGTTGGGGCCGTGGCGCTGCAAGCGCTGCGTCGCTTCGTCCTCGGCAAGGCCCTGCTCCGGGTCGACGCCCTGGCGGGCCAGCGCGTCGCTGACCGGCAGGGTGTGCCATGCGGGTGCGGGGGCTGCCGCCGGTGGGGAGTTTGATGTCATCGGCCGATTATGCGCCGAGTGCCCCTTGTACCGGCCTGCTGCTGGATTTTGTCGTGCCGGCCGTCAGCGGTCCGCGCGCGGGCAAAGCCTGCTCGCATCGGCACGTTGCCTGGGCTTGTCACGGGCCACTCCGTCGAATGGTATCTGCGAACCGATCAGGAACGAGCAAGCAGACACCGGAACGTTGCGCCGATCCGGTAGCTCCTATCGGAGTGACGGAAGGGTGCGAGTGCCTGGGAGTGAGGTGAAGCGATGCGCACGACTGGATCGTGGGCGCATGGAGAAGCGACCGGGGAAACCGACGGGATCAACAGTGGCGAAGTCCCGCTCCAGGGGATCGTCGAAACTGACATAGTCAGTGTTCTCCTGCTTCATGCCGGAGGAAGGTGGGCTTGCCGGGTTGCCGGGGTCCCTGACCACGACAGCGGGAAACCCGGCAAGGGCTTGATACAGGGCGATTGCGAGTTGGCGCTGCCGGCATTTTGACGATACAAAAAGCAGATTCTGGTTTTGTGAAACACCACTTCGACACCCGTGAGGCGCAATTTTTTCGGTCTCCCTGTAGCGCCATGGGTTTGCCGGCGCTGAATCGGCAATGCGTTGCCCCTGTGGGTGACGCGCTGCGGGCGCAGATTCCCCTTCATGTATTCCAGATTCGGGGCGTTCGCGCCGGTATGCCGAGCAGCGCCGGGCGCAGATGCTGCCAGAGCCCGACGAACCAGTGGCGCGCGGCCTCGGACGAGTGGCCGAGGTAGCGCGCGACGAAAATCGGCGATGGGCCGGGCAAGGCGCTGATGCCGAGCCGGGCCCCGGCTTCCGCCGCCGCTACCCCGCGGCACTCTGCCAGCAGCGATGGGTCGATATCCCCGGTGGCCAGCAGAGTGCCGCAGACGGAAAAGCCGGCGAGGCCGATCGGCGAGTCGAGCAGCGGACTGCCGCCATCGATGCGGCCGCGTTCGAGCCAGAGCGGCCGGCCTTCGCGGGTTATGCGATTGGCAAGCCGCAGCGCACCGCGGGAAAAGTCTTCGCCACAGGCGCGGCGGCCAAGGCAGAGCACCTCCCAGCCGAGGAATCGCGCGTCGGCGGCGAGGTGAACCTGGCTCGCGATGTTTGCCTGCGCACCGGAGTAGACGATGGTTTCCTGCGGCAGCCATTCCGCCGTGCCGCGGGCGCCGACCCTCAGGTGCAGTCGCTGCGTTGCCAGCGCCCCGGCGCTGCGATACCACTTGCCGGCGCCCGGCGTGGTGAGCAACGCGTGGGCGCCGTCGCCGACGTCGATGGCGATGTCGAGCTGGTCGCCGCCGACGATCCCGGAAGGCGGGTGGAGCACGATGGCGTGGCAGATTCCCGGGCCTTCGGGGTGGAGCGCCTTCTGCACCCGCAACGGACCGAAATGGCGGCAGGAGGCCAGCACCGTGGCGTCATCGCGGCCGGGGCGGCGTTCGAAGCGGAGATCGAGGCGGGCCTGCCAGCCCTGGGCGATGGGTAACCGGGGTTCATGCGCGAGCATGGCCGCATCATACCGCCAGCAGCGCTTTGACCCCGTCCTTGGCCATGTCGGCACCAGCGCCGCGCTTGATGATCTCGCCGCGCTCCATGACCAGGTACTGGTCGGCCAGGCTTTCGGCGAAATCGTAATACTGCTCGACCAGCAGGATGGCCATGTTGCCTTCGGCGGCCAGCGTGCGGATGGCGCGTTCGATGTCCTTGATGATCGAGGGCTGGATGCCCTCGGTCGGCTCGTCGAGGATCAGCAGGCGCGGTCCCGCGGCCAGCGCGCGGCCGATGGCGAGCTGCTGCTGCTGGCCGCCGGAGAGGTCGCCGCCGCGGCGCTTGAGCATCTGCGCGAGCACCGGGAACATCTCGAAGATGCGCTCGGGGATCGGCGTGCCGCGCGGCCGCGTCGCCAGCCCCATCTGGAGGTTTTCCAGCACCGTCAGGCGCGGAAAGATCTCGCGGCCCTGGGGCACGTAGCCGATGCCGGCCTTTACCCGCTGGTGCGAGGGCGCGCGCGTGAGATCGGCGCCGTCGAATCCGATGCTGCCGGTCCGGGACGGCACCAGGCCCATCAGGCACTTGAGCAGCGTCGTCTTGCCGACGCCGTTTCTGCCGAGCAGCGTGGTTACCTTGCCGATCGGCGCGTCGAGCGACAGGTCGCGCAGGATGTGGCTGCCGCTGTAGTACTGGTTGAGATGGGAAACCTGCAACATCGAAAGCCTCACCACAGAGACACAGAGGCACAGAGAGGAACAAGAGCAGCTACCGCCGTTCTCCGTGTCTCTTCGTCTCTGTGGTTCATGAATTCAGCGTCCAAGGTACACCTCGATCACTCTTTGGTCGTTCTGCACCGTCGCCAGGTCGCCCTCGGCCAGCACCGAGCCTTCGTGCAGCACGGTGACCACGCCGCCCAACTGCTCGATGAAGGCCATGTCGTGCTCGACCACGACCAGCGAATGTTTTCCCGCCAGCGACTTGAACAGCTCGCCGGTGCGCGCGGTCTCGTCGTCGGTCATGCCGGCCACCGGTTCGTCGAGCAGCAGCAGCTTCGGGTCCTGCATCAGCAGCATGCCGATTTCCAGCCACTGCTTCTGCCCGTGTGAGAGCAGGCCGGCCGGGCGCCCGGCCTCGCCGTCGAGGCGGATCAGACGCAGCGTGTCGGCCACCTTGTCGCGGGCGTCGTCGTCGAGCCAGGCGAACAGGCTGACGCGCGCACGCTTGTCCATTTTCATCGACAGTTCGAGGTTCTCGAACACGCTGAGGTTCTCGAACACTGTCGGCTTCTGGAACTTGCGGCCGATGCCGGCGTGGGCGATCTCGGCTTCGGTCATGCGCCGCAGGTCGATGGTCTGGCCGAAGAAGAGCTTGCCGCGGTCGGCCCGCGTCTTGCCGGTGATGACATCCATCATCGTCGTCTTGCCGGCGCCGTTGGGACCGATGATGCAGCGCAGCTCGCCGGCGTCGATGTTCAGCGACAGCGCGTTGAGGGCGCGAAAACCGTCGAAGCTGACGGTGACGTTGTCGAGGTAGAGGATGACGTTGTGCGAGAGGTCGACCTCGCCCTGCACCAGCGGGTGGCCGATGGATGTGCTGTCCTCCCACGCCTGCTCGCGATCGATGGTGTGGGCTGTCACGAGCCTACCCCCATCCCCCTGCCCCGCGGGCGGGGGTGACGATGGTTCGCCGCCGCGTGGCTGTGTGGCGGCGCCATCCTTGGGGCGGCTGGGCGGATGGCGCTCATGCCGCCACCCCCTTGTTGCGCAGCTTGCGCCACAGCCCCACCACGCCGTCGGGCAGCCAAAGCGTGACGACGACAAACAGTGCGCCGAGGAAAAACAGCCAGTACTCGGGGAAGGCGACCGTGAAGAAGCTCTTCGCCAGGTTCACGATGAAGGCGCCGAGCACCGGGCCGACCAGCGTGGCGCGACCGCCGACCGCGACCCAGATGGCGATCTCGATCGAGTTGGCGGGGGACATTTCGCCCGGATTGATGATGCCGACCTGCGGCACGTAGAGCGCGCCGGCGATGCCGCACAGCAGCGCCGACAGCGTCCAGATGAAGAGCTTGTAGTGGAGCGGGTTGTAGCCGATGAACATGACGCGCGACTCAGCGTCGCGAATCGCCGCGAGGACCCGGCCGAATTTCGACGTGACCAGGTAGCGGCCGAGCACCAGCGTCCCCAGCAGCATCGCCGCGGTCAGCGCGAACAGGGTGACACGCATTTCGGGGGCGGTGATGCTGTGGCCGAGGATGCGCTTGAAGTCGGTGAAGCCGTTGTTGCCGCCGAAGCCGGTTTCGTTCCTGAAGAAGAACAGCATCGCGGCGAAGGTCAGCGCCTGGGTGATGATCGAGAAGTAAACGCCCTTGATGCGCGAGCGGAAGGCGAAGAAGCCGAAGACCAGGGCCACCAGTGCGGGTACCACGAGAACCAGCAGCAGCGACCAGAGGAAGGAATCGGAACCCGTCCAGTACCAGGGCAAGGCCTTCCAGTCGAGGAAGACCATGAAGTCCGGCAGGTCCGACTGGTAGGAACCGTCGCGGCCGATCTGGCGCATCAGATACATGCCGAAGGCGTAGCCGCCGAGCGCGAAGAAAACGCCATGACCGAGCGAGAGGATGCCGGTGTAGCCCCAGATCAGGTCCATGGCCACCGCGACGATGGCGTAGCACATGATCTTGCCGACCAGCGTGATGACATAGGCCGAGACGTGGAAGGGGCTGCTCGCCGGCACCAGCAGGTGCAGCGCCGGCAGCAACACCAGGGTGATCGCGGCGGCGATGGCGATGGCGATCCAGCCCTGTTTCGGCGTGGCGCCGAGGAAGCGGACGATGAAAGGTGTGCGGCTCATGTCCGTCGAACCGAAAAATCAACCGCTCCAAACGCAGAGGGCGCAGAGACGCAGAGGTCGCGGAGAACAGCACAATCCCCGTGGCCACGAGCGAACACGATATGCCCCAGGGGTTTATGCATTCCCATGGTTTTCTCTGCACCCTCTGCGCCTCTGCGCCCTCTGCGTCGTAAGAGGTTCCGCATTTCAACTCTCCACGAAGCGGCCCTTGAGGGCGAACAGCCCCTGCGGACGCTTCTGGATGAACATGATGATGAACACCAGCACGACGATCTTGGCGATCACGGCGCCGGCCCAGCTCTCGATGAACTTGGTGACGATGCCCAGACCCAGCGCCGCCCAGACCGCGCCGGCGAGCTGGCCGACGCCGCCGAGCACCACCACCATGAAGGAATCGACGATGTAGCCCTGACCCATGTCGGGGCCGACGTTGGCGATCTGCGACAGCGCGACGCCGCCGAGGCCCGCAATGCCGGCGCCGAGCGCGAAGGCCACCGTGTCGATGCGGCCCGTCGGCACGCCGACGCAGCCGGCCATGCCACGGTTCTGCGTCACCGCGCGCACGAACATGCCGAGCCGCGTCCGGTTCATCAGCACCCAGACCAGCACCAGTACGAACAGTGCGAAGCCGACGATGACGATGCGGTTCAAGGGCAGCACGATGCTCGGCAGTATCTCGAGGCCGCCCGACATCCATTCCGGATTCGCCACCTCGACGTTCTGCGCGCCGAAGATTACCCGCGCGGCCTGAATCAGCATCAAGGAGAGGCCCCAGGTGGCGAGCAGGGTTTCCAGTGCGCGGCCATACAGCCAACGGATCACCGTGCGCTCCAACAGGATCCCGACCGCCGCCGCGGCAAAAAAGGCCACCGGCACGGCCGCCAGCAGGTACCAGTCCTCGTGCGCCGGGAAATGCGCGCGGAACAGGCCCTGCATGCCGTAGGTGGCGTAGGCGCCGATCATCAGCAGTTCGCCGTGCGCCATGTTGATCACGCCCATGACGCCGTAGGTGATCGCCAGGCCCAGCGCGGCCAGCAGCAGGATGCTGCCCAGGCTCAGTCCGGAAAAGATGCGGCCGAGGGTTTCGGCCAAGGTTAGCCGATCCTTGACCGCAAGATAGGACTGGAAAGCCGCGCGCCGCACATCGACTTCGGTTTCGTTGGCCGGTTCGGATTGCGCCTTGAGCAGGGCCTTGGTGTTCGGGTCGGCACTGGTGGCCAGCGCCTTTGCCGCCGCCAGCCGGATCTGCGGATCGGCATCCTTCAACGTCGCCAGCGCATGCACCTCGATCAACAGGGCGCGGATCTTCGGCTCGGTTTCACGGTCGCGCGCCCTGGCCAGCATCGGGGCCATGCCGGCGTCGACATTGGTGGCGATTTCCTTGACCGCCTTGTAGCGCACCTTCGTGTCGGGGTCGATGAGTTTCAGCACCGCCAGCGCGCCATCCAGTTCGCGCCGCACACGGTTGTTGATCGTGATGTCCTCGCCGTTCTCATCCTTCAGCGTGCCGTCGGCAAGCTGCTGCAGTAGCGCCAGCGCGTCGGGCTCGGCAGTCAGCGCGAGCTTCTGGATCGCGGCGATCTTGTCGTCGGATTCTTCGGCCGCAAGCTGTCGAACGGCAGCCGGGTCCAGCGCCGCGTGGGCGGCAAGACTCAGGCACAGCATCAGAAGGGCGAAGAAAAAATGGCGCATTTTTGGGGAAAGTCGGCGCTGGCGAAACGGCGCAGGAGCCGCATCGTCACCAAGAACATCTGCTATGGCAAGCGCAAAAGGCAAATCCTGGAACCGTCATTCCGGGCTTGCCCCGGAATCCAGAAGTACGCCTCCGGATTCCCGCTTTTGCGGGAATGACGACTCGGTTTTGCAATTACGACACGCTTACTTGCCCTCGGGCTCGTCCTTCTTCTTGTCGTTGCCGGCAATGAAGGGCGACCAGGGTTGGGCCTTGACCGGGCCCTTGGTCTTCCACACCACGTTGAACTGGCCGTCGGCCTTCACTTCGCCGATGAACACGGCCCGGTGCAGGTGATGGTTTTTCTCGTCCATCTTGATGGTGAAGCCCGACGGCGCCTTGAAGGTCTGGCCGGCCATGGCCGCGATCACCTTGTCCACATCGGTGGTCTTGGCCTTCTCGACCGCCTGCTTCCACATGTGGAGGCCGATGTAGGTGGCTTCCATCGGGTCGTTGGTGACCACGGTATCGGCCTTGGGCAGCTTCTGTTTCTTCGCCCAGTCCTTGTACATTTTGATGAAGGCGTCGTTCTCCGGATTCTTGATCGACTGGAAGTAGTTCCAGGCGGCCAGGTGACCCACCAGCGGCTTGGTATCGACGCCGCGCAGTTCCTCTTCGCCCACCGAGAACGCCACCACCGGCACGTCGGTCGCCTTGAGTCCGGCATTGCCCAGTTCCTTGTAGAAGGGCACGTTGGAGTCGCCGTTGATGGTCGACACCACCGCCGTCTTCTTGCCCTCGCCGGCGAACTTCTTGATCTTGGCGATGATGGTCTGGTAGTCGCTATGGCCGAAGGGGGTGTACTCCTCCATGATGTCGGCTTCGGCGACGCCCTTGCTCTTGAGGAAGGCACGCAGGATCTTGTTGGTGGTGCGCGGATAGACGTAGTCGGTGCCGAGCAGCACCCAGCGCTTGGCCGAGCCGCCGTCCTTGCTCATCAGGTATTCGACGGCCGGAATCGCCTGCTGGTTCGGCGCGGCGCCGGTGTAGAAGACGTTCTTTTCGAGTTCCTCGCCCTCGTACTGAACGGGATAGAACAGCAGGCCGTTGAGTTCCTTGAACACCGGGTTCACCGACTTGCGCGAAACCGAAGTCCAGCAACCGAAAACCACCGCGACCTTGTCCTGCGTCAGCAACTGGCGTGCCTTCTCGGCGAACAGCGGCCAGTTGGAGGCCGGATCGACCACCACGGCTTCAAGCTGTTTGCCCATCACGCCGCCCTTGGCGTTGATTTCCGCGATGGTCATCAGCGCCGTTTCCTTCAGTGCGGTTTCGGAGATGGCCATGGTGCCGGACAACGAATGCAGGATGCCGACCTTGATGGTGTCGGCGGCGATAGCCGGCTGGGTGGCGAAGCCGGCAGCGGCCAGGGCGATCGATACGGCGGTGGCTTTGATGAAGTTGCGACGTTGCATGGAGTACCCCTTTCAAAGGATGTGAGCGGACCAACCGTTTGGCTTTAAACGGTGCAGTCCTTCCTTAGCGAGGCTCGTGCCATGCCATCGATTGCGCCGGACAAACGGCCGCAATCGATTGATACCACTTATGGAAACCTGAAGATCCTGTCCTTGGCAATCAGCTCAAAAACAAAACAGGAATGCACCAGAATGGAGAAACGATAAAAATTCAGCGCCCTACCTTGGTGCGCGATCCGCAACTGGATGCAGAAAACCTGTGGCCAATACGAGGCTATTGCTTCTTCTTTCTGGTAGCGGCGCGGGGTTTGGCGGGTGATGGGGTCTTGGCTTGTATCTGTGGCTTGTCGCCGATCGCGCCCTTTAGAGGGCAGATCTTGAAAGCCGGGCATTTCTCGCAACCGGCAACGATGGCAATCGGGCAAAGAGTCATGGGGATTCCTGTCGAGGAGGGTGACAAAATTTCAAGCAGGCGCCGCACCGGGGTCCGGCTGTAGTCTCGCGCGCCCTAAAATCGGCGGAATACTTCATGCCATTGGCGCGAAAAACCAATAGACTGCGGGACTCATAGAGACCTGCGTCATAACCCGGAATCGACCCCATGATGGCTGAACGTTCCAGCGGCATTCTGCTCCACCCCACCTCCCTCCCCGGCGCCTACGGCGCGGGTGACTTCGGACCCGAGGCCTACAATTTCGTGGATTGGCTGGCCGCCGCCGGCCAATCGGTCTGGCAGGTACTGCCGCTGGGCACGATCGGCAGGGGCAATTCTGCCTACATGGGCAGTTCCGCGTTTGCCGGAAATCCGCTGATGATCGATCTGTCCGATCTGGGCAATCGCGGCTGGCTCGGCGCCAAGGAACTGCGCCCCGACCCCATGTTCCAGGCCGGGCGTGTTGATTTTCCTTTGCAGTTTGCCTTCCGCATTCCGCGCCTGCGCCTTGCCGCGCGACATTTCTTTGCTCATGCGGCGCCGCACGAACGAAGTGATTTCGAGGCATTCTGCGCCGCCGAGCAGGACTGGCTGCCGGACTATGCAATTTTCATGACGCTGGATGCCGAATACCCCGGCCGCAAGTGGAACGAGTGGCCCGCGGCGCTGGCGCAGCGCGACCCGGCCGCCTTGCACCAGGCGCGCCGCACGCATGCCGACGAAGTCGCGTTCTGGGAATTCTGCCAATGGGTGTTTGCGCGGCAATGGGCGCGGCTCAAGCACCACGCCAATTCCCGCGGCATACGCATCGTCGGCGACGTACCGATTTTCGTGGCGTATCACAGTGCCGACGTGTGGGCGCGGCAGACCCTGTTCGAGCTTGACGGGCAGGGCCGACGGTTGGTGGTCGCCGGCGTTCCGCCGGATTGCTTCAGCGCCAGCGGACAGCGCTGGGGAAATCCCCTGTACCGCTGGAGCGCGCATCGCGCCGACGGTTACCGCTGGTGGATCGCCCGCATGAAGCGGGCACTGGCTCTCGCCGATATCGTGCGCATCGACCACTTCCGCGGCTTCGCCGCCCACTGGGAGATTCCCGCGACCGAGCCCAGCGCGATCAACGGGCGCTGGGCGCCCGGTCCCGGCAAGGAACTGTTCCAGGCGCTACACGACAGCTTCCCCGGATTGCCGATCATTGCCGAGGATCTGGGCCTGATCACGCCCGATGTCGAGGAACTGCGCGACGATTTCAAACTGCCCGGAATGCGCATCATCCAGTTCGCTTTTGGCGAAGGCGCCAGCCATTCCTACCTGCCACACAACTATGAGGCCAACACGGTGGCCTATACCGGCACCCACGACAACGACACGACTATCGGTTGGTGGAATGCCGCATCGCTGCGCGAACGCGCCTTCGCCAGGCACTATCTGGGAACTGACGGCAACTCGATACAGTGGAGCCTGATGCGGGCGTTATCGATTTCGGTTGCACGGCTGGTGGTTTTCCCGATGCAGGATGTGCTGGGACTCGATGGGCGCGGCCGCATGAATGTTCCCGGCGTGCCCGAAGGCAACTGGGAGTGGCGTTTTGCGTGGCCCGAAGTTCAGCCATGGCACGCCAAGGTTTTGCGCGAGATGGGCGCGGTGCATGGTCGCTGCCCCTTCGACGGGGTCTCGCTTCACGGCGACTGACAAGGGCGCGACCCCGCGACGCCGGTTTTCGGCGGCTTGCGATTCCATTTGGAACCGCCCGCGACCGCGATTCAGGCGACGCGAAACTGCGCCAGCGAAGCAACCGCGTTGCCGCCGCCGATATTCGGGATGATTTCCAATTCAAGCGTGGTGACTCCCGAAAGGTCGACATGATGGTCTTCCGTTTCGGTGCTGGAGCCGCCGGGATTGAAGTTCCACTGCTGCCGCACGATGTCCCGGAACGAGTGCCCGCCATCGGCCGACCAGCGCAGTAGATACTCTTGCGTGCGCTCGATGGATGGCTCGACGAAACTCAGGCGTATCCAGCGGATCCGTTGTGGATTTGAAAACAGCAACCGGATCGACTGCCGTCCCGGTCCCGCGGCGCGCCATCCCGGGCGTCCGTCAGGCAGCAACGCGGATTCGATCGGGTGAGAAGGATCCTCCGAGGTAATTTCCACCTCCGCCAGGCGCTCCAGGTCGAGCCAGTCGTGGTCCGGGTGAGCTTGGTCCTGCCGAACCGGGGCAATCAGTCTTTTGCGCATTTTTTTGTCCTTATCTGTCGGCTACCGCTCGATGCGCCGGGGTGAACAGCTCCTGTCGGGCCAGGGCACAACGCATTCATGCAGCCTAGCTTGAACGCGGCACGCCTCAATAGCAAGGAGTTTCGAAGTCCACGTGATGCCATGGCACGACTCGCAGGATCATTGCCTGGTTGGTGTCGGGACCCAACTGGACGTGGTGACGCGAACCGCTCCACAGATGCTTGGCGCCGGTAAGCAGGTCTTCGACGACAAAGTTGTCATGGTCGGCCAGGCCAAGCTCGTGCAGGGGAATCTCAATGTCGGCGCCGTGGGCATCGAAGGGATCCAGGTTGACCGCGATCAGGATCATGTTGGATCGATCCGGCGTCATCTTGCCGTAGAACAAGATGTTGTCATCGTGGGCGGTATGGAAGCGCAGGTTGGTCAATTCGTGCAGGGCCGGGTTTTCCCGCCGGATGCGATTGACCTTCGCGATCAGCTCCTTGATATTGCCTGGCCGGTCCCAGTCCCAGACCTTGTAGTCGTACTTTTCGGAGTGGAGATACTCCTCCTTGCCGGGTACGGCGGCGTTTTCGCAGAGCTCGTAACCGTTGTACATGCCGTAGACGCTGGACAGGGTGGCGGCCAGCACGAAGCGGGTAATGAACGCGGGACGTCCGCCGTTTTGCAGGAATTCCGGAAGGATGTCGGGTGTGGTCGGGAAGAAATTCGGACGCATGTACTCGGCCACCGGCGACTGCGTCAACTCCGTCAGATACTCGGTGATCTCGTGCTTGAAGTTGCGCCAGGTGAAATAGGTGTAGGACTGGCTGTAGCCGACCTTGGCCAGCATCCGCATCATCGGCGGGCGGGTGAAGGCTTCAGCCAGGAAGATGACGTCGGGGTGGTCGCGCCGGATCTCGCGGATCAGCCACTCCCAGAACGGCACCGGCTTGGTGTGCGGGTTGTCGACGCGAAAGGTCTTGACGCCGAGATCGACCCAGAACAGCACCGAGTGGAGGATTTCCTTCCACAGGCCTTCCTGGTCGACGGTGTAGAAGTCGACGTTGACGATGTCCTGGTACTTCTTCGGCGGGTTCTCGGCGTACTTGATGGTGCCGTCCGGGCGGAACCTGAACCAGTCGGGATTGCTCTTGATCCACGGGTGGTCCGGCGAGCACTGAATGGCGAAATCGAGCGCGACCTCCATGCCGTGGGACGCCGCAGCGGCGACGAAATGGCGGAAGTCGTCAATGGTTCCCAGATCCTTGTGCAAGGCGGTATGTCCGCCCTCTTCCGAACCAATCGCATAGGGGCTGCCAGGGTCGTTGGGACCGGCGTTCAGCGTGTTGTCGGGGCCCTTGCGATGGCTCCGGCCGATCGGATGAACCGGGACGAAATAGATCACGTCGAAGCCCAGTTCGCGGATCTCCGGCAGCCGGCGCTCGCAATCCTTGAGGCTGGCGGGCTTGCCCGGCACCGTGCCTTGCGAGCGGTGGAACATCTCATACCAGGCCGCATAGCGGGCGGCGACACGATCGACGAACACCTCCAGTTCCAGGTCGTAGCGACTGGCGCTGCCGCGATCGGGCCAGCGCGCTACATTGCCGCTCACTTCCTCGGACAGCAGCAGCCCCCAGCGCCGCACATGGTCGGCGGCATCGTAGCGCTCGAGGATTTCCTTGAAATAGGCTTTCCCCGCCGCATCGGCGCGGCCGGCCGCCTGCACGACCAGATCGCGGCCCTCGATCAATTCAAGTGTCACGTCCACATTGGCGGCCAGCTTCTTCTGCACCTCGTCGCGCCAGCTCTCGAACGCGTCGCTCCATGCCTCTATGGTGTAGACGTAGCCGGTATTCTCGGTCAGCGCGAACTGGCCCTGCCAGCGGTCGAGACCGGGGTTGGTGCAGGTCATCGGAACGTCTTGCCACTGTTTGTCGGCACTGCGGCGCACCATCAGCATGACGCAGAGCTTGTCGTGGCCGTCCTTGAATACGTCGGCTGCAACGACGAGGACATCGCCGACTTCGCGCTTGATCGCAAAGCGACCTCCATCCACTTCCGGCGAGACGTTCAGAATCACGATCGGGCGACTCCTGAGGCCCGCCGTCAATGCCGTCCCCGCTGCCGCAGCCTTGTGCTGCGGCGCCTGTACCTTGCTTGTATTCGAAACAGTCTTAGCCATGACATCCCCTGTGTTCAAGCATTCACGAAAACCCGCGCCTCGCCGGGCGCCAATGTCAAAACGTCACCGGCCGTGATGGTTTCTCCCTTGCCACCCGGGGTGACTTCCCGCGCCATGACCACGTCGGCGTCGAGACCCTGCATGCGCGCCTGGTGCGCATGATGCAGATCGGTATTCAGGACCGACAGCACCCACGACGGCCCGTCCCACGCTCGACGCAGCAGGCAGACCACTGCGGGATCGCCGGTGTGCACCTGGCGTTGCGCGCCTTCCTCGTTGAGCACCGGAATAGCCGCCCGCATGCGGTTGACGGCGGCGATGTAGCCACAGATATCGAACAGAGGCGGCTCCCAGTGCTCCGGGCGTGTCTGCACAACGTCGAGCCTGGTGCGAAAGCCGTACTCGAAACCGACCGGAATCATTACGCCGGTCGAGAACACCGCGGCAAACAGATAGCGCATCTTGTACGCGCGCTCGATCAAGGCCGGATCGCCAAGGCCTCCCCGCTGCAAATCGGTGGCTACGCGCTCGGTATCGTGGCTTTCCGGAAAGGCGATCGACGGCGCGATATGGCGAAACGAGTTGTATTGCTCCAGCAGCCAGGGCGACCTGAAATCCCACCAGCGCGCGCTGTTGAACATGTAATCGAAGCCCGCCGAACGCAGCGCGGTGACCTGGTCCAGCCGGCAGCCCAGGGTTTCGGCGAAGAAGGTCGCGTCATGGCGCTTGAAGCGGGCGAACGAGGTCAACATCGACCATATCTCGGCAGGCACCAGATAGGCCGCATCGCAGCGGAAGCCGCGAATGCCGCAATCGATGAAGTGGCCGATCATGTCGCCGAAATAGCTGACCAGGCCGGCGCGATGGCTGTGGTCGTGGTAGTCGATTTCCGCCAGATCACCCCATATCGTGACATTGCGCGTATCGGCGGGATCAACGGCGCGGGGGGAACGCAAGGAGCCGTCGGATTCGCGCAGGAACCATTCCGGATGCTGCTCGGTCAGCAGCGCGTCCTTGGAGGTGTGATTGACGACCAGGTCCATGATCACCGACAGGCCGTGTTCGCCAGCTTTCCAGCAGAAGGACTTGAGCAGGTCTTCGAGGGAATGCTCGCCGTCCCACATCAGGTCATGGATACGGTAATAGTCCTTGACCGCATACAGGCTGCCGGAAAAGCCGGGGAAATGAAAAGGATTCAGATAGACCCAGTTGAAACCCATCGCGGCGATGCGCGGCAGATGCTCTTCCCACTGCCGAACCGACCCGCAAAGCAGCGGAAACAGGTTGTAGATGCGCGGTCCCTTAGACATGATCGAGTCTCCTTGCCTGTTCAGACCCGGCACAGACGCCTTGCCCGTTCATGTTCACTGGCCCCGGGGCAGGCGCTTGTACAGCGCCAGAGTCTGCTCGGCAATGCTGCGCCAGGAATAATTGTCCAGCACGCGCTGGCGGCCGGCGGCGCCCATTTTCTTGCGCAGTCCGGGGTCACGGACCAGGCGGTTGATGCCCTCGGCCAGGGCGGCGGAGAAACCCTTGGGGTCCATCGGGTCGTGAGGCATGGTCGGTGAGATATTGGCGTCGATCAACAGACCGGTTTCGCCATCCACCACTACTTCGGCGATGCCGCCGACCTTGCTGCCGACCACGGCCGTGTTGCACGCCATGGCCTCCAGGTTGATGATGCCGAAGGGCTCGTAAATCGATGGACAGACGAACACCGCCGCCTGCGAATACAACGCGATGGTGGTAGGACGGCTGACCATTTCGGCAATCCAGATGATGCCCTGCCGATGCGTCTTGATATCGGCAATCAGGGCTTCCAGTTCCTTTTGCAGCTCGGGCGTATCCGACTCGCCGGCGCAGAGCACCACCTGGGTGTCGGCGTCGAGTTGCGAAATGGCCTGCAACAGGTACAACAGACCCTTTTGCCGCGTCATCCGGCCGACGAACAGGACATAGGGTTTGGCGGGGTCGATGCCATACTTGGCGAGGACCGATGGATCCAGCGTCGGCTTGTATTCGTCGGTATCGATGCCGTTGGGTATCACCGGAACCTTGGCCGGATCCACGTTGAACAGCCGCAGGATGTCCTCGCGGGTGCTCTTGGACACGGCCACCACGGCATCCGCCATCTCCAGGGCGGTCTTCTCGATCCAGCTCGACAGGTCATAACCGCGACCGATCTGTTCACGCTTCCAGGGTCGCAACGGCTCCAGCGAGTGCACGGTAATGACCAGCGGGATGCCATACAGGATCTTGGCCATGATGCCGCCAAAATGCGCGTACCAGGTGTGGCAATGAACCACGTCAGCCTCGATACCCTGAGTGTTGAAGGCCAGGCAGGTGGCAAGAGCCTTCAGGGGTGAAACCAGTTCCTTCGAGCAACCGTAGCCCGAGGCGTCGACCTTGGTGCCCAGAACCCTGAGCTGGTCCTTGCTGAAGTCCTGCTGATGGAAGCTGCGCACCTCGACTGGCGTCATCTTGGACAATTCACGGGATATGTATTCCACATGGACACCCGCTCCGCCATAGATGTTCGGCGGAAACTCGTTGGTCATCAACAGCACGCGCATTTCAAAGACTCCCTGTCTATGTTGCCGAAAATCGCCTTGATCTTTTGTGAAGGCTCGTCGTTGATCATGACCGTGCGCACGCTCCGGTCCGTCACAACGCTTTCAAGTATATCTTGCAATGCAGCATTTTGCTTCGCCCGTGCCAGGAATCCAGTTGCCGGGGATGTTCGCGGGCGAAGGGGCCAGTGCAGAAGTCCCAGTGCTCAGGCTGTCGGTAGCGGCATGGCACGCCGGTCCAGCAGCGCCAGCCAGCCGCGGATCACGCGGTAGAGCACCCACAGCCCGGTGCCGACGATCACCATGAACGCCGCCGGAATGCCGATCAGCGTGATCACCAGCAGCCCGGCCACCAGCAGCCAGAGCGCGGCGAACCAGAAGCTGCGCAACTGCCAGCGCCAATGTGTCGCCAGCCAGGTGTCGCGCACCCTGTCGCGGGTGACGTAGTTGATGATCACGGCAATGATCGACGGCCAACCAAAGACGAAGGCGCCGATGATCGTGGCCGAGCTGAGTATCCCGGAAGCCGCCGACAGTGCATGCAGTCCGTACATCACATGGCACCAGGCGCGCGGTCCATCGAGTTGCTCGTCGGCTTCAACCCGCACCGGTTGCACTTCGTAGTCAGTCATTGCATTCTCCCTACAATCCCAATTGCTGCCACAGCGCATCAACGCGCTGCTTCACGGCCGGGTCCATTGCGATCGGGCGGCCCCACTCGCGGGTGGTCTCGCCCGGCCACTTGTTGGTTGCATCGATGCCCATCTTGCTGCCCAGGCTGGCCACCGGCGAAGCGAAGTCGAGATAGTCTATCGGCGTATTCTCGGCAATCAGGGTGTCGCGCGCCGCATCGACGCGGGTGGTGAGCGCCCAGATCACCTCGGGCCAGGAACGCACATCGACGTCGTCGTCGGTGACGATAATGAACTTGGTGTACATGAACTGCCGCAGGAAACTCCAGATGCCGAACATCACGCGCTTGGCGTGCCCCGGATACTGCTTCCTGATGCTGACCACGGCCATCCGGTAGGAGCAGCCCTCGGGCGGCAGGTAGAAATCGGTGATCTCGGGAAACTGCTTTTGCAGCAGCGGGACGAACACCTCGTTCAAGGCCAGACCAAGCATCGCCGGCTCATCGGGCGGCTTTCCGGTATAGGTGGAGTGGTAGATCGGATCGCGGCGCATCGTGATGCGCTCGACGGTGAACACCGGAAACTCGGCCACCTCGTTGTAATAGCCGGTATGGTCGCCAAACGGGCCTTCGGCCGCAGTCTCGCCCGGATGGATGACGCCTTCCAGCACGATCTCGCTCGATGCCGGCACCTGCAAGTCCGAACCAAGACACTTCACCAGTTCCGTCTTGGCGCCGCGCAACAGCCCGGCGAACTGGTATTCGGACAGCGTATCGGGTACAGGGGTGACGGCGGCGAGGATCGTCGCCGGATCGGCACCGATCACCACCGCGACCGGAAAAGGCTCGCCGGGTCGGGCAGCGCAATGCTCGCGATAGTCCAGCGCACCGCCGCGATGCGCCAGCCAGCGCATGATGACTTTGTTGGGGGTGATGATCTGTTGCCGGTAGATGCCGAGGTTCTGTCGTATCTTCTGCGGTCCTCGCGTCACGACCAGGCCCCAGGTGATCAGGGGCGCGGCGTCGCCGGGCCAGCAGGTCTGCACCGGCAGGCGCGCCAGATCGACATCCGTCCC
The DNA here is from genome assembly GCA_016712985.1 of Sulfuritalea sp. Taxonomy (GTDB): domain Bacteria; phylum Pseudomonadota; class Gammaproteobacteria; order Burkholderiales; family Rhodocyclaceae; genus Sulfuritalea. The sequence continues at coordinate 8,304 of JADJQA010000045.1, read as the reverse complement.
TTGCCACACCACGCCCTGGCACGGCGCCGAGTTCAGAAGCTTGGGCGCCATGTTGAGCACCTGCTTCAGCACCGGCAGCTTGTCCCAGGCGTCCTTCAGGCCTTTCGGCGGCTCGGGCTCCTTGAGATAGGCCAGCAGCGTGCCGACCGCGCGCAGACGGGTTTTCCAGTCGGACTCAACGGCCTCGTCGTTTTCTGCGGCGGCAATGCCCAGGGCCACGCGGCGCGGCGTGCCGAACAGGTTGGCGAGTACCGGGATCGAATGCCCCTTCGGCTTTTCGAAGAGCAGGGCGGGCCCGCCGGCGCGCAGTACGCGGTCGGCGATTTCGGTCATCTCCAGGCAGGGATCGACCTCCAGCGCAATCCGCTTGAGTTCGCCAAGCGTCTCCAGTTGGGCAATGAAATCGCGCAGATCGGTATATTTCATGGGGCGAGTTTAACCGCACGCATCCCGGCTCGCTGCCTGTCTTGCGCCATCGGCCGCCTCACTTCGCCAGCCAGGGCCGCAGATTGAGTTCGGCGACAATGCCGGCGAAGATCGCCGCACCGAACCAGTTGTTATGCCGAAAGGCGGCAAAGCAGCCTTCACGGCTGCGATCGCGGATCAGCGTGTAGTGATAACCCGCCAGGGCAGCAGCGACAACCAGTCCGGCGAAATACAGGGGTCCGTAGGCCAGTTGCCGGCCGACATACGCCAGGATGCCGAGCGTGCACAGGTAGCAGAGCATCACTGCCACCACGTCGAAGCTGCCGAAGGTGAGGGCTGCCGTGCGAATGCCGATCTTGACGTCGTCATCGCGGTCGACCATCGCGTATTCCGTATCGTAGGCCAGCGCCCAGAAGACGTTGGCAATCAGCATAGTCCAGCCCAGCGCGCCGACTTCGCCGCTCACCGCGGCAAATGCCATCGGAATGCCAAAGCCGAAAGCCACCCCCAGATACGCCTGCGGCAGCGCGAAGAAGCGCTTGGTGAACGGGTAGCTGGCGGCGAGAAACAGGGCAATCAGCGCCAGCCACCAGACTTCGCGGAAGATCGGCAGAATCAGCAGGAATGCGCAGAAGATCAACATCGCGGCGAGCGTCAGCGCCTCGCCGTTGGGCAGCTTGCGCGCCGCCAGAGGTCGGTTCTGGTGCGCTCGACATGCGGATCGAATTCGCGGTCGGCATAGTCGTTGATGACGCAGCCGGCCGAGCGCATCAGCAAGGTGCCCAGGGCGAAAATCCAGACCAGCAGCCAGTGCGGCTGCCCGCTACTGGCGATCCACAGCGCCCACAGGGTAGGCCACAGCAGCAGCAGCGTGCCGATCGGCTTGTCCAGCCGCATCAGCTTTTCGTAGAGGGCGAGGCGCTGCTTGAGTTCGGCGAAAGTCATGCGGTGAATTTTTACCGGCAGCCGGGCGGACTCACGTAGCGCCCACGCTGTTCACTGCGACCCGCTGCGCCAACCGCGGGTCGGCGCAGCGAGCACGGGAAGCCGCCCATGCTCGGCGCCATCAGCCTGGCCCAGCCATACTTGCCGTACTCGCCGACAAAGAAGCTGCGCTTGCCGCGCAGCTCCTTGGTCTCGGCGTCAATGCCGTCCATGAACTTGTAGATCAGCGCGATGGCGATCTGTTCGACTTGCGACTTGGGGTCCGGCACCTTGCCGACGACGATGTCGCGGCAGGAATCGATGCGGCGCTTGGTGTCGGTGTCGAGCATTGGGTCAGCGGTCCTCGGCAAGCAGGTCGGAGCGATGGCTGGCGAGCCATTGCCGGGTGTGGGCGAGCAGCGACTCGGCCTGAGCCAGGCATTCGGCGACCGCCGCATCGGTGACGGGGTCGCCTTCGTAGTCGTTGAGATTGCGCTGCTTGCGCAGGGCATCGAGGACAATCACGCTGTCCTGAGCCAGGCCCATGGTCTTGGGCAGCGCTTGCAGCGCGGTCTGGTGGTGACCGGGCTGGCTGGTCACGGTGCGGTAGCCATTGGCCCAAAGCCCGACCATCGCGCACTGCATGATGGTCTTGTAGGCGGCGTCGAAGCGGTTGTCGGCGCTGAGGCCGGCCAGGCGGGCATCGGCCAGGTTGCGCACGGCCGAGGCCAGCATGCGCTGCACGCCGCTTGGCGTGGCCTCAAAGGTTTGCAGACGCTGGATGGCCAGCAAGTTTTGCAAGCTCATGTTCGGTTCCAATGACGAACAGTTTGGGATTGGCGAGGATGTTGCCGACAAACGTTTCCTTGGCCTCGATGCGCCGGGCGAATTCGGCGGCGGTGAAGAGCACTGGGTTGATTTCGCGTTGCAGGCTTTCCTGCAAGGGGTGCAGCGCCTTGACCGCGTCGCCGAAACCGCAGTCGGCAATCAACAGCAGATCGACGTCACTACGGGCATTTTCTTCGCCCCGCGCCATGGAACCGAAGACCAGTGCCAGTTCCGGCACCGGGTCGAGTGCGCGCAAGGTTTCAGCGAGAACGCCGACCACGCCGCTGGTCTTGCGAAATAAGCCGGCCAGTTCGGCAAATACCGGGCAGTCGCGGTTGGCGCGGTAGCGCACTTGGTTGCCCTGCGCCTCGCGCAGCAGCAGCCCGGCCTGCGCCAGGCGGGCCAGTTCCTTGTGCAGGGTGCCGGGCGTGGTGCCCGTCAGGCGCCCCAGTTCGCGCACGTGGTAACTGCTGTCAGGATGCAACAGCAATTGGGTCAGTGCACGTTGGCGGTAACTGCCGAAGAGGAGATCGAGTAGCACGATGGCGGCGATATTCGCAGCATTTAGTGCTTCAATTGTAGTCGTTTTTGCTTCGATTGTTGTTCGGGGAAGCATTACAGAAATTCTGGATCGTGAAAGTCGGCGCTGGTGAGACGGCGACTTCTACGTAAGATTTGGCAGTCAGTGATTGCCAAATCCGATTCCCGCCGTCTGGGGCAAGGGAATGGCCTCTCCTGCCGCCCGCATGTCGGCCACTGCCTCGGACACGATCCGCCGGATTTCCTTGAGGGCGTCTTCCGGCGTCTTCGCCAACCAGGACAGCGACGGGAACTCGGCGCACAGGCCGACGTGTTCGCCGTCCTCGGTCGACCATCGCGTACTGCTCGCCGATCAGCGCAGCGAACTCTGCCAAGCAGTGTTTCATCGCGGTTTCTTGTCATTGGTGGTTAGAGTCCGAACGCCGTGGGGGAACCGACGGCAGCGCTCACTTTCAATCCACTGCTGCCGCTCAGGCCTGGAAGCTTTGAAGGTCAGCTATGTGGGGTACTTGCCGCCGCTGGGTTTTATGCAACGGATGAGTGCTCGTCGGCTTGCCCAGCCGTTCATGGCTTGTTGCGTGCATGTCGGGTCTGTAGCGGGAGCGGACGGTCGTTAAAATTTGCTGGCTGACGGCAGTCGGCCAGAACCGGCCGGGGGCTTCGTTTCTAACCGGACATCGAACCTAAGTATCGCACCTACGTACGTTACGTTTTGACATTCTGATGGGAGATGGTGAGGCATTCTCTGCACGCGCCGGTTTAAGTTTCAACTTGCGGGCGCTATACAAATTCAGCTAAAGCGGATGCCACCCCACCCGTTCTAGCGCGCAAGCCTGAACGGGTTTTTTGTTGTCTGCAGCATCGCCGATTTAACGCACAACTTGCGGGGCGAATCACAAATACCGCTAAAGCGTCGCTCGCTTCTCCTCCCCTGGAAGCCGGCTACGCCGGACTGAACGGGGGCAGGAGTTTCAAATGGCAAAATTTCAAATCGGTGACCTGTGCGTCACCCAGTACGCTACCGCTGGATTACTCAACAACGGGCATGTGGTGGAGATCCTCGACGTCGATCCCCGGCTATCCGAGAGCGCCCCCACGTATTTAATTTGCCGGATTGACGGGCAGCCAATCCCGCAATGCTCGCTCCCATTACTGGCGAACCGAGTTACTTTCAGCGCAAAAGTAGCCTGGTCCGCGGAATACAAGTTGCGACGTGCAAATCAGGGAGAGGCTGGGGCTTTTCTGGAGCAAACGACAGCCTTGCTTGAGCCTGGCGAAACTGGAGTCGGCGCGTGAAGATCATTCACAGCACCCCCGGCTACCTGATTGAGGCGCGAGTTACGAACCACCTGATCACCGGGAGGACCGTGGAGCTATTCCAGACCATGCCCCAAGCCCAGCATGCCCGCGCCCAGAGGATCGCCTGCCTGACATTGCCGCAGGCCAGCTTCTCCGGCTTGCCGCAATGCTCACCGATAAAGATGGTCCTGATCATGACTAAACAGGAGGTTGTATGGCGAAGACATCTGAAGAGCGGGCATACTCTTACATCACTTGGGGCGGTAGCCCGCGTGAGGTTGTCGAAATTCGAGAAGGCGAACCCTTGGTGCATATTGGCAAGGGTGCATTCATCCAACACCCCGAGCCACTAACGAGAGACGGGAAAATCACGGAAGGCTGCCGACGTGCTCTTGTGCGCTGCATGTGCGTTTTGCAAAGCGCACGGCGGGATGCTGACCGTTGTCTGGGGGTGCATGGCTTCTCCCATGCTGGAATTGATGCAAACGGCGGTTATTGGGTTCGAGCATTCTCTTCAAAGTAGATGATCCGGCTGAAACGCCTCGTTGAGCTAAAGAACGAGGTAGTGGCCCACCTCATGGGCTGGGGAGATTTGATCCAGATTGCTATCCCCGACATTTTGTCAAAGTTGGCTAAACAGGAGAACGTCATGGAATTACTGAAGCCCGGCACCCTCTGTGTCATAGTCGGTGGCTGTCCCGAAAACATTGGTCTGGTCGTCGAGGTGCTTGAGCACATCGGTGCCGAACCGCCTCGTGCGGACGCCTACCTCATCCGGAACCGAGAGTGGCCGAAATTTTCCCCAGTTGAAGCTAGGCCCCAAGGAGGTACTTGCGTCTGGCACCTCGAACGAGGCGATCACCGATAGGCACAAGCTGCGGCCATTGGTCGATGCCGAAGGCGACGATGGGCATGAACGGATGACCAACGATACCCCGGCGGTCCGTCAGGCCGAGTCGGAGTGCCACGAATCGACCGCATCCGAAACGAGCTGCTGCCATGGTCTTTAATACTGTCGCCCCGCTTACGCACCAGCCTTCCGACCTCCCGACAACCTGTACTAGTTTTTCGACTGCATTACACTTGCATCGCTCGCTAGGTTTAGCAGATCAACCGCCGACTTGATAATGTCCGCATTTCGGTAGAGTTTCCGTCAATCTTTACATGAGGGCCAATATCACGATGGATCCGCGAACTGGCAGGTTCCCATCAGCACACCAGGACCATCAACATTTGGTTCAATTGCTTGTCGATGCCGGACTGATTCAAGCAGTGCCACCAAATGAGGAGAATGGCCGTGACTTCTTTTTACCGGAAAGAGAAAGCGGCGCGGAGCAGCGCTTCCGAAAAAGATTGAATTATGTCGAATGGGGATACGAAATCCATACTCTTTCAGTTACGCCATCCGTGTGGGCGAAGATTGTTGCCGGTGAGGAAATAGTGCAGAAATCCAGAGGGGCATACGAAGGAGCGCAGTTCTGGATCGAGTGGTCATTTAATTGCAGCGGTGTCCAGACTCTCTCTCTGTCAAATATGGCGATGATGGAGGCGTAGGATACGAGGGCAATATTTATGACCTTCACATTTCATCCGTTTCCTAGTCTTACTGTGTTAAGTATTCCGAATCGCTGCCGTTATTGAGTGCATTAACGGCAACGCACACGGAGACTGAAATGGAGAGAAGCGAGAAATTCTTGCGGTATATCGAGCATATTGGTGCTGCGGTGGGTCGCTCAGACCGACGCGAGTTGCTCGCGAGCTACTGCCAAGGGCTGATGCTGCCGTTGAAGCGCAAGAGCGTCGAACCGCTGGCCGCGAACCTCGATCCGCTGCATGTGTCGTCGTTGCATCAAGCGCTGAACCACTTTGTGGCGCAGTCGCCCTGGTCGGACGATGCGGTGTTGGCGCGGGTAACTGACTGGGTGCTGCCACGGATGGACCTTCAGGGAGCGGGCACGGTATTCTGGATCGCGGACGATACCGGGATGCCCAAGCAGGGGACGCACTCGGTGGGTGTGGCGCGGCAGTATTGCGGGCAATTGGGGAAGACCGACAACTGCCAGGTGGCAGTCAGTCTGTCGATTGCCACTGAGACGGCCAGTCTGCCGATCCAGTACCAACTCTACCTGCCGGAATCGTGGGCCGAGGACGCGCAGCGGCGCAAGGATGCGGGCGTGCCGGAGGATGTGCGCTTTGCCACCAAGCCGGAGATTTCGCTGGCGCAGATGAAGGCCGCGAAAGCCGCCGGACTGCCGGGTGACATTGCGCTGGCGGACGCCGGGTATGGGGACGATACCCACTACCGCGATGGCATCACCGGACTGGGAATGCACTACGCCGTGGGGATCAAGACGGGCACCAAGGTCTGGGCGCCGGGCAGCGCGGCCTTGCCGCCCAAGCCGTGGAGCGGCAGGGGACGCAAGCCCACACGCCTGCGGCGTGGGCCGGATAACCAGCCCGTGACGGTCAAGAATCTCGCGTTGTCCCTGCCGTCCTCGGCCTGGCGCAAGACCACGTGGCGGGAGGGTACCAACGCGTCCTTGTCCTCGCGCTTTGCCGCCGTGCGCGTACGCGCCGCCCATGGCGACCTTCAGGCATCGGTGCCGCGCGACGAAGAATGGCTGCTCATCGAGTGGCCCAAGGGCGAACCCGAACCGATCAAGTATTTCCTGTCCACCCTGTCGGCCGAGATCACCCGCAAGGAACTGGTGAAGGTCGTCAAGATGCGCTGGCGCATCGAGCGGGACTATCAGGAACTGAAGCAGGAGTTTGGCCTCGACAACTTCGAGGGCCGCAACTGGCGCGGCTTCCATCACCATGCCACGCTGTGCATTGCGGCGTATGGCTTCCTGGTGGGTGAGCGACTGGTGCATGGCGACTCGGTCAAAAAAAACGCCTGCTTCCGCGAAAAACCTGCCTTACCCGAAAGTTATACCCCACGCGGCGCCCGTTCGACCCCAGCGGCATGTACCGGACTCGATCCCAACCCTGCGCTGGGAAATCGCCATGGAGTTCGCCCAGATCCTGCCTCACTGGCCACGGTTCGAGCGGACTCCGATCATCAATCAGCGTATTTAACACAGTAAGACTAGGGAAGGACATTATTGTGTCGTCTCACAAGATTGAGAGCGACTGTGGGCCCACTGAACGAATTGCCGCGCGCGGAGATGTCGTTGATGCAGATTTTTAAATAGCCGGTGAGCCGCACGGACGAATACAAGCAGCGATAAGGCATAAAGCAGAAAGTTGCCGAGCATGCAGCTACCCTGGAAAGGGCGCAAGAGTATCTTGCTGCCCGTCAATCTGTATTACACGAGCTGGAGCGGGTCATTCCCTATTCTTCGATGCAAGTACGCAAGATCATCACGACATAGGCGCTTTGACAGAAGTTTCGCGGAGTTGTCTCAGCTTCGGATAAGACATGCCGAAGTAAATGACGCGGAGGAAGGCGTCAGGGCTGAGCAAGCGACCTTAAACAAATGGCGCGGCTGTTCGCCGGCCGAATTGCTTTTCTTTCAAGAACAGATCGATGATCATGGAAGGTGGAAAACGCGAAGCCGTAGAAGATCTCGCCAATAAGCGACGACTGGCCGATTACGATAAGTCACTAAGATCTGTTGTTGTATCCCTGAACAGGGACCTCTCTGAGGATTGCCAACACCTTGATGTGCGGTTGAGTAAATGTAGTAGTGCGTATATGTTTTTCATCCTAGGGCTGTCCGGGATTCTCATAATCCCACTTATGTTGTGGATGCAGGGACTACTTCATCAACTGAAAGATTTTGGTGTTGTATGGATAACTGTTGAACTAACCATTTTTCTTTATTGGATGGGCATGAGGCTCGCCGCAAATCGACAACTCGTAGCCATTTGGAAAACGATAGCGTTACTTGATACTGCTGGGTTTGTCATATATCGAGTCTATGGAACATTCGGGACAGTTGGCAACTTCGTGTCAAGCCAATTAATAGTTGAACAAACATTGCCTGATCCGGCCCTCAACCCTTGCTATGTTCAATATGCAGGGGACTATTGCGCCAAAACTCAACGACTATGACCGTTCGTCTCTCCATCATTCACAACCGATGATTCTCACGTCACATGGACTAGATTTATTAAATAGGTGTTAGCCCACAATATGGCCACCACTTTCGCTAAGCAAATGATGCCGATTGGAGGTCCGAGGGTACGAGGCGTTAGAGAGCATCCCGAAGAGCGCAGTTTTTCGTCGACCTGACGAAGAACGAGAAAGACCCCAAGTCCGCCCATCGTTTTATGCTCGCTGCG
>JADJQA010000044.1 GCA_016712985.1 Sulfuritalea sp. | reverse complement strand
AAATGACGATATTCGGCTCGTCATCCGCGATCAGAATCTTCTTGGTCATGCCGCTCCTCCAGTCTCGACTATTCCGGCCCCGCCAGAGGCAAGCATGGCAAGCCGCCAATACGCTCGACGGCGGGCTCGGTGCGTCGCTGAACTTCCTCGCGGGGTCCTCTCTTGTTCTTGCTTTGAGCGCCTACTTTACCTCTTCTCCCGGGAATCAGGACAAACCAAATTCAAACGGGTGCAGCGGAGCAGCGACAACTTGTGCTAAGCCACGATGTTTCCCAGCTTCTGGCATTTCGGTTCTTCGCCAATCGAGCTACCTTGCCCGGCGCCGGATAGAATTCCGGGCATGACTTCCGCCACCTTGATTACGCGACGCCGTTTCGGCGGCATCGAGCGCCTGTATGGGGCCGGCGTTTGCCAGAGCCGCGGCGGCGCATGGTGGTGGTGGGCATCGGCGGCGTCGGGTCGTGGGCGGCGGAGGCGCTGGCGCGCTCCGGCGTCGGGCGGTTGACGCCGATCGATCTGGATCGCGTCGTCGAATCCGATGTGGAATCGGCAGGTTCGTGCGCCTGAATCGAGCTTCGGCGCGGCTAGGGTGGCCGCCATGCGGGAACGGCATCGCGGCGATCAATCCCCGGCCTGCGGGGTACGCCGGAAGAGTTCATCGACGAAGCCAATGTGGCTGTCCTGATTCTGCGCCTCGACGCGGTAATCGACGCCATCGACCAGGTGCGCGCCAAGGCAGCGTTGATCGCCCATTGCCGCCGTGCCGGCATCTGCGTCGTGACGACCGGCGGCGCCGGCGGGCGCACCGAACCGACGCGAATCGAAGTCCTGACTCTAGTCGCGTACCACGCAGGACGCGCTGGCCTCGAAAGTCCGCGCGCGACTGCGCAAGGATTACGGCTTCACGCGAGCCGAAGAAGCAGTTCGGCGTCGAGTGCGTGTTTTCGCCGGAGCAGATTCGGCGACCGGCTGCCGTCGTCCCGGGGACACCACTGCGGACGACTCCTTCGGCCTTGCCGGCGCCGTTGCGGACGAGGGGTTCGATGCGGCAGCGGGCCTCAACTGCGCGGGCTACGGCTCTTCGGTGGCGGTCACGGCAAGTTTTGGCTTCGCACGGCGGCGCGGGTTCTCGCTGCCATACTTCCAGCATGAGTCTTGCCACGAATCCCCGGTTGTTCTGGTTACCGGCGCTGCCCGCCGTGTCGGCGCTGAGATCGCGCGCGCACTGCATGCGGCGGGCGCCCGCGTGGCGATTCACTATCGCTCGTCGGTCACTGCCGCGGCGGCGCTGGCCGCCGAGCTGAATGCGGCACGGTCGGATCGGGCCGGCGAATCCGCCGCGGTTTTCGCCGACCTTCTGGATACGGCGGTACTGCCCCGCGCTGGTGGAGTCCGTCGTGGATCGTTTTGGCCGGCTCGATGCGCTGGTGAACAATGCTTCGTCGTTCTTCGCGACCAAAGTCGGCGCCGTGGACACGGCGGCATGGGATGACCTGATCGGCACCAACCTCAAGGCGCCGCTGTTCCTGGCGCAGGCGGCGGCGCCGCATCTGGAAGCTAGCGGCGGCTGTATCGTCAACATCACCGACATCCATGCCGAGCGTCCGTTGAAGGGTTATCCGCCTTCACTGCGCGGCGAAGGCTGGCCTGCTCGGGCTGACCCGTGCGCTGGCGTTGAACTCAGGCCGCGGGTGCGGGTCATCGCGGTGGCGCCCGGCGCTATCGAATGGCCCCAGGGCAAGAATGACTTTCCGCCCGCCGAGCGCACGGCTATCATTGCGCACACGCTGTTGAAGCGCGTCGGCTCGCCCGCCGACATTGCGCACACCGTGAAATTTCTCGTCTTCGATGCCCCCTATGTCACCGGACAGGTGATCAACGTCGACGGCGGACGCACTGCACACTTTCTCCAGCCGAGCACTATCCCTTCGCAGCCCCTCTTTCCGCGAAAGGGGACTACGGTTCAGCCGCAGTTGCGGCTTCCGGATGTTGACTGGCTGCCTCCGGGGCGGCCCGGCAGAGGCAGCATGAACGCACCACTGACCACCAACCCGAACGCGGCGCCGACCGCCCGCCAGGCGCAGAAAGTCGCGTTCGAGGCCAACAAGCTGGCCAAACACCTGCGCCGCGAGGTGGGCAAGGCGATCGCCGACTTCAACATGATCGAGGCGGGCGACAAGGTCATGGTCTGCCTTTCCGGCGGTAAGGGATTCCTTCGCCCTGCTGATATCCTGCTGTTCCTGCGCGTGCATGCGCCGATCGACTTCGACATCGTCGCAGTCAATCTGGACCAGAAGCAACCTGGCTTCCCCGCGGACGTGCTGCCGAATTACCTGCGCGGGATCGGCGTGCCTTTCCACATCGAAGACGAGGACACCTATTCCATCGTCAAGCGGGTGATACCGGAGGGCAAGACCACCTGTTCGCTGTGTTCGCGCCTGCGCCGCGGGGTGTTGTATCGCGTCGCCGGCGAACTGGGAGCGACCCGGATCGCGCTCGGCCATCATCGCGACGACATGCTGGAAACGCTGTTCCTCAACATGTTCTTTGGCGGCAAGCTGAAATCCATGTCGCCCAAACTGGTCTCCGATGACGGCCGCAACGTCGTGATTCGCCCGCTGGCCTATTGCCGCGAGCGCGACCTCGAAGCCTGGGCGGAGGTGCGCGCCTTTCCGATCATTCCCGGCAACCTGTGCGGTTCGCAGCCGAACTTGCAGCGCCAGCAGATCGCGCAGATGTTGCGGGACTGGGACAAGCGCTTCCCCGGGCGCATCGAGAACATGTTCCGCAGCCTGGGCAACGTGGTGCCATCGCATCTGCTGGATGCGCGGCTGTTCGACTTTGCCGGATTGAAGGCAGGCGGAATCCCGGACGCGGACGGCGACATTGCCTTCGATGCGCCTGTCCTGCCCACGGGATCGTCGCAAGCCGTCCGTTTTGAAGGGGAGGAGGACTGATGGACGCGCGCCGGCTGCCTGCCCGCCACGGAGTTCTTCTGGCTGCTGGCGGCTTTGCCCTGTTCCGCCGCCATCCGCCGCTGGCAACCGCGGTAACCTTGCCTACCTGCTGATCGTGATCGTGGTCAACCTGATCCCGGGAAGCTTGGCCCTTTCCTGCTGCCGCTGTTGCTGCCGACCCTGACGGTCATGCTGGCTAACGGCTTCCGCGCGATTGAGCGCGGCCAGCGGTTTTCCAGCGAAACCCTGATCGCCGGTATCAGCGCCCAGCAGGTTCGGCTGATACGTCTTGGCGGCCTGCACCTGGTCGGCTCCAGCCTGCTGGTGCTGGGCGGCTTTGCGCTGGGCGAGCCGATCGATATCGGCGACGGGCTTGATGAGGCCGAGGCGATGGCGCTCGCCGGCGACCTCGCGGTGATTCTGCTGCTGGCCTCGCCGCTGCTGATGGCCTTCTGGTTCGCGCCGCTGCTGGCGGTCTGGAATGGCGTCGGCGCCGGCAAATCGCTGTTCTTCAGCTTTGTCGCGTGTTGGCGCAACTGGCGTATTCACGATGTACGCCCTGGCGCTGGTGCTGGCGGGCGGCGTACTGCCCGGCCTGATCCTTGTCGTCGCCGGCCTGATTTCGCCGACGCTGGTCGCCATTCTCTCCGTTGCGCTGCGTATGCTGCTGATCTTCGTGCTGGCGCCGACGATGGCGGCCAGCGTATCTGTCTTACCGCGACGTGTTCGAGGCGCCGGCACAGCCCGATGCATGAAGAACACGGGGGAGTTCTCGGCCTCTTCGGCGGCACCTTCGATCCGCTGCATGTCGCGCACCTGCGACTGGCCATCGAGGCGCGCGAGGCGCTGGGCCTGGCTGAAGTGTGTTTCATCCCGGCCGGCAGGCCGGCCCTGCGCGATGCGCCACAGTGCGCCGCCGTGCATCGCCTGGCGATGGTCGAGCGGGCCCTCGCCGATGCCCCCGGCTTCAGCGTCGATGCCGCGGAAGTGCTCGACCCGGCGGGCCGGCCGAGCTACACCGTCGAAACGCTGGAACGCCAGCGCCTGCTGCACGGCGCGCAGCGCCCGCTGGTGCTGTTGCTGGGCGCCGATGCTTTCGCCCGATTCGAGGCCTGGCACGCGCTGGCGCGAGCTGTTCGGGCTGGCGCATATTGCCGTGGCGACGCGCGCGGGACACGAATTGAAAGTCGGCGCAGGCAATACGGCGCTTGATCGCGAATTCGCCGCGCGCCAGGTGACGCCGCCGACCTGGCCGGCGCACCCGCCGGCCGCATCGTCTGTCGCCATCACCGCGCTGGAGATTTCCGCCACGGCAATCCGCCGGCGCCTGGCGCTGGGCCTCAGCGTGCGCCATCTGGTTGCCGAGGGCGTTCTCGACTATATTGAATCCCGTCAGCTCTACCGGACTGCGCATGGACATTAGGAAACTTCAGACGAGGACATCAGGCCAGGGATATCGAGGTACTCAACACCAGCAAGCTTTCCGCCCTGTTCGACCGGATCATCATCGCCACCGGAGATTTAATCGCCGACGTCAAGTCCCTGGCGCGCAAACGTCCATGACAAGGTCAAGGAGGCCGGCGGCCAGGTGATCGGCATCGAGGGCGAGGAAGCCGGCGAATGGGTACTGGTCGATCTCGGCGACATCGTGGTGCATGTGATGCAGCCGGTGGTGCGCGCCTATTACAACCTCGAAGAGCTGTGGAAGGTGGCGCCCAAACGCGCGCGGAAGAAGGCCGACAGCGACGCCGAGGGCGCATGGAAGTTGATCGTCGCGGCGGTTTCCGCGCGGCCGCCGGAATGGGTCGCGGCCGGCTGGGCCGAGTACGCGAAGCGGCTGCCGCGCGAACTGCCGCTGGAGTTGCTGGAGATCAGGCCCGCGCCGCGCACCTGCGGGCAAGACCGCGCCAGCCATGCTGGCGCAGGAGGCGACGCGCATCGAGGCGCAACTGCCGGCCGGCTGTCGGCGCATTGCGCTGGATGAACGCGGCACAGCGCCGACGACGCGGCAACTGGCCGAGCGTCTGGCAAAATGGATGGCCAGCGGCGATGATGTGGCCTTCATCATCGGCGGTCCCGACGGGCTGGATGCCCGGATCAAGAGCACTGCCCACGAAACCATGCGTCTTTCCAGCCTGACCCTGCCCCATGCCCTGGTGCGAGTGATCCTCGCCGAGGCGCTGTATCGCGCCGCGAGCCTGCTGCAGGGCCACCCTACCATCGCGACTGAGCATGGTTGACCAGCGCATCTACCTCGCCTCAGAAGTCCGCGCCGCCGCGAATTGCTGACGCAGATCGGCGTGCGCTTCGACTTCTGCTGTTTCGCACCCTGCTGCGCGAGATGCGGAAGTGAATGAGGCGGCTGCCCGACGAAACGCCGGAAGCTACGTGCAGCGCGTGGCGCGGGCCAAGGCGGTGTTCGCCGCCGGCCTGATGGCGCACCGGTCGATCGTCGCGCGCCCGGTGCTGGCGGCCGACACGACGCTCGATCTGGATGGCGCGATCATCGCCAAGCCGAAGGACGAAGCTGACGCGGCGGCGATCCTGACGCGGCTGTCCGGCCGCAGCCATCGTGTCCTGACGGCCATCGCGGTGGCGCGCGGCGAGCGCGTTGAACAGCGTTTGTCGATCAGCGCTGTGCGCTTTCGCCAGTTGGGCGCGGAAGAGATCCGCCGCTACAGTACAGCGGCGAGCCGATGGACAAGGCCGGCGCCTACGGCATTCAGGGCGCGCCCCGCCACCTTCTGCTCGAAGAGATTCACGGCTCGCATTCCGGCATCGTCGGCCTGCCGCTGTGCGAAACCGCGCTGCTGCTGCGCGAATTCGGGTATCCGTTATGACCCCGGCGCCGGGCCGCCCCAAGCGGGGGTCGGCGTATGACATGGAGGCCGCGTTTTCTTGCGGCCGAACCACTGTCACCCCCTCCCCTGGGGAGCTACCGTATGCACACATCTCAACGGCACCGTCTCCCCGGCGAAAGCCGGGGTCCAGAAGGGCTGAGGCGATGGATTTCGGGACGGTCTTCGGCAAGAAAAGCCAAGACATACAGGGTAAATCGATGTTTTGCGGTCCCTGTCCACTGGATTCGGCCTACGCCGGAATGACGGGAGAGATGTGCATACGCCAGCCCCCGGGGAGGGGGATGGGGAGAGGCGTGCCATGACCCCGGCTCCGGGCCGCCCCAAGCGGGGTCGGCGTACGACAAGGAGGCCGCGTTTTCTTGCGGCCGACCCATCGTCACCCCCTCCCCTGGGGAGGGGATGGGGGAGGGTCGTGCCATGAGGTGGAACAGTTCCTCATCAACTTCACACCGCAGGAGACCCGCGTCGCCCTGCTGCAGCAGGGCGTGTGGTGCAGGAACTGCACATCGAGCGCACCAACGGTCGCGGCATTGTCGGCAATGTCTATCTTGGCCGCGTGGTGCGCGTGCTGCCCGGCATGCAGTCGGCCTTCATCGAAATCGGACTGGAGCGCACCGCTTTTCTCCATGTCGCCGACATCTGGAGCGAACGACCCGGCGTCAATGGCTATGGCGGCCACGAAACGCGCCCCATCGAGCGCGTTCTGAGCGAGGGCCAGGCGCTGACCGTGCAGGTGCAAAAGGATCCGATCGGCACCAAGGGCGCGCGCCGGAGCACCCAGATTTCCATCGTCGGGCGCCTGCTGGTGCATCTGCCCCAGGACTACCACATCGGCATCTCGCAGCGGATTGGCGACGATGCCGAGCGCGAAAGGCTGCGCGCGCGCATCCAGGCCCTGCTGCCGACCGATCAGCCCGGCGGCTATATCCTGCGCACGGTCGGCGCGGACGCCAGCGACGCCGAGCTGGCGGCCGACATCGCTTATTTGCGCCGCATCTGGCGCGAGATCAAGAGCCGCAGCGTCGGCGCCTTGCCGCCAATGCTGCTGCATCACGACCTGACGCTGGCGCAGCGGGTGCTGCGCGATCTGGTGGGCAGCGAGACCACCGGCGTCCTCATCGACTCGCGCGAGAATTTCCTGAAGCTGCAAGCCTTCGCCCAGAGTACGTGCCGCAGGTCAGCGACCGCCTGCTGCACTACACCGGCGAACGACCGCTGTTCGACCTGCATGGCGTCGAGGACGAGATCCAGAAAGCCCTGGCGCGCCGCGTCGATCTGAAGTCCGGCGGCTACCTGATCTTCGACCAGACCGAGGCGATGACCACGGTGGACGTGAACACCGGCGGCTACGTCGGCTCGCGCAATTTCGACGACACCATCTTCAAGACCAATCTCGAAGCGGCGCAGACCATCGCCCGCCAGCTCAGGCTGCGCAACCTCGGCGGCATCATCATCGCCGACTTCATCGACATGGCGGACGAAGAACACAAGGCAGCAGTGCTCACTGAATTCAACAAGGCCCTGGCGCACGAAAACACACGCATCACGGTTTCCGGCTTCACCCAGCTCGGGTTGATCGAGATGACCAGGAAGCGCACCCGCGAAAGCCTGGCCCATGTGCTGTGCGAGCCCTGCCCCACTTGCGGCGGACGCGGCCAGGTGAAGACCGCGCAGACCATGTGCTACGAGGTTCTGCGCGAACTGCTGCGCGAGGCTCGGCAGTTCACCGCGCGCGAGATGCGCGTGCTCGCCGCGCCGTCGGTGATCGACCTGTTTTTCGACGAGGAATCGCAGGCGCTGGCGATGTTGTCCGAGTTCATCGGCCTGCCGATTTCCCTCCACGCGGAGAGCGGTTACCTGCAGGAGCAGTTCGACATTGTCCTGATGTAGGGCTAGAATTTGGCCCCGACGCGGGCGTCGTATAATGGCATTACCTGAGCTTCCCAAGCTCATGACGAGGGTTCGATTCCCTTCGCCCGCTCCACCGGCGATCAGGCGCCAGGCCCCAGCGATCGGCTTGGGCTTGTTGGGCTTGACACAAGGCGTTTGGTATCGGGTTTGGCAATCCGCTTGGTTTGGTTCCACCACCTTCGGCGGTCTGCTGCTATGCAATGTCGGGGAAGAGAGGACTCCCCGCCGACCAGAACTCCACGCTCGACGAATGAGCCTCGTAGAAATCCAGATCAGTCGTAGCGCGCAGAGGTTCGGGCATGCCGGGCGCTCGCCAAGAGAACTCGATCTCACTGCGCTGCTGCACCTCGACTCCCGGTGGTAGCAGGTCGGCGTCCCTCAGCACTCTTGCCAGGTAGGCCATGGTCAGAGGCGGCGCGGGCAGGAAGGGAATCGTCATCGCATCGCGGGTAGCGGCGTCAATATCGAAGGCCTCGCTCTCGGACTCGGCAACTTCTTCTTCGAGCGTGGAGAGCAGATTTGCGCGCAAGCGAGTGCGCTCCTCCCGGCTGGCCAGCGCCGCTTCGGCGATACGATGCGGCAGGCGTGACAGGATGGGCTGGAGCTTGCCGACGACGCTGGTGAACAGGCCGATACGATTGCGCAGGGCAGCGTACACGTCTGCCTCCACGGTGTCCTCGTACATCAGATTCACGACGGCAATCTTCTCGAACTTCTGACCCAGGCGGTCGATACGACCGATCCTCTGCTCGACGCGCATGGGGTTCCATGGTGCATCGTAATTCACCAGGGCGCCGCAGAACTGGAAGTTGAGGCCCTCGGCCGCGGCGTCGGTGCAGAGCAGGACCTGCGCATCGCCGTTGCGAAAGCGGCGTTTGGTATCTTCGCGCGAAATGGTTTTCCAGTCGCCGGAAGGAAGCATTACCTCGCCACCGCGTCCCGAAAAGCACATCACCGAAAGGCCCTCCCCGACCAAAACATCGCGCACGAAATCCAATGTGTCGGTGTACTGGGTAAAGACGATGGCCTGCGTGTAACCCTGTTCCTGCAGGGCATGCACAGCATCGACCAGGGCGCGTGCCTTGGTATCCGTGGGCAGTGCCCTGGCCATGTCGATCAGGCGAGCAATTTCCGTTTGCTCTTCCCGTTGCAGGGCTTGGCGTTCCATCAACTGCGCATCATCGGCGTCGACCACGTCCTCCGCCGTTTCATCGTCTGGCAAATCTTCAGCGCCGTTGAACCTGGCCTGTTCCGCGTTCGACATTCCGGCGAGTCGCGTCTCCAGGGTCTGTATCAGGGACGCAAACGAAGACGACAGGCGCCGCCGATAGATCGTCATGACGAACCCGACACTGGTCTTTTCGTCTGGAGAGGCGGCGTCGTAGGTCGTCGAGATGTAATCCTCGACCGCTTCATACACGGTACGCTCGGCATCCGTCATCGGCAGGAACTGGTCGAGAACCCGACGTTCGGCGATAGGAGTGGTGACCTTGCCGGCCCTGAAATAGGCCCGCAGCAAGTCTCGGGTGTGGCGCGAAATCAGCACAGCCAGCGGCGACCGCGCCTTGAGCAGGTCCAGCGCGGCACGGCGGTCTTCATTTCCAAGCTGCCGGCGCGGCGTACCGGCGGGGTCGCGCAGTGCGCCGAGCAATCGCCTGGCCTTTAACCGACTACCGTCCTTGACGAGGGTCTGAGCCAGTTCCAACGGTGTCTCGCCATAACGTCGCTCCGTGGCGCGGAACAGCGCCGCGAGCTTGTCGAAATCGGGATGGGAAGGGTTGCCCCTGCCGATGACCGCAAAATATTCGAGAAACGCCTGCGGGGACCACTCCGGCGGCAGGCCGAGCAGTGATACCAAATCCCAGACTTCGACAGGATGCACCTGCATTGGCGTCGCCGTGAGCAGCAGCAGCCCGAGGGCCCTTTGCTGCTGGACCATGCCCTGCATCAACCGCAGTAGCAGATTCGGGCCGCCCTCTCCCGGTGCTCCGGGATTCTTGCGCCGGGCATGGTGCCTCGTCCAGCACCACAAGGTCCCAGGGCTCTGCGTCGAGAATCAGCTCTGTCTGGCGTTCGCGTCGCCGCATGAGGTGCGACGACGCAATGACGAACGGCTCTTTATGCCAGTCCTGGCGCGATACCGGTTTGGCGACACCGTCGCGATGCGCCGGCGTGGGTTGCCACACCAGCGAATCGCCATCGTAGATCGGCCAGTCGAGGTTGAATTTCTCCCTGAGCTCTACTTGCCATTGGGTCAGTACCGCCTTGGGCGCCAGCACCAGAATGCGCCGTGCGCGGCCTGACAGCCAGGTTTGCCGCAGCAGCAGGCCGGCCTCGATGGTCTTGCCCAGGCCCACCTCGTCGGCGATCAACAGGCGCGGCGGCCAGGTCGAATGCATGCGATGGAATGCCCGCACCTGATGCGGCCAAGGCACCACCGCCGATGTCGCCTCCCCGACGCGAGCGCCATCCGGCCTTGCCGCAGCCGAGTGGATGAAACCCAGGTCTCTCGCCGCTTCTCGTCGATGGGAGAGGGCGGCGGAGCAGGAGGCGGGGCCGGCGGCATTGCCGGGGCCGCGATGTCTCCCGCCTGGTTCAATCGGACCACTCGTACCGGCTCAGCGTCACCTGCCGGCAAGAAGGAGCAGCGCCTTGCCGATCGCATCGGCAATCTCCATCACCCAGGCGGTCGGCGAACGGCCTTCCCAGAGGCGCGCGAAGCTCTCTTCCTCGGCCTGGATATGGGCATCGCCGCCGCCCCAGGAACAGAAGACGTGAAAGCTCTCCCAGTTCAGCTTCCAACCGGCGGCGGTCTCGTTGATGCTGCCCGAAAACGCGATGCGATCACCGGTCTTGTCCTCTATGACGCCCGCCTTTTCATGGAACAGGGAAAACTCGGGAATCGGCTTTCCGGCTTCGTTCTTCGGGATGGCCACCTTTACGTCGAGCAATCCCCTGGCCACCATCCACGACAGGAGTTCCAGCGCCTCTCGGTGGTCGGCGTCGCCGGCGAGTAGCGGCATTTTCATCAAGCGGCCGGAGACAGTTTCGCGCAAGTCGTAGCCCGCCGCGATCGCATCGGTTTCATCCTTGTCCAGCGTGCAACCGACGAGTAGACGCATCTTGCCGTTGTTGCGCACCAGCGCCTCGATGCCGCGCGCCGCGAGCGCCAGGGCGGATGCCGAAAAATAGCCGGTGGTGCGGTCGTAGCGCACCGCGGCGTCCAGCGCCTGAACATAAAAGCGCTGCACCAGATCGCCATCGTCCGGCGTGTATTTGGACTTCCACTTGTGGTCGCAGAGCAGTGCCATGCTAGCGTCCTAGGCCGCTTCGTCCTGCCAGATCGCCAACTGCTTCGGCTCATCGACCTGCTCCGCGAAGGCAAGGCGGCGCAGGTTTTCCAGAGCGTCGAAATCCGCTCCGGCGCCCTGGGCTGCATCGGGCAATTCAAGCCCGGCGAAAGCCTTGCCGACCGGAAGCACTTCGAGTGCTGCCTCCAATGCCGTCAGGAAGGCGGCGTCGGTATCGACGCGGGCCTTTTGAAGCAACTCGCGGGCAGCATCGAGTGTGCGGGTCCGCGCGGCGTGTGCGGCATGATGAAGCGCATCGATCATCGCCTCGCGGCCGTCGGCCTGGCCTAGCGTGCCCTTGGCGGCGCGGGCGGCGGAATCCCACAACACGAGATCGGAACCTTTCTTCTCGGCGAGATGCCCGACCACCTCGCGGTCGAGGTCGACGCCGCAGACCCGCGCCAGGCGCAGCGCTTCATCGTAGGGGAAGACCGGCGCCTGGAAAGCATCCCAGGCCAGCACGAACCACGAGGTCAGCGCGTCGAGATCGGCGCGTCCCTTCATGTGGGTGAGTTGCTTGAGGCGCCAGGCCTTCACCTCGCGCCGCGCGGCATCTAGCGCGTCCTCCGGCGTCACGGCGTAGGGGTCGTAGGCCTCCTCGAACAGTTCCGTCTGCCGCTTGCGCCGCTTCGATTGTTCGTCGGGACGCGGCGTGCCGCGTTTCAGGGGCCAGTGGCGCGAGAATTCCTCCAGCGCCGGGCCAAAGCAGGACAGATAGAGATCGACGCCGCGTATGCCGCCAGCCTGGAAGTCGGCGATGCGCTCACGTACGGCCGCCGCCACCTTCGGCTCCACGTCTTCCCAGTAGCTCGTCTCCTGCGCCGCTTCGCGCGGCCGGCAGACGAGAAATATGGTTGAGTTCGCAGCAGACTTGTCCTTGATGTGCAGCGAACCTTCCGCCTCGGTGTTGATCGGCCACGACGCGGTGATCATGAAGTCGGCGGCCATCAGTTTCTTGGTCAGTGCGTCCCAGGCTCCGGTTGCCTTGTGGGTGAACATCAGGGTCATGATGCCGTCGGGTTTCAGCACACGGCGCATCTCGGCGAAGATCGCCGCCATCTTCTGCTGGTAATCGCGGCCGGCCAGCGCCTTGGCGCCTTTGTGCCCTTGAAGCGCGCCGGATTGGCCACCGCTTCGTGGTCCTTGTCGGTGAGGGCACGGCGGAAGAGTTCCGGATAGACGTGCCGGCGGTGCGCTTGAGCCAGACATAGAAGAAGTCCGACAGCTCGGCGTACATCACATTGTCGTAATAGGGCGGGTCCATCACCACCGCATCGACGCTGGCATCGGCGATGTGGTCGAGGGCGTCGCCGGACTGGCAGGTCAGCGTTACCAAGGGCGGGATGAATTTCGTCGCTTCGCCGTGGAAGTCAAACGCATCCTGCGCCGTCCCGCCAGCGCCCGCGTCGGGGCGACACAGGGCGACCAGCTCCTCGATGCACTTTGCGGTCTGCTCAATGGCCCAGTCGTAGCCGAGGCCGACGATTAGCGGCGCCATTTCAGCGTGGGACCAGCAGAAAGCGAAGTCATGGCGGTTGAAGGTATTGGCCATCACCTCCCGCGTCGACATCCAGACGGACATGCGCGAGTTGTAGTTGAGCATCTTGTCCAGCGACAGCGCCAGATAGCCAAAGGCTGCCTTGGCAACGTCGGTCAATGCCCCGTTCGCTTGGGCTTCGTCCAGCAGTTCCCGATAGACCTCGACCGCGGTGCAGTGGCCGAGAAGTTGGCGGGGAGAAAACAGGTCGCGCCATAAGGGCATCCCATATTGAATGGGGCGATCATCGTTGGCGTCGGCGGGAAATCTTTCCGGTCGGCACAATATCCAGCGCCTCCCATTCCGGCAGCCTCTCCGCCAGCCGCTCGGCGAGCAGCACCGACACGTCGTCCTCGGGCCGCGGCGCGCGGTAGCCGCGTTCCCATTTGTCCTTGCCGCGCTTGCCGCTCTTGGTGCGGGTCTCGATGCGGCGCTTGTAGACCACGGTGTAGAGCTGTTCGCCCATCTGTCCGGCCTGGGCCTGGCGCTTGATCTCGTCGCCATCGACCAGCCGTTCGCAATCGGGGAAGGGGCAGGTGGCAGCACCGCCCGACACCGTCCCGGCCGACTGCTGTTTCACGCTCCTGACGATCTCGAAGCGGCACCGGCGCGGGGATAGCCGTAGGCATCCGCCCCGAGGCGAAGACCATCGCGTGTTGCTTTGGCGATGCGCTGTTTAGCCGCGACAGCGTCGCCATGTATCCCCAGCACCCTCATGAACTGGTCGCGGTCGGCGTCAGCCGGCAGGAGCGAGGCGAGAATCGCCGCCCGCGAAGCCACCAGCGGCCGACGTGCCCACCAGACATGAAGGTGCAGTGGGTCGGCGGCAGCGCGGTCATCGAGCGCCGTTCGCGCACGCTCTCTTCGCCAAGCGCGGCAATCGGCAACCAGGATTCGATCAGGCGGTGGGTCATGGGGTCTTTCAAGCTCTCTTTCAATTCAACCGCGCTTGAAAGACAAGCCGGCAGGGCGATTCACTAAAAATCAGCACCTTACAAAAGTCGGCGCTGGCAGGACGGCGGCAGGCTCTGACAATTTCTCTCATAAACCGACGCTATTTGTCCGCAATTGCGAGAGCCCAAGGGGCGGTGGCAATGGATCCGGTAATGGGCTTGTTCCATTGTCGGTTCCATTTGACGTTGGCAATGGAATGAAAATGGCATTCATCGATTGAGCTGCCCTTTGGGCCGTTTGCGCCGGGTTTGCTCGGGCTTTGTCGGCTGGACATTTCCTGATCCATAAGTCGGCGGTTATGTATCTGGAAATGAATTCGGCACATTGAATGGCGCATTGAGTCGAGGCAATGCGCCATTCAATGCGATGACTCATTGGCACCTTCGCGCGTTGCTTTTGCGATGCGCTGCTTGGCCGCGACCGCATCACCGTGTATCCCCAGCATCCGCATGAACTGGTCACGATCCGTGTCGGGTGGCAGAAGTGACGCGAGAATTGCTGCCCGCGACGCTACCAGCGGTCGCCGCGCCCACCAGACGCGGGAGGCGATTGGGTGCCGGGAAGGGTGTCATCGGCGCGCGCTCGCGCAGGCTCTCGATGCCAAGCTGAGCAATCGGCAACCAGGATTCGATCAGGCGGTGGGTCATGGGGTCTTTCAAGCTCTCTTTCAATTCAACCGTGCTTGAAAGACAAGCCGGCAGGGTGATTTACTAAAAATCAGTACCTTACAAAAGTCGGCGCTGGCGAGACGGCGGCAGGTTCTTTCAAGACTTGGCGTCGGAGGCGGGGTTTGAAAGAACCCAGTTGGGCTGCGCATCGCTGCCGGCATTATGGATGCGCCCAGCGGTGCGTAGTTTGGTAAGCAGGTAACTGATGCGTCGCTTGCGTTGGTGTCTGCCCAGGCTTTCGGGCAGTTTGTCGAGAAGCAGTTCATCCAGCTTCTGCCGGGACGCCTCACCGAACTTGGCCAGGTAGTGGATGATCAGGTCCATGTAGTAGGTATCGTCGAAGCCGCGATTGCGAATGTAGGCGGGTTCCTGCTCGGTGATCTTGGCGACCGTGCCCGAGATATAGAAGTTCGGCGCCCGACCTTCGATCAGTTTCTTGGTCCGCAGCCGCTTGGCCGCCGCCAGAGTGATAGGCCGGTGCTTTTGCAGGTGGTCCAGAAGATGACTTCTTCCAAGGTCAGATCCTGGCGGGTAATCAGCGCGTCGGTGTAGTTCTTGTCCAGCAGCTTGCCGTAGATGCGCACTTCCACTCGTCGTGCGTCCGCATCGAGGGCATATTCAGGCAAGGGAAAGAAGCGTTCGCGCTGCTCGCGGAACATGCGGCGGCACGCCACCGCGGGTATCGATCATCTGCAAATCAACCATCGGGATCGGCCAGCCGGCGATTGCGATAAACCTCCGGCGGGCATCGCGGCGTATGACTTCATCCACATCGCGGGGCAGGAAGTCGCCGAGGTTGGTGAAGATCAACTCCCCGGGCTTTTCGGTAACGCTGATGCGACCGCCCAGGCTGTAGTCCTGGTGGGCGATGCAGTTGTGCAGCGCCTCACGGATAACCCAGTTGTCGTATTGCGGAACCTCCGTGGGGAACAGCGTGCCCGGCGGCATATAGCGATAAGTGAGATTGCGGACATTGCCGAACATCTCTTCGCTACTGAGCAGGAAAGGCGGCCCATAGGGCTTGTAGTCGAGGTCGTTACCCGTTTCGTCCTTGAGCGCCCAGGTTATCTGGGCGGTGGCCGGAGGAGGGTATGACGGCTTTGCGCCGGCCGAAGAGAACCAAGGCTGCGCGCGTGAGCTTGCCGTCTGTGGCAAGGCGCAACTTTTCGAGGAACTTGCCGGAATCCCAGCTCTCGATCTCGCTTGCCAACTCCGGGTGTTTGGCGGCGAACTTGGCACGACCGACTTCGATGGCGCGCGGCTCGATCAACTCGAGCTTGGCGTCGGGCACCACCCTGCGGACCAATCCGCCTGACTGGCTTGGGCGCGGATGCGGTCCAGTTCCGTGAGCGTCAGCGCGCCCAGCGATTCGCCATGCCGGCCGTGGTAATGGCCGTTCCAGCTACGGGCACACCGCGTGGTGCGGCAGGAATGCGAAACAGCAAGACCCGACCGCCTTCCGGGGTTGATGACGAATGTCCTCGAAGGACATCCCCGGCGCAAGATTGCGGGAGATTTCCTGTTTCAGGCTCTGAGAGCGGCCGAGTATTGCGATACGCCGTGCCGACCACCTTTGTGCGGTGGCTTGCTGGCGATGCCGAAAAGCAGCCATCCACATTCACGCCCGGCGAGATTGGCCTCGTTGGCGAGTGCCGAAAAATACTTGCCGAGATCGTCAAAACCGAAATCGCGCTTGGCTTCCTTTGAACTCCAGCCACCGGGTTCCACCGGTTCAGCGCGGAGTTGGTCGACCAGGGTGATCAGGCGGGTCTGATCTGCCATTGCTCAGGTGCCCGGCCTGATGAGCAGGAAGCGCAGCGCCATCAATACCCGACGCGGGTACTTGCGGTGCATGGCCATGCCCAGCCAGTACGCGGCTTCTTCCTTGGGCATGGCTTCGATGCCGGCAGAAACGGCGAGCATGTGCTCGCGGTTGCGCATGGGCGCCAGGGCGCGGAACAGCAGGCCGATGTTGATCGCCAAGTCCTCGTTCACCGCAAAGCGGCGCAGGTCGTCGAGCGGCAGCCCGCCGAGATCGACACCGGCCAGCTTCAATCGGCGCAGCAGGCGATGCTCGACCAAGGCCAGGTTGCGCCCCTTGAGGCCGGCGATGTACACCGGCGTCTTGATATGGGACGTGGCCGGGGCAGGCAATTGCCAGATGTCGATCTGGGGAGTCGGTGGCTTTCAGCCGGCGCGCCCGCAGCTCATAGCGGGGCAGCGTGGCGGATGAGGACAGCGGAGCGCGCGAGGCTTTCTTGTTGGCAGCCAATTCATTTGTCTCCGGCAAAGGCAACGACTTCGGCGGCGCCAGTCGCAAAGCGGGTCAGCCGCTCGATGAGTTTGGTGGCGGCATCGCCCTCCAGGGACAGAGGGGGGTCGAAGTCGATCCTGTAGTTGGCGTCGAGCTGCTTGTCGGCGGCGGCCCGCAGTTGCGGTTCGATGAAGTCCTTGAGCGGCATGGCTTCGCCAGGGGTGCCCTCGAAGCGTACCTCGGTCGTTGAGCCGTCGGCCGCCTCGAAGGAGATGTCCAGCGTCACGGTCTTCCTGGCATTGGCGATGGTATTCATGGCGTTCAGCAAACGCAGCGTATCGCCGGGCTCGAACGGCCGGACAGTCAGACGGGCGAACCCTTTCGCTTTGGCGCGCCGGGCCTTCTCGACGACCGCGACAAGGGCGGCTCGCAGGGCGTCTTCGGCACGGAAGGTTTCGGGCTCGCGCGCACCGGGCGGGGTTTCCGGGGTGCTCGTCGGATACGTTCCGGGAGGCGGTTCGGTGCCGGTGGACGTCGTTCCCGGCGCTTCGGTCTTTGGCGCCGGATGCGGCCAGATGGCGTGCTCCCGGGCATAGGCCATGGTGTAGATCAACGATTGCTCGTCGATGCGAATCTCGGCATAGGGATCACCCTTGCCCATCACCAGTTCGCCGCTCTTGTAGATGTACTCTGCCTGATCGATGCCGAGACGGATGCCACGCAGAAACACATCGTCGCCGACAAGTATGGGCAATGACGGATCAAGACGAAATTCGTTGCGCAGATCGGCCACCGTTATCTGGCCTCTTGAGCGGAGTGCGATCGCGTATGTATGCCGGCGAGTCCGGCGCATCGCCGGTCAGGCGCAGTTTGCCGACGTTCTGGAGTTGCGTGACCACCTGCTTCTGGCCATCGCCTGGGCGGTCCGAGGCTGTTTGTACATCCACGGCGGTATGCGCGAGATCGACATTCGCGCCCTCGATACGATTGCGTGACGGATAGAAGATGTGCCGGTACGTTTGCTGGATGGACAGAGCCAGCTCCTGCGCCGAGCGTTCATAGTATTCGCCCAGCTTTGCCACCTGGTATTCGGCCAGGTCTCGTTGCTTGTCCGGAGCCCGCAGTGCTTCCAGGGCCAGCCGGCGTGTCATGCGGCTTTTCATGCCGGGGACACCGCCGGCGTCTGCTATCAGGAAGGTCAGGTTGTTGCGGTTGCGCCTCCAATCGGTCCCGCTGCCCTTATGCAGGTAGGTGCGCTCGATGAGTTCGGGTACGGTCAGGGTATCGGGCGAGATCGTCGCTGCGTCGTAGTTGACCAGCACCAGATAGGGGCGGCCCTCGCCGGCATCGTCGGGAACATCGTGCGGGCCGGCAGCAAACGGGACAAGGTTGAGGCTATGCCCGCCAAATATCGCGCGAATGCGATCGTTGAGTTGGGCGCGGGCCTCGGCCGGGTCCACCTGCATTTCCTGCCGACGGATCATCTGGGTAAGGTTTGCCTCGGCCAGGAAGCGCAGCGGTACGTTGGGCCGGTCGTCAAGGTACGCGGAATCCGCAACGAAACGCTTGCGGGCGTCGTCGATGAACGAAAGGTCTGTCCCCGGCGAAAGGACCGCGTAACGCAATTCTTCGGGGGTCACGCCGCGCAGGGAATCCTGGAAGGCCAGGGTGTGGAACAGGATGCAGCGGGCAACGTACGATCCGTACGGCGGCAGGCCGACATAGTGGCGTGCATCCAAGTCTTGGGCCAAGGCCGGAGTTTCGCCGGCATGGGCGGCCACTTCGGCCTTGATGGCGGGCGTGAGCTGACGTTGATCGAGGCGGGTAACGATCTCCTGACGGATCGGCTCATGGCCAGGGTCGATGTGTTGGAGCTGGATTGCAAATGCATCGGCCGGGCGATTGGCCCAGACTTGGGCGACCGTGCGCGCGAGAAGCCGCAGCATGCCCCTTACCCGCTGGAAGTTGCCAAGTGTCGAGGTCTTGTTAGTCAGGGTGGCGATCAGTTCGGGGTGCAACGGATAACCCGCGAGGAATTCTTCTTCCCGGTGGTCATGCAACGACGCCTTGGGCAGAGATTCCCTGTTGGCATCCCATAGGTGTTTGTAGGCGGCAACAATGGCTTTCGCCTTGTCGAGATCGATGGCGGCAAAGAGGCGCCGGCAGAGCACCTTGACTGTTTCGTCCTCCTCCGTGGGGTCGAGCAGCGCTGCCTTGCGCGCGGACACGCTCGCCGCTTCCGCCATGAAACTTGCGACGGTCTGGCTTTCCTGCGAGTAGGCGTCAGTGGACTTGCCGTCCTTGCCCAGCGCCAGAGTAAAGACCAACGCGGCCTTGGGAGTGCTCTCGACCGCCTTGAACAGTGCGGTCAGAAAAGCCGTGAGTTGTTCGGCGGCAAAGGTGGCCTGCGATCCGGTGGCAAGCTTGCGTAGATAGACAGCCAACTCGTCCAGCAGTATCAGGCGGGGCTCGGCGCCGAACAGCTCGCGCAGGGTGTCGGCGCCGGGGGCTTGACCGCTTTGGTCGCTACGCTCCACCAAGCGATACCCTGCTTCGCCGGCAAGGGCGAAAGCGAGTTCGCCCCAAGGAGTGTGGGCACGCACAGCGTCAGAAAGTCGGCGCCCGTTGGCCGGGTCTGCGTTCTCGCCATCGAAGGCGGCGATGCGCACGCCACCGGAGGGGATCAGGCCAGCCTCGACAAACTCGTCGATGCCGGGGATGGTCTTGCCCGACCACACGGTATGCGCCAGAGCGATCAGGCCGTGGGTCTTGCCACCGCCAAACTGGGTGTCCAGCCGAAACAACGCGCCGACCTGGTCCGGGTCAGTCAGCCGGCATACGTTCCGCAGCAGGTTCTTTAGGCCGCGTGTCGGATAGGTGTTGGAGAAGAAGCGCTGCGGATCGCGGTAATCAAGAGGGCCTTCGTTGCGCAACACCTGAGCCAGGTCCGCCGCAAAATCGGCTTCCTGGATTGCGCCCTGCAGCACGTCCTGGCGCGGTTGGCAGGCATCAAAGAGGGTTGGAAGCATGTGAGACTCCGGTCACGACGACAATCATGGAATTATGCATCGTAAATGGCGCTGCCGTGATCATATTCCGGCCAATTTGACAATTCGTGAACCCGGAAGAGGCCAGTGCCGCCTTCGCCTCGCGACTGGCTTGGCGAGTGGTCCAACGACAATCAGGCATTTCGCCAGTTGAGGCTTGCCGAGACAAGCTAGTCGCCAGTAAGGCTGGGGCCCCCAAATGATAGGATGACCATTCCGATACAACTCCTCCCAAAAGGCTTTCAGATGGCGACTCCCGATATCGGTGCCTGCGTTTCCGCTGGCTTCAATGGACTCAGGAAGGATCCCGTTACCCACATCGTCGCGACCCTGCTGGTCGTGATCATCAGTAATGTCAGCTTCGGTCTGCTTGCCGGGCCGATGATCGTTGGCTACATGCGACTGGTCAGGGTGGAAGACGAGGGCGGCAAGGCCTCGATTGACCACGTCTTCAAAGGTTTCGATGACTTCGTGCCGGCCCTGCTTGCGGTCCTGGTGGGCGGGATCGTCGTCGGCATCGGATTCATGCTCTGCGTCATCCCCGGATTACTGATCCTGGCCCTGGTTCCGACCGCCGCCTATCTGGTCGCGGTCGGCGAGAAGGACGGCATCAATGCGTTGAAGGGGGCCTGGCAAGCGGTCAAGGAAAACCTGCTCGGATCATGTCTGTGCGCCGTGGTGCTTGCCATCATCGGTTCGCTGGGCGCAATTTTCTGCGGCGTCGGCGTGGTGATTACCCTGCCGATGGCCTTATCGGCTTCTATCACATGGCCAAGCAGCTCACCCGCAGCCCGACCAATGTCTGAGGGAACTCTTTGGGTCACCCGGAACGGCAGTGGCGGGCAGCCATCTGCCTGGGCTGGCCGCTGGCAATGGGCGCCGCCCCGGTTCTGGCGTCCCTCGGCAATCTGCCGCTTTGCGCCTTTCGCCAGCTCAGCGGCCACCCATGTCCGCTGTGTGGCGGCACGCATGCCTGCGCCGCGCTGCTGTCCGGCGATGTTTCCGCTGCCTGGCAGGCCAATCCCGGCTTGCTGCCGTTGCTGGTGGTGGCGGCAGTGCATACCCTGCTGCTGGCGCGCGAGGCGCTGGCGGGTCGTCGCCTTGGCACGCCGCGCTGGTTGTCATGGGCGTGGGCCGGCAGCGGCGTTATCCTGCTGGGGGCGTGGAACCTGCGTCTGCTCGGCCAGCCTTGCCCGATTCAATGACCATTCATGCTGCGGCCCCATGCTTGCCGGGAAATCGAGGAATCATCGTTGCCACTGTTCAAGCCCTGTCAATGACAATGGGCTAGTGCGGTGTTTCGCAGGGATTTCCCTGCCACGCTGCGCGCGGCGATCTTTCGTAATGCGCCAGATCTTCCGGCGTGTTGATGTTGCTGAAGGCATCGGCCTCGTCATCGAAAACCACTTCAGCCAATTTCAGTGACGCGTGCCAGAGACCCAGCCTGCGTCCGCCGGATGCAAGAAAGGCCTCGAGTTGCGGCAGCAGTTCGCGCCGCACCAGACAGAACGCGCGGGTCACCTGGTCGCCGGCGCGTGCGACGGCAAGGTCGACGCCTTCGGCTGCAAGCGAGGCATGCAGTCGCTGGACCAGATCGGCCGGCAGGAATGGCGAATCACAAGGTACGGTGACCAGCAGCGGCGTGCTCGCCCGCGACAGCGCCGCGTGCAGTCCGGCCAGCGGGCCGACATAGTCGGGAATCCTGTCCGCCACCACCGGACAGCCGAATTCCGCGTAGCTCGGCAGGTTCTGGTTGGCGCTGATCAACACGTTGTCCACCTGCGGCGTCAGGCGTTCCAGGACCCACTGCACCAGCGGCCGGCCGTTAGCCTTGCAGGCCCTTGTCGACGCCGCCCATGCGCCGCCCGAGCCCACCGGCGAGCACAACTCCGGTGGATCGGCTTCTCATCGCTGCACCATGTTCCAGATCATCGCAACACCGTCCAGCAGCAGATCGCCAATGTCGGCATCGAGTCCGCCGCTGCGTTCGCGTTGGCGCTGGCTGCGTTCGCGCTCGCGGCACAGAATCGTCTCGGCCAGCAGCGTCGGGTTCGATGGAGACGCCAGCTTCATTGCGGCCTGTTGATAGCCCGCCAGAGCGGGCCTGACCGCCCGGACCGAGAATGGCGATGGGTGCCCGGGCAACGTCCGCAGACGCCGTCCTTGCGGATATCCACCGGTGCGCCGCAACCCGCCGCAGCGCAATACGCCGATATGCAATTGAGTGAGCGGTTTCGGCGCCGGTCGCCTTGCGCACAAAGCCCCTCTTTCTCGATCGTGAACTGGGAAAAGGTGACCAAGGGAAGTGATGCTGCACGCAGCGCAGGTAGTTGAACAGCCCGCTCTTTGGACGCGATCCTGCGACTTGATCAAGCCTTTCCGCAGCGAGGACATTGCAAGGGGGTTGGCCAGCGGTAGGCGCTGGTCGTCGCGGCGCTCGTGGATCAGTTTGAACCGCTTCGATCACTCCCGGCCGGCGCCAGTCGCACGCTCCTGTATTCGTCGAACCAGAGGGCCCGGCAGGCGAAGCACAGGTCAAGCTCGACCTCGCCGCCAAGCTTGCGCATGAAGCGCCGACGCGCCTATCGGCGCGCGGCAGGAAGCGCGGGATCGTCTTGGCGGGTTCGGACATCGCGATCACCAACACCAGCAGCTGCCTGCAGCGTCGAGTGCGCCGCATTTCTCGCTTGTCAGAGCGAGCGGGTCACCCTGTAACGCGCTGCCTGAGTTACTGACCGGCTGCGACTCGTAGTCGTCAGGATCGGCCCGAACCGCCACGCTCGATTGGAGGATCCCGCCGGACATTCGGTCAACGCCAGCCCATCAAGTTCGGCGGAGAGGCTGGCATCGCTGTAGTTGTCGGCGACCCGCCTTTGCATATCCACGGCATGACATTGAAT
>JADJQA010000043.1 GCA_016712985.1 Sulfuritalea sp. | reverse complement strand
TCCTGGATGCCATCGACGGCCACTACAAGGTCCGAGAGTTGTTTGAGGAGCGGAAGGCGCTGACGACAGCGTTGGCTCGCATCTATCAGGAACTCGTTGCCGAGAAGACCTGGCTGGGCGTGTTCCAGAACTCCCCGGACTCTGTGCGTCAGGCACTGCAGGCCTACCTGAATGCCGTCCAGGCGATGGGCGCTGGCACCGGCGTACGTGCAGTTCGTCACCGCAAGAGTGCGCGCGACGCAATGGTGCGAGCGTACCAGGCAGTGCCTTGTTGGGTGCTACCGCAGTGGCGCGTTTCCGAGACCATACCGGCCGACATTGGTTTATTCGACCTCGTCGTCATCGACGAGGCGTCACAGTCCGACATTTGGGCGCTTCCTGCCCTGCTACGCGGAAAGAAGGTCCTAGTGGTCGGCGACCACAAGCAGGTGTCTCCGTCTGCCGTAGGCACAGCCGAAGAGAAAATCAAAGAGCTTGTCGGTCGGTTTCTGACCAACCAGCCCCACGGCTCCGAGATGACGCCAGACAAGTCCATCTACGACTTGGCTCGCGTGGTCTTCGCTGGGAACTCGGTGATGCTCAAAGAACACTTCCGCTGCGTGCCCGCCATCATCGAGTTCTCGAACCGAGAGTTCTACCAAGGGGACATCCGACCACTGCGAGTGCCCAAGGCCAATGAGCGGCTGGATCCTCCCCTGGTCGACGTGTTCGTAAAGAGCGGGTACCGCAAGGGTGACGTGAACGACCCCGAGGCGAAGGCTATGGTCGATGAAATCGAGAGCATTCTGGCTGACCCTGTGTTCGAGGGGCGGAGCATCGGCGTCGTGACCCTGCACGGTACTGCCCAAGCGGCACTCATCCACAAGTTGGTGAGCGAACGGATTTCACCCATCGACGTCATAGCCCGCAAGATTGCGATTGGCCCGCCGCCGGTCTTCCAGGGCCGCGAGCGAGACATCATTTTGGTGTCGATGGTCCAAGGCCCTGGCAACCAATCGGCTGCGAATCGCGCTGACATGCACCAACGCTTCAACGTTGCGCTGTCGCGTGCCCGCGACCGCATGTACCTGTTCCGCTCCGTTGGCGAGACTGAATTCAGGAGGATTCGCTCAACGGCAAGGTCATCAGTCACTTTAAGCAGCCGTTTCGCCAAGACGCCAAGAAGGTGCGAGCACTGCGAGAGAAGTGCGAATCGGGTTTCGAGTTCGAGATGTTCGATGAGTTGGTCAAACGCGGCTTCCGCGTGGAGCCGCAAGTCCCCTGCGGCGGCTACCGTATCGACTTCGTCGTTGAAGGCAACGAGGGACGGCGCCTAGCAATTGAGTGTGATGGCGACCGCTTCCACGGTCCTGGACAATGGCAGGACGATATGATGCGCCAGCGAGTACTTGAACGGGCTGGCTGGACGTTCTGGCGCTGCTTCGCGTCGAGCTTTGTCCGGCGGCGAGAGACAGTTCTTACTGACCTCATGCAAACGCTGCAGAAGCTGGGTATTGAGCCCTTGGGCGCTGAGACGGTCGACAACACCGTATGGGTCCACTACAAGGAAGTCGATCCCTATGGAGTGGAAGCGGACGAAGAGCAGGAGATCGCGTAAATATGCTCCGTCCTTTGATGCAGCACGGCGTTGGCAAGCTCGAAGAGATGTTTGCCACGGGTAAGTCGGACGCGAAGCTGCTTAAGCAACTTGAACAGGAGTTGCAGTACCGCCAGGTGCCGCGTGCAGTTGCGTTGCTTGCCAAAGTGCAGGCCGCGATGTCCGGCGGGGCTGCGGTGCCACAGGCGCCAACTGTGCCGGCGTCGCCTCCGGCGCGAGCGACAGGACCCATTTCGCAACAGCCTGACCTGTGGGGACGCCCTGCTATACCGCCGGTCTCCCCGCCGGCGGCCGTTCGTGCGGCCGCTCCTGCGGTACGAGCGCAGGAGCCCCTGCTTGTGGCTAGGACACCCGCGTCGCCCCTGGCTATGCCCCTGGAGGAGGCCTACAAGGTCCTGAAGGCAACACCCGGAGCCACATGGGATTCCATCGAGCAAACGCGACGCGCGCTCGTGAATCAGTTGCATCCGTCGCGGTGGAAGCCGCTGAGCGCAGAGAAACGCGCGCAGGCAGTGGCGGAGGCGAAGCGGATCAATGCGGCGTATGCCGCGCTATCGCAGACCCGCTACAGCGAACATTAGGCATTTGGCGGCAATGTGAAGCACAGCTGCCGCCCACGCCGGATTCCCTCAACGGCCGTTCAGGCCGAGCAGATGCCATCGATTCCCAAGCATGTATGACCGCATACAATGCGCGGCAACCCACCAGGCGATCAGTCATGAATGGCGCGAACGGCTGCGCAGCGCCTCGAAGCCAGGCTCGAAGACGATTACGGGGCAGTTCCTCGCGCAGGGCGGCGAGCCGATTTTTCAGCAGTGTCGCCGTGTCGCCAGCGCCAACTTTTGAGGGTGTGGTCACGCTGCGGGCGGGCGCGGCACGAAGCAGCAGACCTCGCCGCTTTCGTCGAATGTCACCTGGCAGGCTTCGGTCAGGCGCGCCTTGAGCCGCGCCCGCGCGCGCTGCACGCGTGACTTGGCGCCGGGCAGCGTCAGCCCGAGGCGGGCGGCGTAGTCCTTCTGGCTCATGCCTTCAATGTCGCAGAGCGTGATCGCCTCGCGGTCTTCCGGGGCCAGTTCGGACAGGACGCGCGGCAGGCATTGCGCCAGGCCATCGACCGGGGCGAGCACGGCTTCGGGTTCGGCGGCCAGTTCCTCGGGCAGCGGCACCTGGTCCTTGGCCAGGCGCAGGCGGTCGATCAGCAGGTTGCGCGCGGCGTGAAACAACCAGGCCCGCGGACTGTCGAGGCCGCACAAACCATTCGGCCGGCGCATGGCGCGCAGGAAAACTTCCTGCAACAGGTCGTCGCCCTCGGCTTCGCTGCGCGCACGATGGCGCAGGAAGCGGCGCAACTCGGTTTCGTAGGCGTTCCAGGCGTCGGTCAGGCAGCGCATGTGTTATCGCTACACGACGATCCCTGCGAGACCGGCGCTGCCCACCGGCGCCTCGGCCAGCCAGGGAATCAGCGCGCTGCGCACCGCCAGGGTATCGGCGACGCGACGGATGAAGGGCACGTCATAGTTGCCGCGTTCGCACAGCAGCGGATGCTGCGTCCCGCTGGCGAGCACGGACTGGTTGATCACCCAGGCAAAAGGCGTGATCCCGGCGCGCGCCAGATCGTTCTGCAGACGTTCTGCCTCATGCACCGGCGTTGCCTCCGGCAGGGTGACGAGCAGCACGTGGGTGAATGCCGCGTCTCGCAATCGAGGCAGCAGTTGCCGCACCGAGTCCGGCATCTCGCCCTGCGTGCGCATGACTTCGCGGTGGTAGGCCTCCGCCGCGTCGAGCAGCAGGATGGTGTGCCCGGTGGGTGCCGTATCGAGGACGACGAAACCGTCCTTGCCTTCATCGACGGTGCGGGCGAAGCCGCGGAATACGGCGATTTCCTCGGTGCAGGGCGAACGCAGATCCTCTTCCAGCATGGCGCGCGCGCCGGCATCGAGTTGCGCACCGGCGCGTTGCAGGACCTCCTCGGTGTAGTTGCGAATCTCTGTTGCGGGATCGATGCGCGCCACAGTTAGATTCGGGACTCCGGCGTCCACCGCCGCCGCCACATGCGCGGCCGGGTCGGTGGTTGACAGCGTCACTTTTCCTCCCCGTCTGGCCAGCGCCAGGGCAATGGCGGCGGCCACGGTGGTCTTGCCCACGCCGCCCTTGCCCATGGTCATCACCACGCCCCGGCCGGCGCAGGCGATCGCGTCGACAAGACCGGCCAAGCCCGGCGGTAACTTCGTTTCGAGCATCCGCGCCGCGGATTGCGGTGCGGCGATAGACGGATTGACCATCAGCCGCAGCGCATCGAGGCCGACCGTACCGCGCGCCAGGAACGGTGTCGTGGTTCGCGGCATTCCGGCAAGAGTCGCCGGCATTCCGGTCAATGCCTCCCGATCGTGGCGGAACATGGCCTCGGCGATGACGTCGCCCACGCATTCGGCATCGAACAGGCCATTGATGGCGAGATGAAGATTGCGGATTCCCAAGTCCTCCAGTTCGCCGCGGGTGCGATCCGCTTCCCTGAGGGCCGCGATGTCGGGATGGCTGACCAGGATGACCGTGGTTTCGTCCGCGTCGGACAATCTCGCGACGGTCGCTGCGTACAAGGCTTTCTGCTTTTCCAGCCCGGCCAGCGGTCCAAGACAGGATGCGCCGCCGGTCGAGGAGGAGATGAACTGGTCCAAGGCCGAAGGCAGCGTCAGTAGACGCAGGGTGTGTCCGGTCGGCGCGGTGTCGAAGATCACATGATCGAACTCGACGGTCGCCGCCGGATCGCCGAGCAACTTGGAGAACTCGTCGAAGGCCGCGATCTCGACCGTGCAGGCGCCGGAGAACTGCTCTTCCATGCTCAGGATGGCGGCGGCCGGCAGAATCCCGCGGAAAGCGCCACCATGCGTTCACGGTAGGCGCGCCGCCGCCTCGGGGTCGATATTCAGCGCGAACAAGCCCGCCGCGCCCGGCACGGCGGTGGGCGTCTGCCCCAGCCCGATGCCCAGTACCTCGTCGAGGTTGGACGCCGGATCGGTGCTGACGATCAGAACCTTGAGTCCGGCCGCCGAAAAATCCAGGCCGGTGGCGCAGGAGAGCGAAGTCTTGCCGACCCCGCCCTTGCCGGTGAAGAACAGGTAGCGGGTGCGCGTCGGTGGCAGGGTCATCGTCGCGCGCTCAGCAACAGCCGGATTTGGGCGTGCAGCACGGTGCGGCGGCGACGCCGATGACCTTCTTGGCCGTGCCCTCGGCCGCCAGACCGAGCTTCTGCGCCAGTTGCGGGCGCGAGGGATACATGCCGGTCGCGACGATGTGACCATCGACGACCAGGATCGGCAGCCGATCCATGCCGGCTTCGATCTCCTTCAGCACCGACGGGTTGGC
The DNA here is from genome assembly GCA_016712985.1 of Sulfuritalea sp. Classification (GTDB taxonomy): domain Bacteria; phylum Pseudomonadota; class Gammaproteobacteria; order Burkholderiales; family Rhodocyclaceae; genus Sulfuritalea. The sequence goes on along the minus strand of JADJQA010000043.1, from coordinate 68,068 downwards.
GGCGAACGCCTGCGGCTCCTGACCGAGGTTGTGACGTTGCACCGCGATGCCCTGCTCTTCCGCCCACTTCAGGTCGGCGGCGAACTGGGCCAGCACCGGATCGACCTCGACGCCACAGACACCCGTGGAACAGCACATGGCCGGATCGAAGACTTCGAGTTTTTTCATGGGAATTTCCTTTTCAGGTTTACGACATCGAGGGCGCCGCCGCGATCAGGCCGCATCGGCGGCGAAGAAGCGTTTCTGGAACCACAGCGAAACATTCACCAAACCGATCATCACCGGCACTTCCACCAGCGGCCCGATGACGGCGGCGAAGGCCGCGCCGGAATTGATCCCATACGGCCACCGCGACCGCGATCGCCAGCTCGAAGTTGTTGCTTGCCGCGGTAAATGACAGCGTGGTGCATTTCCCGTAGCCGGCGCCGACCTTCCTGCTCATGTAAAAGGAAATCACGAACATCAGCACGAAGTAGATCAGCAGCGGAATGGCGATGCGCACCACGTCCATCGGGATGGTGACGATCAGTTTGCCCTTGAGGCTGAACATCACCACGATCGTGAACAACAGCGCGAAAAGGGTGATCGGGCCGATTTTCGGCACGAAGCGCTCGTGATACCACTCCCTGGAGACGAAGCGCAGCATGATCACCCGCGTCAGGATTCCGGCGACGCAGGGGATGCCCAGGTAGATCGCGACACTCTCGGCAATCTGTCCGATCGAGACATCGACCACCGACCCGGAGAGCCCGAACAACGGCGGCAGCACGGTGACGAACAGCCACGCATAGACGCTGTAGAACAGCACCTGGAAGATCGAGTTGAAGGCCACCAGGCCGGCGGCATACTCGGTGGAGCCCTTCGCCAGTTCGTTCCAGACGATCACCATGGCGATGCAGCGCGCCAGGCCGATCATGATCAGGCCCACCATGTATTCGGGCTTGTCCGGCAGGAAGATGACGGCGAGCGCGAACATCAGGATCGGCCCGACGATCCAGTTCTGGATCAGGGACAGGCCGAGCACCTTCTTGTCGCTGAATACGTCGGGCAGTTCCTCGTAGCGCACCTTGGCGAAGGGGGGATACATCATCAGGATCAGGCCCAGCGCGATGGGGATATTGGTCGTCCCGACCTGAAACGAATTGATGAAGCGCTCGGTGCCGGGGATGAAGTATCCCAGGCCCACGCCCAGCGCCATCGCCGCGAAGATCCAGACAGTGAGATACCTGTCGAGGAACGAGAGCTTTCTTGTAACGGTGCTCATGGTCATTCTCCCGTGTGGATTCGCCGTGCGGCCACTGCGGCCTCCTGTGGCGTCATGGTTTCCAGCGGCAGCGCAAGAAAGGCCTCGATGCGCTTCTTCAAGGATTGGTAGGCCTCTTCGAAGGCCTCGCGGCGAGCTGCCATCGGCTCGACGTGGGCCGGGTCGGGAATGCCCCAGTGCGCGGTGGCCGGATGGCCAGGCCAGACCGGGCAGGTTTCTTCGGCCGCGTTGCCGCAGACCGTGAAAATGAAATCAAGTGTCGGCGCGGACGGTACGGCAAATTCATCCCAGGATTTGCTGCGCGCGTCGGCTACGGGAATGCCATGCTGCGCCAGCGTCTCCAGCGCCACCGGATTGACCTGCCCACCCGGCTTGCTGCCGGCGGACCAGGCCTTGATGCGGCCCTTGCCCAGATGCTTGAACAGCATCTCTCCGAGGATGCTGCGGGCGGAATTGCCGGTGCACAACACCAGAACGTTGAACACTTTGCTCATGCTTTCTTCCCTTTCAAGAACCGGTTGGATTGTCCTGGCTTGCCACTGATGTCAGGCGCGCCGCGATGAACGTAACGCCCACCGCCAGCGCCAGCAGGCCGAAGGCAATGCCAACCTGGCTGACGCGCTCGGGCGCAAGCAGCAGCAAGATGCCCAGTTCCAACATCATCACGCCGGACATCAGCTTCAGCAGGCGGCCTTCGCGCTCGGTGAGCTTGCGCGCACCGAGACTCCCGGCGAAAACGGCGACGATCGCGGCCAGCGGCACCACGTAGATCAGGTTGTAGAAGGCCAGATAGCCGTAACGGGCCGCGGGCGACAGGTCGGCCAGCGTCAGCAACCGCGTATAGACCATCGGGAAGCCGGCGGTACACAGCAGTTCGTAGAAATTCGCGGCGATGGCGAGAACCACCGTGGCGGCGAGCATGGCCGGCAGGTTTTCGGCGGCAAGGATGGCGCGCGTGCGGCGGAAGATGTCCGGCTTCCTCGATTCCGGAATCGACAGCGTGAGCCCCTTCTCGAAGGCGAAGAAGTCCTTGACGTTCACCGCGCCGACGAATACCGCCAGCGCGCCGGCGGCCAGCGTCACCCAGGCCAGATGGCCGAAGAGCTGGAAAACACTGAGCCAGGCCGCCATGAAGGCGAAGTACATGAGGCCCGACACCGCGACGAAAATGCCGCCGATGACCAGCATGCGCGTGCGGCTCTTCTGGTGCGCCATCATCGAGAGCAGGAACAGCAGCACGAAGAAGGCGCAGGGATTGAAGGCATCGAGTCCGGCCAGCACCAGGGTCAGCGCCGGCAGCGAGAGGCTGGCGGGGTCTACGGCGCCGATCAGCGGCAGATTGATCGGTACCGCGGGCGGCGGCTGCGCGCTGGCAGGCACGGCCCCCGAACCGCCGACGGCGCGAGCACGGCAAGCATCGAGGCGTTGGCGAATGGTCGCGCCGGTGGTCTCGTCGCCATCCCAGCCGACATGCATTTCGCCGCAGAACAACCAGGCCGGAACACTGCCCGCATCCTCACCCAGCGCGCGCGCCATGGCCCGGTAGCGCTGGACGTTTTCGGCTGGCGCGAGAGCCCAGTGCATGCAGCCTGACCCACGGCCGCGCCCGCGGGATGGCCTCGATGTGGGGATGCGCCGCGGTGCAGTGCGGGCAGGTCAGCGACCAGAAGAAGTAGAGCTGCACTTCCGGCTGGCCGTCGACGCCGCTGCGCAGCCACGGGTCTTCGGCGCGGGCCGCGAACGAGGCAAGAGCCAGTACGCTGACTGCGATGAGAACATGCAGTCGCTTGAGCAATACCAAAACTTCCTTGAACGTGAAACGCGGAACCGTTTCCTTAAACATCGCAAGGCCTCTAATCCGTTGTTCCCGCGAAAGCGGGAACCCAGAGAAGCAACGAACTGGATGCCCGCCCCGGATCGGAGTCCGGGGTGACGTTCCTTCGCGGGCATGACGAGTTTCATCGTCCGAGGCGGGGTCTGTCGCCGTCATGGTCAAGGATGCGGCTGAAACAGCTTGCCGCTGGCCACGCCGCCGACGGTTTTGAGCAGGGTCAGCGTCCAGATCCCGGCGAGCAGCGCCCATGCCAGCCAGCCGAATGCGAGCGGCGTGCCCAGGCCGGTCGCTTCGCTCAGGCGCTGGCTGCCGAGCGCGAAGGCCCCCAGAGGAAACGTGAAGGCCCACCAGGCCAGCGAGAACGGCAAGGGGGCGATCTTTCTGACCGACCAGGTGAACAGCATCGACAGCACCAGCCAGAAGGCGCCGAAGCCCCATATCAGGAAGACCATCATCAGCCAGGCGGATTTGTCGCCGGCGAACGGGGCGGCCGCGATCAGGTTGAGCAGGCTGACCACGATCACGCCCACCGGCGCCAGGTTGATCCAGAAGGTCGGCGCCATTGTCGGCGGCAGGCGCTTGTGCACGTAGAAGCGATGGAAGGCCAGGGCCAGCAGCGCCGTGTACATGAAAATGCCGGCGCCCAGGCCGATGCCAGTGATCGTCAGCGCCAGATCGCGCAGGGCTTCGGGCTGCACCGCGAGCAGCGGCGCGCCGGCCACCGGGATCACCACCATGCCCACCGGCGGGATGAAAATGCCTGGCGTGATGTGGTCGAGGTTGACGTGTTCGCCCTGGAAGATCGAGATCAGCACCGCCAGCGTCAGGCCGAAGAGCAGCGCCACGCCCAGCCACCAGACGATCAGCGCGAGCGACTCGTGGCCGCCGAAGATGCGCAGCTCCGCCGCCAGCACCAGCAGGGCGCTCGCATAGGAAGGATAGAAGTTGGCCGCCACCGGATGCTTGAAGCTGGCGACCACCGCCGGCCATGCCATCACCCAGCGCAACAGCCAGGGAATGCTGATCAGCACGAACAGCACCAGGTTGAACCAGTGCAGCGCCCAGGCCAGCCCTGCCAGCACCGGCAGTTGATGGGAGAAATGCAGCGTCGCCAGGGCGAAGGCGCCGGTGCCCATCACGGCAGCGGGCCAGCCGGGGGCGAAGGTCTTGACGATCAGCGGGAAGCTGACCGGGAGGGGCGGAGCAGGCGTGTTCATGAGTGGTCACCAAGGGGTTGGGCGCAGCCGTGATCGAGGCCATCGAGTTCGATCTGGATCGTCGGGTGCGTGATTTCAAATCGGTCGTGCAATTCGTGGGCAAGGTTCGCCAGAAAGGCGTCGCCCGGATGTCCGCCGGGCATCACCAGATGTACCGACAGCGCAATGTCGGTGGTGCTCATGCCCCAGACATGCAGGTCATGCACGTCGGCCACGCCGGGCAGCGCCCGTAGCATGGCATCGACTTCGGCGAGGACGACGCTTTCCGGCACGCCGTCGAACAACAGGTGCAAGGACTGCCGGAACAAGCTCCAGGTGCCGGCGATGATCACCAGCGCAATCGCCATGCTGGTCACCGGATCCAGCCAAGCCCATCCGGTCCACAGGTAGAGCGCACCGGACGCCACCACGCCAAGCGAAACCAGCGCATCGGCCGCCATGTGCAGGAAGGCGCCGCGAATATTCAGGTCGGTTTTGCTGCCCGACATGAACAGTGCGGCGGTCGCGCCATTGACCAGCACGCCGATCGCGGCGATTACGATGATGGTGAGACCGTCGGTCGACGCCGGGGATTGCAGGCGATGGGCCGCTTCCCAGAGCAGCGAACCCATCGCCACCAGCAGCAGCACCGCATTGGCGAAGGCTGCGAGAATCGATGCGCGTTGCCAGCCGTAGGTGTGGCGCTGGTCAGGCAGCCGGCCCGCGGCCAGCGCCGCCACCCAGGCCAGCACCAGCCCGGCCACATCCGACAGGTTGTGCCCGGCATCGGCCAGCAGCGCGAGGGAACCGACGCGCCAGCCATAGACCGCCTCGACCGCGACGAAGGCGCCGTTGAGCCCAATTCCGATGGCAAAGGCCCGGCTGAAGGCGGCCGGGCCGTGATGATGCGTATGCTCGCTCATCGGCTGGGGAGGAGTGGAAGACTCCCGGTCAAGTGCGGCCGGGAGTCCGCCATGCAGTTCAGCATGGTGCCGGTTACTTGTTACTTGAAGAAGCCGTTCGCCTTCATGCGGTCACAGCCGTTGATGCCTGGCGTCGGCAGGGTCTGCCCCTTCTCCTTGGCGCGGACTTCCATGGCCTGGTGATTCTCTTGCTGCAAAGCCTTGCATTCATCATAGGTCCTGGAAGCGCGCATCTTGTCGCGATGGGCCGTGCGCTCTTCGGGGCTCATCAGTTTGTAGCCCCAGGTATTGTCCTTGTTCAGGCTGTATTGCATGCCCTTGGCGCCGCCGCCCGGGCCGGGACCCATACCGGCGCCCGGGCCCATGCCCGACCCCGGACCCATGCCCTGACCACTGGCGGGCTGCGCAAAAACGGGGGATGCAAGCGATGCACCCAGCGCTGCGAGCAGCGCTATGTATCTAAGCTTCATGATGATTTCCCTTAACATAAAACGTGGAACAGCTTGGTAAAACGGTCCAAGACCTCACATTATTGACGAGCGTCAGAACCAGCTTTCGACCTTGCCCAGCGTCGGCACACCCCCGGCATGAACCACCTTGCCGTCGATCACCACGCCGGGGGTGGACATCACGCCGTAGCGCATGATCTGTTGCAGATTTTCGATTTTTTCCAGTTGGACCGCGGCCCCTTTGGCGCGGGCAACTTCGTCGATCAGTTTCAGCGTGTTCTGGCAGTTGGCACAACCGGTGCCGAGCACTTTGATGTTCTTCATTCGGGTCTCCAGGATTTCAGCAGCAGGAATTTCCCTTGGCGGTCGGCGTGCAGCAGGCGACCTTGGCGCGTTCGGGTTCGATAGTCGGCGCCGGCGATACGGCGGCCGGCACGATTGCGCGCTGCGCTTCCTCGTTGAAGGCGTGGTCCTGCACCTGCCCGGCTTCGTCGCGAATGTGGCGCGCGATATCGACCACCATGTCGATCTGTTCTTCGGCAATGCCGAAGCCGCGCAGGCGTTCGAGCTGGCAGAGACCGTTCTTCGGATGATTGGCAGCGATGTTGGCGGCGAGCGAGACCATGGCCACGATGGAAGGATGCAGCGGGGAATCAGCCATGCACAGGCTCCTTACAGGACAGCGTTGAAGACATAGCCGACGACCAGGATGCCGACGGCGACTACGCCCGCAAAGGTGGCGATCAGCGGCAGCTTGAGCACCTTGCGCAGGATGATCATTTCCGGCAGCGACAGCGCGATCACGCTCATCATGAAGGCCAGCACGGTGCCCAGCGCCGCGCCCTTGCCGATCAGCGCCTCGACGATCGGGATGATGCCGGCGGCGTTGGTGTACATCGGCACGCCGATGGCGACGGCAGCCGGCACCGACCACCAGGGCGCGTCACGGCCCATGATCGAGGCCATGAAATCCTCCGGCACATAGCCGTGGATGGCCGCGCCGAGCCCGATGCCGGCGAGGATGTAGGGCCACACCTTGCCGACAATTTCCCTGACATGGGCGACGCCGGCATCGATGCGTTCGGCCCAGTGCAGTTGTTCGCCAACATACTCGACCGATTGGCTGGCCTGCATCTCACGCACCCAGTCTTCAAGATGGCGCTCCATGTTGAGCTTGCCGATCACCATGCCGGCGATGATGGCGACGGTGAGGCCGAGTATCAGGTAGAGCCCCGCCACCTTCCAGCCGAACATGCCGAACAGCAGCGCCAGCGCCACTTCATTCACCATCGGCGCCGAGACCAGGAAAGAGAAGGTCACCCCCAGCGGCACGCCCGCCGATAGAAAACCGATGAACAGCGGCACCGCCGAACAGGAGCAGAAAGGCGTGACGATGCCGAGGCTCGCCGCCATCACGTTGCCGACGCCGAGCCGCTTGCCGGACAGCATCGCGCGCGTGCGCTCGGGCGAAACGAAGGTATGCACCACGCCCATCAAAAACACGATGCCGGTCAGCAGCAGCAACACCTTGGGCGTGTCGTAGAAGAAGAAATGCACGGCTTCGCCCAGATGCGTCTCGCGGCTAAGGCCCAGCGCGGCGATTGCGGCATCGGCAAAGGGAACCAGGCTGGCATAGGCCGCGACCCAGGCGACGAAGCCGAGAATCAGCCAGGCCCAGGGCGGGCGGCGTGGCATGTGGCCGGTTTCGGTCAGCGCAGTCATGGCGAGTCTCGATTCACGCAGCGCAGCGCTCGGGGCGCCCTTCCATGACTTTCAGCCGCTTCAGATCGGCCTTGAGCTCCGGGACGGCGCCATTCGGCAGGGTTTCCAGCATGGCATCGGCCCAGGCCGGCAACGCGTCGGCAAGGCGGTAGAACATCCACGTGCCTTCGCGACGCGGGATCACGATGCCGGCATCTTTCAGCACCCCCAGATGGCGTGAGATCTTGGGCTGGATGTCGTTCAGAGCGGCCGTCAATTCGCAGACGCATAATTCGCCCTGATCCACGAGCAGCGCAAGAATCCGGCGCCGCGTGGCATCGGCGAGTGCGTCGAACATGAGCTGAGTATCCATGGCCGCTAATATACGCTTGACAAGATATATGCGTCAACGAATGTTTGGCGCGTCGGGCGCGACCCGCCGCGGCGCGGAAGTTCTGCGAACAATCTGGCGCAAGCCGCGCTGCACAGGCAGAATCCGCCAATGGGTTCAATCAGGTAAGCGCATGGTCAGTCGCCGACAATTCCTGCGGGGTAATTTCAAGGCCGCTCGCCCGCCGCAACGCCCGCCCTGGGCCCTGGCCGAGGAGGGCTTCCTCGATGCCTGCTCGCGCTGCGGAGACTGCATTCCGGTCTGCCCGACGCGAATCATCGTCGTGGTGCGCGGCTATCCAGAGGTGGATTTCAAGCGCGGCGAATGCACGTTTTGCGGGGCCTGTGCGCTTGCCTGCAAGGACGGCGCCTTGCCGCGGGCGACCGGCCAGGCGATACCCTGGGCGATCAAGGCTCAGATAGGACCTGGCTGTCTGGCCAGACAGGGTGTGGAGTGCCGCGTGTGCGGCGACCACTGTCCGGTGGCGGCGATCCGTTTCAGCCCGCGCCTCGGCGGGCCGCCGGTGGCGGAGGTCGAAGCCGGTTCATGCACCGGCTGCGGCGCCTGCGTGGCGCCTTGCCCGGTGACGGCGATCAGTCTTGCCTGAGCCGTCGCGCCTTACTTGATGTTGCCGATGAAGCGATTCTCGACCAGCGCCGGCGCATCGACCTGGGCGACATGGCAACTGCTGCACACATGGCGCGAGGCATCGAAAGCCTTGGTGGCGGCGAGGAAATGGCTGTCGCCCATCTTCGGCGAATTCTTCTTCACGTAATTGGCCGCGCCGTGGCAATCCAGGCACTGGTTCTCGGCCAGCGTCACTTCGTCGAAATTGTCCACCGCATGAGGAATCACCGGCGGCTGCTGGGCGTAGGTGCGGGCAATGGTCGGCTGCGTACCCGGCCGCTTGCCGGCATAGGACGTGGCGGCCGGAGCCTTGTCGGCGGCGGCGACATCGCTGCCGCGCAGCGAAACCAGGGGCTCGTAGCTGGCGCAACCCACGATGACGGTCAGCAGCGACGCCAGAAGGATGGTGACGGTTTTGTTCATGATGGACTCCCCGGACGAGATTGAAGGTTGATCGGCGCCGCCTGCGGGACGCCGGCGACGGGTACGACGGTATTGCCGAAACGGGTGCCGAAGGCGAAGACATCCTTCGAGCAGACATCGATGCAACGGCCGCAGTTGGTGCAGTTGGCTTCCAGGATCACCGGCGGCGTGCCACCGATGGCTTTCAGCGCCGGCCGGATCACCTGCGGTTCGGGACAGACCGCGAAGCAGTCCATGCAGTCGTTGCAGGCGGCGCGGGCCGGCAGCCTGACGCGCACCACCGCAAGCTTGCCGATCAGGCTGTAGAAGGCGCCGACCGGACACAGGTGGCCGCACCAGCCGTGGCGCATGACGAACAGGTCGAAGAGGAACACGGCAAGCAGCACCGTCCAGGCCAGGCCGAGGCCGAAGATCAGCCCGCGATGCATCATGGATACCGGATTGACCATCTCCCAGGCGATGCTGCCGGTCACCGCCGCCAACACCAGCGTCATGGCGAGCATCCAGTAGCGCGTCGGCCGGCTGATGTGCGCGCTGCCCTTGATGCCGAGCCGCACGCGCAGCCAGTAGGCGAAATCGGTCAGCAGGTTGACCGGACAAACCCAGGAGCAATAGGCGCGGCCGCCGACCAGCAGATAGAACAGGACGACGATGGTCACGCCGAACAGTGCCAGCGTTTCCGGTAGTTGTCGGGCCAGCAGCGACTGGAGGATGACATAGGGATCGGTCAGCGGCAAAAAGTTCAGGGTGTAGCTGAAATTGAGGTTGCCCTTGACGATCCAGATGCCGAACCAGGGCCCGACGAGGAACAGCAAGAGAATGCCGATCTGGCTGGAGCGGCGCAACAGCAGCCATTTGTGCGCAGGCAGCCAGCCCTTCGCGGCAACGGCTTCGGCGCCGGGCTTCGCAGGCATCGCATTCACAGCTTGCTGCCCTGCAATGCCCTGGGCAGCCCTGACCCGCTGCCGGGCGGCGAGGCCGGCGCAGGTGCGGAAGGAACGCTGGGCGACAGTCCTTTGCCGCTTTCGTACTTCATCCCTTCGGGCAGGTTGTAGCGATGTTCGACGTCGGGGGCCACCAGGCTGCCGCCGGCTTTTTCCTTCTCGACCCAGCCCAGCCGGTAGTGCGAACTCAGTTGGCCCTTGGCCATGTAGAGCGGGAAGACCTTGATCGAGGCCACCTCGGTCGGGCAGGCCTTCTCGCACTTGCCGCAACCCGTGCAGTGATCGGAATGCACCACGGGGATGAAATGGGTGTGCCGTCCGGTGCGCGCGTTGACCTGCCGGTCGAGCGTGATGGCCTTGTCGATCACCGGGCAGACGCGATAGCAGATGTCGCAGCGCAGACCCAGGAAATTCAGGCAGGTCTCGTGGTCGACCAGCACCGCCAGACCCATTTTCGACTTGTTGATGTCCTTCAGGAAATGATCCAGCGCGCCTGTCGGGCAGGCTTTCACGCACGGGATGTCCTCGCACATTTCGCAGGGCACCTGGCGCGCGACGAAGTAGGGCGTGCCGGTGGAGATGGGCTCCTCCGGCTTGGCCAGGTGCAGGATGTCGAAGGGGCAATCGCGCACGCACAGGCCGCAACGGATGCAGGCCGCGGAGAACTCGGTTTCCGGCAATGCACCGGGCGGCCGGATGGCAGCCGGCGGCAATGCCCTGGCATGCCGTGCGTACAGCCCGACGCCAAGCCCCAGCAGGCCGACGCCGCAGGCCATGCGCGCGGTATCGGCAAGGAACTGGCGCCGCGCCGCGGCACTGGGCTTGTTCTCGTTGTCCATGATCCCTCACCGGGGAGCCCGCTTTCCTCACGACTCCCCATGCTCTGTGTCCGCTCAGGCCTTGACCACCTTGGCGGCGCACTTCTTGAAGTCGGTTTCTTTCGAAATCGGACAGGTGGCGTCCAGGGTGAGCTTGTTGACCAGGCGATGCTCGTCGAAGAAGGGAATGAAGACCATCCCTTCCGGCATCTTGTTGCGGCCCTTGGTGTCGACGCGCAGCTCGATCTCGCCGCGTCGCGTGGACACCTTGACCACGTCGTTGCGCTTGATGCCGCGCTTCTCGGCATCCTTGGGATGCATCCACACCACTGCATCGGGGAAGGACTTGTAGAGTTCCGGGACGCGCCGCGTCATCGAGCCGCTATGCCAGTGCTCCAGCACCCGGCCGGTGCACAGCCACAGGTCGTAGTCCTTGTCCGGCATTTCCGCGGCGGGCTGGTAGGGCAGCGCGAAAATCACCGCTTTGCCGTCGGGCTTGCCGTAAAACTTCAGCGTCTCGCCGGCCTTGATATAGGGATCGTAGCCTTCGCGGTAGCGCCACAGGGTTTCCTTGCCATTCACCACCGGCCAGCGCAGGCCGCGCACCTTGTGGTAAGTGTCGAATTCGCCGAGGTCCTTGCCCTTGCCGAGGCCGAAGCGACGATATTCCTCGAACAGGCCCTTCTGCACGTAGTAGCCAAAGGCATCCGACTCGTCGTTGGTGTAGTTGGCCCAGGCGTGGGCATTGACCCTGGCGCACTCCGACTTCGGATACATGTCGCACTGGCCGTTGGCATCGAGCACGTCGTACAGGGTCTTGCCCTTGTACTCGGGCGCCTTGGCGAGCAGGTCGGCCGGCCAGACTTCCTCGACCTTGAAGCGCTTGGAAAACTCCATGTACTGCCAGAGGTCGGACTTGCCTTCACCTGGCGCCTTGACCTGCTGGCGCCAGAACTGGCCGCGGCGCTCGGCGTTGCCGAAGGCGCCTTCCTTTTCCATCCACATCGCGCAGGGCAGGATCAGGTCGGCCGATAGCGCCGATACCGTCGGATACACGTCGGACACGACAACGAAAGCCTTCGGATTGCGCCAACCCGGATAGATCTCGCCGTTGACGTTCGGCCCGGCCTGCATGTTGTTGGTGGTCGAGGTCCAGTAGAAGCCGATCTTGCCGTCTTTCAGCATGCGCGACTGCAGCACGGCGTGGTAGCCGATGCGCTCGGAAATCGTGCCGGCCGGCAGCTTCCAGGTCTTTTCGGCGAACTCGCGGTGCTGCGGATTGGCCACCAGCATGTCGGCGGGCAGGCGGTGGGCAAAAGTGCCCACCTCGCGCGCGGTGCCGCAGGCGGAGGGCTGGCCGGTCAGCGAGAAGGGACTGTTGCCGGGCTCGGAAATCTTGCCCACCAGCAGGTGCACGTTGTAGATCATGTTGTTGACCCAGGTGCCGCGCGTGTGCTGGTTGAAGCCCATGGTCCAGAACGAAGTGACCTTGGTCTTCGGATCGGCATAGGTCTTGGCCAGCGCTTCGAGCTTGTCCTTGGGCACGCCGGAAATCTCGTGCGTCTTGTCCAGCGTGTATTCGGAAACGAACCTGGCGAACTCGTCGAACGTGATCGGCGAGGAATTCATCGGGTTGCCCTTGGGCTTGCCGTCGGCGCCGGGATAACCGTTGTTGCCGGCGACCTGCTCCAGCGGATGATTGGGCCGCAAACCGTAGCCGATGTCGGTGACGCCCTTGTGGAAATTCACGTGCTTGGCGACGAAATCCTTGTTCACCTTGCCGCTCTGGATGATGTAGTTGCAGATGTAATTGAGGATGGCGAGGTCGGACTGCGGATTGAAAATCAACTCGGCGTCGGCCAGTTCGCAGGAACGATGGGTGAAAGTCGAGAGCACGTTGACCTTGACGTGAGTCGCGGTGAGGCGGCGATTGGTGACGCGCGACCAGAGGATCGGGTGCATCTCGGCCATGTTGGCGCCCCACAGCACGAAGGCATCGGCATGTTCGATGTCGTCATAGACTCCCATGGGTTCGTCGGCGCCGAAGGTACGGATGAAGCCGAACACGGCGGAGGCCATGCAATGGCGCGCATTCGGGTCGATGCTGTTGCTGCGGAAGCCGGCCTTCATCAGCTTGTTGGCGGCATAGCCTTCCCACACCGTCCATTGGCCGGAGCCGAACATCGAAACGCCGAACGGACCCTGATCCGGATTCTTGATCGTGGCCTTGACCTTCTGCGCCATGATGTCGAAGGCGGCATCCCAGGAAATCGGCGCGAACTCGCCGTTCTTGTCGAACTTGCCGTCCTTCATGCGCAGCAGCGGCCGCATCAGGCGATCCTTGCCGTACTGGATCTTGGACAGGAAATAGCCCTTGACGCAGTTGAGGCCCTTGTTCACCGGAGCATCCGGGTCACCCTGGGTGGCGACCACGCGGCCGTCCTTGACGCCGACCAGCACGCCGCAACCGGTACCGCAATAGCGGCAGACACCCTTGTCCCAACGCACGCCGTCCTGACCCTCGGGCGCCGCGGCCAGCGCCACGCCGGGAATGCTCATGCCCGCGGTGGTGGCTGCTGCGGCGATGGCGTTGGTCTTGATGAATTCACGACGCGTCAGTTTCATTTCAGATCTCCTTGTTTTGTGGCACAGGCTGGCGCCTGACCTCGACTGAAACTTCCATTTCTGGCTCGGATTCGGTTTGGTGGTAAACCATGGCCGCCGACATCACGCCGTCAAGCTGGCCGATACGCTGGTAGGTGTCGGCATTGCTGCCTTCGTCCGCGGTTTCGATGGTGACGATCATCTTCCCCTCGGGAGAAATGCCATGTACTTCAACGCCGGGCACCATCGCCAGTCCGGACCGCACGATCGCCACGTTACCCGGAAGGACGTGGATGATGGCGCTTGATATGTTCATTGCATTACTCCGGTTGTCCGCCACAAGTCGGCGCTGCCGCCTCGCCGTCGCGCTTCCATCGGCGCGGACGAACAGGTGCTTGTGCACGGCAGCATCCTAGGCCTGTAGCGGTTTGCGGCCTTGATATCAATCAATTTATCGATCCAGCCTCAAGGAAATCGGCGCTGCGCCGGCAGGCGAGCGACGAACCGGAGCGCTCGGTCGGGGCGAGAAGCATCATGGTCCGCAAAGTGGCGGGAGCCGGCACCAGCGGGGCTGAAATCATGTGGTTTCGAGCGGCGGCTGGCTGACTTAACCCGCCGTCCCAAGGAGTGGAGCCTGGTTCAGGCGGCGGCCAACTCCAGACGCGGACGCCAAAGGTCGAAGTCTGATTGCATTGCAATCAGACCTTGGGTATGCTGCTATCAATGATTCCAATCAAGGAGGCAACCATGGCTACCAATCTTGTGGTTCGAAATGTCGACGAGGATGTTGCCTTGGCACTCAAGCAACTGGCGGCATCTCATGGCAGAAGCGCCGAAGCGGAGCATCGTGAGATTCTGAGAACCGTTCTCCAGCGCCCGAAGCGTCGGTCTGTTGCCGAGGTTTTCTCGAGCATGCCGAATGTTGGTGAAGACTCCGACTTCGATTGCCGAAATGGGTAGCAGCCGACATGTACCTGGTGGACACCAATGTCATCAGCGAGGCCCGCAAAGGAAGGAAGGCGAACCCGGGTGTTCAAAGGTTTTTCCGCGCGGTCGAAGCCGAGAACCTCTATTTGTCCGTGCAAACAATCGGTGAAATTCGACGAGGGCTGGAGAATATCCGGCATCGCGGCGATCTTCCCCAGGCCAGGAAGCTTGAAAAATGGCTTGATCTGGTCGTGGCGGACTACGGCGACAGGATATTGGGCTTCGACGAGGAATGCGCGCAGGTGTGGGGACGGCTGCTGTCCCCGCGTCATGAACATCCGATAGACAAGCAGATTGCGGCGATTGCACTGATCCATGACTTGACAGTGGTAACCCGCAACATCGACGATTTTCGCGGGACTGGCACGAAGACAAGCAATCCTTTCGTCTGACACATCAATTCCGGTCATGCCTCGTCTTCGTACGGCGGTCTTGGGGCAACGCGGGCGGCTCTTTTGGGCTGGCGTCAGGGATCTACCTGGTCGATGACTATCCGCAAGCCCTTGGGCCCCGGCTTCACCGCCGCACTCTTGCCGGTCAGGTCGCCCTTGCCCGGCGTCGCCTTGCCGGACTTCGAGACGCGCACTTCGACACGCAGTTGCTGCGCGGAAGAGACCGTGGCCTCCGGCACCAGTGCCTGTCCGTCATCGAGCACGAAGTCGAGCGGCAGGTCGGCCACGCGCGCCCGTTGCGCGGCGAGCGGCATCCGGGGGCCATCCACGGCGCGGGCGAAGATGAAGACCACGTCGTCGGGCCTGGCCTTGTCCCTGAGTGCCGGAGCCAGTTCCACGCGGCCGCTGACCGACTTCGCCGCCGCCGTGGCCGCCGCTTTCGCAGGGGCTTTGGCAGCATTTTTGGCCGGGTCTTTCGCCGTCCCGCCAGTGCCGGCTTTTGGTCCTGCGCGTGGCCCCGCGCCTCCGCTGCGCTCGCGCGCCTTCGCAATGCTGGATTCGACCATGCGCGCATCTTCGCTGCCGGCCTCGAGCTGCGGCAGCAGTCGCTCCCAAAGCGCCGCGGCCTCGGCGTAGCGCCCGCCGGCGAAGGCCTCGCCACCGCCGAGGAACAGGGCGAGCATGTTGGCCGGTTCGATACGCAGCGCCTGCTGGATCAACTTGCGCGAGTCTTCGCCAAAGCCCTGGTTCTTCTGCACCAGCATTTCCGCATATTCGGCCAGCAGCTCGGCATTTCTGTCGAGATCAGGCCCGATGCGGCCGAAGGCGCGCTCGGCGTCATCCCAGCGGCCCAGCGACTTGTAGGAGCGCGCCAGCATCGCCCAGCCTTGCGGGTTGTCGGGATTCTGTTCCAGCCTGGCGGCCAGCTTGGTGACCAGTTGTTCCATTTCGGCGGTGGCACGCTGTGTCTGAACCTCTTCGGGCAGCACCGTCGAGGGGCTGCCCAGCAGCGCATACAGGGCCACGGCGCAGAGCGGCAGCAGGAGCGCGATCGCGATGCCGCTGTTGCGGCTGAATCCGTCGGCAAGCGTGACTTCGGCGGCGGCCGTGTCGTCAAGCAGTTGCCGCTGCAGTTCTTCCCGCGCCTCGGCCAGGTCGGCGGCGGT
The DNA here is from genome assembly GCA_016712985.1 of Sulfuritalea sp. GTDB lineage: Bacteria > Pseudomonadota > Gammaproteobacteria > Burkholderiales > Rhodocyclaceae > Sulfuritalea. The sequence goes on along the minus strand of JADJQA010000043.1, from coordinate 52,349 downwards.
CAGAACGCCGTTGCGATGATCGCGCTCCAGCTCGCCAAGGCGGTCGCGGTGAATCGCGGCATTCAATGCCGGCAAGGACGTATCCGCAGCGGCGCCTCCTGCAACGACGCCGGAGCCAGGCCGACCGGCCCGCCACCACGGACGCAGCAACAGCGCAAGGGCGACGATGAGCAGCGCTGCCGCTGCGAGATAGAAGGGGATCATCAGTTCGACTGGTCCAGCAGGGCCGCGGCGCGGCGGCGTTCTTCTTCCGAGAGCGCGGGTGCGGCAGTCTCCCTGGCGCGGCGTCGCAGGAATGCCAACAACGCGGCGATGCCGCCTGCCAGCAGCACAAAGGGCCCGCCCCACAGCAGCCAGGTGGTCGGTTTCATCGGCGGGCGGTAGCGCACGAAATCGCCGTAGCGGGCCACCATGAAGTCGAGGATTTCCTGATCGGACTTGCCTTCACCGATCATCTTGCGAATCTCGCGACGCAGGTCCTGGGCCAGTTCGGCGTGCGAGCCGGAAAGCGATTCGTTCTGGCAAACCAGGCAGCGCAACTCCTCGCTGATCGCCACCATGCGCTTCTCCACAAGCACATCGGCCGCCATCGGCGCCGCTTCCTTCGCCATTGCCGTGCCACCGACAATCGCGGAAAAAATGACCAACAAACCAAGCGCTTTCAACGCAGAGAGCGCAAAGACGCAGAGAGCGCAGAGAAAACCCAATTCGTTGAACGGGCGCCTTTCCTCTGCGTCCTCTGCGCCCTCTGCGTCGAAAGAGGGTTGTCTCCGACAAGGTGAGCAACTTCATTTCGACAACTCGGCGACCAGCGGCAGGATCTGCTTCTGCAGCGACTCCGGGGTGATCGGCCCGGTATGCTTCATACGTATCATGCCGGCCTTGTCGATGACATAGGTTTCCGGCACGCCATAGACGCCGTAATCGATGCCGACGCGGCCGTCGGCGTCGACTGCGGAAAGCACGTAGGGGTCGCCGAACCTGGCCAGCCAGTTCTTCGCATCGCCAAGCTGATCCTTGTAATTGAGGCCGACGACGGGCACCTTGCCCTCCTTCGCAAACGCCACCAGCAGCGGGTGTTCCTGCCGGCAGGAGACGCACCAGGAAGCCCAGACGTTGAACAGCCAGACCTTGCCCTTCATGTCCTCCGGCGAGAAGCTCTTTTCGGCGGCGGCCAGTTGCGGCAGCCGGAAGGCGGGCGCCGGCTTGTCCTTCAGCGGCGAGGGCACGTCGCGCGGATCGCGCGTCAGGCCGATGGCGAGGAAGATCACCAGCACGCAGAACGCGGCCAGCGGGATCAGGAAGCGCTTCACGCCGGAACTCCCGCCGTATGGCCGGCGCCGACTCTTGCACGCAAGCGGTAACGCCGGTCGAGCATGGCCATGAAACCGCCCAGGGCCATCAACAGGCAGCCGCCCCAGATCCAGTCGACGAAGGGCTTGTAGTAGACCCGCACGCTCCAGGCGCCCTTGTCGTCGAGCGGCTCGCCGAGCGAGACATACACGTCCCGCGTCAGGCCGGCGTCGATCGCGGCTTCGGTCATCGGCATTTGCGACGAGAAGTACTGGCGCTTTTCGGGATGCAGGGTCTTCAGCACGCGGCCGTCCTTCGACAGCTCGACGGTCCCCACCGAGGCCCGATAGTTGGGACCGGGAGCGACTTTCACGTCGACCAGGCGAAAGCCGTAACCGCCGACCTGGACGGTATCGCCGGGCTCCATGCGCACGTCCTTTCTTCCTGGTAGCCGCCGACCATCGCCACGCCGATGACGAACACCGCAATGCCGAAATGCGCGAGCTGCATGCCCCAGAACGAGGCCGCGGGCCGGCCCGTCTTCAGGCGCTCGATGATCTGGAACACGCCGCTGGCGGCGATCCATACCGCAAGCAGCGAGCTCAGCGCAGTAAGCGGCGTCCACGCCCCCATCAACAGCGGCATGGCGATGCCGGCGCCGACGGCGAGCGCCAAGCTCACACGCAGGCGGCGCGCGATGGCCTTGAGGTCGGCGTGCTTCCAGTTCGCCATGGGCCCGACGGCCATCAGCAGCAACAACGGCACCATGACCGGCACGAACACCGAATTGAAATACGGCGGCCCCACCGAAATCTTGCCCATGCCGAGCGAATCGATCAGCAACGGATACAAGGTGCCGAGCAACACACTGCCGGCGGCAACGACCAGCAGCACGTTGTTCATCAGCAGCATGGTTTCGCGCGAGACGAGACCGAAGGCTCCGCCGGCGCTGACCTTGGGTGCGCGCCAGGCAAACAGCCACAGCGAACTGCCGACCACGACGGCGAGCAGCGCCAGGATGAACACGCCGCGCCGCGGGTCCGTGGCGAAGGCATGCACCGACGTGAGTACGCCGGAGCGGACCAGGAAGGTGCCCAGCAAGGACAGCGAGAACGCGGCGATGGCCAGCAGCACGGTCCAGTTCTTGAACGCGCCGCGCTTCTCGGTCACGGCCAACGAATGGATCAGCGCGGTGCCGACCAGCCAGGGCATGAAGGAGGCATTTTCGACCGGATCCCAGAACCACCAGCCGCCCCAGCCCAGCTCGTAATATGCCCACCAACTGCCCAGCGCGATGCCGAAGGTGAGAAAGACCCAGGCCGCCGTGGTCCACGGCCGCGACCAGCGCGCCCAGGCCGCGTCGAGCCGGCCGGAAATCAGCGCGGCGATGGCGAAGGCGAAGGCCACCGAGAAGCCGACGTAACCCATGTACAGCATCGGCGGATGAAAGACCAGGCCGGGGTCCTGCAGCAAGGGGTTGAGGTCGCGCCCTTCGGCGGCGGCGGGCAGCATGCGCTCGAAGGGGTTGGAGGTAAACAGGATGAAGGCCAGCAGGCCGATGCCGACCAGTCCCAGCACCGCGAGCACGCGCGCGACCATTATCTCGGGCAACTGGCGCGAGGCCAGCGACACCGCGGCGGCCCAGCCGGAGAGCATCAGCACCCACAACAGCAGCGAGCCCTCGTGCCCGCCCCAGACGGCAGCGAAGCGGTACAGCGCAGGTAACTGGGTGTTGGAATGGTTGGCGACGTAGCTCACCGAGAAATCGTTGGCGAGAAAGCTCTGCGCGAGGCAGGCGAAGGCGATCGCAATCAGCAGGAACTGGGTTTGCGCTGCCGGCCGCGCCAGCGCGATCCATTGCGTTTGTCCTCGTTGTGCGCCGATCAGCGGCAGAACCCCCTGCAACACGGAAACGACAAAAGCAAGGATCAGGGCGAAGTGCCCGAGTTCGGGGGTCATGGCGCTTCCTCCGCCGGGCCGCCCCAAGGAAGAAGCCGTCCAATCACCGGACCCCGGCTTGCCGGGGGAACCGAAATCGCCCCCTTTCCCGGAAAGGGGGATGGGGGGAATGTCATGGCTTCCCTTTCTGCGCCTGGTCTATCGCGTGTTTGGCTTCGGGGGGCATGTAGTTTTCATCATGTTTGGCAAGCACTTCAGTAGCGGCAAAAATGCCGTCGCCGCCCAGCCGGCCTTGCACCACGGCGCCTTTGCCGTCGCGGAACAGGTCGGGAAGGATGCCGGTATACGCGACGGGGATTTCCTTGACGGTGTCGGTGATGACGAAGCGCACCGTCATGTCCTGGCGCTCGACCGAGCCTTCCTTGACCAGTCCGCCGATGCGGAAGGCCTTGCCTTGCGGCGATTTGCCGGCGGCCACTTCCGAGGGCGTGACGTAGAGCGCGATGTTGCTGTCCAGCGCATTGAGCGCCAGCCCGGCGGCCACAGCCAGCGAGGCGAGCCCGCCGACTATCAGGGCGATGCGTTTTTGTCTGGCTTTCATTGGGATTTTTGCTGGAGTTCCAGTTCGTCGGCGAGCCGTTCGCGGATCAGGCTCCGGCGAACTTCGCTGAGACGCCGCCGTGCCAGCAAAGGTTCCGCGATCATCAACAGCGCGCAGGCGCCGAAGCTGCCCCAGACGTACAGCGCGTAACCGCCCATGGCGAAAAACTCCGCGACGCTATTCCAATGCATGCTTGACCCATTCCGTGTGTCGCTCGCGTTCGAGGATGATGGCGCGCACCCTGGTCAGCGCCACCGCGATCGAGTACATCCAGAAACACAGCGCCATCAGCAGCATGCCCCAGAGCATGGTCTGCGCCATCGAGGGCGCCTTGGTCAGGTTGATGGTCGAGCCCTGATGCAGCGTGTTCCACCACTTCACCGAGAAATAGATGATCGGGATATTGACCACGCCGACCAGCGCCAGGATCGCCCCGGCCTTGTCGGCACGGCGCGGATCGTCTATGGCCGCCTGCAGCGCCATGAAGCCCAGGTACAGGAAGAGCAGCAGCAGCTCGGAGGTCAGCCGCGCATCCCACACCCACCACGCGCCCCACATCGGCTTGCCCCACAGGGCGCCGGTCCACAGGGACAGCGCCGCCATCAGGGCTCCGGTGGGGGCCAGCGCCTGCGCCATCATGCCCGATAAGCGCGTATTCAGCGCCAGCCCGAGTCCGGCCCAGAAGGCCATCACCAGGTAGAGGAACATCGACATCCACGAGGCCGGCACATGGATGAAGATGATCCGGTAGCCCTCGCCCTGCTGCGCATCGGTCGGCGCGACGAAGAAGGAAATCCACAGCCCGGCGATGCCGAAGGCGGCGGTGGCGGCCCAGAACCACGGGATCATTCGCCCGGCGAGCGGATAGAAGCTCTGCGGGCTGGCAAACCTGAACCAGTGGATGACCGACTGCCTCATTCCAGTGCAATCCTCAAGGCGGCCGTGGTCGCCCACGGCGCGAAAAATACGGCCAGCGCGAGCATCGCCGCCAGCAGGGACAAATGCCCACCGGCGCCGAGACCGGCGATGTGGGCTTCCACCGCCCCCGCGCCGAAGATCAGCGCCGGAATGTAGAGCGGCAGCACCAGCAGCGCCAGCAACACCCCGCCGCCGCGCACTCCCAGGGTCAGCGCAGCGCCGATCGCACCAATCAGGGACAGCAGGGGTGTGCCGAGCAGCAGCGCCAGCGTCAGAATGACCAATGCCGAGGCATCCAGATCGAACTGCAACCCGAGCACGGGCGCCAGCAGCACCAGCGGCAAACCGCACAACAGCCAGTGGGCCAGTATTTTACCGGCAACCAGCAGCCCCAGCGGAGAGGGCGACAGGACCATCTGCTCCAGCGTGCCATCCACGTGATCGGCGGCAAACAGGCGGGGCAGGCCGAGCAGCGTCGCCAGCAGCGCGGCGACCCAAAGGATGCCGGGTGCAATCTTCTTCAGCAGCACCGGCTCCGGTCCGATACCGAGCGGGAACAGGCTGGTGACGATGACGAAGAAGAATACGGCGGTCAGCACCTCGCTCTTGCGCCTTAGCGCCAGCAGCAGATCGCGGCGGACGGTAGCCAGCAGGGCGTTCATAGCACCAGCGCCTTGCCGCCCGGCACGGGCAGCGCCTGGTGACTGGTCAATATCGCCATACCGCCTGCCGACAAATGCTCGGCAATCAGCTCGCCGAGCAGCTTCACCGCAGGGGCATCGAGCGCATTGAAGGCTTCGTCGAGCACCCACAACAGGGCAGGACGGGTCAGCAACCGGGCCAGCAGCACGCGCCGCTTCTGGCCAGCCGACAGCACGCACACCGGCAGGTCTTCGCGGCCGCGCAGGCCAAGCCGGATCAGGGCGGCCAGGGATGCGCGCTCGTCGAGTGCGATGCCATCCAGCGCGGCGGCCAGACGCAGGTTTTCCAGCGGCGTCAGGTCTTCCTTGACCGCGGCATGGTGTCCAAGATAGATCAACTCGCGGCGGAATTCGGGCGAGGGTGTCGGTTCATCGCGCCAGCGTATCTCGCCGGCATCGGCCGGCGAGAGGCCGACCAGCAGGCGCATCAGGCTGGTCTTGCCGGCGCCGTTTTCGCCCTGGACATGCAGCCACTCGCCTGCGGCGAGCGAAAAGCCGACGTCAGCAAACAGGCGGCGTTCACCGCGCGAACAGGCGAGACCTGAAACATTGAGCATGGGCCGATTGTGCCCGAAACCGTTTCCCTGCGGCTTGCGCGCGGTCAAGTCAGCCGTCGTGCCCGTAACAGCACCGTCGCAATCGTCGTGAGAACCAACACCGGGGCCGCGAAGTCCTGCCAGTGCGAAGCCTCGATGACGACTTTCATTACGGGCCAATTGAAACCCATCCTGGAGAAAGCGTACCGAGCAATACCAACCCGGCGCGCGGGACGGGGGTGGCGGACATGGTGAGCGACTGTCGCACGGGGGCGCGGCCTTTACAATCCACAGATGTCGCGTCCCACGCTGTTGCCATTGCTGGCCGTTGCAGCCCTGCTGGCGCTGGCGGCGGCAGGCGTGTTGCTGGTCACGGGACTGGCTGCACCGCAACTCGCTGCTCACATGGCCTTCGCGCTGGGGGTGCTGCCGCTGATTCTGGCGGCTATGGGTTATTTTGTACCGGTCCTGACGCGCAGCACCGCGCCCGGCTTTGCGGCGTGGTGGCCGCCGTTGCTGGCGTGGGCGGCAGGACTGGTGGCGGTTCTGGCGTTCGCCGGCGACCATTCGCGGAACGGACTGAATCTGGCGGCAATTCTGGGCGGGCTTGCGGCACTGGGCCTTGGCGGCTGGACCCTGGATCGGACACGCCGGATGTTCGGGCCGCGCCATCGGGGCCTCGACTGGTATCTGGCCGCGCTCGGCTTTCTGCTGCTGGCACTGCTGGCGGTCTTGCTGATGCCGGCGTTCCCCGCCCAGCGCAATAGCCTGCGCCTGTTTCACCTGCACGCAAATTTGCTCGGCTTTGTCGGACTTGCTGCGTTGGGCACGCTGCAGGTCTTGCTGCCGACCTGCCTGGGCCAGGCCGACCCCGATGCCGCGTTGCGTCTGCGGCGAGACCTCAAGTGGGCGCTGGCCGGCGCGCTGCTGATCGCCGTCGGCACCTCTTCCATGCCGACGGCATCGGTTTCCAGCGTCGCTTCGGCTGTTGCACTGCTGGGCGCCAGCGCTTATGCCTTTGTTGTCCTGCGGATGTTGCGCGCCTGGCTGTCGCGGTTTGGCAGTGCCCTGTTGCAAACGCATGGCGCGGCGCCCTCCCTGGCAGCCGCGACACTGGGCTTGCTCGGCCTGCTGCCATTCGGTGTCGGCCATGGTTTTGGCTGGCTGCCGGCGCGTGCCGCAGTCGGAGGTTTTGTCATCGCGTTTCTGCTCCCGCTGGTGAGCGGGGCCGCCGCCCACCTTCTGCCGGTCTGGCTGCGGCCCGGTGCGCAGGGGCCATGGCACCTGTCCTTGCGTGCCAGGCTCTGCCGCTGGGGCGGAGTGCGCGGCCTGTTGTTGCTGCTGCTCGGCCTGGTGATCGCGGTTGCATCATGATTGGCAATGCGCGCGATCATGCGAAAGCTGGAAGCATGAATCGGGCGGCGGATGAACCGCGCCACGACCATGCGCCATTGTGCGGCCCAAGTTCTAGCAGAGATTCAAAAAAAACGATAGCATGTCGGCTTGCCCACCCAACAGCAGGAGGACGTCATGGCCCGAAAGAAGAAACTTGATTTCAGTGACATCGCGACGGATCGCAAGAAGGAAAGCCTCAATCAGAAGGATTTTTGGGCGAGGTATGGTGTCACACAGTCGGGTGGTTCCCGGTATGAATCCGGTCGCAACATCCCCAAACCGTTGGCGATTCTGCTTTGGCTGCACAGGTCAGGGAAGATCGGCGACAAGGATCTCAGCGATGCACTGAAGTAAGTCCCGCGGCTCAAGACCGGCGCCGAGACAGTCGCCTGCCGACTTCTTGGCGCTGGCTTGCGTAATGCACCGGCGCGCGTCGCCAGTTGCCTGCCTTGTAGGCGGCCGTGCCACGCACCGGCAAGGCGGAAACAAAACGCCGAATCAACATAACTCGTTGATTCGGCGTTTTTAGTTGGTGGGCTGTGAGTGGCTCGAACACTCGACCTACGGATTAAGAGTCCGCTGCTCTACCAACTGAGCTAACAACCCTAATCGGGAATTATATCTCAGGCTGGTGGGTCGGGCGAGATTCGAACTCGCGACCAACGGATTAAAAGTCCGCTGCTCTACCGACTGAGCTACCGACCCCGCCGAAGGGCGCGAATCGTACAGACCTTCCGTGGCCCTGTCAAACCGCACCCCCAGAGCCAGAAGGGCAATCAACAGCGCCGACAAACCGAAAAAAAGCGCTACCCGAATCGGGTTGCGCTTAATCCAAACCTATGGAGGAGACAGGGGTCAAACAGTATCTGCCTGGATTCCTTGACGCGTCATTTGGTGTTCGCTTACAGGAATTCTTGCACCGCTTGTTGCTGCAATGCAATATCTTTTTTGGGTTGCCATATCCACTTGCCAGCACAGCGCTTCTCCATCCATTGGTGCGCTGCCGCATCCGAATTTCGGCACTGCCGCTAGAATGCCTGCTATCGCTTGAAGGGACAAAAGACATGGACTGCACGGTGCGCTGGCACGAAGGCATGAGCTTTGTTGCCGAAACCGGTAGCGGGCATCTGGTCTGCATGGATGGCGCGCCTGAGGCTGGCGGCCGCAACCTGGCGCCACGACCCATGGAACTGCTGTTGGCCGGCGCCGGAGGCTGCACGGCCTTCGATGTTGTCCTGATCCTGCAACGCGGCCGCCATCAGGTCAGCCGATGCGAAGTGAAGCTTCAGGCCGAGCGCGCCGAGATGGATCCGAAGGTATTTACCCGCATAAATATGCATTTCGTGGTGACCGGCAAGAACCTGAAGCCCGAGGCAGTCGAACGCGCAGTGAAACTCTCGGCGGAGAAATACTGCTCGGCGTCGATCATGCTCGGCAAGACCGCAGCGATCAGCCACAGTTTCGAAGTGGCCGAGCCGTGACGCCTGTTTCCTTCAGGCGAGATACGAAAGCTTCGTCATCACCTTCGACGAAAGCTTCATGGCCCACTTGACCGGTAGCGGCAGCTCCCGCGCACCATACTGACGCGCCGTCTCAGCGTGGCGGCTCTCGTCGCTTTTCATCTGTTCCAGCACTTCCCACGACTTGCCGTCCTGTGCCGGCAGGCTGGCCTTGTGGCTCTCCAGGTGCCCTTCCACCTGGCGCTCGGTTTCGGCCAGAAAACCCAGGCTCCAGGCATCACCGCACTTTCCGGCGAACATTCCGATCGCCAATGAACCGGCATACCACAGCGGATTGAGCACGCTCTTGCGGCCGCCCAGTTCGGCGATACGTCGCTCGGTCCAGTTGAGGTGCTCGGTTTCTTCCCACGCCGCCTGATCCAGTTCGCGCCTGACCGCCGGATCGCGCGAGATCAGCGCCTGGCCTTGATAGAGTGCCTGGGCGCAGATCTCGCCGCAGTGGTTGACCCGCATCAGCGCAGCGACGTGGCGCTTCTCGTCGTCGCTCATCTCGGCCTCGGGCAGATCCTGGCCGGGCATCGGGCGACGGGTCGGGGCGGCAGCGAAGACGGCCCGCAGCGCCTTGTCGAATTCCGGAATGATGGAGTCGATCAACGCGATCTCCCTGAGGTCAGATTGCATTCGGATGCTTCCCCAGCCGCAAGGCATTGCGCCCTTCGTCCGCCGTCATGATGGCATTCCCTAATGGACAAAACAAGTCGCGGTTCAAAGCGGCATGGTGGCGGTTGACGGGCTTGTTCTCGATCGCTCGCCAGTCGATGCGGGCGGCGCGCGACTTGGTCCACGTGGCGCTGTCGCTGCGACCCGTGGCGTAATGTTTCCAGGCGGTCTCCTTGCAACGGATGCCCTCGAAGCTGACGTTGGTCGCACCGCCCGAGGTCTTCACGACCAGCACGTAGCGCACTACCCCGTCCGTGCCGACCGCCAGCGTGCTGGCGTCAATGAAGTACTTGTTGGTCGCCACGGGACTGACGTAGAACTCGAGGAGGTTTTCCTCCTTGGGAAACGCCGGCGGCTCGATTTCCAGTTCCTGCCAGGACTTTTCTTCCTGATCACCCGGATAGCTGTCGGGCTCGCCGAAAGCATGGCAATTCAGGGTTTGCGCCGCCACAGTTGCGACCACCCCCGCCAGCAGTGCACCCGGCCAGCGCTTCATTTCGGGTTATCCACAATGTCGCTTTCCCAGCGCGGTATGCGCTCGTCAGGATGCAGAAACAACAGGCGCGCCAGTTCGAGCAGGGCCGCCTCATAGACGCCCCTCTTGAATTCGATCACGTTGCCCAGCGGCACCCAGTAGCTGTTCCAGCGCCAGGCATCGAATTCCGGATGTTCGCTGGCGCGCAGGCTGACGTCGCTATCGCGGCCGATCAGGCGCAGCAGAAACCAGATCTGTTTCTGCCCCCTGTAGGTGCTTCGCCATTCGCGGCGAACCCAGTGCTTCGGCACCTCGTAGCGCAACCAGTCGCGCGTGCGGCCAATGATCCGCACATGTTCGGGCTTGAGGCCGGTCTCTTCCTCCAGTTCCCGCAGCATCGCCTGCTCGGGCGTTTCGCCCTTCTTGATGCCCCCCTGCGGAAACTGCCAGGAATGTTCACGTATGCGTTTGCCCCAAAACACCTCGTTGCGACTGTTGACCAGGACGATGCCGACGTTCGGGCGAAAGCCTTCACGATCGAGCATGATGCGTATTCCAATGATTGATTGGCGTCCATTCTTTCACAATCGCGCCCCGCTGGAAAGCCGCATCTGCCGTACTTGCAAATTCCCGGCGAAGGTAAAATGCAGGCTTTCCCGTTTTCCGCCCTCCAGCCATGCGCGCCAGCCAATTCTTCGTCGCCACCCTCAAGGAAGCTCCCTCCGACGCCGAGATCGTCAGTCACAAGCTGATGCTGCGCGCCGGACTGATCCGCCGCCTCGCCGGCGGCATCTATACCTGGATGCCGATGGGGCTGCGCGTGTTGCGCAAGGTCGAGAACATCGTGCGCGAGGAAATGGATCGCGCCGGGGCCATCGAACTGCTCATGCCGGCCGTACAACCTTTTGAATTGTGGGAAGAATCCGGGCGCGGTCCGAAGTACGGCCCTGAACTGCTGCGCTTCAAGGACCGCCACCAGCGCGATTTCGTGATCGGGCCGACGCACGAGGAGGTCATCACCGACGTGGTGCGCCGCGAAGTGAAGAGCTACCGCCAGTTGCCGCGCCACTTCTACCAGATCCAGACCAAGTTCCGCGACGAGATCCGGCCGCGCTTCGGCGTCATGCGCGGGCGCGAGTTCCTGATGAAGGACGGGTATTCCTTCCACACCTCCTACGCCGACCTGGAACGCGAATACCGCAACATGTTCGATACCTATAGCCGCATTTTCACTCGCCTCGGGATGCGCTTCCGTGCGGTGGCCGCGGATACCGGCGCCATCGGCGGCACCGGCTCGCACGAGTTCCATGTGCTGGCAGACTCGGGTGAGGACGCGATCGCCTTCTGCCCGACGTCGGATTACGCGGCAAACGTTGAACTGGCCGAAGCTGTTGCTCCGGCAAGAGTCGGTGCTGATGGAACGGCGACCATGGAGAAAAAGGCCACGCCGGGCAAGACCAAATGCGAGGATGTAGCGGCTTTGCTCGACCTGCCGCTGACGCAGACCGTCAAGGCCATCGCGCTGATGGCGGAGAAGAAAGGCGGCAGCGAGTTCGTCCTGCTCCTGCTGCGCGGCGATCACGATCTGAATGAAATCAAGGCACAAAAGGTGATCGGTGCATTCCGCTTCGCCCGCGACGAGGAAATCGTCGAGGCGCTCCGCTGCAAGGCCGGCTACATCGGCGCGGTGGGTTTCTCCGGCCGCGTCGTGGCGGATCGCAGCGTCGCGGCCATGAGCGACATGGTCTGCGGGGCCAACGAAGAGGGCCACCATCTCACCGGCGTCAATTTCGGTCGCGACCTGCCGCAACCCGGAACCGTGGCAGACATCCGCAACGTGGTCGAGGGCGACCCGTCGCCGGACGGCAAGGGTGCGCTCGAGCTTTGCCGCGGCATCGAAGTCGGCCACATCTTCCAGTTGCGCACCAAGTATGCAGAGGCCCTGAAGTGCACCTTCCTCGACGAGCAGGGCAAGGACCAGGTCATGGAAATGGGCTGCTACGGGATCGGCGTTTCGCGCATCGTCGGCGCCGCCATCGAGCAGGGCCACGACGAGCGCGGCATCGTTTTCCCAGTTGGCATCGCGCCCTTTGCCGTAGTGGTGGTGCCGATGAATTACGCCAAGTCGGAAGCCGTCCGTGCCGCAGCCAATGCGCTGCACGCCGAACTGCTCGCCACCGGCATCGATGCCATCCTCGACGACCGCGACGAACGTCCCGGCTCGATGTTCGCCGACTGGGAACTGATCGGCATACCGCATCGAGTGGTCGTCGGCGAGCGCGGCCTCAAGGAAGGCAAGCTCGAATACAAGGGCCGCAGCGACATCGAGCCAAGCATGATTGCCACCAACGGAATGGTGGCCTTCCTCAAACAGAAGTTGTGCGGCTGATCGCCAGCCTTGCGCTGAGTCTTGCCGTCGCGCTTTTCCCAACGACGGTTCAGGCCGGGGCGCAGCAGTACGAACCGCTGGCGGCCAGCGTGCAGGCAGCGTTGCACGCGGCAATCGCTGACCGCGCGTCGCCCGAACCGCAGTTTCCATCCATCCAGGAAAAGGTCGACTGGCTGAGCGGGATGTCCTCGCGCCTGACCCGCCGCATGCCGGACCGCGAGGCACGCCTGGATTTCCTCAAGACCGTGTACTACGAAGCCAAGCGCGCCGGTCTCGACCCGCAGATGGTCCTTGGGCTGATCCAGGTGGAAAGTGGCTTCAAGAAATATGCGATTTCCATCGCCGGCGCGCGCGGCTACATGCAAGTGATGCCCTTCTGGGTGCGACTGATCGGCAGCAAGGAAAGCAACCTGTTCCACATGCGCACCAACCTGCGCTTCGGCTGCACCATTCTGCGCCACTATCTCGACATCGAGAATGGCGATCTATATCGCGCACTTGGCCGCTATAACGGCAGCCTGGGCAAACCCGAGTATCCGAACATGGTGCGAGCGGTATGGGAAAGGGAGTGGGGCTGGGGGCCACGGGTCATCGGGCCGCGGTAGGCCCAGCGCTGAGCCAATCGCCGTGTTGCCAGCGCCGACTCTTGCGCGGTGCCGGCCGGCAAAGCACTGGCAGCGACACCCCGTCGAAACGAGCTCCGCCCGCTTCCTTGAGGGCGATCCCGTTTTTTTCAGGCAGACGCCCAACATATCCGGCAAACTCCGTTCACAAAACGGGACGCCTGACACTTGGGCCGCGATGCGTAGCGGAGCGCGACATGGTTCCTGGTCACGCGCTTGACTCATCATGGGACACAGATGCCATCGTTACGAATCATTGCTGGATCCGCACAAGGAAATAGAATGTCATGCGCGTACGTATCGCTTGTCTGAAACAGACAACCTGGCTGGTCATTGGTGTGCTCGGCATGCTCGGCACAGGAGGTCCTGTTCGCGCCGCACCGATCAGTGGCCCGATCGCTGAGGAGACCCCTGGCGACTCTGTCACCGCTGGCAAGTGGCCGGACGCACCTGGAAGCCCGGCACCCTATTCCGGCGAAGTCGCAGACGTACAGGACAACGCACCAGTTGCCAAACCGGCGCAAGAACAGTTCGGCAGGGACGGTCTACCACCCAGTAGCCGATCCAAGCCACCGTTGATCCCGTCACCTGGCCAGACACAAGCACCGACCGGTTCGCCGCAAGGGGCAAAAGACCAGGACTGGACGTTGGACCACGAGGTCAAGGAAGCCGCTCGTCCGCTCTACGAAGACCTGAAAGCCTCCGGCGTTGCGGAAGCCGTGCGAAGCCTCAAGTCGGATCTTGGCCTGAGTGGCGGTTCGTTACTCAACGACCCGACCTCATCTGACAACGCGAAAGATTCGGGCAATGGTGCCCCCACCGAATCTGCGGCAGCGGAAAGGCTCGGCAACAGTTATGGGCCTCAGGATCGACCTCGATCCGCCACGCAGACCGAGCAGGACAAGTTGGTAGCTGCAGCCCTGTGGCGAGAGTTCATTGAGGAGCTAAAGCCATGGCTATTCGGTCTGGCCGGCCTTTTTGTTCTTGGATACATGGCCAAGCTGGGGCTGGACTACTTTCGCTGGGCGGCCGCTCGTTCGACCAAACGCAGCGCAAGGGGGACACGACGTCACCGACGCCACCGACGCCCGCCAGGCACCACTGACAAGAGCAGCGCTTGACCCTCTACCCGACTTCCGTTATTCACGGACGTGGACTTGGAATTATCGCGGATCCAAGGCCGCGCCGGCCTGTCGACTGCTACTTGGACGGCGCGGGCGGCGGTGCCGTGTAATTGGTCGCCGAAGGTCCGCTGCCAGTGACTTGAATGATCACCGGCTCCTTCGTGAGCACGAAATGCGGCACGTTGGCTGGTTCCGTATAGAAACTGCCGGGCGGAAGAGCCTTGAGTCTGCTTTCGTCGAACGTCGAGCCCCAGCCGACGTACCAAGTGCCGGAAATGACCGTATACTGCCTTGCTTCGGGGTGGCTGTGCGGTTTGACAGTGAAATTCGCAGGAACTTACCATTGCGACGTAAGGGCCCGGCTTGAACTGGCCACCAATTATCTGGACGGACTCGAGGCTAGGTACATCTCCGCGCTTCCACTGCATTTCAGATGGGGTGACGACAAGTCCGGACTCCTGTGCATGCGCACTCGGCACGGCAAGAGCGAGCGTTACCACGGAAACAACTGTGAAGAATTTCGACGGTTGCATGACAGTCTCCTTTCGGGAGGTAGTGAGCGGCGCGCAAAGCAACGGGCCATTGTCCGCACCAATGGCTGCCGATGATTCTACCGATTTGACTCGAAACTCATTTCAGCAATTCCATCAATCACGTAGCCCGACACCGTTTGCCTGGCAAGCAACCGGTTTGGTCACCCTCTCGCCAGGGGCAGGGGTTGTGGGGGATAAGCGAACCAGTTCCCCTCAGGGGATGTTGCCTAGCATGCGCCTTAGCGCATGCCAGGCAACATCCCCTTCATGCCCCGCATCATCTTCGCCATCCCCCCCTTGGAGAACTGCTTCATCATTTTCTGCGTCTGCTCGAACTGATTCAGCAGGCGATTGACCTCCTGCACCGATACCCCCGCCCCGGTGGCGATGCGACGCTTGCGGTTGGCCTTGATGATTTCGGGTTTGCTGCGCTCCCCCGGCGTCATTGAATTGATGATGCCCTCCAAGCGTCGCACCGTCTTGTCTTCCATGCCGCCACCGGCTTTTTGCGCCATTGCGCTGAACTGCGCCGGCAGCTTTTCGAGCATCGCGGACATGCCCCCCATCTTCTTCATCTGGCCGATCTGGTCCTTGAAGTCGTTCAAGTCGAAGCCCTTGCCCGACTTCATTTTCTTGACGAACTCCTGCGCCTTGTCCTGATCGACGCCGCGCTGGGCATCCTCGACCAGGCCGAGGATGTCGCCCATGCCGAGGATGCGCGACGCCATGCGCTCGGGATGGAACTCCTCCAGGCCGTTGAGCTTTTCGCCGACGCCGGCAAACTTGATCGGCTTGCCGGTAATGTGGCGCACAGACAGCGCCGCGCCGCCGCGCGAATCGCCATCCAGTTTGGTCAGGATCACGCCGGTCAGCGGCAGCGCGTCGTTGAAGGCTTTCGCCGTATTCACGGCGTCCTGGCCGAGCATCGCATCGACCACGAACAAGGTCTCGATGGGTTTCAGCAACGCATGCAGGTCCTTGATCTCGGCCATCATCGCTGCGTCGATCGCAAGGCGCCCGGCGGTGTCGACAAAAATCACGTCGTAGTAGTGCCGCTTGGCGTAGTCGAGGGCTGCGGCGGCAATTTCGGCGGGCTTTTGCTCGCCCGAGGAGGGGAAGAAGTCGACCCCGGCCTGGGCCGCAACGGCTTTCAGTTGTTCAATGGCGGCGGGCCGATAGACGTCGCAACTTACCGTCAGCACCTTTTTCTTCTGCCGCTCCTTGAGCCACTTGCCGAGCTTGGCCGTGGTGGTGGTCTTGCCTGCGCCCTGCAAGCCGGACATCAGGATCACCGCGGGCGGCTGGGTGGCGAGATTCAGGCCGACGCCGGCGCCGCCCATCAGTTCGGTAAGTTCGCGATGCACGACGCCGACCAGCGCCTGGCCGGGGGTCAACGAAGCGATGACTTCCTGGCCGAGCGCCTTCTCCTTGACGCGGGCAATGAACTCCTTGACCACCGGCAGAGCGACGTCGGCTTCGAGCAGGGCCATCCGCACTTCACGCAGCATTTCGGAAATGTTGTCGTCGGTCATACGGGCCTGGCCGCGCAGTTTCTTGACGACGTTGCCGAGACGCTGGGTGAGGTTATCGAGCATGAATGGAAGGGGATGTCCGGTGCAAAAACAGAGTGGGGCTTGGTGTAGACTCCGCCAATGCCTGCAATCTTAATGCATCTGCTGGCCGCGGCCCTGTATGCCGGCCTGGCGGTACATCTTTGGCGCACCCGCTGGCGCGGACCGGTGCTGGTCCAACCGGCAGGCGGGCTCAGGCTCGGCGAGCGCAGCCTGCTGCTGGTGGCGCTGGCGGCGCATGCCCTCAGTCTGCGCATAGCGATATTCGATGCCGAGAGCATGCGATTCGGCTTTGCCATAGCGCTCTCGGTGATGCTTTGGCTGGCGATTGCCCTGTACTGGATCGAGAGTTTCTACGCCCGCATGGAGGGTTTGCAGGTTCTCGGCTTGCCGGCCGCGGCCGTCGCCGCCTTGCTGCCGGTGCTATTCCCAGAAGCCCATGAGCTGACCAACGCAGGTTCGATGGCGTTTCGCCTGCATTTTCTGACCGCGATGCTGGCCTACAGCCTGTTTACCCTGGCCGCCCTGCATGCCCTGTTGATGGCGGCAGCCGAAAAGAGCCTGCATCGCGGCCGCATCCCGCCCATCCTGGCGAGCTTGCCGCCTCTGTTGACCATGGAAGCCCTGCTGTTTCGCCTGATCCATGTCGCTTTCGTCCTGCTCACCTTCACCCTGGCTTCCGGCGTGTTCTTTTCCGAGTCCCTGTTCGGCAAGGCGCTATCCTTCAACCACAAGACGGTGTTCGCGATTCTGTCCTGGCTGATTTTCGCGGCGCTGCTGGCGGGCCGACACTTGCGAGGTTGGCGTGGCCGCGTCGCACTGCGCTGGACGCTGGCGGGATTTGTTGCGTTGCTGCTGGCCTATGTCGGCAGTCGCTTCGTGCTTGAGGTCATACTCGGCCGCTGATGGACGAGATACCGCTTTCGACTCAGTTCGCCGGGCTCGCCGTATTACTGGTCTGCTCTGCGTTTTTTTCCATGTCGGAAACCGCGATGATGGCGTCCAATCGCATCCGCCTTCGCCACATGGCACAGGAAGGCCATCGCGGTGCAAGACTCGCCGTGGCTCTGCTGGGAAAAACCGATCAGTTGCTGGGGGTAATCCTGCTGGGCAACACACTGGTCAATTCCGTCGCTGCCATGCTCACCGGCAATATCGCGCTCCGGGTGTTCGGTCAGGAGAAATGGACCCTTGAAGCGGGAGCTCTGTTCGTGACGTTCTGCCTGCTGGTGTTCTCCGAGATAACGCCCAAGGTAGCGGGAGCGACCTATCCGGATTGGTTGGCGTTGCGCATCGGTTATGTTTTGACGCCTTTGTTGCGCGTGGCCTATCCCGTGGTTTGGCTCGTCAATCTGTTCGTTCAGCCGCTGCTGGGCTTGCTGCATCTGCAACCCAAAGCCGGGCACGAGTCGTCCCACCTGACCCCGGAGGAACTGCGTGCGGTGGTACTGGAATCCGGCCATTTCATTCCGAAGCAGCACCGCTCCATACTGCTCAACCTGTTCGAACTGGAACATGTGACGGTCGAGGACCTGATGGCCCCGCGCGGCGAGATCGAGGCGATCGACATCGCCGCCCCGATGGCCGAGATCAAGGCCCAACTTGCCACCAGCTACCACACGCGCGTGGTGGTCTTCGACGGCGACCACGGCAATGTAGTCGGGGTGGCCCATCATCGGCGCCTGCTGTCGGAGGCTTTCGGCGGCGAGATCGATCATGCCGGTCTGCGCGCCTGCCTCGCCGAACCGTACTACATCCCGTCGGCGACGCTGGCATATACGCAGTTGCAGTTCTTCCGCGAGAATCGCCAGACGCTGGGACTGGTGGTGGACGAATATGGCGAAATCCAGGGCCTGATCACGCTGGAAGACATCATCGAGGAACTGGTTGGGAAGTTCACCACCAGCCAGGCAGATGTCAGCCAGCCGCTGGGCTGGAAAGAGGACGGCACGGCGCTGGCGGATGGCGCCGCCGCATTGCGCGATGTCAATCGACGGCTGGGACTTGAATTTGCCCTCGATGGTCCGCGTACGCTCAACGGCCTGATTGTCGAGCACCTGCATGACATCCCCGAGGTGGGAATCGGCGTGCGTGTGGCAGGCGTGCCGATGGAGATCGTGCAAACACAGGATCGAAAGATCAAGATGGTGCGGCTTCACCGTCCGGCGGGAGAGTGATACTCTCGGCATACCTATGGCGTAGAATGCATCAAATTCAAGCGGGAGAAGCCGATGGCCACAGCAGGCAAGCCACAGCAACGGGAGGTCGCGAAGGAATTCAGTTTTTCCTGGGAAGGGAAGAACAAGCAGGGCAAGGTGGTTCGCGGCGAAGTCAGGGCTCCGAGCGAGGCAACCGCAAACGCCGCGCTACGGCGGCAAGGCATCAATATCACCAAGCTCAAGAAGCGGAAAACCAGTTCCGGCGGCAAGGTTTCGGACAAGGACATTACACTTTTCTCCCGCCAGCTCGCCACCATGGTCAAGTCCGGCGTGCCGCTGCTGCAGTCCTTCGACATCGTCGGCAAGGGCACCAACAATCCGGCCCTGGCCAAGCTGCTGTTCGACATCAAGTCCGATGTCGAAACAGGTTCCAACCTCGCCTCCGCCTTTCGCAAGTACCCGCTGTATTTCGATGCCCTGTTCTGCAACCTGGTCGAAGCGGGGGAGCAGGCCGGCATTCTGGACACCCTGCTGGATCGTCTGGCGACCTACAAGGAAAAGATCCAGGCGATCAAGTCCAAGATCAAGGGCGCCATGTTCTATCCGATCGCCATCCTGATCGTCGCCTTTATCATTACCGCAGTGATCATGATTTTCGTGGTGCCCGCCTTCAAGGGCGTGTTCGCCAGTTTCGGCGGCGAACTGCCCGGCCCCACCTTGGTCGTAATCGCCATTTCCGACTTTTTTACCGCGAATTGGCATTTCATCTTCGGCGGCATCTACGCAATCATTTATGCCATAGGTCAAGCCTTCAAGCGTTCACGGGCGCTGCAGATCGCGTTTGACAAGTTCGCACTGAAGATTCCGGTTTTCGGCCCGCTGCTGGTCAAATCCGCCATTGCCCGCTGGACCCGAACCTTGTCAACCATGTTCGCCGCTGGCGTACCCCTGGTCGAAGCGCTCGATTCGGTCGGCGGCGCAGCCGGCAACTATGTCTACACCATGGCGACCAAGCAGATTCAGAACGAGGTCAGCACGGGTTCCAGCCTGACGGGAGCCATGGAAAACTCCGGGGTCTTCCCGCCAATGGTGACGCAGATGGTCGCCATCGGCGAGGAATCCGGTCAGCTTGATTCGATGCTGGGCAAAACGGCGGACTTCTTTGAAGCCGAAGTCGATGAGGCCGTCGATGCGCTGGCGAGCCTGATGGAGCCGATGATCATGGTCTTCCTCGGCGGACTCATCGGCGGCCTGGTGGTAGCCATGTACCTGCCGATCTTCAAGCTCGGTTCGGTCGTCGGCTAAGACGACATTCAGCAGGCGGGAATGATCGCCGAGCTCGCCGATCCGGCGGTGTTTGCTCTCGCTGCCGGATCGCTCGGGCTGATGGTTGGCAGTTTTCTAAACGTGGTCATCCATCGCCTGCCAATCATGATGGAGCGGGAATGGGCTGCACAGTGCGCCGAACTTAAGGGCGAAACGCCGCCCGCCTTCGAAGCGCTGTCGCTGGCCCGACCGCGTTCGCGCTGCCCGCTGTGCGGCCATCCGATCACCGTCCTGGAAAACATTCCCGTCATCAGTTGGCTGCTGCTGCGCGGTCGGTGCAGCGGCTGCGCCGCCCGGATATCCTTCCGCTATCCGCTGGTCGAAGCGCTGACGGGACTGCTGTTTGCCTTTGCCGCCTGGCATTTTGGCTTCAGTGCCGCGGGCCTCGGCGCCTTGGTCTTGATTGCGGCACTGGTGGCACTGACGGCGATCGATTTCGATACCCAGTTGTTGCCCGACGACATCACCCTGCCCCTGCTCTGGCTGGGGTTGGCGCTCAATGCCTTCGGCGTTTACACGGATTTGAAGAGCGCGGTATTCGGCGCCATGGCCGGTTACCTGTCGCTCTGGGCTGTGTACTGGGGCTTCAGGCTGATCACCGGAAAGGAGGGCATGGGCTATGGCGATTTCAAGCTGCTTGCGGCGTTGGGCGCCTGGCTTGGCTGGCAGATGGTACCGCTGACGATCCTGCTGTCTTCCTTTGTCGGCGCGGTGGTCGGGATCGCCTTGCTGGTGTTTGCGCGTCATGGCCGCAACGTGCCGATTCCTTTCGGGCCCTACCTCGCGGCGGCAGGGGCCATTGCCCTGATCTGGGGCAAGCCGCTGACCCACTCCTATCTCGGCATCGTACTGTAACCCATTGCAAATCGGGCCTCAGGCCCCATTTCCGTGTTATTGAGACCGCGCGGTCGAGGCCGGGGCAGCAGGCGCTTCGGCTATAATTCCACGCTTTGCCAGAATGCCGGAGAATGCCATGCCGATCTACGCTTATCGCTGCACCGATTGCGGCTTTGAGAAAGATGTCATGCGGAAAGTCAGCGATCCGCTGTTGACCACCTGCCCCGAATGCAGGACCGAGAACTTCGCCAAGCAACTGACCGCGCCGGGCTTTCAGCTCAAGGGCAATGGCTGGTACGCCACCGACTTCAAGGGAGGCGGATGCAAACCGGAGGCCACCAAGAGCGACAACCCGCCACCCTGCCAGGGTGGAACGGGTAGCTGCGCCGCCAACAGTTGACCTCGTCCGCCTTGAAAAAGTATTTCATAACGGGACTGCTGATATGGGTCCCGCTGGCAATTACCGTCTGGGTGCTGTCCCTGATCGTCCGCTCCATGGATCAATCCCTGCTACTGGTGCCGCAGGCTATTCATCCCGAGCACCTGCTTGGCGTATACATCCCCGGCCTCGGCGCGTTGCTGACACTGCTGGTGGTATTTCTCACCGGCCTGGTGACAACGAACATCGTTGGCCAGAAACTGGTGCGATTCTGGGAGGGGGTGCTTGCCCGCATCCCGGTGGTGAAGTCGATCTACTACAGCGTCAAGCAGGTCAGCGATACCCTGTTTTCCGGCAGCGGGGTCGCTTTCCGCAAGGTGCTGCTGGTCCGCTATCCCCATCCGGACGCGTGGTCGGTGGCGTTTCAGACCGGGCATCCGGCGCGCGATGTGGCCGACATCCTCCCCGAAGAACACGTCGGCGTCTTCATCCCGACCACACCCAGCCCGGTCAACGGCTTCTTCTTCTTCGTCAGAAGGAAGGATGTCATCGAACTCGACATGAACGTCGACGAAGCGCTGAAGTACATCGTCTCCATGGGAGTCATCGCCCCGCCCATGAGAAATCCTCGCGGGCGCGCCCAGAACCAGTAAGCACCCCGCGGGGCACCACAATAGTCCGGACATCCTATGCGCACCCACTACTGCGGCGAGGTCAATGCCTCCCATGTTGGCCAGATCGTCACTCTTTGCGGCTGGAACCATCGCCGCCGCGACCACGGCGGCGTCATTTTCATCGACCTGCGCGATCGCGAGGGACTGGCGCAGGTCGTCTGCGATCCGGATCGCCCGGAGATGTTCAGGATTGCAGAGGACGTGCGCAACGAGTTCGTGCTGAGGATGACCGGCAAGGTGCGTCGGCGCCCCGCGGGAACCGAGAACCCCAACCTGGCCTCGGGCGAAATCGAAATCCTCTGCCACGAGCTGGAAGTGCTCAACGCCGCCGTCACGCCACCCTTCCAGCTTGATGAGGACAACCTCTCGGAGAACGTGCGGCTCACTCATCGCGTCATCGATCTGCGTCGTCCGCAGATGCAGAAGAACCTGATGCTGCGCTACAAGGTGGCGATGGCTTTCCGCCGCTTCCTCGATGAACAAGGCTTCATCGACATCGAAACGCCGATGTTGACCAAATCGACCCCCGAAGGCGCGCGCGACTACCTTGTGCCTTCGCGCGTGCATCCCGGCCAGTTTTTCGCCCTGCCGCAATCGCCGCAGTTGTTCAAGCAACTGCTGATGGTGGCTGGCTACGACCGCTACTACCAGATCACCAAGTGCTTCCGCGATGAAGATCTGCGCGCCGACCGCCAGCCGGAATTTACCCAGGTCGATATCGAGACTTCGTTCATGGGCGAGGAGCAGATCACCGCGCTGATGGAGGAGATGATCCGTTACGTGTTCAAACAGGCGCTGGCCGTCGATCTGCCGAACCCCTTCCCGCGCATCAGTCACGCCGAAGCCATGAGTCGCTATGGCTCCGACAAACCCGACCTGCGCGTCACGCTGGAACTCACCGAAGTGACCGATGCGGTGGCCGATGTTGCCTTCAAGGTATTCAGCGGTCCGGCGACGTCCGGCGGCCGGGTCGCGGCGCTGCGCGTGCCAGGCGGCGCAATCGGGGCAACTGCATTGACCCGCGGCGAGATCGACGGCTACGCGGATTTCGTCAAGATCTACGGTGCCAGGGGGCTCGCCTACATCAAGGTCAATGACGCCTCGAAACTCAACGAAGAAGGCCTGCAGTCGCCCATCGTCAAGAACCTCCACCCGGCGGCCCTGAAGACCATCATCGAGCGCACCGGCGCGCAATCCGGCGACCTTATCTTCTTCGGTGCGGACAAGACCAGCATCGTCAACGATGCGCTCGGAGCCCTGCGCAGCAAGCTCGGCCACGACAAGGGCTACCTCGACGGCTCGGCTTGGCGCCCACTATGGGTGATCGATTTCCCGATGTTCGAGTACGACGAGGAACACAAGCGCTGGGCCGCCTGTCACCATCCCTTTACCAGCCCCAAGGACGATCACGAAGCCTTGCTGGCGACCGACCCGGGCCAATGTCTGGCCAAGGCCTACGATCTTGCCCTGAATGGCTGGGAAATGGGCGGCGGCTCGGTACGGATCCATCGCGCCGAGGTGCAGGAAAAAGTGTTCCAGGCGCTCGGCATCGGTCCGGCCGAGCAACAGGCCAAGTTCGGCTTCCTGCTCGATGCGCTGAAATACGGAGCGCCACCTCACGGCGGTCTGGCTTTCGGCCTCGACCGCATCGTCACCATGATGGCCGGCGCCGATTCCATTCGCGACGTGATCGCCTTTCCCAAGACCCAGCGCGCCCAATGCCTGCTGACCAATGCGCCATCCGATGTGGACGAAAAGCAGTTGCGTGAACTGCACATCCGCCTGCGCCAGAAAGTTGAAACACAGGTCGAGGTTGGCAAGTCCTAGATATGCTGTGCCGGCTTCTCGCCTTACTGTGCGTGGCGCTGTCGCTGTCGGCGGGAGCTCGCGAGAACCCGTCGAGTTACCCGCGCGAACAATGGATTGCCGAAGCCAGCCTGCCGGCGGAAGCGCGCGCGACCCTGCGCCTGATTGACCGCGGCGGCCCCTACCCCTACCGCCGCGACGGCCTCATCTTCAAAAACCTAGAAAAGCGCCTGCCGCTTAGGCAGCGTGGCTACTATCGCGAATACACGGTGCCGACTCCCGGCAGCCCTGATCGGGGGGCGCGCCGCATCGTAACGGGCGAACAGCCGCCCACCGTGTTCTACTACACTGACGATCACTACCGCAGTTTTCGCGAAATCAAACGCGGGGAGTAAGCCGATGAGCGCCGCCGACCACTACCAGGCCCTGTTCGCCGATGCCCCAAGCGCAGGAGTGCATCATTTGCCGCATGGCGACCTTGGACCGCTGATCGTCGGCGCCGGCGCGGCCGGTTGCCTGGTGCAGCGCGTCGATCTGGCGTGCGTCCGCGACAAGAACGAGATGCTCACCGCGATAGGCGCGGCGCTGGGATTTCCCGAATGGTTCGGTCACAACTGGGATGCATTGAATGATTGCCTGCTCGACATGGGCTGGCGCCCCGCCGAAGGCTACGTGATCCTCCTGGATCATTGCGACGGCATTCACGGTCGCGCCGAGGCGGATTTCGTTACCCTGATGCGTGCATTCCAGTCTGCCGCGGACGAGTGGCGCGAGCAGGGTATCCCCTTCTGGTGCCTGGTCGACATGCAGGCTGACGGCATTGCCTGGCTGCCCACCGTAGCCCAGCCCGGCCAAGAGAGGCTGTGATCTACAAGAAGCCGGTCTCGGTGCTGGTAGTCATCCACACCATCGCGCTGGAGGTGCTGTTGCTCGAACGCGCCCGCCACCCCGGCTTCTGGCAATCAGTCACCGGCAGCCAGGAAGACGCCGAGCCGCTGCTTGAAACGGCGCGACGGGAAGTGTGCGAGGAAACCGGAATTGCCGCCGCCCAGAACGATTTCATCGACTGGCAGATGAGCAACCGCTATGAGATCTTCGCCGAGTGGCGGCACCGCTATGCTCCTGGGATCACGCATAACACCGAGCACGTCTTCAGCCTTTGTCTGCCTCGAAAAAGCACCGTGACCATCGCGCCCGACGAACATCTGAGTTATCGCTGGCTGCCATGGCGGGAAGCGGCGGATGCCTGCTTCTCGTGGACCAACCGCGACGCCATCCTAGAGTTGCCGCGGCGGCTTGGTGGGTGCGTGGCGCACCAATTAGGCAGCATCCTGTCGGCAGTCCGTCAAGCGGCGGGCGGCGATCCAGGGTTCCATCACGGCTCTCTGGCGACTGACATAGAGAAGAACCCTCATGGACGCTCTTGAAATCTCCGCCTTGGCACTCATGTTATGCATAAGGCCTCTCCGATAGACGCCGCCCACTGACGGCGACGCCTGGCGGAGTTTCAGTGGAGGCGAAACACGGCCGTGTCGGCGTCAAGCGTAGCGGCCCCAACTTAAGGAGAATGAAATGAGCAACTTGATCCGTCGTGATCCCCTTGATGACTTTTTCCGTGGTTTCTTCGTCCGGCCTGTCGATTTTGGCTCGCAGCCCGATGCACCTGCCCTGAAGATCGATGTCAAGGAACAGGAAAACAGCTACTTGGTCCATGCCGAAATTCCCGGCGTAAAGAAGGATGACATCCACGTTGCCATCGATGGCGCAGTGGTTTCCATCAGCGCCGAGCGCCGCGAAGAGAAGGATGTCAAGGAAGGCGAGCGTGTACTGCGCACCGCGCGCTATTTCGGCAAGGTTTCGCGCAGCTTTCAACTCGCGCAGGAAATCGACGAAGCCCAGGTGAACGCGAAATACACCGATGGCGTTCTGGAGCTGAGCTTGCCGAAGAAGGCGGCGACCCAGGCGCGCAGAATAAGCATCCAGTGATGGAGCGCTGAAGTCACCGGGACGAAAAGCCTCCGGGAATACCGAACAGGGCAATCGGCCAATTTCGTGGCGGGTTGCCCTGTTTTCGTTTCGGGCCCGGTAGAATCTGCGAAGTTATCACTTGCTCTTGCCTACACCCATGACAGAGAAGCTCGATTCCGCCCACAGGGCAGACGTTCTTGCCGAGGCCTTGCCTTACATCAAGCGTTTTCACGGCCGTACCATAGTCGTCAAGTACGGCGGCAATGCCATGACTGACGAGTATTTGAAGCAGTGTTTCGCCCGCGACGTGGTCCTGCTCAAACTGGTCGGCATGGACCCGGTGGTGGTACTGGCGGCGGCCCGCAGATCGACAGCCTGCTGGCCCGCGTTGGCAAGAAGGAGAATTCGTCCAGGGCATGCGCGTGACCGATGCCGAGACCATGGATCTGGTCGAGATGGTGCTCGGCGGCCAGGTCAACAAGGAAATTGTCAATCTTATCAATCAGCATGGTGGCAAAGCCGTGGGCCTGACGGGCAAGGACGGCAACTTCATCCGCGCCAGGAAGCTGATGATGGAGAACAAGGATGACCCGGCCAATCCGATCGACATCGGCCAGGTCGGCGAGATCGCCTCGATCGATCCCAGCCTGATCGCCCTTCTCGACAGCGGCGATTTCATCCCGGTCATTGCACCGATCGGCGTCGGTAGCGAAGGCCAGACCTACAACATCAATGCCGACGTGGTCGCCGGCAAGATCGCCGAAGTCCTCAAGGCGGAAAAGCTGGTGCTGCTGACCAATACGCCGGGCGTGCTGGACCATGCTGGCAATCTGCTTACTGGCATCACTCCCAAGCAGATCGACGAAATGGTGGCGGACGGCACCCTCTCCGGCGGCATGCTGCCGAAGATCAGTTCGGCGCTGGATGCGGCAAGGAGCGGCGTGAAGAGCGTGCACATCCTCGATGGCCGTGTCGCCCATGCGCTGTTGCTGGAAATTCTGACGGACAAGGGCGTGGGTACGCTGATCAAGTCAAAGTGACGAGCCGCCATGAACAAAACCCGCGCCGCCAAGCTTGGTGAAAAGAAACTCCTGATCCTCGAAACCATTGCAGAAATGCTCGAACGCCCGGCGGTGCAGAAAGTAACCACTGCCCTGCTGGCCAAACAGCTTCAGGTTTCGGAGGCCGCGCTGTACCGTCACTTCGCCAGCAAGGCGCAGATGTACGAGGGTCTGATCGAATTCATCGAGAACGGGGTGTTCTCGGTGATCACCCAGATCGAAGCGGCCGAGGAATCCGGCCTCAAGCAGGCCGAGGCCATCGTCGCTTCATTATTGCGCTTCGCGCAGAAGAACCGCGGACTGACGCGGGTACTGGTGGGAGACGCACTGGTCAACGAAAATCCGCGACTGCAGGCACGCATCAACCAGTTGCTGGACCGCATCGAAGCCACACTCAAGCAGTGCCTCAAGGTAGGCTCGGCGCAGGGTGCGCTCGCCGCCGAGCATGATTTTGGCGCTCACGCCGACTTGCTGGTTTGCTACACGATGGGTCGCTGGCAGCGCTTTGTCAAGAGCGGTTTCAAGGATGATCCGCTGACGGGCTGGCCGGCGCAGTGGCCGATTCTGGCGCGATGACGCCGGCCCGCCTGCGGCCCGGGGAATACATTGCTTCGGGGCATAGAGCAGATTTCCGGCGCGCAAGACCCATCC
The DNA here is from genome assembly GCA_016712985.1 of Sulfuritalea sp. Classification (GTDB taxonomy): domain Bacteria; phylum Pseudomonadota; class Gammaproteobacteria; order Burkholderiales; family Rhodocyclaceae; genus Sulfuritalea. Next base: position 25,250 of record JADJQA010000043.1, on the reverse strand, counting down.
CGGACTATGCCGTTACGCAAGACGCCTTTCCGCGAGGGATGACGTCCACCGCCCCGCCGGCAGCGGATTCAGCCCTCCAGCAGCCTCGCCGCTTCGAGCGCAAAATAAGTCAGGATGCCGTCGCAGCCCGCACGTTTGAAGCCAAGCAGAGCCTCCATCATCACCGCATCGTGGGCCAGCCAGCCGTTGCGCGCGGCGGCTTTGAGCATCGCGTATTCGCCGCTGACTTGATAGGCGTAGGTCGGCACGCCGAACTGGTCCTTTACCCGACGCACGATGTCGAGATACGGCATGCCCGGCTTGACCATCACCATGTCGGCACCTTCGTCGAGATCCAGCGCCACTTCGCGCAGCGCCTCGTCGCTGTTGGCTGGATCCATCTGGTAGGTGTACTTGTTGCCCTTGCCCAGGTTGCCGGCGGAACCGACAGCGTCTCGGAAGGGACCGTAGAAAGCGGAAGCATACTTGGCCGAATACGCCAGGATGCGCGTGTGGATCAGATTCTCGGCATCCAGCGCGGCGCGAATACGGCCAATTCGGCCGTCCATCATGTCTGACGGGGCCACCACGTCGGCGCCAGCACGCGCGTGGCAAAGCGCCTGTTTCGCCAGGGGCTTCCAGCGTCTCATCGTTCATAACATAGGCGCGCGGATCAGCCGGGTCGATCAGGCCATCCTGACCATGACTGGTGTAGGGGTCGAGCGCAACGTCGGTGATCACACCCAGTTCAGGAAAGTCCTGCTTGAGGCGCGCGACCACGCTGGGAACCAGACCCGCCGGGTTCCAGGCTTCTTCCGCGCCCATGGTTTTCCTGCTGCCATCCACCACGGGGAACAGCGCCAATGCCGGCACCCCCAGCTTCAGCGCCTTTTCCGCGACGGGCAAGAGGCGATCAAGCGACATGCGCTCAACGCCGGGCATAGAAGCAACCGCCTCCGTGCGATCCGAGCCTTCAAGCACAAAAACCGGGTAAATCAGATCGTTGGCCGTGAGTGTGTGCTCACGCATCAGACGCCGAGAAAAATCATCACGACGCATGCGGCGCATCCGTGAGCGGGGGAATACACCTATTTTAATCATTGGCTTACCCTTGAAAATGTTTTTCCAAACTACTTGAACTTTAACGCATACGATCTATCATAACCGGCAGATGGTAGCGAACGCATGTTTGCGCCGTCTCCCGCTTCACCTCCCTGAGCGGGTGCCTTGAACCTTTCAAGGTGTTTCGCCCTCGACCACATCCCCTTTGGTCGAGGGCTTTTGTTTTGGCCTCGCCAAAGTCTATCGGGCGACTCGCGAGCGCTATCCCTTCAGGCCCATTTAGCGTGAAACAACTGCGAACCCGTTCGCTCTTAGCCGTGAGTTTGTCGAACGGTCGAAGGGCCTTTCGACAGACTCAGGGCGGACGGTTTCATCGTCAGGTTTGGCATTTTTCGCCATTCAACCAGTTTCCGACCACTTGTTCGGCTTCTTCCATACCGCTCTTTTTCAGGCTGGAGAACATCTGCACGCTAATTTGCTCGCCAAAGTCGGCCAGCGCCACGCGGGTCTCGCGCAAGGTCTTGGACTGCTCCTGACGCGTCAGCTTGTCTGACTTCGTCAAGAGGCAGTGGATTGGGCGGCCCGTGGCGCCAAACCAGCCGATCATCTTACAGTCGAGTTCCGTCAGCGGGCGACGCGAATCCATGATCAGCACCAGGCCGACAAGATTGGATCGGCAGGTCAGGTAATGTTCCAGCAGCCCCTGCCACTGGAGGCGAATCGTCAGTGGCACCTGGGCATAGCCGTAGCCGGGCAAATCGACCAGGGCCGCACCATTCTTCAAGCGAAACAGGTTGATGAGCTGGGTCCGACCGGGTGTCTTGGAGACGAAGGCAAGCCGGGTATGGCCTACCAGCGTATTGATGGCACTCGATTTTCCTGAATTGGAACGACCCGCGAAGGCGATCTCCGCACCTTCCGGCACAGGCAGGCCACTGGGCTGGGCTACGGAAATCTCGAAGACGGCGTGGCGAAACAGGGACATCGGGGAATGCGACAGAGGCGCTCCGGCATGGGGCGTAGCGTGGAGAAATCGGGCGAGCTGGGATAGAATATCAGGTTTACAATTTCCGAATCCCCGAGTTTCCGAGGAGTCTTATCAATGAAGCGTTCCCTGCTCAGTTGCCTGCTTACTCTGTCGTGTACGATAACGGCATTCGGCGCTCAGGCGTCCGATGCCGCCAAGGCAGCCCCCATGGGCGATGCCGCGCGCGGCCAAACGATCGCCTCCGGCGTCTGCGTCGCATGTCATGGCCCCGATGGCAACAGCCCGCTTGCCGCCAACCCCAAACTGGCGGGACAACATCCGGAGTATCTGTTCAAGCAGTTGAAGAACTTCAAGGCCGCCGAGGGCAAGCAACCCGAGCGCGTGAATGCGGTCATGAACGGCATGATCGCGGCCTACGACGAAGGCCAGATGCGTGACCTTGCTGCGTATTACGCGGCGCAGACCCAGAAGGGCGAGGCGGCGAAAAACCGCGAAACCATCGCTCTGGGCCAGAAGCTGTATCGCGGCGGCGATCAGGCCAAGGGCCTGCCGGCCTGCGCGGGGTGTCACGGCCCGGCCGGTAGCGGCATCCCGGCGCAATACCCGCGCATCGGCGGCCAGTATGCCGAATACGTGGAAGCACAGTTGAAGGGCTTCCGCGAGGGCGCCCGCGCCAACGACCCGAACAAGATGATGCGCATGGTCGCGATCAAGATGACCGATCCCGAGATCAAGGCGGTCTCGGACTATATTTCCGGCCTGCGCTAGAAACCGTCGCTTCAGTTGCGATCAAGGATGGTGCCGAATGGATTTCGCGCCACCTTTTTCGTTGAAGCGATCGTTTTTCAGACCGGGGACGCCGTTTGCGCAGCCCTGAAGTTTGCGTAGCGGCAGAGCCCCGGAAGCCTACGCCGACCGCCGGGCGACAAGCGCCGGGAACTCCTTCTTGACATAGGCGGCGTATTCCCGGTCGGTGCTCAGAACGTGCCTGACGAACCAGCTTTCGAAGAAGCCCACCACAAGGCCCTCAGCCGGCCCCTGCTTGCGCAACTGATCTTCCAGCTCGGTTATCTGCTCGATGAGTCTTTCGTGCATGTCGCGATGTCGCGCGCGATCCGGATAGCGGATGATCTCAAGCAGCGCCTCCTCGACGGCCAGGTGAAACTTCACGTAGTCGGCCAACCGGGTCAGGAAGCAATGCAGGATATGCCAGGAATCTCGTTTGGTTATTGAGTTCTCGATCGCAAGCAGACGCTCGAAGATTTCCTGGTGTTGCTTGTCGATCGCTTCAATACCAATCGCAAAAGTGCTGTTCCATTTCATGGGTTCTTCCTTCTCGCGGTCGGGCACGCCGGATTCTAGCCAGAACCATCATTCACAGGGCAATCTGCGCTCAACCGGCCGGCCGCAGTCGGCCCCCGCTGACCCGCACGATGCCCGCAAGATCAATGTGTTGCTCGATGTCGGCGAAACCCGCTGCCGCTAGCAGTTCGCGCACCGCCCCGGCTTGATCGTAGCCGTGCTCCAGCCAGAGTTGTCCGCCAGAGGCCAGATGCGCCGGCGCGAGGGTGATGATGCGGCGAATGGACGCCAGCCCGTCGACGCCGCCAGTCAATGCGGCGACCGGCTCGTGACGCAGGTCGCCAACGACAAGGTGCGGATCGCCAGCGGCGATGTAGGGCGGGTTGGCGACAATCAGGTCGAAGCTCTCTCCGGCCAGCGCAGCAAACCAGTCGCTGTGCACAAGGCGCACCGGTCCGCCGAGTTGTTGGGCATTCCGCCGCGCAACGAGCAATGCGGCTTCCGATGTATCCACTGCGCTGACTTGCGCTCGCGGGCACTCGAGCGCGAGCGTGATGGCAATGCATCCGCTGCCGGTGCCCAGATCGAGAACCCGGGGTCCCGCGCAAGCTTCGCCGACCTCGGCGGTTACCTGCCCGCAGGCCCCGCTACGCTCCGTCTTCGGCGCATGATTGGCGGCGATCCTGGCGAGTGCAATCTCAACCAGCAGTTCGGTCTCGGGACGGGGGATCAGCACGGCAGGCGAAACGGCGAATTCGCGGCCAAAAAATTCGCGTTGCCCGACCAGGTAATCCAGCGGTTCTCCGCCGGTGCGACGCGCCACCAGCGAGGCAAAGCGCTGCAACGCGGCTTCCTCAAGCACTTCATCGTCATGGGCGATCAGCCAGGCCGGATCCCGCTCCAGCAAGTGCCCGAGCAGCAGGCGTGCCTCGCTCGCCGGCAGTTTCGCCCGCGCCGCGGCGAGCGCGGCGGACAGCGTGGTCATTCTCCCAACGCCGCCAGCAGCTCGGCCTGATATTCAGCCGTCAAGGCGCCGACCAGTTCGTCAAGATCACCGTCCATGATCGCGTCGATCTTGTATAGCGTCAGGTTGATGCGATGGTCGGTTATCCGGCCCTGCGGAAAGTTGTAAGTGCGGATGCGTTCGGAGCGGTCGCCGGAGCCGATCAGGGTCTTGCGCTGGAAAGCAATCTTCTCCTGCTGGGAGCAACGCTTGGCATCGTTGATCCGTGCTGCCAGGACCGACAGCGCCTGTGCCTTGTTGCGGTGCTGCGAGCGGTCGTCCTGGCATTCGACGACGATGCCGGTCGGGATATGCGTTATGCGTACCGCGGAGTCGGTCTTGTTGATGTGTTGACCGCCGGCGCCCGAGGCGCGGAAGGTATCGATGCGCAGGTCGGCCGGATTGATGACGATATCGACCATTTCATCCGCTTCGGGCAGTACCGCCACGGTACACGCCGAGGTATGGATGCGCCCCTGGGTTTCGGTTACCGGTACACGCTGCACGCGATGTCCCCCGGATTCGAACTTGAGCCTGGAGTAGGCACCGTTGCCCTCGATGCGGGCGATGATTTCGCGAAAGCCGCCGAGATCGGATTCGCTGCGCGAAACGATCCCGACCTTCCAGCGTTGCCGCTCGGCATAGCGGCTGTACATGCGAAACAAGTCGGCAGCGAACAGCGCGGATTCGTCACCGCCGGTCCCGGCGCGGATTTCCAGGAACAGGTTCTTGTCGTCGTTGGGGTCCGTCGGCAGCAGGGCACGCTGGAGTTCGACTTCAAGCCGGGCCATCTCGGCGCCGGCCGACTGCTGTTCGGCAAGCGCCAGCTCTTTCATTTCCGGATCGCCAAGCATTTCCGCCGCGCCTGAATAGTCGGCGCTGGCGCCGCGGTAAGCGTGGAAGAGCTCCACCACCGGCAGGATGTCGGCGCGCTCGCGGGTGAGCTTGCGATAGCCGTCCATGTCGCGCGCGGCATGCTCGCCGCCCAGGAGGCCGTCGATTTCGGCCAGGCGCTCGCTCAGATGCTCAAGTTTTTCGAGGATGCTTTTTTTCATTGGATGAGTTGCGAGGGTGACAGGGACTTGCGGTGGATCATGCACCCGCGGCAGGCGCCGCGCGGGCAATGCGTTGAATGCTGTGACGCACGTCCGCCGCCAGCAGCAGCTCCGTCTGCGCGGCGGCGAGGGTGATCCGCTCGTCGAACTGCAGCAAGCCGGCAGCATCGACCTGCAGGATCCCGGCATCGATCAAATTGCGGATCACGTTGGCGAACTGAATCCTTTCCGAGAAATCCGCTGAATTGAATTCGTAGAGCATGGCCAGGCGTTGCGCCAGCAGGTGTGCCGCTTCTTCAAGGCTGGCGCGGGTCAAGCGGCCGCTGCCATGGTGTTGCAGCAGGGCCAGCGTGAGGAACTGTCGCTCCAGTGTGGGGCGAATGATTTCGCCCAATTGCTGCAGTTGCGGACTCGCCTCGCTGTTGGGCGGCGGCGCGCGCAGCAAGCCGGTCCCGGAATCGCCGAATATCAACCCGCGTTGGCACAGCGCGGCTTCCGTGCAGTCAATCGCCGCATCGATTTCCTCCGCTTCCCAGCGCAGGAAAAGTTCGACGCGCAGCAGTCCGTAGATGCCCCTGATCGCTTCCCTGGCACGTTGTCGCGGGAGGATCTGATTGTGACTGACCAGGCAGGCCAGCAGCGCCGGCATGGCCAGCAGGTGCAGGATATTGTTGCGGAAATAGGCCAGCAGCGCCGCCTGCTGCTCCGAAGCCCGGACCATGTCGCCCAGGGGATGCGGATGGCTTTCCACCAGAGCGAGCCCGCGCACATAGTCGATGACCTCGGCGGCCGACAGGGCGCATGGAACCACGGACTCGGCATAGGGCGTCTCGGCCAGCAAGTACTGGACGTGTTCGATCTGCCTCTGCAACAGCCGGAGATCCGCGGCGTGCTTGGGCGTCGACAACAGCGTCACGGCGAGCAGATTCACCGGATTGACCACCGCCACCGCATTGATGGCGCGCGCCAGCGCGGTGGCCGTGGCATCCACGGCGCCGCGCAACCAGGGCGCATGTGGATCAACGCTCTCTTCCCGCCACGCCGGGTGGTGCGCGTCAAGGAACTCGGCAAGTTCCAGCGGCTGGCCGAAATTGACATGGACCTTGCCAAAATTGCGCTTAAGCAAGCGCACCGCGCCGAGCAATCCGGTCAGTGATTCGGACTGCTTCGGCCGACCGTGGAGTTCGGCCAGGTAGCTGCCGCCCTCCATCAACTTCTCATAGCCGATGTACACCGGAACGAACACCAGTGGCCTCGACCGGCTGCGCACGAAACTCTGTATCGTCATGGCAAGAATTCCGGCCTTGGGCGCCAGCATGCGCCCACTGCGGCTACGCCCGCCTTCGATAAAGTATTCGATCGGAAAACCGCGATCGATCATCAGGTGCAGATACTCCAGAAACACCGCCGCGTAGAGCGGCTCGCCCTTGAGCTTGCGACGCAGGAAGAAGGCTCCGCCGCGTCGCAGCACGGCGCCAACCAGAGGCAGATTCAGGTTGGCCCCGGCAGCAATATGCGGCACCATCAGGCCACGGTTGAAGATGATGTAGGACAGCAACAAATAATCCACATGGCTTCGGTGGCAGGGCACATAAACGATGCCGTGACCTGGCGCCACCGCGGTGACACGCTCGAAGTTGTGAACTTCGACCCCGTTGAAGACTTGGTTCCAGACCCAGCTCAGGAACAGCGACAAGGCCTGGACTACCGAATAGCTGTAGTCCGAGGCGATCTCGAGCGCGAACTCCCGGGCTGATCGTTCCGCGGCGGGCAGAGGGATCGACTTGGCCGCCGCTTCCAGGGCAATGGCCTTGCGTACCGAGGGCATGTTGAGCAAGGAGCGCAACTGGGTGCGGCGATGGGACAGATCGGGACCCAGCGCCATCTCGCGCTGACGCCTGAAGTGCACCCGCAGAATCCGCCTCAGCTTGCGCGCCGCGCGGGTCTCGTCGATATCGCCGCGCAGCAGTTCGCGCAGGGAGATCGGCGCGTTGAAACGCACCACGGTATGACGGCCGTGGATGAGGATGGCAAACAACTGCCGGAGCGTGCTGACCGATTGCCAGGTCTCGGCGAACAAGGCCTTGAGTATCGAGTCCTGTTTGCCGGGCTCGCGTCCCCAGAGTATCGTTACCGGCACCAGTTGCACGTCGAAGCCGGGGTTGGCGAGCGCGGTTCCGACCATTGACTTCAGTAGTACGGAATGATCGCCGCGCGGATTCGGCAGGAGTTGTCCGCGCGTGTTGCGCAAGAGGAAAAAGAAGGATCGTCGCGCACTGAATGCGCCGTCGCGCAGGACTTGCAATGCCGGCGGCAATCCCAGCCGACGGCACTCGTGATCAAGTACCAGCAGATTGGAAAGGTGGCGCTCGTGCAGCACATAGCAAACCGGCAGATCGGGCCGCAGCTCGAGCATCCCCGGAGCGTCCGGGAACACCTGGGTCCGCGTTGCCAGATACAGAATCCGGCGCAAGACATTCAGCGTCCAGCCGGTGAAATCGAAGAAGGGCAGCTTGCTCAAGGGCGGCCAGGCTTGCGCCGGGGCATTGGATGCGAACGCACGCAGCTACTCCCCGGAATTGAGGCGATAGATGCGGGCGATAAGGGCGGAGACTTCGGCCCGCTCCATGCCTTCAGCCTGATTCAGGGCATTGGTCGGTGCATGCAGCAGCTTGTTGGTGAGGCCGTGCGACAGCGCCTCCAGCACCCTGGCCGGGTCCTCGCCGCGCGCCAGCAGTTTCAGGGCGTGCTCCACTTCATGGCGTCGCGATCGCTCCGCCGCATCCCGCAGGGCGCGGATGGTCGGTACCGTCTCGCGTGATTCCAGCCAGTGCAGAAAGCCGGAAACGCGTTCAGTGATGATCGCCTCGGCCTCGACCACGGCCGCCTGCCTGGATTCAAGACCCGATTCGACAATCTGGCCGAGGTCGTCGAGGGTATAAAGGAACACGTCGTCCAGCCTCGCTATTTCAGCTTCAGTGTCGCGCGGCACCGCGAGATCGACCATGACCATCGGCCGGTGACGGCGGGCCTTCAAGGCGCGCTCAACCAGGCCCAGGCCGATGATGGGCAGCGAACTGGCGGTGCAGGACACGACAATGTCGTAATCCGCCAGGCGCTCGCCGAGCTGGTCGAGGCGCATGGCATCGCCGGAAAAGCGCGCTGCCAGACCCGCCCCGCGCTCCAGCGTACGGTTGGCGATGGTGAGGCGCTTCGGCTTGTGCGCGGCAAAATGCGCCGCGCACAGTTCGATCATCTCGCCGGCGCCGATGAACAGCACCTGCTGCGCCGTAACACTGTCGAAAATGCGCGCCGAAAGATGCACGGCAGCGGCCGCCATGGAAACCGTGTTGGCGCCGATTGCCGTCGTCGAACGCACTTCCTTGGCGACGGCAAAGGTGCGCTGGAACAGCTTGCCCAGCAGCGTGCCCAGCGTTCCGGCCTCTTCAGCGGCACGCGCCGCCTGCTTCATCTGGCCAAGGATTTGCGGTTCGCCCAGCACCATCGAATCCAGACCGGCGGCGACACGAAACATGTGGCGCACGGCATGCTGCTGCGGATGCTGGTAAAGGTAGGGTTGAATCTTCTGCGGCGCCAGCGAGTGGTATTCCGCCAGCCAGTCGGCGGCGGCTTGCGGATGCTCGGCGGCGCAATACAGCTCGGTACGATTGCAGGTTGACAGGATCGCGGCTTCGCTCACCGTGTTGCCTCGCAACAGGTCGTGCAGAGCCTGCCCCAGGCGTGACGGGTCAAACGCCACCTGCTCGCGCACTACCAGCGGGGCGGTATGATGATTGATTCCCAAGGCAAACAACGGCACGGCGATATGACCCTGTAACGACCGGAAAAACGAAGCGTAGCGGAGTTTCAGTGAAGGCTCGCCTGCCGGAGCAGGCCCTACGCGGAAGCTGAAATGACCAGCAGCGGCTATTAGAAACCGATCAAAGCCAAACGACAAGGCCAGCCAGCGCATTGCTCCGGCGCGGCAACGCAGCCAAACAGGTAAAATCAGCGCCTTTCGCGGTGCTCGCCGGCGCCGGACGGCGCGTCAGTCGCATCCGGAACGAAGTCCCGTCGCGGGACGCCGACTCTTGGAGAATTTCAGTGCATCTCGTCTGTCTCGACCTCGAAGGCGTGCTCGTTCCGGAAATCTGGATCGAGTTTTCCAGGCGCACCGGCATCCCCGAACTGTCCCGGACCACGCGCGACGAGCCTGACTACGACAAACTGATGCAGTACCGACTGGACTTGCTGAAAGCCCACAAGCTGGGCCAGCCGGATATCCATAGGGTAATTGCCGAAATGGGCCCGATGGCCGGCGCCAGGGACTTCCTAGACGCCCTGCGTTGCCACTATCAGGTGATCATTCTTTCCGACACCTATTACGAGTTCGCCATGCCGTTGATGGCGCAGCTCAACATGCCGGTGCTGTTCTGTCACAGACTGGAGATAGATGCCGCCGGTTTCGTGGTGAATTATCACCTGCGCATGCCAAATCAGAAGATGGAGTCGGTCAGGCGCTTCAAGGAACTCAACTTCAAGGTCATTGCCGCAGGCGACTCCTACAACGACACGGCGATGCTGATCGCGGCCAACGCCGGCATTCTGTTTCACCCGCCGCGGAATGTGATCGACGAATTCCCCCAGTTTCCGGTAACCATGAACTACACCGAACTTCGCGCGGAAATCGACAAGGCATCGGCGCGAATCTGATGTCCCGCCGCCGAGCCGCCTCAAGGCGGAACCAGTCATTGAACCGGGAGCCGCGTAATGCGCGGCTGAACCACAGTCGTCCCCTTCCTGCGGAAGGGGAGCGAGGGGCAGGGAGCTAACTTGCACCGTACACGCTTCTACACACTGTCCGCTTCCTGTCCTGACCAGGTGGGCATCATTGCGCGGGTCACCAGTTTCATCGCCGAAAACCATGGCTGGATTCTTGAATCCCGGTTTCATGCGGACGATCTGGACGGTCGGTACTTCATGCGCGTCGAGGTCAAAGCCGAATCGTTGCCGTTTCACCTGGCCGAGTTCCGCAGCCGCTTCCGGCCTCTGGCCGATGCCCTGAAAATGGACTGGCGCATCAATGACTCGGCGGTAAGAAAGCGCGTCGTGGTGCTGGTCTCGAAGCAGGAGCATTGCCTCTACGACCTGCTGGCACGCTGGCAGTCGAAGGAACTCGATATCGAGATTGCCTGCGTGATCTCGAATCACGACACCTTCAGGGGCTTTGTCGAATGGCACGGCATTCCCTTCCACCATGTGCCGGTCATGGCCGACAACAAGGCCGCCGCCTATGCCGAGGTGCGGCGCCTGTTCGAGGAAGTGCACGGCGACACCATGGTGCTGGCGCGCTACATGCAGATTCTCCCACCGGAGCTGTGCGCCGCCTATCCGGGGCGGATCCTCAACATCCACCACAGCTTCCTTCCCTCCTTCGTCGGCGCCAAGCCCTACCATCAGGCGTATACGCGCGGCGTCAAGCTGATCGGCGCGACCTGCCACTACGTGACGGAATCGCTCGACCAGGGCCCGATCATCGAGCAGGACGTGATCCGCATCGACCACTCGGATTCGGTCGAAGACATGGTGCGCTACGGCAAGGACATCGAAAAGAACGTACTGGCGCGCGGCTTGCGCTATCACCTGGAAGATCGCGTGCTGGTCCACGGCAGCAAGACCGTGGTGTTTCGTTGAGGAGTTCTGCATGAAACGACTGATCGTGTTGGCCGCGCTGCTTGCCGGGCAAGCATTGGCGGATGATGCCCGGCAACTGGTGTCGTTGCCGCCCGCCGCACAGGAGGCGCTGCGTCAGGAGATGCTCGACAACCTGCGTGCGCTGAACGAAATACTGACGCTGATGGCTGCCGGCAAGCTCAAGGAAGCCGGCGAACAGGCGGAAACAAGCCTCGGGCAATCCGCCATGGGCAAGCATCGGGACAAGCCCTTCGACGCACGTCCGGGTCCGCACATGCCGCCCGCCATGCACGGCATCGGTATCGACGGTCACCGTGCCGCCAGCGAATTCGCCAAGGCAGCGGCCAGCGGCGACCGCGATCGGGCCTTGAACTTGTTGCCCGGACTGACCGGCGCGTGCGTCGCCTGTCACTACTCGTATCGTACGCGCTGAATCACGCGGTCGTGGCGGCGGGTTGTCGCAGCAAGGGCCGGATGCCGGCAGGCGCCCTGATGAGGCCTGACTAGCCCCCATGCCGACTGCTTCCACTCACCCCGGATTCAGTTTCGTTTACCCTTGGGCGGCTGGCGCGTACAATCAATCGGTGTTGAAAATGCGGCGGCCGGATTCAGCGGTGCTGTGTCCGTCGCGGCAGCACGGAGCGTAACGGTGATGGCCAGCGCGTAAGCCTCACCGGGAGTGTTTGTACTGAACGCAGCGTATCTCTGTCCTCATCAACCTACTACTTAATTGGAATATGACCATGAATGCCACGCAAGTAAAGCCGGGAGTCGCCACTGGAGACGATTTGCAGGCCCTGTTTCAGTTGGCCAAGTCGAAGCAGTTCGCCATGCCGGCGGTGAATGTGATCAATAGCAGTACCGTCAATGCTGTCATGGAGACCGCCAAGGAGGTGAATTCTCCCGCGATCATCCAGTTCTCCAACGGCGGGGCGCAGTTCTTCGCGGGCAAGGCGCTGGGCAACGAGAACCAGCGCGCCTGCATCGCCGGCGGCGTATCCGGCGCCCATCACATCCATCAACTGGCCGAGCTCTATGGCGCGACGGTGGTGCTTCATACCGACCATGCGGCGAAGAAGCTGCTGCCGTGGATCGATGGCCTGCTGGATGCCGGCGAGAAATATTTCAAGATCCATGGCAAGCCCCTGTTCAGCTCCCACATGCTGGATCTCTCGGAAGAGCCGCTCCACGAAAACATCGAGATCTGCAAGCGCTACCTTGAACGCATGAGCAAGATGAACATGACGCTCGAGATCGAGTTGGGCGTCACCGGCGGCGAAGAAGACGGCGTGGACAATTCCGGCGTGGATAGCTCCAAGCTCTACACCCAGCCGGAAGACGTCGCCCAGGTGTACAAGGAACTCTCAGAAGTCAGCCCGCGTTTCACCATTGCCGCAGCGTTTGGCAACGTGCATGGCGTGTACAAGCCCGGCAACGTCAAATTGCAGCCGGTGATCCTGAAGAACTCGCAGGAGTACGTGGCCAAGAAATTTGGCACCAAGCCCCACCCGATCGATTTCGTGTTCCACGGCGGATCGGGCTCGACGCTCGAGGAGATTCGCGAGGCGATCTCGTACGGCGTGGTCAAGATGAACATCGACACCGACTTGCAATGGGCCTTCTGGGAGGGCGTCATGGCCTACTACAAGAAGAACCAGGGCTATCTGCAAGGACAGATCGGCAATCCCGAGGGTGACGACAAGCCGAACAAGAAGTACTACGATCCGCGTGCGTGGATTCGCAAGGGCGAGGAAAGCTTCAAGGCCCGCCTGAAGCAGGCGTTTGCCGATCTGAACAACCTCGGCACCCTGGCTTGACGCCCCGGCGGGGTCCGGGCTGGCGCGACACGGCCGGCTAGGATCCCGTCTGGCGCGCTTTCCCGGCCCTCAGAGCTTGTGAAGAAATCGTAGCGAGCGCGCCGCAGCGGGGTGCGGCCGGAGCGCAGCTACCGGAATGTACGTTCCCGTACATGAGGATAGCCGGGTTTGCCAAATGAGCCGCCCAAGCCCCGATCCGGCACGCGCAGTAGATTTATTCACAAGCCCTCAGCTCTGGGCCCGGGGCTGGCGTAGCAGGAGCCAGAGCCCGACCAGGATCATCGGCAAACTGAGCCACTGGCCCATGCTGACCACGTAGGACAGCCCGAAAATGCCGTGATCCGGCTCGCGGAAGTATTCGGCGACAAAGCGCAGCACTCCGTAGCCTATCAAAAACATCCCGGACACCTGCCCCAGCGCGCGCTGGCGCGCCGAGAACAGCCAAAGAATCACGAACAGCAGCAGACCCTCGCCAGCCGCTTGATATAGCGGCGACGGGTGGCGCGGCAGCGTGTCAACCTGTGGAAAGACCATTGCCCAGGGCAGCGTTGCACCGGCAACCCGCCCCCACAGCTCGCCGTTGATGAAGTTGCCGATGCGCCCGGCCATCAGTCCCAAGGGCACCAGCGGCGCAATGAAGTCTGTCACCTGAAAGAAGGTCTTGCCGGATCTGCGGCCCCAAAGTGCCATCGCCACGAACACACCGAGCATGCCGCCGTGAAAGGCCATGCCGCCTTTCCAGACCGCCAGGATCTCCAGTGGATGCGCAAGGTAATAGCCGGGCTCGTAGAACAGCACCTGCCCCAGCCGACCGCCCAACACCACGCCGAGCACGCCATAAAACAACAGATCGTCGATGTCCAGCGCGCGCATGCCGTACCAGGGCTGCGCCGCCGCGCGACGCTTGCCGAGCCAGAGAAAGGCGACAAACCCGGCCAGGTACATGAGTCCGTACCAGCGCACGGCGAGCGGGCCGATCTGAATGGCGATGGGGTCGATCTGGGGATGGATCAGCATTGGGGGTCAGGCGCCATGGCACTTCTTGTATTTCTTGCCGCTGCCGCATGGGCACGGATCGTTGCGGCCGGTCTTCGGACTTTGCCGAACCGCGACAGGCACTGGCACCGGTTTCGACTTGGCCGGCTTGTCGTCCGCCAACCCGCCCAACCAGCCAATTTCCTTCTTTACGCTTTGCACATAGCCTTTTCCCCGACCGAGCGCCTCATCACGACTGCTCTCAAAGCCGCGCGCAATGCGCTTCTCGATCCAGGGCAGGTTGGCAATCGTCGAATCGGTCAGATCATCGGCGTACCAGCCCCGAATGCGCTCCAGCATCTCGGTCGCGCCGATGTCGGTGGCAACCGAGATGACGAAGTCGAGAACCTCCACACCTTCGGTTTCCGTGCCAGGCGCGCGTAATCTTGCCGCGTCGGCATCGCCCAGTCGCATCAGATAGGAAATCAGTTCGTCGCGCGAGGCGTCGCCTTCGAAAACCTGTGTCATCATCGCATCGAGCGCCGCGTTGCGCGCCCAAGGCGAAGCGGCACTGTCTTCCGCCAGACCCTGCAGCAGTCCCCAATCACCATCGCAGACCGATGCCAGGCAGCGCCCATACGATTCGGTAACCACGTCACCCAGCAGTTCATGGACCACCGCTTCGGAGTGATGACCAAGCCCGACCATTGGCGCATAGGCCGCCGTCTCGCGCCACGCAGCGAGGATGTGCATCGCATAGAGATGAAGCACGTAGTCGGGATTGGCGTCCGCTTCGGGATGATCCGCCAGCCGGGCGATGGCTGCCACCAGATGTGGCGTCACCTCCTCGCGATGGGTGTCGGCGAAGGCCATCGCGGCCTGGGGAAAGGGTCGCGAAAATATTCGATCTGCGCGCGCAGTACGTTCCAAGCGTCGGACATCAGGGTTATCGGTGAAAGTAGACGCCAAGCAGGATACAACGCAACAGTCGGCGCTGGCGGAACGGCGGCAATAGCGAGTTGCAACTGCCAACGCGACATCGACCCTGGTCGGGGCCTTTTCGCCGGCGCCGACCCGGAAAAGGGCAGCAGATGCACCAGACCGACGCGGCCGGCGAGCGATTGCCTCAAGACAGCGCGACGCGCGCCGAATCCTGCCTTGCTAGAATTGCTCCATCAGAGGCACTTGGCCTGCTGCCCGATTGAACCTCGGCATGGCTTGAACTGTCTATTGCCGGGTTTCGTCCGGGGCGGGGTCTTTGGCGGGTCAATGCCACGTCCCACCAACAACACAAAGAGCAACCAATGACACCTCTGCTTTCCTTCATTCTGGGTCTCGTGGCGCTGGTCGCCGGCGCCGAACTGCTGGTGCGCGGCGCATCGAAGCTCGCGCTGTCCTTCGGCATTTCGCCGCTGGTGGTGGGCCTCACCGTAGTGGCCTTCGGCACCAGTTCGCCCGAACTGGCGGTGTCCGTACAATCGGCCTGGAGCGGACAAGTGAACATCGCGCTGGGCAATGTGGTGGGCAGCAACATCTTCAATGTGCTGTTCATCCTGGGCCTGTCGGCGCTGATCACGCCGCTGGTGGTCGACCGCCAGCTGATCCGGCAGGAGGTGCCGATCATGATCGGCGTGTCGGTGCTGCTGTTCGCCCTGGCCTGGGATGGCGGAATTTCACGCTACGACGCGGCATTGCTGTTCACCCTGGCTCTCGCCTACACGGTGTTCCTGATCCGTCAGAGTCGCCGGGAAAGCCGCGCCATCGCGGCTGAAAACGGGGCAGCGCCAGAACCCGACAAGACACGCTGGGACGGGCACTGGGGCGTGCAATTGCTGTTGATTGCCGCCGGCCTCGCGCTGCTGGTGCTGGGAGCCGACTGGCTGGTCGGTGCGGCGGTCACTTTCGCCAAGCAACTCGGCGTCAGCGAACTCGTTATCGGTCTCACCATTGTCGCCGCCGGAACCTCGATGCCGGAAGTTGCCACGTCGATCATCGCCGCGCTGCGCGGCGAACGCGACATTGCGGTGGGCAACGTGGTGGGCAGCAATATCTTCAACATGCTCGGAGTGCTTGGCTTGTCTGGCCTGGTGGCCCCGGCGAGCCTGACGGTAGCGCAGTCGCTGTTGAGTTTCGATTTCCCGGTCATGATCGCGGTGGCGGGCGCCTGCCTGCCGGTGTTTTTTACCGGCAACCTGATCGCGCGCTGGGAAGGCCTGGTGTTCCTCGCCTACTACGCCGCCTACACCACCTATCTGTTGCTCGCCGCGCAGCGCCATGACGCGCTGGCCACCTTCGGCTTCGCGATGACCACGGTGGTACTGCCGCTGACTGCCATCAGCTTGCTGGTGGTGTCGTGGCGCGCTTGGCGTGCATCGCAGGTCAAGGATCGTTCGCCCTCCGCACCGTGAGCGCCGACTTTGATCCCGCGGCAGCAGGGGTCGGCCGTCTGCTGGCCTACGCCGCCCTGCCGCTGGCTATGTTCCTGGCGCTGGCAACTGCGCTGGCCAGCATTCCACTGCCGTGGATTCTGCACTGGTCATGGGTGCCGTCCCTGGGCGTGGATCTGGCGTTCCATGTCGATGGCCTGGCGGCGCAGATGCTGCTGCTGATTTGCGGTGTCGGCAGCCTGGTGTTCATCTATGCCGCCGGCTACCTCGCCGGCACGCCGAGGGCCGAGCGTGTGCCGGTGCTGTTGTCGCTGTTCCTGCTGGCGATGATCGGTGCGGTTACCGCCGACAACCTGCTGCTGCTGTTTGTGTTCTGGGAAATGACCAGCGTGCTTTCCTTCCTGTTGGTCGGCTTCAGCCACGAACAGGAGGCAAGCCGCAAGTCGGCGCAGCAGGCGCTGCTGGTCACCGGCGGCGGCGGGCTGTTTCTCCTGGCCGGGTTCCTGTTGCTGGGAGATATGGCCGGCACCCTGTCGCTGCGGGAGCTGATCGCGATGGCGCCGCGCCTGGTCGATGAGCCGCTGCTGCCCCTGGCGCTAAGCCTGGTGTTTGTCGGCGCCTTCACCAAATCGGCCCAGTTCCCGTTCCACTTCTGGCTGCCCAACGCGATGGCGGCGCCGACACCGGTCAGTGCCTACCTGCATTCGGCAACCATGGTCAAGCTCGGCATCTACCTGCTGGCGCGCCTCGATCCGGCCTTCGGCCAGTTGCTGTTCTGGGACCTTGTGCTCATCGCGGCGGGCAGCATCACCGCGCTGTGGGGCGCCCTCCATGCGCTGCGCGAGCGTGACCTGAAACGCATTCTGGCCTGGTCCACGGTGTCGTCGCTGGGCACCCTGACCATGCTGGTCGGCCTGCCGGGCGCGACAGCGCCGCTGGCGGTGGCGGCGTTGCTGTTCTCCCACGCGCTCTACAAGGCGACGCTGTTTTTCGTCGTCGGCAACCTCGATCACGGCGCCGGCACCCGCAGCATCGACCATCTCAGCGGCATGCGTCGCTACATGCCCTGGACGGCTGCGGCGGCGGCACTGGCCGCGATGTCGATGGCGGGGCTACCGCTGTCCATGGGCTTCGTAGCCAAGGAGGTGATTGCCGGGGCCAAGGTCGAAGCCGACCTGCTGGCAGTGGTGGGCTACGCCGCGGTGATCGTCGGCGCGGTGTCGGTGGCGGTGGCGGCGACGGCGGCGGTGCACGTGTTCTGGGGCCGCGACACCTGTCCGCGCGACGCCGACCCCCATGAAGCCCAGTGGACCATGCTGCTGCCGCCGCTCGCCCTGGCAGCGCTGGGACTGCTCTTCGGCATCATGCCCGCCACGGTCGATCCCCTGCTGGCCGAGGCCGCGCGCGCCATGGCGCCGGAGCTGGGCGGGCTCATGGTGGAATCGGCCTATGACGGTGGCCCGGTGCTTGGCGCGCTGGCGCTGTCGCTGGTTTTCGGCGGGTTCGTCTATGCTTTCTGGGACCGACTGCACGCTGCGCTGGAGCGCATGAGCTGGATCGATTCCTTTGGCCCGGCCGCCTGGTACCAACGCAAGCTCCAGGCCCTCGGCCAGATCTCGGCCTGGCACACGCAGCGCTTGCAACACGGTCTGCTGGATCGCTATCTTCTGGTCTTGATCGCCACAGTCACGGCGGCGGCCCTGCTGGCGTTGTCGTTTGCCGCCGAGCGCTGGCTGTGGCCGGCGACGCAGGGCATCAACCCGCCCCTGCTCGCCGCCGGAGCAATCGTCGTCGCCGGCGCGCTGGCCGCGCTGTGGGTCCGCGACCGCTTTGTCCTGCTGCTCGCCAGCGGTCTGGTCGGCTACGGCTGTGCAGCGCTGTTCCTGTTTGCCGGGGCGCCGGATCTGGCCTTTACCCAGTTCGCGGTCGAAACCGTGTTCGTCGTCGTCGCCGCGGCGGTGTTGCCGGAAATCCGCGGCGGAGCGACGCTGGCCCATGCTCTGCCGATACAGCGGCGCGTCGAACCGCTGAAGCTCCTGGTCTCCATCGCTTTCGGCTGCGCCCTCACCCTCTATCTGTTGCTGGCCGCCGGCCAGCCCCTCGACCCGGCGCTCAGCGAGTTCTTCGGCGCCCGCAGCGTACCCGCGGCCCATGGCCACAACGTGGTGAATGTCATCATCGTCGACTTCCGCGCCCTTGACACGCTTGGCGAGATCGCGGTGCTTGCCTTCGCCTTGCTGGCGGCCGCCCCGCTGTTCAAGCTGGCGCGTCAGCGGCGCCGGGAGACGCCATGACTTCCCGCACGGTGATGATCGAAGTCGCGGTGCGCGGCCTCTACCCTGTGATGTTGATTGCATCCTTGTGGCTGCTGCTGCGCGGCCACAACGCCCCCGGCGGCGGATTCGTCGGCGGCCTGGTGGCCGTCTCGGCCAGCGCCGTCTACGCAATCGCATTCGGTGCGGAACGGGCGCGGCGGCGCCTGCCCATGCAACCGCCAAGCCTGGCCGCTGCAGGCGTGCTGCTGGCTTTGGCGAGCGGCCTGCCGGCGCTGCTGACGGGTCTGCCCTACCTGACGCATCCGTGGATCACGGTGCCGCTCGGCGTGACCGACCTGCCGCTATCCACCGTCATGCTGTTCGACCTTGGGGTGTATTGCGCTGTCTGGGGCGCGGTCGGCGGCTATTGCCTGGAACTGCTCGGCGTGGACGAGGGCAAGGCATGATCTGGATCTTTGCCGTCGTCATGGGTATCGGGGTGGCGGCAGGCGTCTATCTGGCCTTGTCCCGCGACCTGTTCCGGATGGTCGTGGGTCTGTCGGTGATCGGCGCCGCGCTCAACCTGCTGGTGTTCGCTTCCGGCCGGCTTGATTCCGCGGCGCCGCCGATTGTCGTGGCCGGGACGCAAATTCTGACGAACGCCGCCAATCCGCTGCCGCAGGCGCTGGTGCTAACCGCGATTGTCATCGGCTTCGCGCTGCTGTGTTTTTCGCTGGTGCTGGTGGTGCGTTTGATGCGCGCCGCCGATAGCGACGACGCGCATCGGCTGCGCGCCGCCGAACCGCCGCACGATGCCGGGCTCAAGCCGCCGCTTGAGGAGGTCTGAGCATGCTGGTGCTGCTGCCGCTGCTGACCACTCTGGCAACCGCCCTGGGCTGCGTGCTGGCGGCGGGACGCCCACGACTTCAGCTTCTCCTGAGCTGGACGGGATTGTCGGTGCTGCTGGTCTGCGCCGTCGCGCTGTTGTTGCAGGTAGACAACGGCGGCACGCTGCGGGTCGCCCTCGGCAACTGGCCGGCGCCCTTCGGCATCGAGTTCGCCGCCGACCGGCTGAGCGCCTCGATGGTGCTGGTGGCGGCGCTGATGGGGGTGGCGACGCTCGGCTTCCAGATGTCCGATGCCGACCCGGCAAGCCCCGACGATGGGCTCTACCCGCTGATTCACGGCCTGCTGGCGGGAGCCTGCGGCGCCTTCCTGACGGCCGATCTGTTCAATCTCTATGTCTGGTTCGAGCTGACGCTGATCTGCGCCCTCGGCCTGATGGTTCGCCGCGCCGCGCTGCGCGACCTGGAAGCGACGCTCAAGTATTTCGTCCTCAACGTCGCGGGCACGCTCTTGCTGCTCGCGGCGGTGGCGCTCATTTACGCCACCACCGGCCATCTCAACTTCACGGCCCTCGGCCTCGCGGCGCAGCACACGGATGCCGGCATGTTGCTGCCCTTCGTTGCGCTCCTGCTGTTGGCCCTGCTGATCAAGGCGGCGGCGTTTCCGCTCTTCGCCTGGCTTCCAGCCTCCTACCACGTGCTGCCGGCGCCGCTGCTGGCGCTGTTCGCCGCGTTGCTGACCAAGGTCGGCGCCTATGCCCTGCTGCGGATGCTGGGCGACGTGTTTGCCGGGTCGCCGGCGGTGCTCTATCAGGCGCTGGGCTGGATCGCGGTGCTGACCATGGTGAGCGGTGTGCTGGGGGCCGCCTACCACTGGGACATGCGCCGCATCCTGGCCTTCCATATCGTCAGCCAGATCGGCTACATGCTGCTGGGAATCGCCCTGGCGTCTCCTGCCGGCAGCGCCGGGGCGATGTTCTACATGTGGCATAACATGGTGGTCAAAGGCGGCCTGATCCTGATCGCGGCGATGGTTTTTCGCCTCACCGGCCACTACGACCTGCGGCGCATCGGCGGGCTCTATGCGGCGCGGCCCTGGCTGGCGGTGCTGTTCCTGGTCACGGCCCTGGCCCAGGTCGGCATTCCGCCCCTGTCCGGCTTCTGGGGCAAGCTGCTGATCGTGCGCGAGAGCTTCATCCAGGGCCAGGCGGTGTGGGGCGCGGTGGCGCTGGGGGTGGGGTTGCTGACGCTCTACTCGATGGCCAAGATCTGGATGGAGGCGTTCTGGAAGCCCCACCCGGATCCGGCCTGGCAGCCCGCGCAGGCACGCCTGGCGCCGGCCTATGCCGTGGTGACACTGCTGGCCGCGCTGGCACTGGGGGTCGGCGTCTATCCGGAGCCATTCATCGCGCTTTGCCAACGACGCCGCCCGGACGCTGGGGAGCCCGCTGATGGAACGCGTCGCCGCTGCGGGGACCTTGTTGTTGCGCTTTCTCTGGCAGGTGCTGGTGTCCGGAGTGAGCACGGCGCGTATCGTGCTGCGGCCGGGACCACGGCCACCGGCGGGGCTGATCCGCATGGGCTTTGCGCCGATGAGCCAGACCGGCGCCGCGCTGCTCGGCTGCCTGGTGACCCTGACACCGGGGACGACGGTGATCGACATCGACATGGCGCGACACGAAATGCTGCTGCATCTGCTGGACCTGTCACAGGCCGAGGCAACGGTGGCGTCGATCCGCAAGGAGTTCGAACCCTACGTGACCCTGCTTTGCAACGAACCGGAGCATGAATCATGATCACGGCGATGGTGCTGGCCCTGGTGCTGGCCGCAACGCTTGGCATGCTGCGTTTCCTGCGCGGGCCGAGCGATACCGACCGGGTGATTGCCCTTGACATCCTGTTCGCCGCCGCGATCGGCTTGTGCGTGGCGGCGGCGCTGGCGTCGGGACGAGTGCTGTTCCTCGATGTGGCGATCGGTCTGGCGCTGACGGGCTTCGTCGCCACCGTGGCCTGGGCGCGCATGATCGAACGCCGTGGCGACGCAGAGCGGAGGCCGCCTTGATCCCGGCCGGCTGGATCTTGATCATGCTGGGCTGCGGCGTGCTGCTGATTGCCGCCGCGGGCCTGTTCCGGCTCGCCGATGCCGTGTCGCGCCAGCATGCGGCGACCAAGGCCGGCACCCTGGGCGTGGGTTTGATCCTGGCCGGCGCCGCACTGGTGGGCGGCGACTGGGCCTGGGGCGGACGCGTCCTGACGATCCTGGCGATCCTGTTCGTTACCCTGCCGGTGGCGTCGCACATGCTGGCGCGCGCCGCGGCAAGGCAACAGTTCGGCCGTGACGAGATCGCCAGGGCGCCTCTCTACCCGCACCCGTGCCATCGGATTCATCGTGGCCAACAGTGCTGAAGCACCGCTGCCGGCGAGCTTCTGCAATCGATTTTATTGATGTATTTGCTCAAAATATTCGACTTGTTCGATGCTTTTGATATGACTAGACTTGGTTCATTCCCTCGACGGGGGGTCACCCGGAACCAAGTTTTCAAGGAGAAGTCATGCGCAAGTACACCATCGATAGCTCGCAGGCGAAAGCCCGTCTCGTCACGGCTGCACTTCTGGCAGACGGGGGAATCGACAAGGCGGAAACCGACGTTCTCGGTCGACACTCCGTTGTCGAACAACTCGGAATGAGCCAGGACGACTTCGACAAGGTCGTTCGTGAATTCTGCGAGGACATGGCTCAGTACGCCTCGCGTAGCGAAGGCGGCGAACTTGAACTGAGCGGCGAAACCGTCGACGCGATGCTCGATGAGATCCGCAGTCGCGATCTTCGGATGGTGTTGCTGCGCACGATTCTCGAGATTGTTTACGCGGATCGTCGGCTGAGTGCCGGTGAAGCATTCCTCGCGACACGGGCTATGAAACGCTGGAACATCCAGCCCTTCACTTGAGCGAGCTGCAGCAGCCTGCCTGAATGCGCGATGTAGCGACTTGGCCTGCTTTCCGGCCACGCGTGATCTCGGACCAATCAGCCAGAAGCTGCCGAGGGTGGCGGTCTGGCCTTGGATGGCTGTTTGTTGCGGTTCGACGCTGTAGCCCAGCCCCTGATAACGAGGACAAGGAGTCCATGTCTCAAACGCTAGATGCTCCGGCGAACCAGGTCGGCAAACTCGCCTCCGCTGAGGAGTATCACGCAATGGCGGTGGCGGATGTCATCGGAAAGCTTGGGACCAACCTCGAAACCGGCCTGAGCACCGACGACGCCAACGCCCGGCTTGCCCGGTATGGGCCTAACGTGCTCCCCAAGGCCAGGGGCGACACCGCCTGGACGCTGCTCTGGCGACAGATCAACTCCCCGCTGATCTGGGTCCTGATCGCCTCCGGATTCGTCGCGATGCTGGTCGACCCGACCGACGGCATCAAGAACGGGCTGGTCATCCTGGCCGTGGTGGTGCTCAACACGCTGATCGGCTTCGTGCAGGAATTCAAGGCGGGCAAGGCGATCGAGGCGCTGAGCAAGATGGTGCCCGAGAACGTCACCGCCCTGCGCGACGGCAAGAAGGCCACCGTGGCCGGGGCCGACCTCGTGCCCGGCGACGTGGTCCTGTTGGCGTCGGGCGACAAGGTCCCCGCGGACATGCGACTCGCGGCGGTGAGGACGCTCAAGATCGAAGAGGCGGCCCTCACCGGTGAATCCGTCCCGGCGGAAAAGGACACCGATGCCTCGGCACCCAACGCCGGCATCGGCGACCGCTCGGGCATGGCGTTCGGCGGCACCCTGGTGACCTACGGCACCGCCACCGCCGTCGTCTGTGGCACCGGCGCTGCGACCGAGCTTGGTCGCATTTCGACCATGCTAAAGGAGGCCACCGACCTCGATACCCCGCTGACCAAGGCCCTGCAAAGCATCGGCAAGTACATTTCCATCGGCATCGTCGTCATCGCGGCGATCATGCTGGTCGTCGGCACCTGGCGCACCATGGTCGAGACCGGCG
Source organism: Sulfuritalea sp. (assembly GCA_016712985.1). Taxonomy (GTDB): domain Bacteria; phylum Pseudomonadota; class Gammaproteobacteria; order Burkholderiales; family Rhodocyclaceae; genus Sulfuritalea. The sequence goes on along the minus strand of JADJQA010000043.1, from coordinate 1,896 downwards.
TCACGTTCCTGCCGGCGCTGCGCGAGACCGTGATCTTCGCCATCGCGCTGGCCGTCGGCGCGATCCCCGAAGGCCTGCCCGCCATCGTCACCATCGCGCTCGCCATCGGCGTGCAGCGCATGGCCGCGCGGCGCGCCGTCATTCGCAAGCTGCCGGCCGTCGAAACGCTCGGCTCGACCACCACCATCTGTTCCGACAAGACAGGAACGCTGACCCGCAACGAAATGACCGTGCAGGCCCTGTGGACCACGCGCGGCGGACTTTTAATGACCGGCGTCGGCTACGAGCCTGCGGCATCAGGACCTCCCCGGCGCCGACCTCACCGGCAAGGTCCCGGCCGACGTTCACGATCTGCTGCTGGCCGGGGCGCTGTGCAACGACGCGACGCTGGTGCATGAAGGCGGCACGTACCAGATAACCGGCGACCCGACCGAGGCGGCGCTGGTGGTCTCGGCGGAGAAGATCGGCGTCAAGGTCGACAATGCGCGCCGCGACCACGCCCGCCTCGACGCGATTCCGTTCGAGTCCGAAAACCAGTTCATGGCCACCTGAACGATCATCCCGACGCCGGCCCCGGCTCATCCTCAAGGGCGCGCCGGAAGTGATCCTCAAGCGCTGCGCGGGCATCGACCCGGCCCCCGTGCTGGCGGCGGTCTCGCGACTGGCGGGGCAGGGCATGCGCGTGCTGGCGATCGCGACCAGGCCGACGGCGCAGAACGGGAACTTGCAGATGGCCGACACGTCCGGCGGGTTCACGCTGCTGGGCCTGCAGGGCATGATCGACCCGCCGCGCAGCGAGGCCATCGAGGCCATCAAGGCGTGCCACGCAGCCGGCATCAACGTCAAGATGATCACCGGCGACCACAAGGAAACCGCGCAGGCGATCGGCGCGCAGTTGAACATCCTCACCGACGCCAAGGCCGTCACCGGCGCCCAACTCGCGGAGATGAGCGAGGATCAGATGCGGCAGGTGGTGCGCACGACCAACGTCTTCGCTCGCGTCGCGCCCGAGCACAAGCTCAAGCTCGTCAAGGCGCTGCAGGCCAACAACCAAGTCGTGGCGATGACCGGCGACGGCGTCAACGACGCCCCGGCGCTCAAGCAGAGCAACATCGGCGTCGCCATGGGCATCACCGGCACCGCCGTCTCGAAGGAGGCGGCGGACATCGTGCTGACCGACGACAACTTCGCCTCCATCGCCGCCGCCGTCGAGGAAGGCCGCCGCGTCTACGACAACCTCATCAAGTCCCTCGCCTTCGTCCTGCCGACCAACCTCGGCCTGGCGATGATCCTGATGGCGGCGGTCATCTTCTTTCCGTTCCTGCTCGATCCCGCGACCGGCCTGAAGGAGCTGTTGCTGCCGATGGCGCCGACGCAGTTGCTGTGGATCAACCTCGTGGCGACCGTGGCGCTGGCGCTGCCGCTGGCGTTCGAAGCCAAGGAGCCCAACGTCATGCGGCGCCCCCCACGCAGCCCGGACGCACCCGTGTTGTCGGGCTTCGTCATCACGCGGACGTTCGTCGCCGCCACGCTGATGACGATCGGGGCGGTCGGACTGTTCCTGTGGGAGTACCACACCAACGGTGAGACCGTGGACGCCATGAAAAAGGGGCAGACGATGGCCGTGACGACGGTCATCATGTTCCAGGTTTTCTACGTCCTCGACTGCCGCAGCCTCAAGGGCTCGCTGCTGTCGATCGGGCTCTGGAGCAACATGACCGTGTTCATCGGCATCGCCGCGCTGCTACTGCTGCAACTCGGCTTCATCTACCTGCCGCTCATGAACGCGATCTTCGGTTCGCTGCCGCTCTCAGCCAAGGACCTGCTCGTGGCGACCGCGGTCGGCATGATCATCCTGCCGGTGATCAGCGTCGAGAACTGCTCCGCAACCGGCTC
>JADJQA010000042.1 GCA_016712985.1 Sulfuritalea sp. | reverse complement strand
CCATGACATGTTGCAGATAAATGGCGAAATCCATTGCCGCGACCGCGATGACGAGGGCCGCCCACTCCGGCAGGGCCAGATTGTTGAGCAAGCCCCAACTGCGTTGTGTCGCCATGGTCGCGAAGGCTACGGCGGCGAAGGGGAGAACGAGGCGCAGCAGAACCGTGTTGAATACCACCAGGCCCAGGTTGGCGGTCCAGCGAACTGTACGGCTGTGCAGCCGGGCGCGGCGTGGTGCGGCTACCTCCCAAACGACCATGAGGACAAAAATGCCGAAGAAGGCGGAAAGCCGGATCGTCAGCTCGTTTGCCAGTGCATACTCATTGAATGTCATCTGTGGTCCTCCTACACTGCCTCTTGCACCATGCGCGGCAGGGGCTATAATTCGCTTAGTCAACTATTCAACCGACTAGTTGAATAATAGGGAGCGGGTTCGGCAATGTCAACGGGACACTTCAAACAGGACGTCTATCTGCAGGTGGCGCGCGTGGCGAAGGCCGTCGGTCACGCCAATCGGCTGGAACTGCTGGAGTTCGTCGCCCAGGGGCCGCGCAGCGTCGATGAACTCGCTTCCATGACCAAGCTCTCGGTGGCCAACACCTCGAAGCACTTGCAGGAGTTGCGCCGGGCCGGGCTGGCAAAAGCGCGCAAGGAAGGCGTGCGGGTCTTCTACGAAGTGGCCGGTTCCGACGTGGTAGACCTGCTCGGTGCGCTGCGCGTCGTTGCCGAGTCCCGCGTCGCCGAAGTCTCGCAACTTCTGCGCACCTACATCACCTCGCGCGACGACCTCGAACCGGTGCCGGCCAAAGAGCTTATGCAGCGCGTGAAGCAGGGCCTGGTCACCGTGCTCGACGTGCGCCCGCCCGAGGAATATGCGGCCGGACATGTGCCCGGCGCGATCAACGTCACGCTTGATGCCCTGTCCAGCCACCTCAAGCGCTTGCCCAAGGGGCGCGAAGTCATCGCCTATTGTCGCGGCCCCTATTGCCTGCTCTCGGTGGATGCGGTGGCCATGCTGCGCGACAAGGGCTACAAGGCCCGCCGCATGGAGGATGGCTTCCCCGAATGGAAGGCCGCTGGCATGCCGGTCGAAGAAGCATCGCTTGAATAGCGGAGGCAAATGACCTGGCGCTGCGCGCCATCGGCGGACGCGGATTCGACGATCCGGCCATCGTCGCCCAACTCAGGGAATTCCTCGTCGCGAGGAATCCGTCCCCGCGTATCGCAGAGACATGAACCAGGGAGCACATGATGAGCGAAAGCCTTTCCACCCGTTGCATCCATGCCGGTGAACTCGATGATCTTCACGGTTCACCGCATACGCCGATCTACAACACCACGACCTTCAAGTTCCCCACCACCGCCCACCTGCTCGACGTCGTCGACGGCAGGAAGCCCGGCAGCCTCTATACGCGCTACGGTCTCAACCCGACCATCCAGGCGCTGGAAGCCAAGCTCGCCAGCCTGGAAGGCGCGGAAATGGCCTGGGCCTTCTGTTCCGGCATGGCGGCGGAAGCCGCACTGTTCTTTACGCATGGTCGCGACGGCATCGTCTGCCTCGGTGACGCCTACGGCGGCACGCTGGAACTCGTCGGCGAGCAGATCGGCATGCTCGGCATTCGCACCCACCTGCTGCTCGGCAGTGAACTCGATCTCGCCGAAAGCCGCCTCGCCGACGGCTGCGGTCTGGTCTTCCTCGAAACGCCCACCAACCCGACGCTCGAACTGCTCGACATCCGGCGCATCGCCGACATGTGCCATCGCCATGCCGCCTTGCTGGCGGTGGACAATACTTTCGCCTCGCCGGTCAACCAGTCGCCGCTGGCGCTCGGCGCCGATGTCGTCGTGCACAGCGCCACCAAGTATCTTGGCGGGCATTCCGATCTCACCGCCGGTGTGCTGGCGGGTCGCAAGGATCTTCTGATGCCGGTTTGGCCCTGGCGCAAGAACCTCGGTTCGATGCTCGCCCCCGAAACGGCGGCATTGCTCTCGCGCAGCCTGCGCACTCTGGTCGTGCGGGTGGAACGCCAGAACCGCACGGCTCAGACAGTGGCGGAAGCGATGGCGGGGCATACGAAGGTAGCCCGCGTCTTCTACCCCGGCCTGCCCGACTTTCCCGGCCACGACCTGGCCAGAGTGCAAATGCAGGGCTTCGGCGGCATGCTGAGCATCGAAGTCAAGGGTGGCGGCGACGCGGCCACGCGCGTCGCCGACCGACTGAAGCTCTTCGCGCTGGCACCCAGCCTCGGTGGCGCCGAAAGTCTGGTGACGCAGCCCTGTACCACGACACATCACGGCTTGCCGGCGGAGGAACGCGCGCGGCGCGGCATCTCGGACGCCATGCTGCGCCTGTCCGTCGGGCTGGAAGATGCGGCAGACCTGATTGCGGATCTGGAGCAGGCGCTGCGGTGACTTCGCCCATCTATCTCGATTGCAACGCCACGACACCCGTGGCGCCAGAAGGCGGCCGCGATGCGGCCCTGGATCGACGAGCAGTTCGGCAACCCGTCCTCGGCACATGCTTACGGCCAGCGGGCGCGCCAGGCGGAGGCGGAGGCGGTAAGGCTGTCGGTGGGGTTCCCGACTTCGGCGCAAGAGATCCAACCGGCGGCGGCCTTCCTGGTCGAGGCTTGGCGCCGAATGTTGCGATGAGCTTCGACCCGGCGACCTACGACGCCTGGTACCGGAGCGCGCGAGGACGCTGGATCGGTGAAACCGAATACCGCCTGCTGCGTCGGGAATTGGGCCTGCGCCCGGCCGAAAGCATTCTCGACGCGGGCTGTGGCACGGGCTATTTTGGGCGCCGGTTCGCGGCCGCCGGCCACCCGGTGGTTGGTATCGATCTTGATTGCGCCGCCGCAAGCTACGCATCAAGAAGTCAATTACTACGGCTGTCCTGGGTGGTCGGCGACATGATGGCTTTGCCATTCCCCGACCGCAGCTTCGACTGCGTGATCGCGGTGACTTCCCTGTGCTTCGTCGAGGACGAGGCGAAAGCCGTCAAGGAGATTATCCGCGTAGCGCGACAACCCAATCGGCTATATCGCAAAGGACAGCCCCAAGGCCGCGATTGAGCAGGGTGATCGAGTCCTGGAGCAGGTCAATCAGTTGGTACGGGAACCGACGCTCTCGGGCCGCGCCGGGCGCAAGAAGTGCGCGCGCGAACTGGTGATCAGCCGCACGCCGTTCATCTTGGTCGGCGTCAAGCCGCGTGCGGCGCGCATCGAGATTTTGCGCGTGCTGCACAGTTCGCGACGTTATCCCTGATCGGCCTCGGTCCGGAGTCCGCCGATCTTTCCGATCGATGAACGCAATGGATGAGCGGGAAGAATGGACGCTGCAGAAAGATGAGTTCGCGTTACTCCCCGGTCTGACGGACAGAGGCTGCCTTGGGTTTGCGATCCAGATCAAGTTCAGACAGATCCACGGCCGCTACCCTGAAAGCCTTGAAACCATTGATCCGGTGGCCATGCAGTGGGTTTCGGAGCAGGTGGTTGTCCAATTTGCCTTGATCCACTCGCACCGCGGCGACACGCGGTGGCCAGACGCCTTTTTCCGCGGCGCGGCCGCCGTCGAAGACCAGCCAGCTTTGCCGGCCGTAGTGCGGCAGCGCGCGCTCGAGGGCCTTGAGGGATGCGGCGTTGCGCGCCGATATCACCGCATACGGGCGTCCGCCGCCGTCGCGGCCGGCCCAGACCTGGGCGCTGCCGCGGGCCTGGGCGGTCATGGGCTGGGGCCGCGGCGCAAGGCCGTGGCGGGCGAGCCAGGCATCGACGGCGGGCTCGAGGCCCAGCAGCAGTACGGCATCGGCGGGCGGCAGTTGCGTTTCGAGCTTTTCGGGCCGCGTGTCGAGCACACGTGCCGCGAGAAGGAGCGCCGCGGCGCGCAGCTCGGGATCGTCGCCGATGAGTACCGCCCGCGCCCGTGGCGCGACGAAGGTCTCGCGCAGGATCGGCGGCAGCAGCGCGGCATCGACGCGCCGCCAGAGGCGATAGTCGGGATCCAGTTCGACGGCTTCGACGCCGGCGTCGGCGGTGAGCGTGACTGTCCGGGTACCCGGTCCGGTTTCGATCCAGCCTATCTCGCTGCGATCGGCGCGGGTCAGCCGCAGCGGCACGCGCAGCGCCTGGTTGCCGTTCTGGGCGATACGCAGCTTGAGCACGCCACCGGAACGCTCGGCCGCTTCTAGTCGCAGCGCCGGCGCGCCGGGGCGTTCGACCCACTGCCGGAAGAAGTCGCGTAACGGCCGCCCCGCGGCCTCGGCGAAGGCGGCCTCCAGGTCGGACCAGGCGGCGCTACGGAAGCGATGCCGCTGCCACAGCAGGCGCAGGCCGCGCTCGAAGGCATCCCTGCCGATCGCGTCGCGCAGCATCAGGAAAACCATGGCCGACTTGTTGTAGCCGACGATGGACGAGATGCCGTGGCGGCGCGAGGTGAAGTCCCTGAGCGCGGTGTCCTCGCCCGGCGGCACTGCGGCGAGGTCGCGCAGCCAGGACAGGCGCATTTCGCGCGCGGCGTCGTCCCCCTCGTCCTCCTTGTAGGCATAGTCGGCGAGAAAGGTGGTGAGCCCCTCCGACCAGTTGCCGCGCGCCCAGTCGGGCGCGATGCCGTTGCCGAACCAGTTGTGCAGGACCTCGTGGCCCAGCGAGGTGGCACGGATGAAGGGCAGGCGGATCACCTCGCGTCCGAGGTAGGTCAGGCTCGGCATGCCGAAGCCGGTCGGCGTCGGGCTGGCCACCACGCTGAACATGCCGAACGGGTATTCGCCGATGAGCCGGCTGTAGCGCTCGATGTAGCGCGCCGAATCATCGAGGAAGCCTGCGGACAGCGCGGCGAGGTCGGCATGGAACCAGGTGCGCAGCCGGACCGTTGGCGAATCGGGGCCGCCGGCCAACCGCAGCGAACGCTCGCCGATGACGTAGGGGCCCGCCATCAGGTCGATGCCTTCGGCGGGATGCGGAAAGTCGAACTCGGCGCGGTAGCCGTCGGCGCCGTCGGTTTCCTTGACCAGGTTACCCGGCACCAGGCCCTTCTGCCCGGCCGGCAGCGTCAGCGCGACGCGGTAGGCGAAGCGCCGGCCGGGGTCGGGGTACCAGCCCGCGGCGCCGGGCAGGAAGCTGCCCTCGGGCGCGGCGGTGGCGACGCGGTAGCGCAGCACGTCGCGGTGGTCGAGCGCCGTTGCCGCGGCCAGCGTCGCGCGGTAGGCGATGCGCACCTGGCGGCTGCCGGCGGGCAGCGCGTAGCGGCCACGGCCGTCGCGCCCCGGCCGGATGCCGCGGCCGTCGACGGCGAGGGCCGTTATCTCGAACTCGGGCGCCAGCAAGAATCCGGCGATGGCCTGGCTGTCCGTCAGTGTTGCGGTGGCCTCGAAGCGGCGGCTGGCCGGGTCGAGGCGAACGTCGAGTTCGAGCCGGGTCTGTGCCAGCGCGAGCAGCGGCAGCAGCAGGAGCAGCAGCAGGGGAGTCCGCGGCAGGCGGATCACGGCGCCGTGGGAAAGCGCGCGACGAGATCGAGTTCCTCGCTGCCGCGCCTGATCTTGAGCGGCAGCCAGGTGCCCGCAGGCTGTCGCTGCACGAGGACGCGCAGCGCATCGATTCGCGCCGGTTGGCCCGCCATCTCGAGGATCACGTCGCCGCTCTTCAGGCCCGCCTGGTCTGCGACGCTGCCGGCGGTGACGTCGGATATGCGGATGCCCGACTTGTGCGCTTCCATCGCCACGCCGAGGCGCGGCGGGTTGGCGGCCGGCTCCCTGACGACATGGACGGCATCGGCGAGGCCTCGGGTGATGCCGGCGCAGTCGTCGGCTTGGTTCCAGGTCAGCAGGCTGCCGACGCGCGTGATGCCAAGGTCCTTGAGCTGATGCGCGACGCCGTGGCCGTGGCGGACATGGCCGGCGCCGAGGATGCCGACGACCAATGCGCCCGGACGGGTTTTGAGGAGATCGGCGATCGGTTGCGCCATCGCCCGGTCCCACACGGTCTGGGCCTCGACGAAGCGGGGGAAGGTCTCGTCGCCACGCTGCTTCACCGGATGGTGGTCGAACACGCCGCGCAGTGTCTTGAGATAGCCGGGACTCGGCGCGGCCGGGCGGCTGACGCCTTCCTTCTGCGACTCGGGCACGCCGTCCCAGCCCTGCTTGCCGACCGCTTCGACAAGGCTGCGCTCGACGTTCAGCGCCAGCATGGGAATGCGATTCATGCGGGCGAAATGAAACAGCGGCAGGTAGTCGCGGGCATCAAAGCCCCACACCTTGTCCCACTCGGCACGCGTGAGGAAATCCTGTTCGGAAAGGCTGCCGGCGACCCACTGGTCGAGCACCGGCTGCACGCGGCGCGGAAACATCTCGAAACCGACCGCCATCTCCGGTTGGCGCGCGTGGAGCCGGGCCAGGACATGCAACTGCCAGCGGTGGTCTTCGGCGCTGTCGTGCGCTTCGCCGAGCAGCACCACCTGTTGCGCCGCCATGCGCTCGCCAAGCGCGACCGGGTTCTCCGGCACGACACCGGTTTTCGCGGCGCTCAGCCATTGCCCCGGTTCGCCGCAAGTCCTTGCCTGGCCCGGCGCGCCGGAGCAGGCCGCGGACGTGGTCAGGACGAGGGCGGCAAGGAAGCTGCGCGGAGAGTCGCACGGCGGCTTTCGTTTCACGGCCCCCGATGCTCCCAGATGGTTACTTCCGAGAGCGTGTGCTGAAATTTCCGTCGGGTTTCACGGATGACAAAGGGAACCGACAAGGGTCCGCGGAGCAGGTTGAAGTGCTTGCCGAGAATGAACTTGAGGCCGTCCAGGGTGGTGAAATTCTCGCCGTCCTTCTTGAATCCGCCGATCCAGGCTTCCCGCTTGGTGTGTTCGGGCAACCAGGTGCAGGGTGAAGCAATCAGCAGCATGCCTCCGGGCTTGAGGCGCTGGTGCACCGTTTCGAGGAATTGTTGCGGGCTGTACAGGCGGTCGATCAGATTGGCCGCAAGAATCAGGTCGTAGTCGCTGAATACCGGCTTGAGATTGCAGGCATCGCCCTGGAAAAATTCAACTTTCCGCGCGACCTTGTCGAGCCCGAGCTGGGCCAGGCTGCGCTCCTTGTAGGCGACCAGCTCACCCTCGTCAACCAGCGTGTAGCGCAGCCTGCCCTGCTCGGCGAGGCGGACGCCCAGGCTGATGAAGCGGGCGGAAAAATCGATGCCGGTGACGTGCTCGAAATGCCGGGCCAGTTCGAAGCTGGCGCGCCCGGTGGCGCAACCCAGATCCAGCGCCTTCCTTGCCGGTTTGTCGCCCATCGCCGCAATCGCCAACCGGGCCAGCGCGCGCGGGAAATTGGGCACGCCGAAATACTCGTCACCATAGTGAAACTCGGCATACTCGGAAACCAGCCGATCCGTTTCGTAGTGCGATGCCTGCGCCGTGGCGGGCGCGTCGGAGACGACGTAGCGGAATCCGGCATGCTGGAAAAAATGACGGCGGAAGGCGTAACGCGACGCCGGCAGCGCTTCGTTGCCGCAGGAAATCCAGGATCCGCCCTTGATCACGTTGTGGCGCTCGTCAAAGGTGGGGGTCGTGAAGTCGTCGTAGATCGGGTGCACCTCGAAACCCGCGAAGGGATACGTCGGCGTCTCGGTCCACTGCCAGACGTTGCCGATCACGTCGAAAAGCGGGCCATGCGCAAACTCGGTGATCGGGCACGAGGAAGCGTAGTGGTCGAGTTGGATGTTTGCTGGCGCGGGGCGCTCGGTCGCAAGCTCATTGGCGCCGGCAAATCTGCACAGGGCCTGCCATTCGTCTTCCGTCGGCAGACGTACCGGCTGGCCGCTGATGCGCGCCTTCCACTGGCAGAAGGCCTTGGCCTCATGGTAATTGGTTTCCACCGGCCAGTTCCAGGGCATCGGCACTTCTTCAGTCATCAGGCGCAAGCGCCATTGCGCGCCGTCCTTGATCCAGAAAGTCGGGTGTCGGGCTTGTGCAAACTTTTGCCAGCCGGCGCCCTCGTCCAGCCACAGTGATTCGTCGGCATAGCCTCCGGCTTCGACAAAGGCCAGGAACTCCTGATTGGAAACCAGATAGCGGCTGGCCTGAAAAGGCGCAGTCGATGCCTCGTGGCAACCGAACTCGTTGTCCCAGCCGTAGACCGCTTCGCTCCTGTCCCGGCCAAGACGAAACTCCGCTGCCGGAACGGCCACCAGCTCGTTTGGCGGCGCCGTCGAGGCTTCCCGGCAGGGCTCCCACGCCGGATGCGGCGCAACATAGTCCAGTTGGTGTTGGCGAATCAGCACGGACGAGGTTTCCAGATGGATACGCTCATGCTCGATGCCCATCAGGATGATCCACCACGGGTGATCCCAGCCGATCGGCAGGGACAGCGGTTGTGTTCGGATCAGTTGCTCGACCGTGGCGCGCACGGCCTGGCGATAAGCCTTCACCTCCTCCACGCGCGGCCAGTCGTAGCGCGCTTCGCTGAGGTCATCCCAACTCATTTCGTCGACGCCAACCGCGAACATCGATTCGAAGTCCGGATTGATGCGCTTTTCGATCAGGCCGGCCAACAGCAGCTTGTTGATGAAGAACGTGGCGGTATGGCCCAGGTAGAAAATCAGCGGGTGGCGCAAGGCGATAGGCTTGACGAAGTAGGCTTCAGCGCAGGTCAGTACCTCGAACAGTTGTTCGTAACGGTCGAAGGTGGCGCGGAAAAAGTCGAGAACCTCCGCGCGCTTTTGCTCGGCGTCGGTGCCCGCCAACAAGGGCGATCCTGGAAAGATAGGGCGTTGCATGTCAGAACTTGTTCTTGGCGAGCATGTCGAACCAGGCGCAAATCGTGCGCGAGCGGAGAGACCATTCTAATGCAGGCAACACGCAGGCTCGCCGGTGAGGGGAGTGATCTGATGGGCGGGCTGACCACTGCCGAGCGCATTCGCGGCGCCCTGTGGGGCATGTTCGTCGGCGACGCGCTGGCGATGCCGGTGCATTGGTATTACAACCTTGCCGCCTTGCAGCGCGATTTCGGAGTGATCCGTGATTACCAGGCACCGAGGGCGAATCATCCGAATTCGATCATGCCGCTGGCCAGCACCGGTCGAGGCGGCCGGGGCTCGCAGGACGGCGACGTGGTCGGCGGCGTGATTCTCAAGGGCAAGAGGCAGCACTGGGGCCAGGCCAGCCGCCACTATCATCAGGGCATGCAAGCCGGCGACAACACCCTCAATCTGCTGTGCACGCGGGTGCTGCTGCGTACGCTCACCGCCGCCGGCCGCTACGACCCCGCGGACTTTCTGCTCGAGTACATTTCTTTCATGACGGCGCCGGACAGCCACAACGATACCTATGCGGAATCCTTCCACCGTGACTTCTTCGCCAATTACGCGCGTGGCTTGCCGCCGGGACGTTGCGCCGGTGCCGAAGGTCACGATACTGCTTCGATCGGCGGACTGGTGGGTTTGCCGCCGGTCATTTTCGCCGCGCTGCACGAGAGAGATCCGGCAGCGGCAAACGCGGCGGCGCTGATCCAACTGCGGCTGACTCACCGGTCCAGCAAACTGGAACGCCATGCGCTGGAATTCAGCGATCTGCTGGTTCGCCTGGTACAAGATGGTTCTGCCCGGATCGCGCCGCTGGCCTGCGCCGCCGCCGAACGGCTGGGTTTTCCGGCCAGCGCGGTGATCGAGCGCATCCGCCGCAATCAGCAATCCGATCAGGACGTGATAGGCGGCCTCCTGAGTTCCGCCTGCTACATCGATCAATCACTCCCTGCCGTGCTCTATCTGGCGGCGCGCCATGCCGACGACTTCGAGGCGGCGCTGATCGCCAATGCCAATGTCGGCGGCGACAATTGCCATCGCGGCGCGGTGTTGGGCGCGCTGCTGGGCGCGGCGCTGGGGCCGGCGGCGATTCCCGAACGCTGGATTCGAGGGCTGACGGCGCGCATCGCGCTCGATGAAGAAATCGAGAACTTCATCACCAAGTTTGGCCGGGAATGAGGAAGAACGCCACTCACCCCGTGGAACCCGTCGGATTGATCTGTTAGCATGGTCTCGGATTTTTGGAAGACCGTAAACCGACGTAACCCCAACAGACTCTGAGATGAAAGCGAACCCCATATCCTGGCTGATGGCTTTGCTGGCTTGCCTGAGCTTCGCAGCCATTGTTCCGGCTGCCGAGACAGGCAAACCGCTGATCGTCGGCATGGAGTTGGCCTATCCGCCGTTCGAGATGACCGACCCGAAGGGCAATCCTTCCGGTGTCAGCGTCGATCTCGCCACGGACCTGGCGAAAAGTCTTGGCCGACCCGTCCTGATCCAGAACACGGCATTCGACGGATTGATCCCGGCGCTCAAGACCGGCAAGGTCGACCTGGTGATTTCCTCGATGACAGCGACCGCCGAGCGGGAAAAATCGATCGATTTTTCCGACCCTTACCTCTCGACGGGTCTCTGCCTCCTGTTGAAGAAGGATTCCACGGCGCAGGGTATCGCGGACCTGGACAAGGCAGGCGTCAAGGTGGCGGTGAAGAAAGAGACAACGGGACATCTCTATGCCAGCAGCAGACTGAAGCATGCCGAGATACTGGTGCTGGACAAGGAGTCGGCGGCAGTTCTGGAAGTGACACAGGGGAAAGCCGATGCCTTCATCTACGACCAGATGTCGACCTACCAGAACTGGCAGCGCAACAAGGCCACGACGCGGGCGGTGCTTGAGCCTTTCCAGAGAGAATCGTGGGCTGTCGGCATCCGCAAGGGCAACGATGAACTCAAGGGCAAGGTCAATGGTTTCATCAAGGCCTACCGCGAAAAAGGCGGCTTTGATCGATTGGGGGACCGCTACCTGAAAGAGATGAAGGCCGAGTTCAAACGCCTGGGATACGCATTCTTCCTTTAGCCCGAACGCCAGGGCGGCGCCTTGAAGAATTTGCTGATGCAGGCACACAGGCAACCGGTGGCACGGGCTGCCTGGATTGTTTCATGGTGCCTTGTCGCATTGCTCGTCGCTGCCGTCTTCAGCTTTGCCTTCGGCCAGTTGCACTATGGCTGGAACTGGCAAGCCATCTGGCATTACCGGGAAAAGTTCCTGCATGGCTGGCTGGTTACCGTGGCACTCTCCGCCGCGGCGCTGCTGGCCAGCCTTGCAATCGGCCTGTTGAGCGCCCTGGCAAGGCGGTCGGCTTTCCTGCCCCTGCGCTACGCAGCAGTGCTCTACGTCGAAATTGTCCGCGGCACCCCCCTGCTGGTGCAGATCCTGATCCTGTTCTACGTCGTGGCCAATGCCTTTGGCATCGAGAACCGCTATGTCGTGGGAGTACTTGCGCTTTCCCTGTTTGCCGGAGCCTATCTGTCCGAGATGATCCGTTCGGGCATCGAAAGCATCCGTGATTCCCAGTTGGAATCGGCGCGAGCCATCGGACTGACGCGGGCGCAGACTTACCGCCATGTGGTTTTTCCCCAGGTGGTGCGCCAACTTGTGCCGCCGCTGACCGGCCAGTTTGCCTCGATCATCAAGGACTCGTCGCTGCTGTCGATCATTGCGGTCAGCGAGTTCACGCTGAACGCCCAGGAAGTCAATGCCTTCACTTACAGCACCCTGGAAAGCTACCTACCCCTGGCGGCCGGCTATCTGCTGCTGACGCTGCCGATATCTCTGCTCAGTCGTGTCCTGGAACGGAGATTCCACTTTGCGACTTGAGTTCCGCGCGATCAGCAAGCAGTTTGGACAACATCAGGCGCTGCGGGATGTCAGCGTGTCGGTTGCGGAATTCCAGTCACTGGCCATCATCGGTCCGTCCGGCGGCGGCAAGACGACCCTGTTGCGGATTGTCGCCGGTCTTGAAACACCGGAAGCGGGATACCTGAGCATTGATGACGCGCGGGTTGATTTTTCGGAAGCGTCCCTGCTCCTGCACCGCCGCCGCATCGGCACAGTGTTCCAGGCCTACAACCTGTTTCCCCACCTGACGGCGCGGGAAAACGTCTTGCTTCCGCTTGTCGTGGTTCACGGCCTGTCACGGATCGAGGCGAATGAAACTGTCGATGCATTGTTCGAGCGATTTCAACTGTCCCGTCACGCCGATCGGCGACCGGCCGAACTCTCCGGCGGCCAACAGCAGCGCGTGGCGATTGTCCGGGCGATCGCCATCAAACCGCGCTTTCTGATCTTTGACGAGCCCACGTCCGCACTTGATCCGGAGATGACCGCCGAGGTGCTCGACTTCATTGCAGAACTGCGTGGTGAAGGCCGTGACCTGATCATCGTCACGCACAACATGGGCTTTGCGCGGGAAGTATCGGACCATTGCCTGTTTATCGCAGAGGGCCAAGTACTGGAAGAAGGGCGCTCAAGCGAACTGTTCAGCCGTCCGCGGAATCCCCTGCTGGCGAATTTTCTCGCCAAGGTACTCCGCTACTGATTACGTGGCAGTGTGCGACGAGGAAATGCGCAGCCGATCCGCGTGGGTCAAGACGCTCCCAGCCCAGGCGAAGGAAGAGTTGTTTCATTCTCCTGTCGGTTCATCGGCATCCCGGAAGGGTTGGCTGCGATCCACGCGCAGCCAGCGGCGCTACTTGACAGGCCCGAAGTTCTCGTCGCAGAAGCGGTTTATTTCATGCTCGATGCGCGGCCGCAACCCGATCAGCAGGAAGCCGAGCTTGACGTAGACCTCGACATCTTTCTTGCTAACCTCGATGTGCCCTTCGACGCCCATGCGATGAAAGTGCAGGGTGTTGCCTTCCCAGGCATGGTCGAGGCCGAATTCCTCGCCGAGCTCATCAGCAATCCGCTCGGCGCCCTTGCGGGCGCGCTTGAGCGTCGCGTAGTGCGGGCGGGAGACCTTGATTTCGCTCATGGCTGGCGGACCCTAGGCTGAAGAACGATCATTTTCGCAAAGTCGTGGCGCAATGCTATGCCTTCTTATCGCGCAGTTCGCGACGCAGGATCTTGCCGACGTTGGTCTTCGGCAGTTCAGTGCGGAACGCAATCTGTCGCGGCACCTTGTAGCCGGTAAGGTTGGCGCGGCAGTACTCCAGAATTGATGCTTCGGTCAGGTTCGGGTCCTTCTTGACCACGAAGATCTTGACAACTTCCCCTGTCTTGTCATCCGGCACGCCGATCGCCGCCGATTCCAGCACGCCTGGATGCATGGCGAGGACGTCTTCGATCTCGTTCGGATAGACGTTGAAGCCCGAGACCAGAATCATGTCCTTCTTGCGATCGACGATCTTGAAGTAGCCGTTCTTGTCCATCACGGCCACGTCGCCGGTGCGCAGGAAACCGTCCGGCATTATCGACTTGGCGGTTTCCTCGGGGCGGTTCCAGTAGCCCTTCATCACCTGCGGGCCGCGGATGCACAGCTCACCGCGTTCGCCCAGGGGCAGGTCCTTGCCGTCATCGTCGCGAATCGTCACTTCGGTCGAAGAGATCGGCAGGCCGATGCAGCCGTTGTACTCGGGCATATCGAGCGGATTCATGGTGGCCGCGGGCGAGGTTTCGGTCAGGCCGTAGGCTTCGATCAGCGTGACGCCGGTAATCTGCTTCCAGCGTTCGGCCACCGCGCGCTGCACCGCCATGCCGCCGCCCAGCGTCAGATGTAGCTTGCTCAAGTCGATCCTGGCGAAATCCGGACTGTTGATCATGGCATTGAACAGCGTATTGACGCCGGTGATGGTCGAGAACGGGTACTTGCCGATTTCCTTTATGAAGCCGGGAATATCCCGCGGGTTGGTGATCAGCAGATTCGTGGCGCCGATTTTGAAGAAGGTCAGGCAGTTGGCCGTGAGGGCGAAGATGTGATACAGGGGCAGGGCGGTGACGATCAGTTCGTCGTCGCGCAGCGAGGCCTTGATCCAGGCGTGCGCCTGCTGCAAGTTGGCGATGATGTTGCGGTGGGTCAGCATCGCGCCTTTCGATACGCCCGTGGTGCCGCCCGTGTATTGCAGGAAGGCGATATCCTCGTGGCCGACCTCCACCGGCTGCAACGGGAAGCGGCCGCCCTCGATCAGAGCATCGCGCAGCTCGATGGCATTCGGCAGGTTCCATGGCGGCACCATCTTCTTGACATGCTTGACGACAATATTGACGATCATGCGCTTGGGGAAGTCCAGCATGTCGCCGAGTTGCGTGACCAGCACATGCTTGACGGGGGTGCGGGCGATGACCTTGTCCAGCACGCTGGCGAAGTTCTCGACAATGACGATCGTTTCGGCGCCGGAATCCTTGAGCTGGTGCTCAAGCTCGCGTTCGGTGTAGAGAGGGTTGCAGTTCACCACCGTGTAGCCGGCGCGCAGGGCGCCATACAGGCAAATCGGGTACTGCAACAGGTTGGGCATCATCAGCGCGATGCGGGCGCCCCTGCGGCAGCTTCAATACCGACTGGCAATAGGCGCCGAAGGCCGCCGAGAGCTTTTCAAGTTCCGCATAGGTGATCGACTTGTCCATGTTGATATAGGCCTTGCGCGGCCCGTACAACTTGACGCTTTTCTCGAACAGGTCTCCGATCGAGCGGAACTCATTGACATCGATTTCCGCGGGCACCCCTGTCTGATAGCTCTTGAGCCAGATCTTTTCCATGGTTTCTTCTCCCGGAAGCATCATTTCATTGTAATACAATCGCAATCTGGCCATGGATCGGATCCGCTGCCCGATCCCACAGGCTCAGCAAAGCCACTTTCGCAACTGTTCGCTCACCTCGGGGCTGTCCAGCAGATCGAGGTGATGCATGCCGTAGCCGATCCACTGGTGCGACTCGGGGATAGCCAAGCTGCGCCCCGGATCCTTGTCCTGGCCGAGTGCGCTGCGCAGGGGTACCAGCCCGTCGCCCAGCAGCGGTTCGCTCAGCTTGCCAGCCGCTTTTGCGATGATCACGCCTGCGGCATAACACGGCACGCCCTCCGGTAGCGGCACCAGCTTCCGCTTCCTGCCGCGGGCGAAGCGGTCGCCATGCAGCCAGTCTTCATCGAGGATGCTGCCATGGCGCAGATCGGTAATCCCGCCGCTGCGAATCTTTCCGAGGCGGGCCAGGGCGGCCGTGTAGGGGCTGACCTCGAGAATCACATCGATCCAGTTGCCGCCGCGCTCGAGCGGTGCGCCGTGGTGGGGGGTGCCGAGGAAAACCATTTGGGTCAAGTGCTTGAGCCAGCCATGGCCGGCGAGTTCACCGTAGTGGCAGGCGCTGCGTGCGAGCAGTCCGCCCATGCTGTGGCCGACGATCACCAGTTGCTCCACAGGGACGGGCCAGGCCTGCACCAGGGTTTCCAGCATGTCCGCGAAGGCGTGGCCATTGGTCGACACATGCTCGCCGCTGTTGTAATGCAGATACAGCGGCGTGAAGCCGGCCGCGCTTGCCAGCGCCGCGCCATGGTCATGGTCCTTGCGCCGCCATTGCAGGTCGTTCATGCAGAGCCCATGCACCAGCAGCAAGATCTTGCCGCCGGGTCGAGGAATGCTCGCCGCCAGACCCTGCGCCGTCAGCACCAGCGGATGTCCGTCGCGGCGCAGTTGCATCGGAATCGCCAGGGGATTCTTGCTCGCCGCAAGATGATCGCCGAGGACGCCATTGAGCGCGGCAAGCACGGCTTCGCGCTTGCCGGATGACGCTGCCGGCCTCTCGGCGAGTAGCGGGGTCAGTTGGCCCAGCAGCGCATCGATGCCGCTGCCGACTAGTTGCGTCGTGCCCTGGATGGTCCGATAGACCAGCCCGGTGATGCCACCCGTCGGTTCCAGGGTGTGCTTGCCCAGCGGTCCTGGAGTTCGCAGGATGTTGTGGTGCATCGTCTCGACCAGGCGTGTCAGGCCGATCGTCGCGTCAATGGCCAGACGGCTGTAGCCGCGCAGGTCAGCAGGCTGGATATGGGCTTTCTTGGTCATGGATTGTTGTCCGGTTGGTCGGCGCTGGCCGCTTGCTGCTGACTCAGAGAAGGAGGCAGGTGCTGCTGCAAATATTTCTCTCCGTGTCTCTGTGCCCGTTGTCGCGCTTTCGGAAAAGGCGACAACATTGCACGACGTTACCAGTACAGTACTGTACATGTGGTCGGGTATCGCTTCATCGGAAAGGTGATCGCGGCTGTGACGCCCGGCCAGTCAACGCCGGTGACGATGAGCCCGGCAACTGGGCTATCAGGGAGTCCATTGCCGACAACCGGCCGATCAGATGCCATCGAGCGACCAAGCGACGGTGCAGCTCATCGACTACGTTGCCCGCCGGAGCGCTCCGACGCGAATGCTGTGGCTCGCAAGCTTGCGACTCACGGAGATCATCGCCGCGGATCATCCGCTCAAGTCATTGCGGCACGAGCTACGGCTTCACGGCCTGTCCGAAGAGATCGTGCTCGACGCGTTTTCCGAAAAGGAGGTGGCCGACTACGTCGCCGCGAAAATTCCAGGCCTGGCGGTCGAGGAAGAATTCGTGCGCGCGCTGCATGTCCGCACCGACGGACTGCCTTTGTTCGTGGCCGACGTCGTGAGTGATCTCATGGCCCAGGGGCAGAGCGCGATCGATGGAGATCCTTCCGCGCGCTTGCGACTGGCATCGGTGGCAATACCGGAGAACCTGGCCGGCGTCATCGAACAGTACATGCAGCGGCTCAGGCCGACGGAGCGCGTGCTGCTCGAGGCGGCGAGCGTATGTGGCATCGATTTCCGACTCGCCACCGTTGCGGAGGCGCTGCAAGGCGATGTTACAGCGCTGGCTGCAGCATGCATGGATCTGGTGCGCCAACAGCGATGGCTGACCGATGTCCCCCTGGAGCGACCGAGCGCCACCAGCAACGCGCGTTACGCCTTTCGGCACGCGCTCTACCGTGAGGTGCTCTATAACCAGATCGGCCCTGTCGCCCGTGCTGAGCTTCATCGCAAGGTTGCTGCCGCACTGGAGCGCGAACGCGCCCACGGAGCGGATGTCACGGCCGCTGAGCTGGCGTCGCATCTCGAGCTCGCTCACCAATACATCCCCGCAGTCCGCTACTACGCCGAAGCCGCCGAATCGACTCTGCTGCAGTTCAGCCCTGCTCAGACGATGGACCTGACGGGACGTGCACTGGCGCTTCTCCAACTGGGCGGTGACAGCGAGGAACGAGCTACGCTCGAGATCACCCTCGCCACGCTGCAGGGCACGGCCGCGATACAGGTTCATGGCATAAGCTCGATTCAAGTGAAGCAGGCCCTCGAGCGCGCGCAATCGTTGCTCGATGACGTGCAGGGCCATCCATTGCGGGGATTGGTTCAGCACTTGCGCGGCCGACCGCGCATTGCGCGAGACTGGTTCGAGAAAGCTCTCGATGTATGTCGCGATCTCGATGCGAGCACATCGCGCACGGTCTTCGTCGCGGATCCGGGCGTCATTGTCCTCGGTTTGCTCGCGCTCGACTCGGTGCACCTTGGACTGGTGGAACAGGGGCGCGAACGTATCGCCGCCGTGTACGAGCGTGCTCGCGATCTGCGCACCCCCCCGCCACAGATGGCGGCACTCTGGCTGGACGGTCTGTTCGCGGTGCGGCTGGGCAATCCGGCACGCGTCGCAGACGTTTCCGAGCAGTTGCGAGTGCTGGCGGACGAGCATGCACTGGCCGGCGCCCGGGCTGCACATCTTTGGTTTCGAGGCTGGTCGGTGGCACAACTTGGCGACCCGCGCGCCGGCTATCGGCTGATACGCGAGGGGTACGAGCTGGGCGTTCGGCTTGGCATCCGGGCGTGGGCATGCGAAACACTCGGCTATGCCGCGGAAGCGCTTGCGCGCGCCGGCGATTGGGCTGGGGCCCGGCAGCAGCTGGACGAAGCGATGCAGTGCGCAGATGCAATTGGCGAACGGCAGTGCCTGCCACAACTGCTCGTGCTCGACGCGCGCATTGCGTATGCCCTCGGCGAAAGCAAGCGGGCGGGCGAAGCGATTCGACAGGCCATCGATGAAGCCCGCGCTCAGGAAGCGCCGTGGCTTGAGATGATTGCGCTTTCCGCGGTCTGCGAGCGCAAAGACGCTACAAAGCGGCACCGTGAAGCGCTCCGCCTCGTGCTCGAAAGAGTTACCGGGGGCCGTGACACGCCACCGGTCGCAAGAGTCCTGGCATTGCTCGAAGGCATGCGCGGAGCCTGAAAGAGCAAGCCGTTCGGCGACGCGCTCCAAAGTGGACATATCGACCGTCACCCCATCTGCATCAGCGTGCCGCGTTGAGCCGGTCGACCAGATCGCGCCGCCAATTCGGAAGCCCGGCGTCGAGCACCTTCTGCAGTTCGGTCGCCGGCAACGCCGTACTCCAGAACCACCCCTGTCCGTAGTCGACGCGGGCGGCCTGCAGAAAAACGCCTGCACCGCCGACTCCATGCCTTCGAAACAGTATTTCTGGTGCTTCTCGTTCCGCGCATCGGCCCGGAACAACGCCCCCCAAAACAGACAGTTGTGGTCCTCTGCCGGCGCCATGACCCATTGGCGTGATCAACTATTTGCCAAGCCCAAGCCATTCGCGTCAAGGGTATATGATTGGCATGGCCTCGCTCGGGATGTGGCGCTGTTGAACGGGCAGAATTGACTGGATTGCTGAAGGAGGGGAAATTCAATGGCGAAGATTCTGGAAGGATTGCGGGTGGTCGAGGGGACCGCTTTCGTCGCGGCGCCCCTGGCCGGGATGACGCTGGCGCAGATGGGCGCGGAGGTCATTCGCTTCGACCGAATCCGGGGCGGACTCGACTATCACCGCTGGCCGGTTACCCACGACAACAGGAGCCTGTTCTGGGCGGGCTTGAACAAGGGCAAACGCTCGATTGCCGTGGACGTGAATACGCCGCAGGGTCAAGAGATCATCACGCGCCTGATTTGCGCCCCCGGACCCAACGCCGGCATCTTTCTGACCAATCTCCGGGTCCGGGGCTGGATGGAATACGAGCATCTGAAGCAACACCGGGAAGACTTGATCATGTTGACCGTGCAGGGTACCCGCGACGGCGGTCCGGCGGTCGACTACACGGTGAATCCCGGCGTTGGCTTTCCCTGCGCCACGGGGCCGGAAGGTTCCAGCGACCCGGTGTGCCATGTCTTGCCAGCCTGGGATTGCATCACCGGCCAGATGGCGGCTCTGGGCCTGCTGGCCGCGGAACGCCATCGCCGGTTGACGGGGCAGGGGCAGTCGGTGGAAATCGCCCTCAAGGATGTCGCGCTGGCCATGCTGGGCAATCTGGGGATCATCGGCGAGGTCATGATCAACGGCTTCGACCGTCCCAAGTATGGCAATTCCCTGTACGGAGCTTACGGCAACGAGTTCGATATCGCCGATGGCCGAAAAGTGATGCTGGTCGCACTGACCCGGCGGCAGTGGGACGGCGTGTGCCAGGTAACCGGTTTGAAGCCGGAATTTGACGCCCTGGGTGAGCGCCTGGGTTTGGATCTGAACCGGGAAGGCGACCGGTTCAAGGCGCGCGGGGAAATCGACGCGCTGCTGGCGCCCTGGTTTCGGGCCAGGAAGGTCGAGGATTTCGCCAGGCCCTTCGACGACAAGGGCGTCACCTGGTCGGTGTTCCGCAGCTTCAGACAGGTCGTGGAGGAAGACCCGGACTGTTCGACCCGGCACCCGATGTTCGCTGAAGTCGATCAACCAGGTATCGGTCGCTATTTGATGCCTGGCACGCCGTTCGAGTTCAGTGAATTCGAGCGTTGTCCGCCCAAGCGAGCCATGGTGCTGGGCGAACATACCGATGAAATCCTGTCGGGCATCCTCGGGCTGAGCGATTCGGAAATCTCCCTGCTGCACAGGGACAAGATCGTTGCCGGTTCGCGCTGACAAAACCCGCTGTCACCATCCGCTTGGCGCCCGCTGATGAATCTCGTCGAATCCCTGCTTCACGCCCTCAAGGACCACGGCGCCCGCCAGATTTTCGGCATCCCGGGCGATTTCGCGCTGCCCTATTTCCGCATCATCGAGCAGTCGAAGATCCTGCCGCTGTACACGCTGTCACACGAACCGGGGGTCGGCTTTGCCGCCGATGCGTCGGCGCGAGTCAACATGGGCCTGGGGGTCGCCGCCGTTACCTACGGCGCCGGGGCCTTGAACATGGTCAATGCGGTCGCCGCCTCCTACGCCGAGAAGGCGCCCGTGGTGGTGCTGTCCGGCGCGCCGGGAAAGGGCGAGGCGCGCTCCGGCCTGTTGCTGCACCATCAGGCCAAGACGCTGGATTCGCAGTTCCAGATGTTCAGGGAAATCACCTGCGACCAGGTCAAGCTTGACGACGCCGCGCGCGCGCCGGCAGACATCGCGCGCGTGCTGGCCAAGGCGCTGCGCCACTCGGAGCCGGTGTATATCGAGATTCCGCGCGACATGGTGGATGTGCCCTGCGCTCCGGTGGTTCGGGCAGCGGCCCAGGAAATCGACTTTGGAGGCGCTTGACGCCTGTGTCGGGGAGGTACTTGCGCGCCTCGCCCAGGCGAGGTCACCGGTATTGATGGCGGGCGTGGAGATTCGGCGTTTCGGGCTCGAAGGAAAAGTGGCCCGGCTGGCGCGCCGCCTGGGTTTGCCGGTTGTCACCGGTTTCATGGGGCGCGGCCTGCTCGCCGGGCACGATGCGCCGCTGGTGGGAACCTATCTCGGCGTCGCCGGGCTGCCGGAAGTGACACAACTGGTCGAAAGCTCCGACGGTCTTTTCCTGCTCGGAGAGATCCTCTGCGATACCAATTTCGCGGTTTCCGCGACCAGGATCGACCTGCGCAAGACCATCCAGGCGCTCGATGGCCGCGTCACGATCGGCTATCACACCTATCCGCAGGTGCCGCTTGCGGCATTGGTCGAGCGCCTGCTGGAATGCGCGACGGAAGGCGCAAGAACGTTTCCGGTCCGGCGCCAGGTTTTTCCCCGTGGCATGCCCGCGGACGACGCCAGCATAGCGCCGACCGACAT
Source organism: Sulfuritalea sp. (assembly GCA_016712985.1). Lineage (GTDB taxonomy): Bacteria > Pseudomonadota > Gammaproteobacteria > Burkholderiales > Rhodocyclaceae > Sulfuritalea. The sequence goes on along the minus strand of JADJQA010000042.1, from coordinate 14,265 downwards.
TGCCACCGCTGTCAACGACCTGATGGCGGAGCACGGCAGGATGCCAATTGCCTCGGACGTGGGTGATTGCCTGTTTACCGCGATGGAGATCGAACACACCGAACTGGTAGCGCCGGGCTACTACGCGACCATGGGTTACGGCGTGCCGGCCGGGCTGGGCGTGCAGGCGGCGACCGGACAACGGCCGCTGATCCTGGTCGGCGACGGCGCCTTCCAGATGACGGGATGGGAACTCGGCAACTGCCGGCGTTACGGCTGGGATCCCATTGTCCTGCTGTTCAACAATGCCAGTTGGGAAATGCTGCGAACCTTTCAGCCGGAATCCGCGTTCAACGACCTGGACCGCTGGGGCTTTGCCGAAATGGCGGCGGGAATGGGCGGGGACGGCCGGCGCGTCGGCACGCGCGCGGAATTGAAGGCCGCGCTGGACAAGGCGGTGGCAAAGCGCGGCCGCTTTCAGTTGATCGACGTGACGATTCCGCGGGGTGCGCTTTCGAGCACGCTGCAGCGCTTCGTGGCCGGCATGAAACGGCTCGGCGCGGCGAAATAGGCGGTGCGGCGCTACCAGCAGTTGCTCGGCGTCGCCCTGTTTCTGGGAGTGCTGTTCGCCGTTTTCGAACTCTCCGGTCTGAGGGATCACTTCAGCCTGGAATTCCTGCGGCAGCGCATCATCGAGCACGAACTGAGCGGGCTGCTGATCTTTGTCCTGCTGTTCTGCCTGGGCAACCTGATACAAATTCCAGGATGGCTGTTCCTGGCGGCGGCGGTCCTCGCGCTCGGCGAGTGGCGGGGCGGGCTTGCCACCTACGTCGCCGCCAGCATCTCCTGCGTGTTTACCTTCCTGGCCATTCGCGCGGTAGGCGGCGACGCGTTGCGCAAGCTGAACAACAGGATTGTCACCAGGCTGCTGGGACAGCTCGACGCGCGGCCGGTCAGGAGCGTTGTGCTGCTGCGGGTGCTGTTCCAGACGGTGCCCGCGCTCAATTACTCGCTTGCCGTGTCAGGCGTGAGATTCCGCGACTACCTGATCGGCACGCTGCTGGGGCTGCCCCTGCCCATCCTGCTGTATTGCGTGTTCTTTGACTTCCTTGCCGGGGCGCTGGGCATTGACTAGTCAGTCAAAACGGTACGAAGGGAATATTCTCGTCATTGCCGCGAAAGCGGGAAGCTAGGAAAGCGGGAAGCTAGTTGCACACCACTGGATTCCGGGTCAAGCCCGGAATGACGGAAGGGAATTCATCGCTTTGTTTCAACGCAACTACCTCCCATGTAGACGCAGAACAGGCTCGTCATACCCGCTGGCACACGCTTCAACCGTAACGACGCGAAATCAAGTGGTCGAGCGACAGGACCCCCGGCCCTTTGGCGATAAGGAACAGCAGCACCGCGGCCCACAAACCGTGGGTCGGATAGGCGTCGGGATACACCAGCAACTGGATGGTCAGGGTCATGACCAGCAGCGCCAGCGCCGAAAAGCGCGTCGCCAGGCCGATCAGGATCAGCAAGGGGAACAGGTGCTCGGCAAAGGCCGCCAGCGGAGCCGCAAACTCGGGGGAAACCAGCGGCAGCTTGTATTCGTCGCGAAACAGATCGACCACGGAATCGGACAGCCGGGGCATGCCCAGCGTGAACTCGCCGCTGACGATGTCGATGGCGAATCCCTGCACTTTGGTCTGGCCGGATTTCCAGAACACGGCAGCGATCGAAAAGCGGCCGATTGCGGCAATCAGGGAATCCGGAATTGCGCCGAGCAGATCGACGAACTGGTCCAGCAGGTCTTTCACTTTCGCCATCATTGCGGGCTCCCGAGGCAGGTTGTTTTCAATGGTCATGGCTGTTCGACTCATTGGGTCGTGATTGCGGTTATCGCGCCGGCGCCGACAAGCAGGCCCAGCGCATCGGCCAGAACGAAGGTCGGATCCGCCGCCATGGCGCGCCCGGCGGCATCGGCTAGCCCGAGGCCATCGTCCAGGTGCCTAATGAATGCTGCCGTGCCCGTCGCGATGCGGTGGATCTCCACATCGAGCCCGACCCGTATCACCAGCGCCGACTCTTGCCGTGCCGTATCCAGTGCGGCCAGCGCAGTGCCGACGTCCTCTCCTTGATGCGCGGCCCAAAGCGACACCACCGCGTAAGGTGTATCCATGTGCCGCAACGAAGGGTGCAGTGCGAATCGGGCGCCGGGCAAGCGCTCCGGAGTCGACAGCAGCAGGGCCAGTGCTGCGGGCGACACGGACGCTGCATCGGCGGCGTGATAGGCCTGTACCCGCAACATTTCGAGCCGGGCGACATCGGCCAGATAGGGCAGTCCCGCAGCGGCGGGAAAGCCTTGGATGAACTCGGCAAACCCCTCGCCATAGTGCGCCATGACGGGAGAATGCGGTGGATTGGTGCGGGCGAACACTGCGGCCATGCCGCGGAAGAACGCTTCACCGACCAGCGCCTGGGTCACCGGGCAGGTATCCGCCAGGGCGTCGATCAGGGACACCAGGACATTGTTGCGATACACACCGAAGCGCCGGCCAGGGTCCGACCGGTTCCAGGCGGTCAGCCCGGGCGGGCAGACGGGCTGCACCGCCAGCAGGCTGTCGGCAAAACCCTGGTGATGGCTCATGCGCACACCACACGCTGGCGGCCGGCTTGCGCCCGGCTCATGATCGCCTCGGCTCGCTGCGCTTCGGCCAGCAGCACGGGAAATGCCGGGATGTCGTTGTCGCGCTCGATCAGGGTTGGCGTCGGCCCCAACAGGTCGAGCGCGAACGCATACAGGTCCCAGACGACCTGCGCCACGGGCGAGCCGTGGCTGTCGATCAGCAGCGGGTCGCCGGCGGCATCGATGTCGCCGGCGAAGCCGGCGAGGTGAATCTGGCCCACGGCATCCAGCGGCAGCGCGCGGATGTAAGCCTGCGGGTCGCGGTGATGATTGACGCAGGCGACGTACACATTGTTCACGTCGAGCAGCAGGCCGCAGCCGGTTCGCCTCACGACTTCGGCAATGAAGCCGGTTTCCGGCAGGGACGATGAGGCGAATTCAACATAGGTCGCGGGGTTCTCCAGCAGCATGCGGCGCCCGAGCCTGTCCTGTACCCGATCGACATGGGCGCAGACGCGGGCCAGGGTTGCGGCGGTATAGGGCACGGGCAACAGGTCGTTGAGGAAGGCCCCGCCGTGGCTGGCCCAGGCCAGATGTTCGGAGAAGGATTCCGGCTGGTAGCGGTCGAGCAGCCGGGCCAGGCGATCCAGGTGTTCCTCGTCGAGCGGGGACTCGCCGCCGATCGAAAGGCCCACACCATGAATCGACAGGCAGTGGTTCTCGCGAATCCGGCTCAGGTAGTGATGGAAAGGGCCGCCGTCCACCATGTAATTCTCTGCATGAACCTCGAAGAAGCCGATATCCGGCGCGACCGCGAGGATTTCCCGGAAATGCTCCGGTTTGAGGCCCACCCCGCCCCTGGAAGGCAGGGCGGGGTTTGCGTCGACAAGCATCGGGCTGAAGGTCATGGGGAAGTCAACTGTCGGGGCGACAGTACGGGATCAGGCGATCAGGCCTTCTTTTCCTTGAACGCGGCGAGTTGCCCCTTGCCGGTGGGCGAGTTTGGCGAAGCGGTCTTTTCGCAGGTGCCCTTGAGCACCAGGGTCCAGGCATTGCCCTGGTAATCGACCTTCGATGTCCCCGCGCACGAGGTCCCGGCACCCGCCGCGCAGTCGTTCTTGCCCTTCAGTGAGACGCCGAAGCATTTCTCTTTCTCGGCCGCCTTTGCATCGGCCGCGGCAACGGAGTTGCCGCAACGGTCAGTGCGGCGCCAAGGGCAAAAGCGAGGGAAGCGGCGGTCATTGGCTTGTTCATGGTCTATCTCCTGGATCAGGTTGAATGAAGTAGGTTTCGTCGCCGGCCTGCTGAATCACATGCGTGCCTGCTGGTGGGGTAGTCGGGACCGATCGGGATTCCTTACACACAAACAATTCAGGTCCAATGGATTTCCCGTGCATCCGGAAAGCTCACCGTCAAGCAGTGCCTGGTGCGGGGCCAGGAATGCATCCATAATCGCGGCGCACGCGTAAACGCATCATTACCGAGTAGGAAGGGAGGCGGCAATGGATCAGACGACGGTGAAGATAATGGCCCGGATCACGGCGCGGGCGGACACGGTGATCTCGTTGCGGCAGATATTGCGCGACCTGGTCGGCCCCAGCCGCGGCGAGGCCGGCTGTGTCGGGTATGAGCTGTTCCAGAACCAGGACGATCCGGTGGAATTCGTCACCATCGAACAGTGGTCGGATCAGGCCGCCGCCGATGCGCACATGTCGGCCCCACATGTCGCCGCGGCGATTTCCAAAGCCGGCGAGCTGCTGGCCCTGCCGCCCCTGATCCATCGCTTCGCGCCGGTCGACTGAAAGGGAGGCCGTGCGGCATCGTCAGACTTGCGAGCTCGGCCAGCGGCATGAGCGTGCGCCCGCCGGATAAGCCGCCGCTCACGGCTGTCGGCGATGCCGGGCCGTTGCGCGCGACCTGGCTGTCATGGCAGCGTGTTGCGGCGCTGGCGTGCATCGCTGCGATCGCCGCCTATGCCCTGCTGCTGGCCTGGGTCTATTTGCGGCAGGAGCGCCTGCTATTCAGGCCGGAACCCTTGGCGGCGGCCCACGAGTTCGGCCTGCCCGATGTGCGCGAAGTTCGCATCGACGTGGATGGGGCGACGCTTTCCGCGCTGCACCTGAAGTTGCCCCAGCCCCGCGGGGTCGTGTTTTTCCTGCATGGGAACAACGGCAATCTCGCCACCTGGTTCACCAATTCCGATTTCTACCGCAAGGCAAACTACGACCTGTTCATGCTCGACTACCGGGGCTACGGCAAGAGCAGCGGCCGCATCGAGAGCGAAGCGCAGTTGCGCGCCGACGTGCGCGCGGCGTGGAATAGCGTGGCGCCACAATACGCCGGCAAGCACAAGGTCATTTACGGCCGCTCGCTGGGTACGGGGCTGGCCTCCGGGTTGGCGGCGCAGGTGCAGTCCGACCTGACGATATTGGTTTCGCCCTACTGCAGCATGGGCGAACTGATGCAAATGTACTACCCGCTGCTGCCGGCGGCAGTGCTGCCTACCCCTTGGCCACGTGCGGCGACGTCGGGCAGATTCACGGCAGGCTGCTGCTGGTTCATGGTGAAGAGGACGCTCTGATTCCGATCAGCCAGAGCGAGCGGGTCCTGTCGTTTGCCCCGCGGGCGACGGCGCCTCCAGGATGTGCGTCAGTTCAGCGCGCCTCCCACAATGAGTCGCTAGCGGCCCGCGGGAGGCGCGAAGCGCTGCTCCAACCCTGAAGTCGCTTTGGGGCGCGGCCGGGCAGGGAGGGGTTGCGGCACGCGGATTGTCTCCCCCCCGACTCCCCCCCGGTTTCCAGGCCCGGTCGGCGGGTTTTTTCCCGTTTCGGCTCCTTTCAAGTAAAGTAGCGGGTCTGGTCCAGGTTCGCTGGAGCCGACCCAACAAGCTTGCCCGATGAGACTCAACTTCTGCCGTTTTCTTCAATTGCTGTTTGCTTGCGTCGCCTTGCCGGCGGCGCTGATGGTGCGCGCCAACATGCTTGCACTCGAGGCGCCGCGCGCCGTCGCCGCATTGGAGCAGGGCCTTGCCGCGGAGCAGGGTGTCGGTCTGAGGCGCAATGCGCGCTTGGCGATCAGGCTGTATTGCGATGCGGCGATCATGGGCAGTCCCGAGGGCTTCTTTCGCATCGGGCGCGTGCTGTTGCGCGGGCCGGCTCATTTGCGCAATCCGGCGCTGGCCAACGCCTATATTGCGCAGGCGGCGCAGTTGGGCCACCAGGCCGCGCCAGAATATTTCGACGCAACGGTTCCCTTCGCGCCGCTGCAGCGCGATTGCAGCGATCTGGAGGCGGGCGGCGCCGGCGAGCCCTTCGACATCGATGGCTATCTCTCGGCCCTGCCGCCGCAGCGGCGCCGTGTCGCCGAACTGATCCGCATCCACGCCGCGCGCTACGACGTCGAGGTACGCATGGCCCTGGCCATCGCGCTGGCTGAATCCAACCTCAATCCGCAGGCTGTCTCGCCGAAGAACGCGCAGGGCGTGATGCAGTTGATCCCGGCCACGCAGCAGCGCTTCGGCGTGAAGAATGCCTTCGATGCCGAGTCCAACATCAAGGGAGGACTGGCTTACCTGAAATGGCTCAAGCTGCGCTTCGATGGCGACTGGGAACTGATCGCCGCTGCATGCAACGCGGGCGAAGGCGCAGTCGAGAAGCACGGCGGCATCCCGCTATCGCGAGACGGAAGATTATGTGAAGCGGGTGTTGCTGTTTGCCGGCTTTGCCGCACCAAAGCGAATCTGAGTCTGAGCGGGGCGGCCGGCTCCACGGATGTGGAATACCTGATACCCGGTCAAGGTCAATGTATTTCCCGGGTTTCGAGGAAGCTCACTTCCGGATGACGTTCCTGGGTCATCGACAGGTTGACCCGGTTGGGCGCCAGATAGACGTAGTCGCCGGCGCCGTCGAGCGCGACATTGACGCCGGATTTGTCGGCCAGGGCGCGAATCGCGAGATCGTCGCCGCGCAGCCAGCGCGCGGTGGCGACCGGGTAGGGCTCGAAGAAGCAATCGACGCCGTATTCGAATTCCAGCCGGTAGGCCACCACGTCGAACTGCAAGGTGCCCACCGCGCCGAGGATCAGGTCGTTGCTGTGGATCGGCTTGAACAACTGCGTGGCGCCTTCTTCGGCCAACTGCTGCAAACCCTTCTGCAAAGCTTTCATCTTCATCGGATTGCGAATCTGGGCGCGGCGGAAGTGCTCCGGCGCGAAGCACGGAATCCCGGTGAACTTGAGGTCTTCGCCTTCGCTGAAGGCGTCGCCGAGCAGTACCGTGCCGTGATTGGGGATGCCGAGGATGTCGCCGGGCCAGGCTTCGTCGGTGGTGTTGCGGTCCTGCGCCATGAAGGTGATGGCGTTGTTGACCGCCAGTGTCTTGCCGGTCGAGCGCTGCCGCAGCTTGATGCCGCGTTCGAACTTGCCCGAGCAGACGCGGACGAAGGCGATGCGGTCGCGGTGCTTGGGATCCATGTTGGCCTGGATCTTGAAAACGAAGCCGGAAAACTTCGGCTCGCCGGGCTGCACCAGGCGGGTTTCGGTCGCCCGCGGCTGCGGGCCGGGCGACAGTTCGACCACGGCATCGAGCAGCGACTGCACGCCGAAGTTGTTGATCGCCGAGCCGAAGAACACCGGCGTCTGCTTGCCGGCCAGATAGGCATCACGGTCGAAGGTGTGCGAGGCGCCGCGCACCAGTTCGACTTCCATGCGCAGTTCTTCCGCCTGGTCCGGGATCAGCTCGTCGAGGCGCGGGTTGTGCAGGCCTTTGATCACTTCGGCCGTGCTGCCTTTTTCCTGAGGGGCCTGCGGGTCGAAGAGCTGACGCTGTCGTCGTAAAGGTGATAGACGCCGCGGAAACGCTTGCCCATGCTGATCGGCCAGGTCATCGGCGCGCACTGGATGTCGAGCACCGATTCGATTTCGTCGAGCAGCTCGATCGGCGGCCGGCCTTCGCGGTCGAGCTTGTTGATGAAGGTCAGGATCGGGGTGTCGCGCAGCCGGCAGACGTTGAGCAGCTTGATGGTTTGCGCTTCGACGCCGTTCACCGAATCGATCACCATCACCGCCGAATCTACCGCGGTCAGCGTGCGGTAGGTGTCTTCGGAGAAGTCCTCGTGCCCCGGCGTATCCAGCAGGTTGATCATGCATTCGCGGTAGGGGAACTGCATCACCGAGCTGGTGACGGAAATGCCGCGCTGCTTTTCCAGTTCCATCCAGTCCGAGGTGGCGTGGCGCGAAGCCTTGCGCGCTCGCACCTCGCCGGCAACCTGGATCGCGCCGCCGAACCAGAGCAGCTTCTCGGTCAGCGTGGTCTTGCCGGCATCCGGGTGGGAGATGATGGCGAAGGTGCGCCGGCGGGCGGTTTCGAGTTCGAGCTGGGACACGGCGGCAGGGGATTTCGTTGCAAAGGGCCGCGATTATACGGTGCTGGCAGCGTGCGCTGCCATTACCCGGCGACGCGTTCCCTTCGGGCCAATCGTTGAACACCAGGGCTGCCACGAAGTACCAGGGAATTCCGAATTCACATATGCCTTCGATGCAGAAGCTTGAGGCAGGAAGTCAAAAGAGCCGGGCAAGTTGGGTGGCCAGATTTACTTCGTTGGTGAAAGTCAGGCCGTACATGGCGGTCAGTCCCTTGGCATGCTCCTCGGTCAGACCCGTGATGCACATGATGAAGTTGTTGCCGTTGATTCCCAGGAGCTTGCGCAGTTTCAGGTATTTGTCGATGTCTGGCGGAATTCACCGGTCTTGCATTCGATGCAGATCGGCTGGTTGCCATCAATCAGCAGGAAAACGTCGAGTTCAGAGCTCTCATCGTTTTGCAGTTTGATGTCGAGGTTGCGCGCGCAGGAAAAGCTCTTCTTGCGTTGTTTGGCGTATTGCAGGCAACTCATCAGGGCATACCATTCGAGCCACTCGCCGTCGAAGAACCTACGAATCGCGGGTGCGGTTTGCACGATCAGTCGGATATTGTTTTGTGGGCGGTTGTGAAAGCGTTTGGCAACGAAGGAGAACTCATACAACTGCTGACAAAATGCGGTTATCGCGCACACTTCTTGTTCGGGCCTCTTGTCGAGATGAATTGTGGTGCTCGCATACTCCTTCTGCTGTGCCCAGCGAACACGTTCCAGAACATCTTTCAATACGGGCAGGTTGCGGCCGAGGGTGACCGCGACCTCATCGAAAAACCCGGTAGTGTCAACACCACTGGCGTTGACTTGAACCCGGATCTGTTTGCGCTTGAACCAGTGTTGCCGGGTCGCAGATTCGTAGAAATCTGGCGGCGGTAAATGGCGGCGTAATTTGGCGGCGAGAAGCGGGGACGGAGTAGGCGAAATGGGGGCCACGTTGGCCCCCGAGAGATGCAGGATTTGAAACCGGTCAGAACGGCGGATCGGTGATCTCGAGGTCGTGGCGGGTGACGCGGTCCTCGCGGAACTGGGTCATCAAAGTGAATTCGTAGTGCGCCCAGATTCGGTCGCGCAGATCATCAAGCAGTTCGACGACCGCCATCGCCTGTTCCGGGGACCAGTGTGAATCGATCAGCAGTTCGAGTCCGCGATTCAGTCCGGAGGGTTGATGATGGCGTGTCACGGTGTCCCCTTTGCCTTTCGCTTTTTGGATTTCGCGGCCGCGTGTTCCTGGGCCTCCTTGCGCCGGTAGGACTCACCCTTGATGGAGAGTATTTCCTTCTCCAGGGCATCCACGCTGTCGCCTGACTCGACGACGACCATGTAGCCGTGCTGATCACCACGGCGACCAAGGCAGAGAGTAGGGCGCAGGACATGAGGATTGAATTGGCGAGCACGGTGTTCTTGAACATAGTGTCTCCAAGTTGGCGTTGAAAAAAGCGAAAGCCCCGCGACCGAGATGGCCAACGGGGCTTTCAGAGTGGTGCGACGCTTTCTAGTTTATTGAGCCCATAGCGTCGCCGAAGGCTCTTGTTTCAACTTACGTCATGCGTGGTTTTGTTGCAGGCACGGACGTTGGATCTGATCTGCACTGCGAAGAACCGACGATTATTCTATTTTTCGATTGTGCTCGACTGACATATTCTGCTCATATAGTGCAACCAATTTGCTATTGAACTCTTGATGTAGTGCTTCGGAAGCCCGACGGCTGGATTCATTCTTATGGGCAACTATTCGTAGGCGATCGGATCTGAGGGCGCGGACAGCGAAAACGAAAACAGCGGAGACTATTAGTGCCAAGAAGATACTCAGCGTCATAGCGCCGAAGGCCAAAGCCGCTCCACCGAGCAGAAACCCGAATTCGCTATTGGTCAACCCAGGCGCGATCTCGGGCTCGTAAGGGGGCGGCATAGACTCCATATGACTCTCCATTGCAAGGGCGTTTTCAGCGAGTTCATTTCTAAGTCTGACTAACGCCAACTCTGCAGCAGTCTTGTCAGTTCCGACTTGGACTTTGCTTATCCCCTCGACAATTAGTGCGACGGTTCCACCGTGCCGCGCCACGGGTTAGCGCTGATCCGCAATAGGGGCACAAGAAAATTGATCTTGGTTAGATTGAACCTGGAGAGTGGCCCCACAGGTGGGACACTTCATCGCGATTACCTTTGAATATCGGTCACTGCAAACGCGTTTTTCATGGCCGACAACAAGTCGGCAAATAACGAATTAGTGTTTATGTGAATTAGAGCATATCGCGGAAAGTTCGCGATGTGACTTCCCTACTTTCCAAACAACTCGGTGCTTGTATTCGAGAGCCACGCCTACAGACTGGCCTGAGCCAGGTCGTGTTCGGGGAACGGTGCGGCTTCGATCAGACGTACCTGAGCAGGATTGAGAATGGGCGGGCGAATCCGACGCTCAATGCCATCGAGTGGTGCCAATGCGCTTGGCCTGACAGTGTTTGAGTTGTTTGATCGGGTCGGGGAATTGCAGCCACGGGAAGATTGGTGGCTCAGGCAGCAAGCCGGGAAAGAAGACGGCGGAAAAGCGATAAGGGACTCGGCGTTCGTAATTCCACTTCGGCACGGTCAAGCCACAAACCTTCCCTTGGCCTGAATGGGGCTGGCCGAACGCGACGTCTAGCTCGTCCAAAGCCTTCATCGTGTCACAGAGGTCAGCAATATCCCACGCCAATACCCCAGCGTTACGGCGGCACCCGCGAGGGGCGCAATTCGTGGAAGAAACCTGAGAGAGACCCCTCGTGCGCCAACGGTAGCAACTTTCGATCAATTCGTTGCGAGGTTGCCCGCGCAACTTGCGCCCGTTTCATGGACTGGGCCTTCAGGCCATCATGATCCGTCGTCAATTTCTTGTGGTTTCCTTCGAGGACAGCATGATCCACTTCCAATTTCTTGTGCTTTCCTTGGAGGCCAGCGTGTTCGTTCGAAAGCGCTCGATGCCGTTCATCCAATTCATTGTGTTTCTTAGTCACGCTGTCTCGCTCGCCTGAAAGAATCGCATTTGATGCATGTAGGGCGTCTCTCTCTCGAGCGCATTGTTCTTGTAACATCGATTTCAGCCCTTTTCTTACGAACGGGGCTGTTAGCCAGAATGTCCCCAATAGCACCGCTGACAGAGCAACCCCGAGCGTTCTTTCAAGCAAGCTATATCCCGTCGAATGGACCGCATCATTGGTCAGAGTAGCAATGTTGAGTGTCAATAGCCCGACGACCGCAGCAATCAGGGGCCATATGGCGATGCCAATCCATGCTGGCGTTTGTACGCCAGGCTGCAACCTTGTATCGTGCATGGGATACCTTCCGAACCTAAGAATGTGGATAGAAACAGTCGACCCGTCAGGTACTCGGTTTGCTTTCGGTCTTTCTCTTGAGGGCTAGCTTGAAGTCTTCAATGTCCACTTTTCCATCCCCATTCAGATCAAGCGCTGCTAGGGTGCTGTTAGCAACCTTTGCGCCCGCCTGTTTTGCGGAAACGAAAGCTTCACCAGTGCCCGCTGGTCTTGCCGAGTACTTGACCAGCATTCGTTGCGATTTCGCCGGTTTTCCTGCCGACGGTGTCCAGGGTATCGGAAACGATGTCAGTAAGCTTGTGAGTCACGTCACCGAGCGTCCTTCCGAATACTCCCGCTGCATTACTGATGTATTGCTTCATCTCCTCAAAGTTCTTCGAGCTTAGAAACTCTTTGGTCTTGTCGACAATAAAGCCAACAATGGATGAGATCAGCGCAATCCCTACTTCTAGCCCCTTGCTCAGCTTTTCGAGCATTTCATTGCGTTCAACATCGGACAGGGCACCCCAGCCATAGTAGATCGCCCCAATGGCGGCGCAGGTCATCGCGACCGGATTCGATAGGGTTGCCGCAGTAGCGACCGTAGCCATTGCTGCCAGCGTGTTTCCGAGCAGAAGTTGTCCGACGGAAATGACTATGACTGGGGTTATATAGCCGAGACCGAAGCCGAGCTTCGCCATTTTCCGAACCCGGCCAGATCGGGAGATCGTCGGATTCTCGGAACCCTTCATATTCTCAATATGCTTGTCCAGCCAGTCATTGATATCGCCACCCATTCCGTAGAGCAACTGAACAGCTTGTGCCATTGCGCTAAGAACCGCCAGCACCGGCGAGGGAATTGCTGCGGCAACCATGAGGAGCCTTTGTGCGTTTGTTATTGGGTGAATTTTTGTGGCTGAAATTATGCGCCTGAAGCGGTATTGAGATATGCTTTATCAAGAGTTCTTCTGAAACATTTTTCTCCACAGGATTGCGATTACAAGCCCCGCGATTATGAGAAGCGCGAGTTTCAATCCACCAGCAAGCACCGCGACCAGAACCGAATATGCTCCCAGTTGTGCGAATACAAGTGCCAGGCCAGTCATCATCAGGAATGTCCAAAATATTTCATAGCTCCTTCGTGTTGTACGTGAAGCCATGATGAAGTTGTGCAGTGACAGGTCGTGTCGTTTCTGAAACTGCTTGGATTATTTCCTTCGGCCAGTAAAACGACACAGCCTGTCATCGTCACCGCAGATACTTGACCAAATCAATCCATCAATTGGTGTAGCTATGGCTTGTGACAACCACGACACCTTCGTTTATCGCTTGGCCCAGATGCTGGTCAAAAGCTGAATCAGGGCAAGCTCGATCCGCGCTCCTTGGCCGAAGAGTTTGGTGTCAACTCTGCGCACGGTCAGCGTGACCCTAAACGTGCGCTTTGCCTATCTGCCGTTGCAGAAGACTGAAGGTCTCTATCATCTTGACCCGACTTTTCTCGGTAAATTGACTACGCGGGACGTTGAACGTTTCGCCTGTCTGGCCGGGGTGCGGGGGCTGTTTCCTTCGCTCTCGGATGATTTTCTGCGCGATATCTTCGACACCCGGATGCAGTCAGCGCTTCTGGTCAAGGGGCACAACTACGAGGATCTCGCCGGGAAGGAACCCCTGTTCCGGCAACTGGAGCAGGCGATCATTGCCCGCCGCCATATCGCTATCAGCTACACCAAGGATGAGAGCAGCAAGAAATACGTGTCCCTGGCGCCGCACAAACTGATGAACCATAAAGGCATCTGGTACCTGGCAGCACGTGATGGCGACAAGCTAAAGACTTTTGCGTTTACTCGCATCGAAAACCTGCGAATACTCGGCTCCCATTTCGCTCCCGATGCAAGTATCGACAGAGTGCTCGTGGAAGAGGAGGGCATCTGGTTCGGCGAGGAGAAGAGAGGAGATCGTGCTCAAGATTGCCAAGCGAGGTAGCGGGGTACTTCAAACGGCGCCATCTCATTGCCAATCAAGTGATCGAAGGAACTGAAGATGGTGGCCTGATCGTTCTCGGCCAAGGTTGGGCATCCAAATCAGGTGCCACCCATTGTTCACACTGGATACCGCATATTCGCATCATCAGCCCCGAAGGGTTACAGGCTGAAATGGAGCGCGAACTTACCGGGTACGTTGACTGTGGTCGATAAATTTACGAATGTTTGGGACAGTAAGGCTCTTTTTCGGGCTGCCAAAGCTCGTATGCATTTTGGTCGCCTTGTACATATTCTTTTTGGTGAATATTGTTGGAGGCGGAGGTTCAATCCTATTAGCCATCGCGATATATTTCGTCGTCAAATTCTTTGTCACGACAAAGAAGATTGGCTAGTCCCTGAGCATCAAGGACGCAACTTGGTAGGTGAATGGGTTGTACCGGTCCCATCCCGCAATAATTTTGAAATGAGGACATTTATGGAACTGACTACCACTCCTTCGATGGAGGGCAAGGTGAAAATCACTCGTTACTGCGGCGTTGTCGCGGGCGCAGGCTGTTCTCGGTCCGATATTCTCAGGGATATGTTTGCCAGTAACCGTACATCGTGTAGGAGGACGCTCTGGGCACGTATGAAAGGAACCTCGCAAGGCGCGGCAGATTGCCTTGGATGAACTGTCAGAACAGGCGCGCGAACTTGGTGCCAAGTTGTCGTTGGCATCGATCTCGATTACGAAGTGCTGGGCGAAAAGAATGGAATGTTGATGGTTTCGGCGGGCGGACGGCTGTGGTACCTGATGATGGATGAAGCGTCTGAGTTTCGGAGGCAAGCTGGTGTCCTGTCATCCTTGGTTGCGGTCGCTTCGATGCTCATGGACTGGGCTTGCCGCATACTTTTCTTTTGGAAAGTCACCTCCAGAACTGGTGTTGCTATCGAGCAGCAATTGTGTTGGCATTCTGGCTCTATCCTTTGCGCGTCGTTTTGCTCGCAAGCGAG
>JADJQA010000041.1 GCA_016712985.1 Sulfuritalea sp. | reverse complement strand
GCGGGATCCGCTCCAGAAGGTACGCCAGGAAGTTCGCCCGTATCGCCGTCTGCGCCAGTATGGACAGGCCCGATTCGAAGCGCAGCAGCAGCAGTTTGTGCAGGCCGAAGGCCTTGACCAGGGGCTGTGCCTGGACCGATTCCTGGACATGCGCGGTCAGATCCGCCTGCCGCGCCTTGAGCTCGTCGCCCGCCCGCTGTGCAGCCGGTGCGAGAAGGCGCGATCCAAGCAGGCTGAGCGCAAGGCCGATCGACGCGAGCAGCGCCATGCGCCATTCGAGGAGGAAGAGGATGAGCGCCGAGAGGATGACACTGGCCGCCGACGACAGGCCCATCGGCAAGGCGAGGACGATCGCGTTCTCGACGGCGGCGAGATCGGTGGAAAAGCAGGCGAGGATGTCACCCGCCCGCGTGCGCCGAAAATAGCCCATCGACAGGCGCTGCAGGTGGGCATACATGGCTCGCCGCAAGTCGCCGATGACCGCTGCCGAAAGTCGTGCGTAGAGCCAGTCGCGGAAAATTGCCGCCGCCGCGGCGGAAAGGCCGAGCCCGACAAGGGCCGCGCTGATTCCGGCGAGCATGGCCGCGTCGCGCGGAATGATGGCGCGGTCGATCAGCAACTTCAGCGCAAGCGGAAACGCACTCTCATAGACGACGTCGATCAATAGAGCGGCGGCGGCCAGCAGCGTCAGCCGCCGATACGGGGCCAGCCAGCGCGCCAGGTGTGCGAGAAACCAGCGCAGGCCTGCGGTCGGGCGCACTGGCAGCGGCGGCGACGCCGGTCATGGATGCACGGCCTGCGATCCGCGGCGACATGAAGGGGGCATGGGGCGTGCAGGTGGCGACGGTTTTGATCGGCGATGCGGTTTTGGCGCCGCACGGAATGACAGGACAGGAAATGCAATGAAACCTGCGCGAGTATGTCTTGCCCTGGCAGGCGTCGTCAATCGCCACGATACCTGTACCGGCGCTGTCCGACTTCCCTCCCACATGGCGACCCGATGCCGGGAAGGAGCAGGCCGGCGAGGCATTCCAAAGATCATGGCTAAGACGATGATGGTCCGCCACGGGCACAACGCGGATTTGCGGATTCACGACGAATTCACAGCGTCTTACCGGGAACAGGCCACCGAAGAAGAAGCAGCATAGTGGTTCAAGTGGGGAGCGCATTTCGGCATCGTCCTGATGGTGGGCAGTCTCGCCATCTGGGCGTTGATACCGGTCAAGGCCATCGAGTCATCGTGGCGCGCTCAACAGGAAACCATGGTGGCCTGGGTCGGGGCGGGGACGCAACGCTGGATTGAGAGCCAGGCTGCGGAGATACTGAGCCAATTTGCAAAGGAAGGTGCGAAGGCGGTCAATGGCATGGGCAGCAGCCAGATTGACGGGTGGCTGGCTGAGCGGCTGTATGTGACGCTCCGGTGGGCAAGCTTGGTCGTTTACCTGCTGGTAGCCGAGTCAGCGACCAATATTCTCCATCGCTTCACCGAGGCGGGTGATGCGGCGGACAAGGGCATTTCATCCGTAGGGTAGCCCAGCCACTGGACCGATACCTGTCGCCTGGTCTAGAATCCATCGAGGTGCCCACCTTACTTGCACACGAGTAAAAAACGGCGTTCATTCCTTTGTCTCTGAAAACCTCTCTTTGAGCCTCGCCGTCGGGGTCTTAAACGTGTGCGCCTGATCCGAATATGGCGTGGACTTCAGGAAAGGTTTGTCATGACTATCAAGAAATTCGCGTACTCCACGCAGCAGCACCTCCAGGCCCGTACCAAGAGCACGTTCAAACGAGCCCATATTTACGAATTGCTGGCAGCCTCGTTTGGCTTTAATTGCTATGCAGCGCTGTGCGCCAACTCCGTATTCACGGACGTGGCGATGCCCGGTCAGCTCCCAGCAAAGCATCGATCACTCGTTTGGCATCGGTGCGTTGAGATGGGCTACCCCGCCGATGTGGCCGATGCGGTCTCTCACTCTCTGTCGGACTTTTTGACGGAGCGTGAGTTTGGTGTTTTCGGGATTGACGGTCTGGTCGCAATCCTGCGCACTGAATGGGACGGAAGTGGAGAATTTCCAAACGCTGATGAGGATGACGAACCAGAGGATTGGAACGATATTGTCGACTCTCAGCAAGCATTCACCGACGCCATGGTGGCATCCCCCATCCTGCTTGAAGGTCTCGAGAACGCCGCCAGCAAGGGAAATGCATTAGCGCACTATGCCCTGGCACTGATTCAACGCTCTTCCGAAGAGGTCGAGGAGCCTGAGCCTGGCAGTGAGCATTGGTACTTGCAGGCAAAGGCCGGACGGATTCTGACCGGTGTTGAAAAGGAATGGGCGGAGACCTACGAGGATCATGTGGCCGTGTCGCAGAAGTACGTTCATCACCTTCGGGCTGCCGCTGCCTTGGGCGAACCCAACGCATTGCTGGATCTCGCGGATCAGTTCAACGATCCAACGTTCTTTGAACTCGGCATCGATCGGGTTATGGCAAATCCAGCGGCCATAGCAGACATTGCGGAACGACTTGATCGTCCTGAGGATGCAAAGCGGTGGCTGTCCAGGGCTGCTGAAAGCGGCAATACCGAGGCCCTGCGCCAATTGGTCGAGACATACGACCAAGGTGATCTCTTTCGTTGCTGGACCTGGGTATATCTGGGCAAACTACTGGGTAGCGACTTGACCCAGGACGCACACTACGCGATCAACGAGGATGGTTCGCCCTACGATGAGGATGTCGGGGGACCGGCCTTTGTCGGTGGCCATGACGGTGTCGACCTCGAATCGCTCAGTGCAACGCAGGATGTTGCTGCAAAACAGGCAGCGCAGAATCTCTATGCGCGAATTCAGGGGGGGAACTGACGTACTCGGTGCGGGGATGCCACTTCACGAGTAGCGCAGAGTTTCTGCGCCGCTCAGTGACTGCCTCGCACAGTGGCCAATACTTTCTCGGTACGCTTTTTTCGGGCCTCTTCGGGCGTGAGTCCCACAAGGGATTCCGGCGAAATCGGTACATCCCAAAGGTTTTGAAACAGATCAATGTCCTCTCCGCTATCGAGGTGGGCGCGATAGACCTTTTCTTGCCAGGTTGGCGCATTGGGGAGCGCAACAAGTTCGACAGACTCGATAACCACGGTGGGGAACCTCCTGAGGATTTCGATCATGTTGCTCTCGAGCGAGGAGTCGGATAAATGGGAAATTGACCGTAAAACCCCCGATATCCCTCCTTGCTATCCGTGGGGGCCGTCGTTTTTCCGTGGTGCTTCGCGGTGAGCGCTGTTGCAAAATGGCGGTCAGTCATCGATTCCCGAGCCTATGAACTACTCCGAAACCATCGCCAGCCTTACCCAAGCCTCTGCGTTCGATCTGTATCGCCTGCGTGCGGCCATCGATCGCGTTCTTGACCAACCCGGATGGATGGCTGCTGTGCAATCACGCCTACGGATTGGCCAGACCATCGATTACTTCGATCCTCAAGCCAATCGCTCCCAACGTGGCCAACTCCTCGAGCTACGCCGGAAGCAGGCAGTCGTTCTCGATCTGGAGACGCAGAAGCGGTGGTTGATTTCCTATGCGGCGATCAACCTCGACGGTGCCGATGTCGAGATTCGGGAGCAGCCAAAGCAGGGGCTGGGCCGAAACTCGGTGTCGGTAGGCGATGTAGTCGGCTTTGTTGACCGCAACCAGCAACAACGCAGTGGCCGAATTGTCCGGTTGAACGACAAGACGGTCACCCTGCTATGCAACCAGCAGCAGTGGCGCGTTGCCTATGGGCTTTTGCATCGGGTGGTGGAGTCCAGCGCTAACAGCGGAGAGGCGCTGGAACTTGGCGTCCTGGAAGGCCAGTCCGAGATTGTTATCGACGACGATGAGTAAAGCTCAGAGCAAGCACACCTGGGCGTTTGGACCACGATTTCGGAGCGGATCCTTTGGGTGGCGATCAGAACCCGCCATCACCCGGATCAAGGAAGCAGTGTCGGAAATCAGGGCGGTTTCCCGGAAAGAGCCCGTTCTCGCCGCCGAAGGGGCGATCCTCTTTCTGCAAAAGCTATCACCGGCCCTCCAAAACATCGATAGTTCCTCGGGTGCGATCGGTACCGCCGTGAATCGGGCCATCGATGCCTTGGTTCCCATCATCGCCAAGGCACCGGCCGACCCCAAAATGCGGCGCAAGTGGCTGGAGCAGCTGTACCAGGCGCATGCCGACGATCAAGTGCCCTACATTGAATGTCTGGGTGATTCCTGGGGCGATTTGTGCGCTTCGCCCGAGATTGCGGCGGAATGGGCCGAGCGTCTGGTGGCGACCGTGGATTCTGTTTGGAGTCGCAGCAAGGTCGAATACGGCTTCTACCATGGCACCTCGATGTGCCTGTCGGCGCTGCTTGCCGCCGGACGACATGAACAGGTGCTCATCTTGCTGGACAAATGCCCATACAAATTCTGGTCGTATCGGCAATGGGGCGTCAAAGCGCTGGCCGCACTGGGTAAAAAGGCCGAAGCGTTGCGCTACGCGGAGGAATCGCGAGGACTGAACGAACCGCTTGGGCTGATTGCCGAGACGTGCGAAGCGATCCTGATTTCGTCGGGCTTGAAGGATGAAGCCTATCAACGCTACGCCTTTGAAGCCAACCACGGCGGAACCTATCTCGCGACGTTTCGAGCGATCTGTCGGAAGTACCCGCAGAAGGCGCCGGAGGTCGTTTTGAATGACCTGGTAGCCCGCACACCGGGTGAGGAAGGGAAATGGTTTGCCGCCGCCAAGGATGCCGGGCTCTACGATTTGGCACTCAGGCTCGCCAGGCGGTCTCCGGTGGATCATCGAACCTTGATGCGCGCGGCCGACGATTTTGCCGAGAAGGAACCTGGCTTCGCCCTCAACTGCGGGTTGATGGCGCTGTACTGGATCTGCACAGGACGGGCCTATGAGGCAACAACCGGCGAGGTGCTAACCGCGTATGCTCAGATGCTTCGTGCGGCGGACGTTGCGCAATGCACAGAGGCAGCGATGGAGCAGCTGCGAAATATGCTCGAGGGTTTTCCTCAGGAACGTTTTGTCAGGGGTGCGCTTGCCCATGTTCTGGCGATCAAGCCACCCATGTCAGTACCAGAAAGATGAGCCCGCTCGAAACGTCAGTGATCGAACAAGATCCGCACAGTGCGCTGATCTTTGCCCTGACCGCCGAGCGTTTGGCGGCCTATTACGAACATCACATCTGGCTGACCATTGCCCAAGGTTCGACGCTCGCCGCCGATTGGTTGGCTCGGTCGAAATCGCATCTGTCCTTGCAGCAGCGCAAACACCTCTCGGAATTGAGCGACCAACTTGCGCGGCAAATTGCAGATTCACTATCACGCGAGGCTGGGCTGCACATTTCCTACGAAATGACCGAAGCGCTTGATCAACGGTATATCTCAGAAATTGGGGACTCGATCCGTGAGGAATGTTGTCGACTTCTCGCGAGTTCGCCACTGCCAGACCGCTAACAACTTTCTATGACCACGACTTCAGATGCCCTGATTCTCTATCACGCCGATTGTGACGATGGTTTCGGCGCTGCCTATGCGGCATGGCTGAGTCTCGGAGACGGCGCCGAATACCAGCCTGTCTATTACGGTGACCAGATACCCCCTGACCGCCTGACGGGTCGTCAGGTGTTCATCCTCGACTTCAGCTTTTCTCCAGTCACGCTCCGCAACATGGCGCAGCATGCCGCCAAGATAGTCCTGCTTGATCACCATAAATCCGCAGCATCGCAATGGACCGGCGTGGAACCCATACCCAACGTTGAGCTCCACTTTGATATGGACCGCTCGGGCGCCCAGATGGCCTGGGATTACTTTCACTCGGGATCAGTTCGTCCGCCACTGATCGATCACATAGGTGACCGGGATCTATGGCGATTCGCCCTGGCAGACACAAAGGCTTTCTGTGCTGGCCTAAGTTTGATACCGACGAGCTTCGAATCGTGGCAGATCGCGGCCACTCATCCGGAAGACCTGATTGCTAAGGGCCGCACGGTTCTGGAAGTGCTGCAGCGGCAGATTGACAGCGCGCTGCGCAAAGACCTGAGACCGGTCACGCTCTGCGGCTATCAGGGTCTGGCTACCAATGCCATCAGTAACACCTCGGAAATCGGACAAGCGATCGCCAAGCGATCCGGGACCTTCAGTCTGACCTTCTTCATCAAGGGCGATGAAGCTATTTGCAGTCTGCGAAGCATTGCACCGTTCGATGTCAGTGTTATCGCCACGCATTACGGCGGGGGAGGGCACGCGCAAGCGAGTGGGTTTACAGTGCCGATTGAACGTTTCTTCAGTGAGATTTGGTGTAGGCGTTAGGTTAGGTTTGAAAAGTATTCCATGGGTGTCATCTTGATGGATGAGCGCTTGTCGGCCACCGCCGACGCGCAGAACCGGGAAGACGGGCGGACAGAATGCGAGCCTGCTCCCTTTGGCTCCGTCGACAACCTGGTGCTGGAAGGTCTGGCGCGCTACGGCGCGAGCCTACTTCAATAGTTCCCCGGCGATGATCAGTTGCCGCACCTGCGTCGTGCCGGCGCCGATCTCGATCAGCTTTCCGGCGCGGTAGAGGCAGTTCACCTCAGTCTCCCACATGAAACCGTTGCCGCCGTGGATCTGCACGGCATGGTCGAGCACGGTCTTCAGCATGTAGCCGGCATGCAGCACGGCGGCGGCGGAGCGCTTGTGGATCTCGCCACGACCGGCCTCGCCGGCAACAGCGACTTCCCTCAGCACCTGATAGGTAAACGCACGCGCCGATTCCAGCGCCGCGTACATGTCGGCCAGCATGCCCTGCACCAGTTGGAAGCCGGCGATGGGCTGGCCGAACTGCACCCGCGTTCTGGCGTAATCGAGCGACAGGTCGAGCGCGCGCTGGGCGATGGCGATCCCATGGCCGCTGATATAGATGCGCTCAATGTCGAGCCCGCTCATCACCACCTTGACACCCTTGTCTTCGCCGCCGATCAGGTTTGACGCCGGGACGCGACAATCGTCGAAGAGCAGTTCGCCGGTCGGGCTGCCGCGCCAGCCCATCTTCTTCAGGCTTTGCGCCACCGAAAATCCTGGCGTGCCCTTTTCCACGACAAAGGCTGAGATGCCATGCTGGCCTCGTTCGGGCGTGGTCTTGGCATAGACCAGCAGCAGATCGGCGACCGGACCGTTGGTGATGAACATCTTGCGGCCGTTCAGCACGTAGTGGTCGCCGTCGCGGCGCGCCGTGGTCTTCATCGAGCCCAGCGCATCCGAGCCGGCGCCCGGCTCGGTGAGGCCCAGGGCGCCAATGCCGCCAGCCAGCATGCGCGGCAGGAGGCGCGCCTGTTGTTCGGCACTCGCATTCCTGACCAGGTTGTTGATGCACAGGTTCTCGCTGGCACCCCAGCTCGCACCCAGCATGTTGTTCCAATAGGACAGCGCTTCCCCGATGAAGAATTGCGAGACCAGATCGAGGCCCGGCCCGCCCAGCGCCTCGGGCACCGTGGTACCGAGCAGGCCGACCTCGCCCATCTTGCGGTACTCGTCCTCGGGGAACCAGTCCTCGTCGTCCATGCGCCGCAGCAGCGAGTGGTGCCGTTCCTGCGCGTAACGCCAGGCCATGTCGTACACCTGCTGGTGCTGTTCCTCGAATCCGTAGCAGCGCAAATCGATCATCGGGCTCCCCCTGCGAAGGATAGGAATTTCAACGCCATTTTTCGAGAGTATCCGGGGCAATTGAACCGTGGTCAATCACGGAATGGAAGATCGCGTGTCCCGAAAATCCCGTGCGGGAGTCCGCTGATTCGTGCCTGAGGCCCTGCATGCGACTGTTCTTTTTGCTTGCACGGCCTCAGGCACGAGTTCCCCCAGGCGGGCGATGCGTGCTCGCCGGTTCTTTTTGCCGGTTACCAGTCACCATTCGATCCGTTGATCGAACTCGCCGGGTTCGGCGCCCAGCATCTTCTACCGGGGTGGTCCGTGTGCCGGCAGGAGGCGCGGCGGCGAGGTGGGTCCGCCCAAATGGCCAAGGATCTCGTGAATCGCCAATAGCGAGGTAGCAAACGGCGTACGAACTGGGTCTCCGCGGACTGGCTGCTCCAGGTGCGGCACCTGTAGCCTGACGAGTCGATAGCTGTAGGACCGTTCAGGGCACGGAAGAGTCGGTGAGTTTTTTGGAAGCAGCCGCTCAAATACGAAAACGCTGAACTTTCCCTCGGCAAACCTCGAACGGCGGCTTCACCTACCACTCCGAACGCTGGCGCTAAACATTGTCGCGGTCATGGAGCGAGGCAAACGCAGGCGCCCAAAAACTCTTCGCTTTAGGGGGTGGCAATGACGGGTCACGGCCGGACTGCGACGGCCACGCAAACCACGTCTTAGACACTGGAACGGCAGGTCCACCCGACACCGACCACCCAAAAGACCTCCACTTTCCTACGCGCTCCGTGTCGGTTGGACACCCCATGGCAGCCTCGCGTTTCTGGGGCGGTTCTTCTACCGATCTCTCAAGGGATCGAGCAGGGATCTCAACCCGTTGTGGTCCATCTCCTGCATCAAAGCCAGTAACCTTCCAAGCTCCCCAAACGGGAATCCCTCTCTTGCGAACCAGTTCAAGTAGTTGCCCGGCAGATCAGCAATCAGACGCCCCTTGTGCTTGCCGAAGGGCATCACGCGGGTGACCAGCAATTCAAGGTCCTCAGGGCGCATCCGGAACCACTGACCCCGATGCTTACTTCGATGCTTCCGCCAAAACCTTGTCCGTTACTTTCCCTGAGCGATGGAGCCAGAGCAGGATGGCCAGGGGCTTCGGAATATTGCGGCCCGATTCGTAGCGGGATCCGCCCGACTGGGTGACGCCGTAGCGGGCCCAGAAATCCTTCTGATTGAGGCCTTCCTTCTTGCGGTCATCCGCAATGGTGCTGAAATCGAGCTTCTGTTTGCGGGCCATGGTGAGTTCCTGACAGATGTAATGGAGAAGGCATCATACCAAAGCAATAGAAGCGAGTCGCGCAGGGCGGCGGGTCGGTGACACATTTTTCTCATCCCTCTGCCCGGAACATGACACGGGGGTTCCCTTCAATGACACACGGAACTCCATCATGGAACACGATGCAAACTCGAGAAGTCAGCGCGTGCCATGGAACCAGGACAAGATGATCGATCAGAATCCGCCGTTGAAGCTCAAGGAAATCCGGGCGATCCGCATTCGCCTACAACTGACCAAGACAGTTCGTGAACTTGCCATGTTCAACCTAGCCATCGACAGCAAGCTGCGCGGCTGCGATCTGGGCAGCGTGAAAGTGCGCGATGTCACGCATGGAAACCAGGTGTCGCCGCGCGCCTCCGTCATGCAACACAAGACGCAGTGGCCGGTCCAGTTCGAATTGACCAACCCGACCCGGGAGGCGGTGGGTGCATGGATTGCCAAGGCCAAACTGAAACCGGATTTTGGAAGTGCATTTACGATTGTTCGCAACCCAAAGGACGAACTAAAGACGGGAACCTTTCATGCCATGTGCTCCCAACTTGGCATTAAGCCCAACGATCTGTGAGGTGGTAAATGGAACGATTTGAATACGCCGTGATGCTGACGCCCGCCGATGAAGGAGGGTTCGTCGTGACCTGCCGCGATTTGCCTCAGCTTGTGACCCAAGGAGAAGATGTAGCCGATGCTCTGTTGGAAGCGGCAGATGCAATGGATGAAGTATTCGCGGCTTACATGCAAGGGAAGTTGGCTTTCCCGGCACCGAGCAAAGCGCGGCGGGGTGAGTACCGGGTTGCTCCTCCTGCCGAGACGATGGCGAAGGCAGCTCTGTATGTCGCCATGAGAGAAGCACACGTTACCAATGTACAACTCGCGAAGCAGCTCGGCGTGGATGAAAAGGAAGTTCGCCGACTGCTTGACCCACGCTATGCCTACAAGCTGCCGCGCATTGCGCAAGCCGTGGCAGTGTTGGGGAAGCGACTTGTGATCGGACTGGAACCCGCTTGAATAGGTAATCGTCCCGCAGTCGTCTATGGCCAGCCCGTGACGGGAATGGCCGCTCTTGGGCTTCGAATTGTCGTGCAGAATCTCAGATGAAGCTCGAACTGAGCCCAGGCGCTGAGTGCCTCAGTCCGGCCAGAGCCGTCATTGGCACCCCTAAAACGATGAGCTTTTGAACGGCTGCTTTCCACTTTCCTTATGCCCACGGCACTGTTGCCGCCAGCGTCCGCAATTGGTACGTAAGCCGTCATTCTCCGGCATGCGTTGATCCTCTGATAGCAAGCCGATACAGATCGATGCACGTCAAGAAATAGCTTCGAAAGGGGACAAGACGAGATTGCAGAATAGCTGCGTGATATTTGTAGTCATGGGAGCCGCTGCGCTGCTGAACGTTGGCACAACACGTTCGTCATCCAAGAACTCCTCACTATGTCTATTGACTTGCCGGTAGCGTCAGCACGACCCGCAAACCGCCGAGCGGGGAATCCACCAGTTCCAGCTGGCCGCCATAGAGACGCGCTAGATCATCGACGATAGCCAGTCCAAGTCCGGACCCGGCAACTTGTTCGTCCGCGCGAATTCCTCGAAGAATAACGGCATCCCGCTTTTCGACAGCAAGCCCAGAGCCGTCGTCATCAATCGTTACGGTCAATGTTGTCCCATTGCTGCACGCGTTCAGTTCGATGTTTCGTTTCGCCCACTTGCAGGCGTTATCGAGCAGATTGCCTAACATTTCCTGCAGATCCTGCGCCTCACCGCGAAAGCTTAACGACTCCGGAAATGGATGAACAATCAACTCCAACTGTCGTTCGGCATGAATGCGGCGCATGACGCGCGCCAATCCCTCGACCACGGGTTGCAGTGGTGTCTTTACCCCAGGCACACGGCTGGTAGCCGCCACCTGTGCCCGGGCGAGGTGATAGTCGACCTGCCTTTGTGCGATTGCCACCTGA
This sequence comes from Sulfuritalea sp., assembly GCA_016712985.1. Taxonomy (GTDB): domain Bacteria; phylum Pseudomonadota; class Gammaproteobacteria; order Burkholderiales; family Rhodocyclaceae; genus Sulfuritalea. The sequence goes on along the minus strand of JADJQA010000041.1, from coordinate 38,554 downwards.
TCAACCACCAGACGGGCTAGTTCGGAGTGATCGGCATCCTTGCCGCTGGTAGCCGCGTTGGCGAGCACACTCAATGGAGTCTTCAACGCATGGGCCAGGTTACCGGCGTGTGTGCGGGCGCGTTCAACGACCTCGGCATTTTGTGCCAATACGGTATTGAACTCATCTATCAGCGGTGTGACTTCGCCCGGGAAAACGCCCTCAAGTCGCTGCGTTTCACCGCTGCGCACCTTGCCAAGTGCAGTGCGCAGGGTGCGTAACGGCGCCAGTCCGACAAAGACCTGTACCAGAGCGGCGAGGATCAGTCCGGTCGCGAGCAATCCGAGCGCCAGCCATAGATTTCCGCTAAAGCGAGCAATCGGTTCCAACATGAAGTTTTCATCTGCCGCAGCGATCAGGCGGAATGTTCTTGGTTTGCCATCGGGAGTGTCATCGATGCGCACACTGCGTTCGACCATGCCAAGCATCTTCCCTTCCGGACCGAGAATTCGATGCTGGTGAATTTCGCCATCGGCCAACATACCGGACGGCGCCACAAGCACGTGATCCCAGAGCGAGCGCGAGCGCAGTTGCCCTGCGATGACAGAATCGCTTCCACCGATGTCGCTGACAAGGTCGATCTGCCAGTAGCATCCGGAGTAAGGTCTGCTCAGGCGTGGATCGCTCAGCGGAAGGGCGAGTTGGGGACGCCCCTGCTCATCCAGCGTGAACTGAGCCGTCAGTTGGTCAAGGTGACTTGTTAGCTCGGTGTGAAACTGAGTGGCCACATGCTGGCGGAACAGACTGCCGAGGCCCCAGCCGGCCACGAGAATCGACATGGCGATCCAGAACAATGTGCCGGCCAGCAACCGAATGCGTAGCGAACCGTGTAGACCGGAAAAATTCATTGTTGTGCCGTGAGGCGGTAACCAAGGCCGCGTACAGTTTCGATCAACCCTGGCGGAAGCTTCTTGCGTAGCCGGGCGATGAAGACTTCGACGGTGTTCGAGTCACGGTCGAAGTCTTGCGCGTAGATATGTTCGACAAGATCGCTGCGTGAAACCACTTCGTCCCTATGGTGCATCAGGTAAGCCAGTACACGGTACTCGTGACTGGTGAGTGTCAGCGCCTGACCTGCCACCGTGGCCCGGCTGTTGCGGGTATCGAGCGTCAGCGGGCCGCACACAATTTCGGAACTGGCATGGCCTCCAGCGCGGCGGATCAGCGCCCGAAGACGGGCCAACAGCTCTTCCATGTGGAAAGGCTTTGTCAGGTAGTCATCCGCGCCGGCGTCGATGCCAGCCACTTTCTCGTGCCAGCCATCTCTGGCCGTCAAGATAAGCACCGGCATGCTGCGACCGGCTGTGCGCCATTTACGGAGTACGGTGATGCCATCCATTTGCGGCAGACCAAGGTCAAGAATTACCGCGTCATAGGGCTCGGTGTCGCCCATATAGTGGGCGTCCGTTCCATTCTCCGCTACGTCTACGGCGTAGCCTGCTGCACCTATCCCCTCAGCCAGTTGTGCCCGCAGGGTGGGTTCGTCCTCAACAATCAGGATGCGCATTACCGTCCTTCTCCACTACCGCGGGGTTTTTGCCGCGCTCTTTCGCCATCGAGCTCGCCTTTAGCCTTGCGGCCGATGATGGTGCCGTCACGAGCATCGACTTTAAGTTTGACCAGGGAACCGCCGGGGCGCAGGACCTTGACCTTGTAGATCCAGAGTTCGAGGTTTTTCTCTTGTCCGCGTTCCAGTTCGACATCGATGACCTGTCCGGGGTATTCGCGTTCAACCCGTTCAAGGATGGTGCGTAGCGGCAGCACTGCCCCCGCTTCCAGCGCCTGCCGGGCACGCTCGTGATCGTCGCTGGCACTGCTGGCGCCACTGCCGCAGGCGAGCAGTGCGGCGATCAGCAGGAGCAGCAGCGCGTGCCAATGATGGTTTGTGAGTCGACTTGGCATGATAAAGGCTCCCGTTTCCTTGCTCCAGCAGACCACTTTATAGCGCCGCCAATCTGAACGCTGGATGAACGGCGGATTCATCTTCTGTTCAGTTGGCCCCGCGCATAGTACGCCTCACACCGACCCCAACGAGGAGTACACGATGCATCGAAACCTGACGACCACCTTTCTTGCCGCCGGCTTGGCATTGACGCTTTCAGGCGCCGGCATTGCCGGTCCGCGTGAGGATCAGCTGGCCCAGTATGCCAGCGCCGCCAAAGCCGCCAACCCCACCTTTTCCGGCTTTTCTGCCGATCGGGGCAAGACTTTGCATACCCAGGCATTTGCTGGTGGAAAACCGGATACGCCGGCTTGTACCACGTGCCACGGCAAGGATCCGCGTGCTCCGGGCCGCAATCTGACGGGCAAGGCGATAGAACCAGTGGCGGTGTCTTCAGCTCCGTCACGTTACACCGATCCGGCAAAGGTCGAGAAATGGTTCAAGCGCAACTGCACTGAAGTGATGGGGCGTGAATGCAGCGCACAGGAAAAGGGCGACTGGTTGAGCTTTGTCGCCAGCCAATAAGCCCTCTGCACGAAAGGAGATCACCATGAATATTCCAAAGAAGATACCGCTTCGTCCGCTGGCCCTCGGCCTGCTCGTTCTCGGTTTCTCGGCGATCGTGCTCGGCCGCGCCCAAGCAGGCGGCAGCCACTTCTACCCGCCGGTGGCCGACCCGGTAGTCAAGGAAGAGTGCGGCAGCTGCCACCTGGCGTTTGCCCCGTCGATGCTGCCGGCCAACTCCTGGAAACGCATGATGGCCGACCTGAAGAATCACTTCGGCGATGACGCCAGCGTCGATGCGAACACCGCCAAGACAATCACCGACTATCTGGTCGCTAACGCAGCTGACACAGGTGGTCGGCGTTACAGCGACAAACTGATGGGCGGTATGACGGCGACGAATGCGCCGCTGCGCATCACCGAATTGCCCAGGTGGACAAAAGAGCATCGCAAAGTGCCTGACTGGGAATGGAAGCACAAGGATGTTCGGACCAAGGCCAATTGCACCGCATGCCATGCCGACGCGGCGCTCGGGTACTACGACGAGTGAGATTGCCTCTTGTCGTCCTGCTTCCTGAACACGGGATGAACAGACGCTTCAGCAAGGGTTAAGCCGCTGCAATGCAAAATCAAATCACGGTTCCCCATAGACCAGAACAAACGGAGGTTTAGATCATGAAACTCTCAACGATTCTTTCATCCCTCGCTCTTGGCAGTGCTCTTGCCGTCGGAAGCGTAGCACTGAGTTCGTCCTTTGCCGGGGAAAATCGCACCGCTCGGGCGGGCGAGCATCAGTGGCTTTCGATCCCGCAGGTGCATGAAAGGCTGGAAGCAGCGGGATACCGGAATGTCGAGAAGATCGAACGCGAACGCGGCGGCTACGAGGCACGCGCCACTGATCGGAATGGCGAGCGGATCAAGCTCCATGTCAATCCGCAGACAGGTGAAATCATGAACCAGCGTACTCAAGGTAAGCGGGCCAGCGGCCCTGCCGATCAGAACCCTCGCGACTCTGCCGACTGCAACAAGCGCCGTTGTCGCGACGATTTGCCTCAGAAAGCAGTGACCACCCCGGCCATGCCCAAGTGATATTGCACGACTCCACGCGCTTTGCTGGCACTGTGCTTCCAACTTTCCTGAGCGGATCACCATGAAAACCTTACTCGGCAGTCTGCTGGCCCTTGTCATCCTTGCCTGGGGTTGGGATGTCGTCAATGCGGTCCCACCGACGGCTGCGCATCCCCTATGGATAGCACGTCAGGAAGCGCTTTATTTGAGCGGACTGCTGTCGATTGCCATGATGTCTCTGACGATGTTTCTGGCCACACGCCCGGTCTGGCTGGAGGCACCGCTGGGTGGCATGGACCGTATCTATCGCACGCACAAGTGGGCTGGGATTCTCGCGGGTTCCTTCGCGGCGCTGCACTGGCTGATCGAGATGTCCGGCGACATCCTGAAATCGATGATTGGCCGCGAAGGCCGCGTACCCAAAGAAAAGTTCGTCGGCTTTCTGGAGGTCCTGCGCGACCTGGCGGAAGACATGGGTGAATGGGCGTTCTACGTTGTATTGGCGATGCTGGCGATCACGCTGTGGAAAAAGTTTCCATACAAAACCTGGCGCATCTTGCATCGGGCAATGCCCGTGCTCTATCTGATGCTGGCGTTCCACGCAGCACTTCTTGCACCACGGGATTATTGGGTGCAACCGATCGGCGGCTTGGTCGCTGTTCTTCTGGCGGCCGGCGTGTACGGCGCAATCCGCTCGCTGCTTGGCGACATCGGTCGCTCACGCGTGGCGACGGGCAACATAATCGCCATCGAACATCCAGCGAATGAGGTCACCACGGTGCGATGTCATCTCGTTCGCGGTTGGCGTGGGCACCAAGCCGGGCAGTTTGCCTTCGTGACCTTTGACGACAAGGAAGGTGCACATCCATTCACCATCGCTAGCGCCGACCATGGCGATAGCACCGTCAGCTTCCAGATCAAAGCGCTGGGCGACTACACCAAACACCTTGCGGAACGTCTGCAGCCTGGGCAAACGGTACGTGTGGAGGGTCCATACGGTCGCTTTGACATCGCCCGACGCGATCCCCGAGCCAGGCAAATATGGATCGCCGGGGGTATCGGCGTAACGCCCTTCCTCGCCTGGCTCGAGTCGCTCCAGGCCAAACCGGAAGGGGCGCCCACGGCTGACCTGCATTACTGCACCCGCGATCAAGCCAAGGATAGTTTTGTCCCCAGGCTGGAATCCTTGTGCGCCACATTGCCCGGCATTCGCCTGCACATTCATGACGCACGCCAGGGCGCCATCCTGAAGGCAGAGGCCCTGGGGGCGACGAAGGACGCCGAAATCTGGTTCTGCGGTCCCAGCGGCTTGGCGAATGCACTACGCAACGGAATTCGCGCCATGGGCTTGCAGCCACTCTTCCACCAGGAGGCATTCGAGATGCGCTAGCGAAAAAAGCAACAAAAGGCGGTTCCCGTCGACGAATCGGTGCATCCCGTGTCGATCGTCGGCAATATCACCATGAAAGGAAGGAAGAAAAATGAAACGAAATACATTATTGGCGCTTGGCGTCATTTACATGGCATTGGCCGTACCCTCTTTCGCCGCCTCAGATGCCGCAGCCCAAGATCATAAACATGAACCTGGCGCAGCAGCGACAACGACGACGCTGCAACTCAATGCCGGAAAGAAATGGCAGACCGATATTGCCTTGCGTCAAGCCATGGGCAACATTCGCCAGGAATTGGCGGCATCGCTGCACGAAATTCACGGAAATCGGCTGTCAAACAAGGAATATGACAAGCTGGCACAGAAGGTAAAGCGTGGGGTTGGCGACATTGTCGCCAACCGCAAACTGAGCCGAAGGCAGATGCGCAGTTGCACCTGATCGTTGCCGAATTGCTTGAAGGTGCCGAACAGATGCCGGCAAGATCAAGAAGGTCAAACGTCAGAGTGGCGCTGTTGGGGCGATTGATGCGTTGGATAAATACAGCACCTATTTTGATGATCCCGGGTTCCGGCCGATTCCGCACTGAACTCCGTGCATCCGATTAAGGCTGACTTAAGCGTCGGACGCCAGGATGCACTCAATGCCTTTTCTTACCTGATTGAAAGGATCCGAAATGCGCAAGTGCATCCTTATGCTCGGATTGCTCGGGCTGGCGTTCACCAACGCCAACGCCGCCAGTATCCAGGTCGATTCCTGCGAGCAGATCAGGGCCCGGATCGAAGCACAAGTAGGCCTGCTACCCAAGGCGGATACCGACTTGCTGCAGAAGCTTGGCGCTCAGCCAGAGTGCCGTTTCTCGGCCGCCGAGGTGTATCGTGCAGCCTACGGCGATAAGCCGATGCCAATCAACGACTCCGGCAGGCGCCGTGCCAAACGTGACCGCGACCACCACGATCATGACTGAACCATGACATCGTCCTTCCTCCTGCTTTGGATCGCGTTTGGCATCGCGCTGCAAGTCGCGATCTGGCTTGGCATCGAATTCTGGCGTCATTGGCTCGAATATCAGGGGCCCAGGTACCGATCTCGTGGAGGGTAAGCAGGGTTTTCGGATTGCCCGAGATGATGTATCTTCGCTTGCGCAGGCTTCGATTCAACGGCAGTAAAGCTGGCGGCATGAGCTACGTTGAGTTACCCACCGTGCTGCTCGCCTACGGTCTGGGTATGGGCGGCGCCTGACGATAGACCTCGGTTCCGTAGTAGCCGAGCAGCGATAAGGTGAGCGCCAGAACGGCGATCAGGATGAACCAGAGTTTGCGGTAGGAGCCCATGGTGCTTACCTTGATTGGGTTGCGTTCAAGCGAACCATCGGGGCCTGGGTGGCTCAGCGCTTCACCGTTGGCGACTAGCCTATTCGCGCTGCGATCAATTCCGTGCGCTGGCACGTATTGCGTGGTCAAGAATACCCGCCGCTGCCAGGCCGAATATCCATGTCGTCGCATCAAGAACCAAATCAATGGTGGCAGCGAACCTTCGGCCCGAACTCTCAACAATTAGAACAAGCGGCTTCTGCAAGGATTACTTGATCGCCTTGGATTTCTGGAATAAGATAGTACTCGATTACTTTCTTATTGGCTTAAAATGTCTATTGAACCAAAATCGAAGAACTTGCCGGCGGACCAGCGACGGGCTGTCACCGTGGAAGCGGTTATCGAAGACTGACGGCCGAGCAGAATCCGGGCGACATCACTACCGCCGCGATTGCGAAGCGCATGAATCTCACGCAGGGCGCTGTTTCGGCACTTTCCCAGCAAGGATGCAATCTGGCAGGCGGTCATGGAATGGGTGGCCGAGCGACTGTTGCAGCGGGTGGATCGCGCCATTCACGCCGCGGACTCGCCGCTGCAGGCACTGGAAGCGGTGTTCATGGCCCATATCGAGTTTGTCGTTGCGCACCCCGGCGTGCCGCGCCTGCTGTTCGGCGAGCTGCAGCGTGCCGAGGACACTCCCGCCAAACGCATGGCACGCACTCTGATTGGCGCCTACAGGGAACGCCTGCGCGGGCTCATCGATACGGGGAAAGCATGCGGCGAAGTGGCACCGGAAGTCGATACAACCGCGGCCGTCGTCGCCTTCATCGGCAGCATCCAGGGTCTGGTCATGCAATCGCTGCTGAGCGGCAAGGCTGGACAGATGCGGGCCGACGCGCCGGGCGCGTTCGCGATTTACCGTCGCGGAATCAGGAGTGTCACATGAAGTCCGAACGCATACTCAAATGGCTGGCCACCGTCGCCATCGCCTTTGGCGTCCTCACCGTGCTCAGCGGTGGCCGCGCATTGTTCGGCGGCATGGACGCGCGCGCCGAGCTTGGCAACATCGTGCCCTTAGTGCTCTGGTTCAATTTCCTGGCCGGCTTTGTCTATGTCCTCGCCGGGGTAGCGCTGTTGCGGAGAAAACGCCGGGCGGCCCCGCTGGCCGTGTTCCTGGCAGTGTCGACGGTTCTCGTCTTCCTCGCATTTGCGCTGCACATCCTCGCCGGCGGCACGTTTGAGGCGCGCACCGTCGGCGCCCCGTCGCTGCGCTCGCTGTTCTGGATCGCGGTGGCGCTGGTCGCCCTGCGTGCCATGAAGGCGCCCGAAGCGGGAAGCAACCCGCGATGAATCGTCGCACCATCCTCATTACCGCCGCCGTCCTGCTGGCGGCCATTCTGCTGCTGTTCATCGCGCGCAGCGGCGCTGGCGTCGATGCGCGTCACCGTCGCGCCGGTCGCGCGGGCCGACCTGGCGCCGCTGCTGTTCGGCATCGGCGTCGTCGAAGCGCGCGTCGCAGCTATCTGGTCGGCCCCACCACGGCCGGGCGCGGGCGCCACGTCGCCGTGGACGTCGGCGACGTCGTGAAGGCCGGCCAGTTGCCGGCAGAAGATGGACCCGGTCGACCTCGATCAGCGCCTTGCCGCAACCAGCGCGGCCGCCGGCCGGGCGCAGAGTGCTGTCGATACGGCGGCGGCGCAACTTGCCGACAGCGTCGCCCGACGCGAAGTGGCTGCCGCCAATGCGCGCCGCTATGAGGAGTTGGGGCGCAAGGGTTTCGTCAGCTCCAGCGTGACCGAGGGCAAGACGCAGGAGATGAATTCCGCGAAGGCCCAGTTTGCCGCCGCCGAAGCCGCGCTGGCCGGCGCGCGGCAGACCGCGCGCGCCTCGATGCCGAACGCGGCGGCGCGCAGCAGCAGCGCAGCAACCTGCGCCTGCTGGCGCCGGCCGACGGCGTGGTGACCGCGCGCGACGCCGAACCGGGCTCGACCGTGGTCGCCGGACAGGCCGTGGTGCGGCTGGTCGCCGCCGACAGCCTGTGGCTCAAACTGCGCCTCGATCAGCATCGCTCCACCGGCCTGCAAGTGGGGCTCCCGGCTGAAATCGTGTTGCGCTCGCGGCCGGGACAGGTGCTGCCCGGAAAAGTCGCGCGCATTGAAATGCTCGGCGACAGCGTGACCGAAGAGCGCATCGCCCAAGTGGCCTTCGCCACGCCACCGCAGGACGTGTCCATCGGCGAAATGAGCGAAATCACCTTGCGCCCGCCGGGTGTCAAGCAGGCGCTGGCCGTGCCCGGCGGCATTGCGCCTGCACGGCGGCAAAGACCGGCGGCCTGGCGCTGGCTGCCGGCAAGCCGGGTTTTGTCGCGGTCAGGACGGGCACCAGCGGCGCCGACGGCAGGGTGCAGATCATCGACGGCCTCAAGGAGGGCGATGTGGTGATCGTGTACAGCGAGGGCGAACTGACCGCCGACAGCCGCATCAAGGTGGTTTCCACCCTCACCGGTTCTTGAGCCCGTCATGATCAGCCTCGCCGGCCGCGACATCCTGCATTCCTGGGGCAAGTTCGTCCTCACCGGGCCGGTCTCGGCCTGCTGATCGGCGCCACGCTGTCGATGGCGGGCATCTATCGCGGCATGGTCGATGACGCGCGGGTACTGCTGACCAACAGCGGCGCCGACATCTGGGTGGTGCAGAAGGACACCCAGGGACCGTATGCCGAGGCGTCCAGCATCCGCGACGACGTGTATCGCGGCCTGCTCGGCATGCCCGGCGTGGCGCAGGCGGCGAACGTCACCTACCTGACCATGCAGGTGCGCCATGGCGCCCACGAGAGCCGCAGCATGGTGGTCGGCTTCGAAGCCAGGCTCCGGCGAGCCGCCAGGCTATCTGGTGGCGGGACGGCGCCTGCTGCGCGGCCACTTCGAGGCCATCGCCGACGTCAAGACCGGCTTCAAGCTCGGCGAGCGCATCCGCATCCGCCGCCACGATTACGAAGTGGTTGGCCTGACGCGGCGCATGGTGTCGTCCGGCGGCGATCCGATGGTCTTCATTCCGCTCAAGGATGCGCAGGAAGCGCAGTTCCTCAAGGACAACGACGCCATCATCGCCGACCGCGCGCGCACCGCCGCCAATCCGGCGCTAAACCGCCCCGGCGTGCCCGGCCTGCTCGACGCGGTGACTGCCTCGCAGACCATCAATCACAGCGTCAATGCGGTGCTGGTAAAAGTCGGCGCTGGCGATACGGCGGCAAGCGTGGCGCAGGAGATCCGCCCTGAAACACCTGCAGGCCTATACCCGCGAGCAGATGGAGGAGATCCTGATCGAAAAGCTGGTCGCTACATCGGCCAAGCAGATCGGCATGTTCCTCGCCATCCTTACCGTGGTCAGCGCAGCCATCGTCGCCTTCATCATCTACACCATGACGCTGGGCAAGATTCGTGAAATCGCGGTGCTGAAACTGATCGGCACGCGCAACCGCACCATTGCCGGCATGATCCTGCAACAGGCGCTCGGCCTTGGCCTGATCGGTTTCATCGTCGGCAAGATTTCCGCCACGCTGTGGGCACCAGCTTTTCCCAAGTATGTGCTGCTGGAGACGGCAGACGCCATGCGCGCCCTGGCCATCGTCATGGTGGTCTGCGCGCTGGCCAGCACGCTGGCGATCGCGCGGCGCTCAAGGTCGATCCCGCCACGGCAATCGGGGGCTGAGATGGACGACGGAATCCACATCGAAGGACTCAGCAAGCGCTATGGCGAGGGCGACACCGCCGTCGAGGCGCTGAAGGATGTGAACATGCGCATCGCGCCCGGCGAGGTGGTCGGCCTGGTGGGCGAGAGCGGATCGGGCAAGACCACGCTACTCAAGTGCCTCGGCGCGGTGATCGAACCGACGCGCGGGGCGCATGACCTCGGGCGGCGAAGTGATCTACGACAGCACCCAGGGCGGCTGGAAAACGCCGGACTTGCGCGCCTTGCGGCGCGATCGTATCGGCTTCATCTTCCAGGCACCCTACCTGATTCCCTTCCTTGATGTCACCGACAATATCGCCCTGCTGCCGATGCTGGCGGGGCGGGCGAATGGTGCTTCCCGGGCGCGTGCGCTGGAACTGCTGCAGGCGCTTGATGTGGCTCATCGCGCAAAAGCGCAGCCGAGCGAGCTTTCCGGCGGCGAACAACAGCGCGTCTCGATCGCCCGCGCCCTGGCCAATCAGCCGCCGGTGATCCTCGCCGACGAACCCACCGCACCGCTCGACGGCGAGCGGGCGCTGGCCGTGGTGCGCATCCTTAACCAGATGGCGAGCCAATATCAGACCGCGATCATCGTCGTCACCCACGACGAAAAGATCATTCCCACCTTCGCGGATCTATCACATTCGCGACGGAAGGACGGTGGAAGAGGCGGGGAAGGACGCGAGATTTTGGGAATAGGCGTCGCATCACAGTCTGCCGCCGCTTGATTCCAAGTTCAACGGTCACTTCCAGACGACTGCAGAGGATCAACGGCGGCTTTGAGAAACACGGTCAGCGCCAGCTTCCGGCTGATTGTACGCAACCAGCATCCAATCCAAAACCGCTCTTCGCCCAGAAGTAGAACAATCAAACTCCGATTAACAACAAGAGGAGTTTGTCATGGAATCTACTCATCACTGGGAACCCTGGAACAAAGGCAAGCTGGTTGGTCAGAAGCCACCCCTGAAACCGAAGGACATCTGGGCCATCCCGATTCAGCTCCAGAATACGCATCAGCGTTCGAGATCTTGCCATGTTCAACCTCGCAGTCGACAGCAAGCTTCGGGGGTGCGACCTAGTCAATCTGAATGTTCGGTATATCACGCACGGCAGCAAGGTTTTGGCACGTGCGATGGTCGTGCAGCGGGTCGACCGCACATTTATTGGGGTGAAGCGCAAATTGGCGGCAAGTCTCCCAAAATGAACGAGTCTCCGATAGCCGTCATTACCCATGAAAAAGCCATCTGGCAGCAATGGGCGCAAAGGTGGGTAGCGATTCTCGATAAGCGACCACTCACAAAATCACCGGCAAAGACGCCGATGTCAACTCCTTAAGGCGCAGCATGCTACGACCCTTTCCGCGAGACAGAAAACGCCAGTTCCACCGCGGGTGGGCTTGGCCTTTCTTGACGCTGCAACCGGAATACTTAGCGCCGGCGAGAACTAGTTGACCAAGGTCTTAATATCCTCGTCCTTGACCGCAGCGTTCGGCGGCATTGGAATCGGACCCCAAACGCCCTGCCACCGACCTTGACCTTGGCAATCAGCATCGCTTCGTCGCTGGCTTTGTACTTGTTGGCAATGTCCTTAAAGGCGGGCCGAATAGTTTCTTGTCGACAGCGTGGCAGGTCGGCAACCGCTTTTGGCAGCGAGGTCCTTATTGGCCAATGCCGGGGCCGAAGCTTTGGCAGCCGGAGCGGCCGCCGGGTTAGCGGCTGGAACAGGCGTAAGTGAAGCAGCCGTAACTGCGGTAGCGGGAGCCGCTGCAGGGAGCAACGGTCGCGGGCGCGGGAGCCGGCACGGCTTGGACCGGCGGCGGAGGGGGGCTTCCTGCCGCAAACCCATCAGGACGACAGCGGCGATTACGGCAAGAGGAAGGCTTTGGTCCGAGCGTTCATGGCAATGCTCCGTTAAAGGTGAGCGGATGACAGATCGGATGACAAGCCATCCGAGGAGAAGTTTTAACTGCTGCCATGGACTTGTCAATGCTGCCCCATCCTCACCATACTGCTGAATAACCGCAATCCGGGGGATAGGATCCCCACCCCCCCGCCCTCCATACCGGGCGACCGCGAAGGTCAGCAACGGGCGGCAGTGGGACCCCCCCCCCCACTCGGGACAGGAAAGGTGCGAATTTTTAGACCGGCTGCGGGAAGGAGCAGACTTCCAGGAAGACTCCCCTACAAGTGGCATTCTCATATAGCCGTCATTGCCCATGAAAAGACATCACGGACCGGAATGGGGCCTTAACCGCCGTCCCGCCAGCGCCGACTTTTACCTTGCGCCGCGCCGCCCCTCGATCAGCGAATACACCGCCGGCACCACCACCAGCGTCAGCAGGGTCGAGGAAATCATGCCGCCGATTACCGCGATCGACAGCGGCTGGTTGGTCTCGGCGCCGGCGCCCAGCCCCAGCGCGGCAGGGAAGAGGGCGAGGATCACGGTGGCCGAGGTCATCATCACCGGGCGCATGCGGATCGGGCAGGCATTGCGCAGCGCGGCGTCCACCGCCATGCCCTGCTCGCGGCGCTGGTTGGTGAGGTCGACCAGCAGGATCGAGTTCTTGGCGACGAGGCCGATCAGCAGCGTGAGGCCGATCATCGAGTAGATGTTCAGCGTGTGGCCGAACAGCCACAGCGCAGCGATGCCGCCGACCACGGCCAGCGGCTGCGCCAGCATGACGATGGCGGGTTGCAGGAAGCTGTTGAACTGGCTCGCCAGCACCATGTAGAGCAGCACCAAAGCCAGGCCGAAGGCGAAGCTCATGTACTTCTGGGTTTTGCCGAACTCCTCGGCCTGGCCGATCATCTTGACCTGGTAGCCCGCGGGCAGGATCTCGGCCGCTGCGGCGCGTACCTGGGTCACCGCGTCGCCGAGCGGTATTGCGGGCGTGGCATAGAAGGTCGCCGCGTATTGCAGGTCGAAGCGGCCGATCACCGCGGGGCCGAGTTTCTCTTCGAAGCGCGCGACGGAATCGAGGCGCACCAGCTTGCCGTCGCGGTTGCGCAGGAAGATTTTCGACAGGTCGGCGGGCTGGGTGAAGGCGCCTTCCCTCGCCTTGAGTCGGATGTCATAGCGCTGGCCGTCGCCCGGCTCGTCGTTGAACTTGGCGATGTCCACACCGCCGGTCAGCATGTTGACGGCAAGGGCGACGTCGGCCGTCGCCAGGTTGGCGTTGGCGATGCGCAGACGATCGGGGCGGAACACGAGTTGCGGCAGGTCGAGCTGGAGGTCGGTATCGACGCGGCCGATGCCGGGCAGGGCGGCCAGCTTCTGTTGCAGTTCGCGCGTCAGGCGGCCGACCTCGTCGATGTTCTCCCCGGCGAGGACGAATTGCAGCGGCTCGCCGCGCTGGCCACCGCCGACGATGGAGAAGGGCGCGGCGAAGGCGCGCGCGCCGGGAATGGCGGCGAGGTCACGCCGCACGTCGGCGATTACCTGCTGCTGGCTGCGCTTGCGCTCCTCGCGTGGCGCCATGCGCACCACTACCGTGCCCTGGTTGACCTGGCCGGCACTGCCCAGCCCGATCAGGGCGAACTCGGTGCGCACCTCGGGGTAACTATTGAGCACCGCCTCGACTTCGCGCAGCTTGGCGTCGGTGTAGTCGATGCTGGAGCCGAGCGGTGTGCGCAGCGAGACGCGGAAGCGGCCCTCGTCCTCATCCGGCGTGAAGGTCTTGCCGATGTTGATGAAGAAGAAGCTGCTGGCGGCGACGATCAGCGCGGTCAGCGCCACCACCCACCAGCGATGGGTCAGGGCGGATTCGAGCAGGCGGATGTAGATGCGGTCGAGGCCGCCGAGGATGCCGTCGAGCAGGTGGTAGATGCGGCCGTGCTGCTTCTCGACCTTGAGGTAGCGCGAGCAGAGCATGGGCGTCAGCGTCAGCGAGACGAACAGCGAAACCAGCACGCCAAAGGTGACCACTACTGCGAAGGAGCGGAAGAACTGGCCGAGCACGCCCTGCAGGAAGATCACCGGGGCAAAGATCGAAACCAGCGAGAGCGTCGCGGCGATCACCGCGAACACCACTTCGCGGCTGCCATTGACGGCGGCCGAGACCGGATCGGGATCGAGGTCCTCGCGGTGGCGGAAGATATTCTCCAGCACCACGATGGCATCGTCGACCACCACGCCGATCAGGAGCAGCAGCGCCAGCATGGTCAGCGAATTCAGCGTGTAGCCGAAGAAATAGATCACCGCGATGGCGCCCATCAGCGAGACCGGGATCGCCACCGCGACGATCAGGGTCGAGCGCAGCGAACGCAGGAAGAACCACACCACCAGCGCCGCCAGCAGGGTGCCCTCGATGATGTGTTCTTTCAGGGAATTGACGATTTCGAGGATGAATACGGCGTCGTTGGAGACGATGCTGATCTTCATGCCCGGCGGCAATTGCGGCTCGATCTCGTTGGCCAGCTTGGCCTTGATGCGCTCGGCGATGGCCACGGTGTTGGCGTTGGCAACCTTGACCACGCCGAGGCCCACCGTCATTTCGCCGTTGAAGCGCGCCAGCTGGCGGTTGTCGGTCAGTCCGTCTTCCAGTTCGGCGATCTCGGAGAGGTGCACGGAGACGCCGTTGCGCTGGGCGACGACGAGGCCGGCCAGGGCATCGAGTGAGTGGAATTCGAGGTCGAGCTTGACCAGGTGTTCGGTGGCCTGGCCGACGACGAAGCCGCCGGCCAGTTGCACGTGCTCGGATCCGAAGGCGCTGGCGACATCCTGCGCCGAAATCGCCAGTGCAGTCATGCGTTCGGGGATCAGGTTCACCCGGATCGTGCGATCGCGGCGGCCGCCGAGGCGGACTTCGCCGACGCCGTCGATGGTCTCCAGCTTCTTCTTGACCACATTGAGCGCGTACTGGTTGAGCTGCTGCTGGGTGCGGTCGCCCTGAAGTGCCATCCAGAACATCGGCGAGGCGTTGGTCTCGACCTTGGCCACGATCGGCGGATCGACGTCCCTGGGCAGGCGGCGCAGCACCTGGTTAACCTTGGACTGCACCTCGTTGTAGGCGACGTCGACGTTTTTTTCCAGGCCGAAGGTGATGTTGATCACGGAGACGCCGGGAGATGACGTGGACTGGATATGCTCGATGCCGGGCACGCTGTTCACCGAACCCTCGATCAGGTTGGTGACGCTGGCATCGACAATGTCCGGATTGGCGCCCTTCAGCGCGGTGGTGACCGAGACCACCGGAAATTCGATGTAGGGCAGCCGGTCCATGCCAATGCGGCTGAACGAGATGACGCCGAACAGTACCAGCACCGCGTTCAGCATCCACGCCAGGACGTGGCGCTTTACCGAAAGCTCGGGCAGGGTCATTTCGCGTCGGGCTTGGCGGCGGGGTCGGGTTTCTGCGCCGTGGCGTCAGCGCCAGCGCTTTGCGTCCCGTTGGGAACTTTTGCTGCGGCGTCCTTGGCTGCTCCGCCCTTGCCGCCCGGCTTGGCCGGCTCCTTGATCCCCACCACTGCGTTGTTGGTGAGGAAGCCGGCGCCGTCGAGCGCGATGGTTTCGCCGCCGGAAAGGCCTTCGAGGATCTCGACGCGGCCGCCACGCTTGGCGCCGGCCTTGACCACTTTCTGCTGCGCGCGCTTCTGGCCGTCGACCTCGGCGATGACATACACCACCTTGCCCGCCGGGCGCAGCACCACGCTTTGCTCGGGCACCGTCAGGGCGGTGGCCTTGGCAGCGATGCGAACGGTGGCGTTTACCGTGCCGCCGCCGCGCAACAGGCCCTCGCGGTTGTCGATGTCGGCCAGCACGTCGAGCGTGCGGCTGCCTTCGACGATGCCGGGACGGATTTCGTGGATGCGGCTTTCGAACATTTTTCCCGGCGCCAGCGGCGAGGTCATGCTCACCGCCTGGCCGGGGGCGAGGCGGGTGGCCGCGACTTCGGGGAAGGGCAGGTGGGCGCGCAGCTTGTGCGGCGCGACCAGCTGGAACATCGGGTCGCCAACCTTGACGTAATCGCCGGGAGCGACTATCTGGACTTCGACGACGCCGTCGAGCGGGGAGGTGACGCGCGTCTTTCCCATCGCCCGCCGGCTGTTCTCGGCGCGGGCGCGGGCGGCGGCCAGCTGCTCATTGACGGCGGTGCGCTGCGCGGCGATGTCCTCGCCGGCGTTCTTCGACAGGAAGCCCTTTGCCACCAGCGCCTGCTGGCGTTCCAGCAGGCGATCCTGTTGCGTCGCCAGGGCTTCGAGCCGGCGTGCATCGGCTTCGTCGGCGCGATTGGCGAGCGTCGTGTCGCCGGCGTCGATCACGGCCAGCAATTGCCCCTTCTTCACGCGCTGCCCGGTGCGAGCCAGCACCTGCACGACGCGCCCCGGCACTTCGGCGCCGACCTTCGGGTCGGCCAGCACTTCCAGGGTGCCCAGGGTTTCCTCGACCACTTCGAATTCGCCGCTGCCGACCTGGGTCACGGTGATCAGCGCGGGCGGTGGCCCGGCTTTCCTTTCCTCGGCCTTCTGGCCGCAGGCGGCGAGCAGCAGGAGCGCTAGGGCGGCGGCGAATGTCCTTTGCATCACGGCAGGACCGACTCCGGTGCAAAGAGTTCCGCGACACTTTCGCGGCGGCGGATCAGGTGCGCGTGGGTGCCATCGACCATGACTTCGGCGGCCCGCGGACGGCTGTTGTAGTTCGAGGCCATGGCCATGCCGTAGGCGCCGGCCGAAAGGACGGCGAGCAGGTCACCTTCCTTCAACGCCAGTTCGCGGTCGTGGCCGAGGAAATCGCCCGATTCGCAGACCGGGCCGACGATTTCATACCGCATTGGCGTGCCTGGCGCCGTGTCGCCGGCGCCGACTTTTGCCACCGGGACGATGTCGTGCCAGGCGTCATACAGGGCCGGGCGCATCAGGTCGTTCATCGCCGCGTCGACCACGGCGAAATGCTTTTCCTCGCCGGGCTTGAGTACTTGCACTCGCGTCAGCAACAGCCCGGCGTTGCCCACCAGCGAGCGGCCCGGTTCGAAGATCAGCTTTTCGCGGCGGCCGGCGAACTTCGCCAGCATCGGCGCAAGGTAGTCGGCGGTGGCCGGCGCCGGTTCTTCGCGGCGGTACTGGATGCCCATGCCGCCGCCCAGGTCGATGTGTTCCAGCACGATGCCGGCGGCCGCGAGGCGGTCGACCAGCGCCAGCACCTTGTCGGCGGCTTCCGCGGCGGGCGCGGGGTCGAGCAGTTGCGAACCGATGTGGCAATCGATGCCCTTTACCGCAAGATGGGGCAAGGAAGCGGCGCGGCGATAGGTGTCGAAGGCCTGGTCGAAGGCGACGCCGAACTTGGCAGTCTTCAGCCCCGTGGAGATGTAGGGATGGGTCCTGGCGTCGACGTCGGGATTCACCCGCAGCGAAACCGGCGCACGGCGATTCAGGCCTCCGGCGACCTCGTTGAGTTGTTCCAGTTCGCTGGTCGATTCGACGTTGAAGCAGTGGATGCCGGCTTCCAGCGCCTGGCGCATTTCCTCGCGCGACTTGCCGACGCCGGAGAAAACGATCTTGTCGGCGCTGCCGCCGGCGGCCAGCACGCGCGCCAGCTCACCGCCGGAGACGATGTCGAAGCCGGCGCCGAGGCGCGCGAACAGGTTGAGGATGGCGAGGTTGGAATTGGCCTTGACCGCGTAACAGATCAGCGCGCGGTCGCCCAGGCCGTGTGCATGCAACGCGTTGCGATAGCCGACGTAGGCGGCGGTCAGCGCGAGGCGCGAATAGACGTAGCAGGGCGTGCCGAAGCGCGCGGCGATGTCGTTCAGCGCGACAGCCTCGACCTGCAGGCCGTCCCCGCCCAGGTTGGTCAGGCTCATTGGCGCGGCTCGGTGCTTGCCTGCGCCAGCGCTTGCGGCGATTCCATCGGTAACGGCGCCGGCAAGGCAGCGGCCTTTGCCGGCGGCTGCGGCTGTGGCGGTAGCGTCAGGGGCGTTTTGGTGCCGCAACCGGCGAGCGCCGCAATGCAGGACAGTGCGGCGAGCAATGGAGTTATCGGACGCATCGGATTCGGGAAAGAGGGCTGGGGACGGTAGTATATGCGGCGGACAGTACCGGCGACATGCTGCTCTACTACCGGACTTGTCGTCCCCTGAAAGGAACATGCGATGGACGAACAGGAATTCATGGCGGCGGCCGATGCCGAACTGGCGCGCATCGAAGCCGCGTTAGAGGCCGCGAGCGACAGCGGTGCCGCCGACTTCGACTTCGAACTCAAGCCTGGAGGCATCATCGAGATCGAATTCGAGAATGGTTCGAAGATCATCATCAATCGCCATGCCGCCGCGCGCGAGATCTGGCTGGCGGCGAAATCCGGCGGATTCCACTTCCGGCCCGATGGCGGGCGCTGGCTAGGCACGCGCGACGGAGAGGAACTGATGGTGGCGCTCTCCCGCGCCGTGTCACAGCAGGCCGGGACCAGCGTCAGCCTTTAGGGCTTCTTTTCAACCGGCTTGGGCGGGACCGGCTTGTCGGCTGCGGCTTTCTCGCCAGCGGCTTTTTCCGCGAGAGGCTTTTCGACCGCCGGCTTTTCAATCAGTTTTGGCTTCGCGTCCTGCACCGGCGCGGGCTCCTGCACGGACGCTTCCGCATCTTCCTCGGCGGGCGGTGGCAGGTGTTCCTTGTAAACCAGTTCCTTGCCGGACTTGCCGGCAGGATCGCTGGCAACGATGGACACCAGTCCCTCTGGAACCTCGGGCCAGCTTTCGGGGACGTTTTTCAGGGTATGTTCCATGTAGCCGATCCAGATCGGCAATGCCGCCGATCCGCCTGTCTCGCCGTTACCCATGCGCTTGGGTTGGTCGAAGCCGATCCAGGCGATACCAACCACCGTCGGCTGGTAACCGCAGAACCACGCGTCGATATAGTCGTTGGTGGTGCCGGTCTTGCCGGCCAGGTCGCCGCGTTTGAGCACCGTGGCGGCCCGGGTCGCGGTGCCGCGGCGCACCACGTCGTGCATCATGCTGTCCATCAGCCACGCATTGCGGGCGTCTATCGCGCGCAAGGATTCGTCGCCGGCCAGCGCCGGTTGTATGGCGGCCAGCACCGTGCCCTTGTCGTCGCGGATCTCGCGCACGATGTAGGGCTCCACGCGGTAGCCGCCGTTGGCAAAGATCGAATAGGCGGCGAGCTGCTGCCAGGGCGTCACGGCGCCGGCGCCAAGTGCCAGCGTCAGGTAGGGCGGATGCTTGTCGGCATCGAAGCCGAAGCGTGTCACGTAGTCCTGGGCGTAATGGGTTCCGATCGAGCGCAAAAGCCGGATCGAGACCATGTTCTTCGACTTGGCAAGCGCCGTGCGCAGGCTCATCGGACCCTCGTATTTGCCGTCATAGTTCTTTGGCTCCCAGGCTTGCGAACCGGTTTCCTCGGCGGAAATCGAGACCGGTTCATCGGCGATCACCGAGGCCGGCGTGTAGCCTTTCTCCAGTCCCGCCGAGTAGATGAAGGGTTTGAAGCTCGATCCGGGCTGGCGCCAGGCCTGCGTGACGTGGTTGAACTTGTTGCGATTGAAATCGAAGCCGCCGACCAGCGCGCGGATCGCACCATCGACCGGACTCGCGGCAACGAAGGCGGCCTCCACCTCCGGCAGTTGGAGAACCTGCCAGCCCTTTTCGGTCTTTTGCACACGGATCACCGCGCCGCGCCGCAGGCGCTTGTTCGGCGCCGCCTTGTCGTCCAGCATGCGGGCGGCGAACTTGAGGCCATCCTCGCCGATCTTGAGCAGTTCCCCGCCGCGCAGGTAGGCGCGCACCTGCTTCGGCCCCGCTTCGAGGACTATGGCCGGCAACAGGTCGTCGCTGTCATGGAAGTCGCTCAGCAGCTCTTCCAGCTCCTCGTCCTGGTCTGAAGTGATGTTCTTCATGTCGGCATAGGCTTCGGCGCCGCGATAGCCGTGGCGCCGGTCGTAATCCATCACGCCGCGCCGCAGCGCGAGGTAGGCTGCCTGCTGTTCTGAGCGATCGATGGTGGTGATTACGTTCAGGCCGCGGCTGTAGGAATCATCCGGGAAGCGTTCGACGGTGATCTGGCGCGCCATTTCTGCGACGTGCTCGGCATGCACCCCGAAGTCGTTGACGTCGCGCTTGACGCGCAGCGTCTCGGCTTGTGCCGTCTTGAGTTGGGCATCGTCGATGAAGTTCAGCTCGTGCATGCGGCGCAACACGTAGCGCTGGCGCAATTGGGCACGCTTCGGATTGGCGACCGGATTGAAGGCGGAGGGAGCCTTCGGCAGTCCGGCCAGCATCGCAGCTTCGGCGATGGTGACATCCTTCAACGCCTTGCCGAAATAGAACTGGGCCGCTGCGGAAAATCCGTAGGCCCGTTGCCCGAGGTAGATCTGGTTCAGGTAGATCTCAAGAATCTGGTCCTTTTCGAGATTGTTCTCGATTTTGAAAGCCAGTAACATCTCGTACAGTTTTCGGGTCAGGGTCTTTTCAGTGGAAAGGAAAAAGTTGCGCGCCACCTGCATGGTGATGGTCGACGCCCCTTGCCGCCTGCCGCCGCCCACAAAATTGGAATACGCTGCGCGTAACAGGCCCTGCGTATCGATGCCGGGATGCGTGTAGAAACGTTCGTCCTCGGCCGCGAGAATCGCCTGGGTCATGATGGCGGGAACGTCCTTGATGCGCGCAAAATTGCGGCGCTCCTCGCCGAACTCACCAATGAGGTGCCCATCGCCGGAATAGATTCGCATGGGTATCTTCGGCTGGTAATCGGTCAGGACCTCAACCGAAGG
Source organism: Sulfuritalea sp. (assembly GCA_016712985.1). Classification (GTDB taxonomy): domain Bacteria; phylum Pseudomonadota; class Gammaproteobacteria; order Burkholderiales; family Rhodocyclaceae; genus Sulfuritalea. The sequence continues at coordinate 17,856 of JADJQA010000041.1, read as the reverse complement.
CAACTGTGGGTAAGCAAGAATCAGTACGATTCCAGCTAGCGCAACAACGGCAAGCACGCTGCCACCGAGTACGAGCAGAAAGTACAGCAACCAGCGGACAGGAGCGTTAAGCGAGGAAATGGGCACGAATTGGAGGGCGGAAGGCGGCGCGGAGAATTATAGCTGTGGCGTTGAAGAGACGCCGCCAACGTGGATTCTTTACAATTTTGCTTTACACTCGATATAGTTGCTGCTAGCATCTGAAGTAAATTATTCGTATAGCTTGTAACGCAATATTTTTAAAGGAAAATTCTTTGCAGATCGATGTCTCGGCCCTGAAGTCGATCTTTAACCCGAAGCTTCGTCCGCTGATCGGGGTCGACATCAGTTCGACCGCGGTAAAGATGGTCGAGCTGGTGGATGGCGGCAAAGGGCAGCCGCGCGTGGAGCGGTACGCCATTGAACCCCTGCCCAAGGATGCCGTGGTTGACGGCAATCTCGCGTCGGTCGATGCCGTTTCCGAAACCCTCTTGCGGTGCTGGAAGCGCCTTGGCACGTCTACCCGATATGTCGCCTTGGCTCTGCCTACCGCGGCGGTAATTACCAAGAAGATTACGCTACCGGCCAGCCTGCGCGAGCAGGAAATGGAAGTGCAGGTAGAGTCCGAGGCCAACCAGTACATTCCCTTCGCGCTGGAAGAGGTCAATCTCGACTTCCAGGTCATCGGACCGGCTCCATCGAGCCCCGACGATGTTGAGGTGTTGCTGGCGGCTTCGCGCAAGGAGAAGGTCGAGGACCGCGTTGCGGCAGCCGAGGTGGCCGAACTCAAGCCGGTGGTGATGGACGTCGAGGCCTACGCGACCCAGGCCGCCTATGAGTTGGTCACGATGCAGCTACCACAAGCGGGTGCGGGGCAAATCATAGCCCTGGTTGACGTCGGCGCGTCCGCCATGAAAGTCACCATTACCAAGGATAACCAGCAGCTATACGCACGCGAACAGGCGTTCGGCGGGTCGCAATTGACCGACGAGATCATGCGTGCCTACGGGATGGGTGCGGAAGAAGCCGAAAACCTCAAGCGTTCCGGCACTCCACCGGACAACTACGAAGCCGAGATCCTGCACCCCTTCATCGAAAATATGGCGCAGGAAGTTGCACGTGCCTTGCAGTTTTTCTTCACCTCGACACCGCACAATGAAGTGCATCACATCATCCTTGCCGGTGGTTCGGCACTGATTCCGGGTGTTGCGGAAATTGTGGGCCAGCGCGCCAATGTGAATACCATCCTTGCCGACCCCTTTGCCGGAATGACCATTTCGCCACGCATCCGGGCCAAGCAACTGGCCGCCGATGCGCCTTCGCTCATGGTGGCCTGCGGGCTCGCTTTAAGGAAGTTCGATCAATGATCCGGATCAATCTCCTTCCCCACCGCGAAGAGAAGCGCAAAGCGAGGCGTCAGCAGTTCTATGTTCTGATGGGACTGGTCTCCGTGCTGGCCGCCGTGATCTGGTTCCTTGGGTATTCACTGATCAGCCGCGAGGCGGCTCTGCAGAATGAAAAGAACGAGTTCCTCAAGAAGGAAATCGCCAGTCTCAACAAGGAAATCAGCGAAATCAAGAAGATTCAGGAGCAGACCAACGCGTTGCTGTCGCGCAAGCGAGTGATTGAGGCCCTGCAAGCCAACCGTACCGAGACTGTTCACCTGTTCAACGAACTGGCCAAGCAGGTTCCCGAAGGCATTTACCTGCGCACCCTGGTGCAGACGGGGCCGAAGATCGTGCTTTCGGGATACGCACAATCGAATGCACGAATAACTACCTTGATGAACAATCTCGACGAATCGCCGCTTCTTGAGGCGTCGACGCTGGTTGAAACCAAGGCGGAGACCGTGGTCGGTCGCCGGCTCAATGCCTTCAGCATCACGACGATGATCACGCGCCAGACCGCGCAGGCCCCGGGGAAGAAATGATGAAGCTGCCCTCCCTTAAAGACCTGTTCAAACGCAAATCGGCCGCCGAGAAGCTGGCGGAAAAGCATTCGGCCAAGGTGGAGCCCACCGCGCCAAAGGCGCCGCTGATCAACTTCCAGCAACTGGCGATGGACTTCAAGACCCTGGACCCCAAGGATCCGGGCTTGTGGCCACTGGCGCCGAGGATTGTCATTCTTCTGGGCTTGTTCATTGCGCTGATGGCCACTGCCTGGGGATTTGGCGCACTTGGCTGGAGCGTGCAACTGGAAGATCTGGAAGCGAAGCGTGCCGAAGAGGTCAAACACAAGGAAGAATGGCTGAACAAGAAGCGGCAGGCGGTGAACCTGGACGAATATCGGCGCCAGCTGGCCGAAATCGATCGGTCCTTCGGTGCGTTGCTGAAGCAGTTGCCGAACAAGGCAGAGATGGGTGACATGCTGGTCGACATCAACAAGGCAGCACAAGGCAGGGGCTTGCTGGTAGAGCTCTTCAAGCCGGGTGGCGAGGCGCCAAAGGAGTTTTATGCGGAAGTGCCGATTGCGCTCAACCTGACCGGCACGTATCACGATATCGGCGGCTTCACCGGGGATATCGCGAAACTGCCCCGCATCGTCACGCTCAACGATATCGGCATGACTGCGAATCCAAACGGAACACTGGCCATGCGGGCGACGGCCAAGACATTCCGCTATCTTGACGACGGCGAGATCGCCAACCAGAAGAAGAAGGCTGTCAAGGGAGGCAGGAAATGAAGCCCAATGCCCTCTTGATGATGATGCTGTTGATCCTGGCGGGATGTGCGGCCGAGCAACATCAGGATCTCCGGGAATGGATGCGCGAGGAAGCAAAGACGATGAGGGGCAAAGTCGCCCCCTTGCCGGAAATCGCGGCCTTTCCGGTCGTCGCCTATGAAACCGAAACGCTCACGCCACCCTTCGCATCCGGCAAGATCGTGACCCTTGAGGCAGTGGCGGACAAGACGGCACCGGATAGGTCGAGGCCGCAACAACCCCTGGAGCTTTTCCCGATCGAAGATCTCAAGGTCATGGGCATCATCATGGCGGGTCCGGTGCCCTACGCACTGATCCAGACGCCACCGCCCAACAAGCCCAAGCATGTGAGAGTCGGGGAGTACATGGGCCGCAGCTTCGGCAGAATCACTCAGATTTCCAGGGATAGCGTTACGGTACTTGAAACCGTCAAGGACGCGAACGGCGCATGGGTCGCGCAGGAGAAGGTGCTCATGGTGCCGAACGAAGGAGGACGTAAATGAACAAGCTTAAACTTGCCGCGTTGGCCATGCTGGGCTTCTGCCTTGGTGTTTCGGCCTACTCGTTTGCGGCCGAAAACTCCATCAAGCAGGTTCAGGTCAGGCGCGACGGCGATCAGGTGTTGCTCAAGGTCCAGATGGCTGCTCCGCTGAAGGCGTTGCCTGGCAACTGGAGCGTGGTGGAACCGCCACGCGTCGTGATCGACTTCCCGGAGACGGACAATCAATCCGGCAAGACCGTCCAACAGGTTTCCGAGGGAGACCTCCGCAGCCTGAACCTGGTTCAGACCGACAAACTGACCCGGTTGGTGCTGAATCTCTATCGTCCGACGAAGTTTTCGACCGAAATTGTCGGCGATGCGCTGTTCATCAAACTTCAGGCGCAGGGCGTGCAGGCCAATCAGGAGCCTGCTCCCAGCGTCTATCAGCCAGCCCCTGTGGCAAGCAATGCGGCGGCGAAATCACCCCAGGCGGCGGATACCGCGGCCGTTCGCGACATCCTTTTTCGGCGCGGCGAAGATGGCCAGGCATCCATCACGGTGGATCTGACGGATGGCACCGCACCGATCGACATTCGTCGCTCGGCGACGGGTATCACCGTGGAATTGCGCGACGTTGAAATCCCGGAACGCCTGCAGAACCGCCGTGACGTAAACGACTTTGCGACTCCGGTGACCACGATCACCTCGCGTGCGGACGGAACTACGACCCGCATGGAAATTGCTGCGCGGGGTCGTTGGTTCCACCAAGCGCACTTGACGAACAACCAGCTCAACATCGAAGTCAAACCCATTCCCGCTGACGAGGCAAACAAGCTGGTTCAGACAGGGCAGCAGGGCCAGAAGGTTTCGATCAACTTTTTCAACGCCGACGCGACGATGGTGCTGCGGACCCTTGCCGACATTTCCGGGAAGAATGTCCTGATTGATCCCTCGCTGAACGGACGCGCGGTTACCGCGAACCTCGACAATATTCCCTATGACCAGGCGCTGGAAATCATCATGGCCCAGGTGAATGCGGGCATGCGGGTGCGTAACGATGTGGTTTTGTTTGGTGACCGGGCGGTTCTGCAGCGACGCGACCAGGACACGGCTGACGAACTTGCGCGCGCCAGCGACATTGCGCCCCTGGTGGCCGAAACCTTCAAGCTGAGTTACGTCAAGGCGGCAGATATTGTTTCACTGGTAAACACAAGCTTTGCCCCGAATGCAGCGGGTGCCGCAGCGGCACCCGCTGCTGGCGCGGCACCGGCGGCAGGGGCACCTGCCGCGGGCGCCGCGCCAGGCGGTGCCAACAAGGGGATGCTTACCGCGCGTGGGGGCATTTCGATCCACGACGCGACCAACCAGGTGTTCGTGCGCGATACGGCAGCCGTGATCGAAGCGATACGGGAAATCATCCGCACGGTAGATATTCCGCCCAAGCAAGTTCTGATTGAAGCACGCATCGTTGAGGCGTCGACAGGGTTTACCAATACACTCGGCATGCGACTGCGCGTAGCCGACGCGTCGGTCTTGAGCAACGGTGGCTATCAGGTGCCGGGCACGCAAACTACGCGAGCGGTGCTAGGTACGACGGCCGGATTCACCAACGTGGATACCTTTGGTGCCGCCGCCGTGCCCGCCTTGGCAAGGTCATCAACGAATATCTTCCAGCCGAGCTATGCGTTGGCGGCCGCCGCCAATATCGGCCTGATGCTGTTCAACAATGCCGGAACGAAATTACTGGCGCTCGAGTTGCAGGCGGCCGAGCAGGATACGCGCAACAAGACCATATCCTCGCCGCGCATCGTCACCCTCAACCGCAAGGCCGCGACGATCAACAACACACAGCAGGTAACGATTCTGACGGGCGTCAATGCCACAACCGGCCTGCCGATCTACCAAACGTTCTCGGCACCGCTTACCTTGGGCGTAACACCGTCGGTCAATCCGGACAACAGAATCAGCCTGGAACTCAACATTGCCAAGAGTACGATTACCAACGCGAACACAGGTAGTCTCGACACCAACACTGTTACCACAAATGTGATTGTGGAAAATGGTGGGACGGTGGTCATAGGTGGCTTCGCCAGAGAGGCCGAGATCCAGACCCAGGACCGCGTTCCATTTCTCGGTGACCTGCCTTATGTTGGTTTCCTGTTCAAGACCACGAGCAAAAACCAGTCTCGCAGCGAATTGCTGGTATTCATTACGCCGCGCATCATCAGCGAAAGTCTGGCGCAGCGGTAAGCCGAAAAATCCCCGGGGGCAAGGCCCCCGGGCATCGTGCCGGCCGGCACAGTTATCAGGAAATGCCTCCTACAGTATTTGACGCGCTCCACCGGCGATGCCGCGTTCTATCGTCCTCCTGATTCTGAAGGCTACAATCAAGCCGTGAGCACTACGAACAACATCTACCTCGTCGGCATGCCGGGGGCGGGAAAAACCACGATTGGCCGTCAGCTTGCGCGTCGGTTGCAACGTACATTTGTCGATGCCGACCATGAGATCGAAACCCGAACCGGAGTCAGGATCCCGCTGATTTTCGATATCGAGGGTGAGCAGGGATTTCGCGACCGCGAGGCGAAGGTGATTGCCGATCTCGCCGGCGCTACAAATCTGATCGTCGCCACCGGAGGGGGCGCGGTACTGAGGCCTGAAAACAGGGCCGCGCTGAACAAGAGCGGTACAGTCGTCTATTTGCAGGCCGCACCCAGGTTGTTGTTCGAGCGAACCCGCCTCGACCCCAACCGCCCCTTGCTGCAGGTTGAGAATCCGATGCAAAAAATCGAGGAACTCTTTGCCCAGCGCGATCCGCTCTATCGTGAAGTCGCTGACATTGTCGTAAGCAGCCTTGGTGGCAGCATCAGCCATCTCGTTAAACAGCTTGAACGTGAATTGCAGAAGCGATGCGCCGCCTGAACGTAGAACTCGCAGCCCGAAGCTATCCGATTCTGATCGGACGCGGCCTATTGGGCCGCGCCGAGCTATTGCTCGATCACCTGCGCTCACCTCGTGTCGCGCTGGTCAGCAATGTCACCGTCGCGCCCATTTATGGCAACGCGTTCATCAAGGCGCTGGAAGGAGTCGGCGTTGGCGTCACGGCGATCATATTGCCGGATGGTGAGGTGTACAAGACCTGGGAATCCCTGAACCGCATTCACGATTCGCTACTTGCTGCTCGTTGCGACCGGGCCACCACCGTTGTCGCCATCGGCGGCGGCGTAATTGGCGACCTGGCAGGATTCGCCGCCGCGACCTACCAACGCGGCGTTCCGTTCATCCAGATTCCGACAACGCTCCTGTCTCAGGTCGATTCGTCCGTGGGTGGAAAGACAGGCATCAATCACGCGCGCGGCAAAAACATGGTCGGAGCTTTCTGGCAACCGCAGATGGTGCTTGCAGATACCGACACCCTGCAAACCTTGCCACCGCGCGAGCTATCGGCGGGATTGGCAGAGGTGATCAAGTATGGCCTTATCCGTGACTTGCCGTTCCTCGACTGGCTGGAGACGCACATGGACGGACTCATGGCGCGCGACGGGGATCTGTTGGCGGAGGCCGTGGAGCGTTCCTGCGCAAACAAGGCGGAGGTCGTTGCCGCTGACGAATTCGAGACGGCAAAGGATGGCGGCCGTGCCTTGCTCAACCTCGGCCATACTTTCGGTCATGCCATCGAAACCGGCATGGGCTACGGCGAGTGGCTGCACGGCGAGGCGGTCGCCGCCGGCACCGTGATGGCCGCAGAGCTTTCCCGGCGCCTGGGTTGGATCGGGCAGGCCGATGTCGCGCGCATCGTCGTGCTGTTGAAGCGGGCAGAACTGCCGGTGCGCGGCCCCGAACTGGGTGCCGACCGGTACCTTGAATTGATGTCGCACGATAAAAAAGTGATCGCTGGCAGCTTGCGCCTGGTCCTGCTCAGGCGATTGGGCGACGCGGTGACGAGCGCCGATGCGCCCCGCGAGGAAATCGTCGCCGCGATCGAAGCCTGCAGTCATGCCTGATCTTGCACCCTATGCGGTCGGTGACGGCAACAGTCACGGACGTGCGTTCGTCGAACCCCGCCCGAAGGCGCGCAGCGAATTCCAGCGCGACCGCGACCGCATCGTGCACTCGACGGCCTTCCGCCGCCTCGAATACAAGACCCAGGTCTTCGTCAACCACGAAGGCGACCTGTTTCGTACCCGGCTGACGCACAGCATCGAGGTTGCGCAGATCGCGCGTTCGATAGCGCGAGCGCTGCACCTGAACGACGATCTGGCAGAGGCCATCGCCCTGGCACATGATCTCGGCCACACGCCTTTTGGCCACGCCGGACAGGACGCACTCAACGAATGCATGCGGGAACATGGTGGTTTCGAGCACAACCTGCAAAGTCTGCGCATCGTCGATCGCCTGGAAGAGCGCTATGGCGCCTTCGATGGCCTCAACCTTATGTTCGAAACGCGCGAGGGCATCCTCAAGCATTGCTCGCCGGCACGTGCCCGCCAACTCGGCGACCTAGGTCGGCGGTTTATCGAGGGGAGCAGCCCATCGCTCGAGGCGCAGATATGCAATCTTGCTGACGAGATCGCCTACAACAACCACGACGTCGACGATGGCCTGCGTTCAGGCGTGCTGACCCTGGAACAGTTGCAGGAGATTTCCCTGTTCGCCCGCCACGCTGCCGAGGTGGATGCGGAATTTCCGGAGATTGCCGGGCGCCGCCGGGTGCATGAAACCATACGACGCATGATCGACGCGCAGGTGACCGACCTTCTCGCCGAATCAGCGCGATGCATCTCGGAAGCAGCACCCAATAGCCTGGAAGACGTGCATCGCGCGCCCGAAATGATCGATTTCACGCCGGCAATGAAAGACGAGAATCGGGCGCTGAAGAGTTTTCTGCGTGAGAATCTTTACCACCACTATCAGGTGTTGCGCATGACTACCAAGGCGCGGCGCGTGATTCAGGAATTGTTCAACGCCTTCGTCGATAATCCCCGCCTCCTGCCGCCCCAATACCTTGATCTTGCAGCACACGAGGGAATTGCCCGTGCGACGGCGGACTACATTGCCGGAATGACCGACCGCTATTCGATGAAGGAGCATCGACGACTGTTTTCAGTGGGCGAATACTAGGCCCTGCACAGAAGTGCGCCATATCCGGCCGCGCCCCGGAACCGGTGCTGGTGGAAATCCGAAATCGCTGGACGTGGTTTGGCAGCGCTGGCCGGATGTGATGTTGCGTTGCAGCGTATTGAATTCAACCGCCAATGGCGGTATATTTACACGCGTGTCCGTTGTCCGTGCGGACCATCCAAGGCCGGGGAGAGGCATCACCCCGGCTTTTTTGCCGGCCGCCTCCGGCGTGTGCCGGTCGCATTACCGAGGAAGATAACGATGGCCCTCCCCCAGCGCCAAGGTCTGTACGACCCGGCAAACGAACATGACGCCTGCGGCGTAGGATTTGTCGCCCATATCAAAAACCAGAAGAGCCATGCCATCATCGAGCAGGGCCTGAAGATTCTGGAGAACCTCGAACATCGCGGCGCCACCGGTTACGACCCGCTGCTCGGCGATGGCGCAGGCATCCTGATCCAGATTCCCGACCAGTTCCTGCGCGAAGAGATGGCGCGCCAGGACGTGGTGCTGCCGCCCGTCGGCATGTACGGCGTGGGCATGGTCTTCCTGCCGCGTGGCGATGCCAGCCGACGTTCCTGCGAAGCCGTGATCGAGCGCGCCATTCGCTACGAAGGGCAGGTGCTGCTCGGCTGGCGCGACGTGCCGGTGGACAACAGCGGCCTGGCCCAGGCGGCCAAAGACATCGAACCCGTGATCCGCCAGGTTTTCATCGCTCCCGGTCCGGGCATCACCGATACTGATGCCCTGGAACGCAAGCTCTACATCCTGCGCAAGGCCATCGGCCACAGCATCCAGGCGCAAAAGCTGCCAGACGGCAAGATGTTCTACGTGTCCTCGATGTCAGCCCGCACGGTGGTGTACAAGGGAATGTTGCTGGCCAATCAGGTGGGTACTTACTACCTTGATTTGCAGGATCCGCGCGCGGTGTCGGCCATGGCGCTGGCGCATCAGCGCTTCTCTACGAACACCTTCCCGACCTGGGACCTGGCACATCCTTTCCGCATGATTGCGCACAACGGCGAGATCAATGCCTTGCGCGGCAACGTCAACTGGATGCGGGCTCGCGAGCACGGCATTTCCTCGCCGGTGCTGGGGGAGGACCTGGAAAAGGTCTGGCCCCTGATCTATGACGGCCAGTCGGACTCTGCCTCTTTCGACAACGCACTGGAACTGCTGGTCATGGGCGGCTACAGTCTCGCCCACGCCATGATGATGCTGATCCCCGAGGCCTGGGCCGGCAATCCGCTGATGGACGAGGAGCGGCGCGCTTTCTACGAATACCACATGGCCCTGATGGAGCCCTGGGACGGCCCCGCCGCGGTGGCCTTTACCGACGGCCGCCAGATCGGCGCCACGCTGGACCGAAACGGCCTGCGCCCGGCCCGCTACCTGATTACCGACGACGACCTCGTCGTGATGTCTTCCGAAATCGGCGTGCTGCCGATCGCCGAGGAGCGCATCGTCAAGAAATGGCGCCTGCAACCGGGCAAGATGTTCCTCATCGACCTGGAGCAGGGACGCATCATCGACGACACTGAACTCAAGCGCACGATGTCCACGGCCAAGCCCTACCGCAAGTGGATCCAGCAGTCTCGCTATTTCGTCGATGACCTGCCGGACGCCAAGGGCGTCGAAATGCTCAACGGTCCGCTGCTGAAAATCCAGCAGGCCTTCGGCTACTCGCAGGAAGACTTCAAGTTCATCCTCGAGCCGATGGCGACCCAGGGCGAAGAGGCCACCGGTGCAATGGGCAACGACAGCCCCCTGCCGGTCCTGTCCGACCGCGCCAAGCCGTTGTTCAACTACTTCAAGCAGTTGTTTGCCCAGGTGACGAACCCGCCGATCGATCCGATCCGCGAGGAGATCGTCATGTCGCTGATCTCGCTGGTGAGCCCCAACCCGAACCTGCTCGGCGTCGACGAAAAAGTGCCGACGCCACGGCTGGAGGTGCACCAGCCGGTGCTGACTCCGTCGAACATGGCCAAGCTGAAGAAGATCGACAAGCTGACCAACGGCACTTTCCGTTCGATCACCATCGGCATCACCACGCCTGCCATACAGGGGTCGGCCGGCCTTTCGCGGTCGTTGTACCAGGTATGTACCCGCGTGGAAGCCGCGGTAAACGAGGGTAACAACGTCATCATCCTTTCCGATCGTGGCGCCGATCGTGACAATGCACCGATCCCGGCGCTGCTGGCTTGCTCGGCGGTGCACCAGCATCTGGTCGGCATCGGCCTGCGCACCTCCTGCGGGCTGGTGGTCGAAACCGGCGCCGCGCGCGAGGTGCATCACTTTGCCACGCTCGCGGGCTACGGCGCCCAGGCCATCCATCCCTGGCTGGCATTCGAGAGCATTGCCGCAATCGCCGGGCAGTTGCCGAACAAGCCCAGCGTATATGACGCGCAGAAGAACTACGTCAAGGCGATCAACAAGGGCCTGATGAAGGTGATGTCCAAGATGGGCATCTCCACCTACCAGTCCTATTGCGGTGCGCAGATCTTCGAGGCCGTCGGCCTTTCCTCGGACCTGGTGCGCAAGTACTTCACCGGCACACCGACCAAGGTCGAAGGCATCGGCCTCAAGGAGGTTGCCGAAGAGGCGCTGAGGACCCACGCCGATGCCTGGAGTGCAAACCCCGTGCTGGCCGACATGCTCGACTGCGGCGGCGAGTACGCCTTCCGCGTGCGTGGCGAAGAACATATGTGGACGCCCGACGTAATCGCCAAACTGCAGCATTCGACGCGCTCCGGCAAGTACGATACCTACAAGGAATACGCCAAGCTGATCAACGACCAGACCAGCCGTCACATGACGCTGCGTGGCCTGTTCGAGATCCGCCCCGCGGCCCCCGCCGTCTCGATCGACGAGGTCGAACCGGCCAGGGAGATCGTCAAGCGGTTCGCCACCGGCGCGATGTCGCTGGGCTCGATTTCCACCGAGGCGCACAGCACGCTGGCCGTGGCGATGAACCGCATCGGCGGCAAGTCCAACACCGGCGAAGGCGGCGAGGACCGCAAGCGCTTCGCGCCGCTGAAGCACGATACGACGCTGGCCGATGTCATCGGCAAGGGCCGCATTTCGCGCGACATCCGGCTCAAGGCCGGCGACAGCCTGCGCTCGGCGATCAAGCAGGTGGCCTCCGGCCGCTTCGGTGTTACCGCCGAGTACCTGGCCAATGCGGACCAGCTGCAGATCAAGATGGCGCAGGGCGCCAAGCCCGGCGAGGGCGGCCAGCTGCCCGGCCACAAGGTTTCCGAGTACATCGGCTTCCTGCGCCATTCGGTGCCGGGCGTCGGCCTGATTTCGCCGCCGCCGCACCATGACATCTATTCGATCGAAGATCTCGCGCAACTGATCCACGACCTGAAGAACTCCAATCCGCAGGGCAGCGTTTCGGTCAAGCTGGTTTCCGAGATCGGCGTCGGCACGGTGGCCGCCGGCGTGGTCAAGGCCAAGGCCGACCACGTGGTGATCGCCGGCCATGACGGCGGCACCGGCGCCTCGCCGATCTCCTCGATCAAGCATGCCGGCACGCCCTGGGAACTGGGCCTCGCCGAGACGCAGCAGACGCTGGTGCTGAACCGCCTGCGCGGCCGCATCCGGGTCCAGGCCGACGGCCAGATGAAGACCGGTCGTGACGTCGTCATCGGCGCCCTGCTCGGCGCCGACGAGTTCGGCTTCGCCACGGCGCCGCTGGTGGTCGAAGGCTGCATCATGATGCGCAAGTGCCACCTCAACACCTGCCCGGTCGGCGTCGCCACCCAGGACCCGGTGCTGCGCGCGCGCTTCAGCGGCCAGCCCGAGCACGTCGTCAATTACTTCTTCTTCGTCGCCGAGGAAGTGCGCGAGTACATGGCGCAGCTGGGCATCCGCAAGTTCGATGACCTGATCGGCCGCTCCGACCTGCTCGACATGAAGAAGGGCGTCGAACACTGGAAGGCGCGCGGCCTCGATTTCTCGCGCATCTTCTATCGCCAGCCGGAGATCGACGGCGTCGCCCGCCGCCACTGTGAATCCCAGGACCACGGTCTGGCCAAAGCTCTCGATCACAAGCTGATCGCCAAGGCCGCAGGTGCGCTGGAGCGTGGTGAAAAGGTCGTGATCGAGACGCCGATCCGCAACCAGAACCGCACCGTCGGCACCCTGCTTTCGCACGCCGTGGCCAGCCGCAAGGGCGCCGACGGGCTGCCCGACGGCAGCATCACCGTCAAGCTGACCGGCACCGCCGGCCAGAGCTTCGGCGCCTTCCTCGCCCACGGCATCACGCTCGACCTCACCGGCGAGGCCAACGACTATGTCGGCAAGGGCCTTTCCGGCGGCCGCATCATCGTGCGTCCGCCACAGGCCTTCCGCGGCACGCCGAGCGAGAACATCATCGTCGGCAATACCGTGCTCTACGGCGCCACCGAAGGCGAGGTCTACTTCCGCGGCGTCGCCGGCGAACGCTTCGGCGTGCGCAACTCCGGCGCGCAGGCGGTGGTGGAAGGTACCGGCGACCATGGCTGCGAATACATGACCGGCGGCACCGTCGCCGTGCTCGGTCTGACCGGACGCAACTTCGCCGCCGGCATGTCGGGTGGCATCGCCTACGTCTACGATGTGGATGGCATATTCGCCAAGCGCTGCAACATGGCCATGGTGGCGCTGGAGAAGGTGCTGCCGGAAGCCGAGCAGGCTGACGACGGCACCCGCCATCGCGGCCGCAGCGATGAGGCGCAACTCAAACAGATGATCGAAGACCACGCCCGGCTTGCCGGCAGCGAGCGGGCTGAGGAAATCCTTGCCGACTGGGCCAATGCCCGCAGCAAGTTCGTCAAGGTGTTCCCGAACGAGTATCGCCGCGCGCTCAAGGAAATTGCGGCGGCGCAATTGAAGGAAGCAGCGTAATGGGCAAGCCAACCGGATTCCTCGAATTCCAGCGTATTTCGGAGAGCTACGAAAAGGCCGAAACGCGGGTCAAACACTACCGCGAATTCATTCCGCACCTGAGCGACGAGCAGGCGCGCACCCAGGGCGCGCGCTGCATGGATTGCGGCATTCCCTTCTGCAACAACGGCTGCCCGGTCAACAACCTGATCCCGGACTGGAACGATCTGGTCTATCGCGGCAAGTGGCAGGAAGCCATCACCACGCTGCACTCGACCAACAACTTCCCCGAGTTCACCAGCCGCATCTGCCCCGCGCCCTGCGAGGCGGCCTGCACCCTGAACATTCCGCAAACGCCGGTGGGCATCAAGTCCATCGAGCGCGCCATCATCGACAAGGCCGGGGAGAATGGCTGGGTCGTTCCGCAACCCGCAGCGAAGAAGACCGGCAAGAAGGTCGCCGTCGTCGGCTCCGGCCCCGCCGGCCTGGCCGCCGCCCAGCAACTGGCGCGCGTCGGCCATGCGGTGACGGTGTTCGAGAAGAACGACCGCATCGGCGGCCTGCTGCGTTATGGCATTCCCGACTTCAAGCTGGACAAGCGCCTGATCGACTGGCGCATGGCGCAGATGAAAGTCGAAGGCGTCAAGTTCGTCACCGGCACCATGGTCACCGGCGCCGCGCTGCCCAAGGGCATCGTCAATGACGCGAAGAAGACCGTCAGCGCCGAGCAACTGCAAAAGGATTTCGATGCCGTGGTGCTGGCCGGCGGCGCGGAAAATCCGCGCGACCTGCCGGTTCCGGGGCGCGAGTTGAAGGGCGTGCATTTCGCGCTGGAATTCCTCATTCCGCAGAACAAGGAAGTTTCCGGCGACCGCCCGAACCCGATCAACGTCAAGGGCAAGCATGTGCTCGTCATCGGCGGCGGCGATACCGGTTCCGACTGCGTCGGCACCTCGAATCGCCACGGTGCCGCCAGCATCACCCAGATCGAACTGCTGCCGCGTCCGCCCGAGCAGGAGAACGGCGAACTGACCTGGCCCTACTGGCCGCTGAAGATGCGCACCTCGTCCTCGCACGACGAAGGTTGCGCGCGCGACTGGGCCATCGGCACCAAGGAGTTCATCGGCGAGAATGGCGTGCTCAGGGCCGTAAAGGCCGTGCGCCTGGAATGGAAGGACGGCAGGATGAGCGAAGTCGCCGGTTCCGAGTTCGAGATTCCCGCCGACTACGTCTTCCTCGCCATGGGTTTCGTCAGCCCGGTGGGGGGCGTGCTCGATGCCTTCGGCATCGAGAAGGACAATCGCGGCAATGCCCGCGCCGATACCGAGGGCGGCCAAGCCTATGCCACCAGCGTCAAGGGCGTGTTCGCCGCCGGCGACATGCGCCGCGGCCAGTCGCTGGTGGTCTGGGCGATCCGCGAAGGCCGCCAGTGCGCGCGCAGCGTCGACCTGTTCCTGATGGGTAGCACCACCCTGCCGCGCTGAGCCCGCCTTGAACGTCGTCATCCTCGCCGCGGGGCAGGGCAAGCGGATGCGCTCCGACCTGCCCAAGGTCCTCCACCCGTTGGCGGGGAAGGCCTTGCTGGCGCACGTGATCGATACCGCGCGCGAGCTTGGCGCCGGACGCATCTGCGTCGTCTATGGACACGGCGGCGAACAGGTGCGCGAGGCGCTTGACGCGCCCGACCTGACCTGGGCACGCCAGGAGCCGCAACTCGGTACCGGTCATGCGGTATTGCAGGCGATGCCGCAGCTGCCGTGGCCGTCAGCGCCGACTCTTGTCTTGTACGGCGACGTTCCGCTGATCCGCGCCTCCACCCTGCGGCGCCTGATCGACGCTGCCGCCACCGGATCGCTGGCGCTGCTGACTGCCTACCTCGACCAGCCGCGCGGCTACGGCCGCATCGTGCGCGTCGATGGCGAAGTCAAGCGCATCGTCGAGGAAAAGGATGCCGACGACGCCGAACGTGCGATCAATGAAATCAACACCGGCATCCTCGTCGCACCCACCGCTGCACTGGCGCGCTGGCTGCCGACGCTGGGCAACCGCAATGCCCAGGGCGAGTATTACCTGACCGACATCGTCGCCATGGCGGTGGCGGAAGGCATGCCCGTGGCGACCGCGCACCCCGATGCGGCATGGGAAACTGAGGGCGTGAACAGCAAGCTGCAACTGGCGGCGCTGGAGCGCGTGCATCAGCGCAACGTCGCCGAGCGCCTGATGGAGGAGGGCGTGACGCTGGCGGACCCGGCGCGCATCGACGTGCGCGGCGAGCTGCTGTGCGGGCGCGATGTCGCAATCGACGTCAATTGCGTGTTCGAGGGCCGCGTCGAGCCTGGCCGATGGCGTGTCGATCGGCGCCAATTGCGTGCTAGGAACTGCCGCTGGCGGCGGGATGCCTGGCGGGTGGCCGGCAGTGCGTGATCGGTCCCTACGCGCGCCTGCGTCCCGGCGCCGAACTCGGCCGCGACGTGCATGTCGGCAACTTCGTCGAGGTCAAGAACTCGACCATCGCCGATCACTCCAAGGCCAACCACCTCGCCTACATCGGCGACGCCACCATCGGCAGCCGCGTCAATGTCGGCGCCGGCACCATCACCTGCAATTACGACGGCGCCAACAAGTTCCGCACCGTGATCGAGGATGACGCATTCATCGGCTCCGACACGCAACTGGTCGCTCCGGTCACCGTCGGCCGCGGCGCCACGCTGGGTGCGGGAACCACGCTGACGCGCGATGCGCCGCCCGACCAGTTGACTATTTCCCGAGCAAAGCAGGTGTCGATTCCCGGCTGGAAGCGGCCGACAAAGAATCCAAACGCGAAGAAAAAGGACTGAGCCATGTGCGGTATCGTCGCTGCGGTCGCCGAACGCAACATCGTTCCGGTGCTGATCGAAGGCCTGATGAAGCTGGAATACCGCGGCTACGACTCCGCCGGCCTGGCCCTGCTCAATCCGACGCTGACGCGTTTGCGCAGCGTCGGCCGCGTCGCCGAACTCGCTGCCCAGGCGGCAGGCCAGGTGGCCCATCATGGCATCGCCCACACGCGCTGGGCCACGCACGGCGTGCCTTCCGAGCGCAATGCCCATCCGCATGTGTCCACCGGCCTGGCGGTGGTGCATAACGGCATCATCGAGAACTACGCCGAGCTCAAGCACGAACTCGCGGCGCAAGGCTACGTCTTCGCCTCCGGACACCGACACCGAGGTGATCGCCCACCTGGTCCGGCACACGCTCAAATCGACGCCCGACCTGTTCGAGGCGGTGCGCCTGGCCAAGGCGCGCCTGATCGGCGCCTACGCGATCGCCGTGCTGCAGGAGTGGGACGACCGCATCGTCGTCGCCCGCCACGGCGCGCCCCTGCTGCTGGGCCTCGGCGACGACGGCAACTATGCCGCGTCCGACGCGTCGGCGCTGCTGCAGGTGACGCGGCGCATGATCTACCTCGAAGACGGCGACGTCGCCGAACTGCGCCGCGATGGCGTGCGAATAGTCGGCGCTGACGGTACGGCAGCCAATGTGCCGGCGGACCGCCCGGTGCACGAAAGCACGCTCTCGGCTGACGACGTCGAACTGGGCGACTACACGCACTACATGCAGAAGGAGATCTTCGAGCAGCCGCAGGCCCTGGCCGCGACGCTGGAAATGATCGGCGGCGCGCAGACCCTGAGCCCCAACCTGTTCGGCGTCGCCGCGCCCGAGATGCTGCAGGGGGTGAAGTCGGTGCTGATCCTCGCCTGCGGCACCAGCTACCACTCCGGCCTCGTCGCGCGCTACTGGATAGAGCAACTCGCGGGCATTCCCTGCAGCGTGGAGATCGCCAGCGAGTACCGCTATCGCATTTCGGTGCCCGACCCCGAGCAACTCGTCGTGGCGATCTCCCAGTCCGGCGAAACCGCCGACACCCTGGCCTCGGTCAAGCACGCCAAGGCGCTGGGCATGGGCCGCACGCTGGCGATCTGCAACGTCGCCGAATCGGCCATCGTGCGCGAATGCGCGCTGCGTTTCCTGACCCGCGCCGGCCCCGAGATCGGCGTCGCCTCGACCAAGGCCTTCACCACCCAGCTCGCCGCGCTGTTCCTGCTCGCAGCGACGCTGGCGAAGCAGGCCGGGCGCCTGTCGCCGGAACAGGAAGGCATCCATCTCAGGGCACTGCGCCATCTGCCGGTTGCCGTGGGCAAGGTGCTGGCGCTGGAACCGGAGATCAAGGTCTGGGCCACGCGCTTCGCCGACAAGCAGCATGCGCTCTTCCTCGGCCGCGGCCACCACTACCCGATCGCGCTGGAAGGCGCCCTGAAGCTCAAGGAAATCTCCTACATCCACGCCGAGGGCTATCCCGCCGGCGAGCTCAAGCACGGCCCGCTGGCGCTGGTGGACAGGAACATGCCGGTGATCAGCATCGCGCCCAACGATGCCCTGCTGGAAAAGCTCAAATCCAACCTCAAGGAAGTCGCCGCGCGCGGCGGCGAACTTTACGTCTTTGCCGACGCCGACTCGGCGGTCGACGCGGAGGACGGGGTGCACGTGCTGCGCCTGCCGGAACATTACGGCCTGCTCTCGCCCGTGCTGCATGTCGTGCCGCTACAGCTACTGTCGTATCACGCCGCGCTGGTCAAGGGCACCGATGTCGACAAGCCGCGCAACCTGGCGAAGAGCGTTACCGTCGA
>JADJQA010000040.1 GCA_016712985.1 Sulfuritalea sp. | reverse complement strand
ATCGTTGGTGGAGTAGCCGGTGGCGCATCGTGCGCGGCGCGCCTGCGCCGGCTGGATGAAAACGCGGAAATCCTCATGGTGGAACGTGGACCCTACGTCTCCTACGCGAACTGCGGGCTGCCTTACCATGTCGGCGGCGTCATCGAAAAGGAATCGAGCCTGCTGGTGGCGACGGCAAACACCTTCCGCCAAGTGTTCAATGTCGAGGTCAGGACGAATTGCGAAGCCATCCGGGTGTCGCTGGACAACAAGACCATTGAACTGCGCAATGTCGAGACCGGCGAAGTCAGCAGCGAGTCCTACGACAAGCTGGTGCTGTCGCCGGGCGCGGCGTCGATCCGCCCGCCGCTGCCCGGCATCGACCTGCCCGGCATCTTCCAGGTGCGCACGGTGCCCGACGCGCGGGCGATCCGCGAGTGGATGGAACGCGGTTCCCTGTTCCTCGCCGGAATGGACAAATACTCGGGCTTCCAGACGGTCAGGCCGAAGACCCGCGCGGTGGTCATCGGCGGCGGATTCATCGGCCTTCGAAACGGCGGAGAACCTCGTCCATCGCGGATTCGACGTCACCCTGATCGAGATGGGAGATCAGATCCTGGCCCCGCTCGACCCCGAAATGGCGCGGATCGTGGAGGGGTATGTGGAGGGGCACGGCATCCGCCTGGCGCTGAACGACGGCGTAGCCGGGTTCGAGCAAGGCGACAACGGCAGCTTGCAGGTGCTCACGCAGTCAGGGAAGGTGCACCCCGCCGACATCGTGATCCTCGCGCTCGGCGTGCGCCCCGATACGACGCTGGCGAAGAGCGCCGGCCTGGAGATCGGCCAGCGCGGCGGGATTCGTGTCGACGAACAGATGCGCACCAGCAATCCGGACATCTTTGCCGTCGGCGATGCCATTGAGGTCAGGGACTTCGTGACCGGCGAGTGGAGCCTGGTCGCGCTGGCCGGGCCGGCGAACCGGCAGGGCCGCATCGCCGCCGACGTGATCGCAGGACGCGACTCGCGCTTCCGCGGCACCCAGGGCACCTCGATCATCGGACTGTTCGGTGCCGCGGCGGCCTGGACCGGCGCCAGCGAGAAGACGCTGAAACGCCTCGGTGATGACGACTACGAGAAGGCCTACCTCTACCCGAATTCCCACGCAGGCTACTATCCCGGTGCGAGACCGATCGCCATCAAGGTGCTTTTCCGCAAATCGGATGGGCGGCTGCTCGGCGCGCAGGCGCTCGGCGAGGACAACGTGGACAAGCGCATCAGTGCGCTCGCCATGGCGCTGCAGATGGGCGCGACGATCCACGACCTGGAAGAAGCCGAGCTGTGCTACGCGCCGCAGTTCGGCAGCGCCAAGGATCCGGTCAACTTCGCCGGGATGGTTGCCGCGGACATCCTGCGCGGCGACATGCCGATCAGTCATTGGGCATCGGGGAGGAGGGTTCCTGCTCGACGTGCGCGAGCCGGTGGAACTCGCGGTGGAAAGCGAGCCGCGCGCGGTCAATATCCCGTTGGGTCAACTGCGTTCGCGTCTGGGCGAGCTTCCCGCGATCGGGATATTCTCGTGATCTGCCGCTCGGGCGGGACGTGCCTACTTCGCAACCCGGATCCTGTTACACCACGGGTTCAAGGCCAGGACCCTGTCCGGCGGCATGCTCGCACGGTTCCACTCGCGCCTCCTGGTGAATTGAAGTTGAGGCTTCGTGGAACCTGATTGGCAAGGAGCCTCAGCCCGTCATTCCGGGGCCGCGAAGCGGAACCCGGAATCCACGGGATCTTCAGACACGTTCCCTGGATTCCGGGTTCTGCCCTGGCGGGCAGCCCCGGAATGACGAGCTAATCGACAAATTGTTCGCTGGCGGGCGATCATTGCCAATCAGGTCGTGGCAACGGATTCAAACTGCCACTGATCATGGGCGGTGCGGCAGGAATTCGTCGGGAGAGGGAAGTGCTTGATGGGTGACACTGAGCAGCAAGGCTGGAAGGAAAAAGTCTTCCACGAGATGGTCGAGTACGGAATCAACGTCATTTATCTGGCCCTCGTGTTCTCGGCGTTCGTGTCGTATCGGAGACTCGTTCTTGCTGCCCATGACATCACCTACACGAATTACGGGGTGGCCCTGATCGAGGCCTTGATCCTCGGCAAGGTCATCATGATCGGCGCCGTGTTCCATCCTGGTCGCAGCCTGGAGCAAAGGCCCCTGATTTATCCCACCCTGTACAAGGCTGTCGTCTTCACTTTTCTTGTCGGCGTCTTCACCCTGATCGAGCAGGCGATCAGGCTCCTCTGGGCGGAACGAGCCTCGCGGCCGGTCTCGCGGAGTTCCTTGACAAAGGCCCCCACGAATTGCTCGCCGGATTGCTGGTCATTTTCGTGGCGTTGGTGCCCTTCTTCGCCATCAAGGAGCTTGGCCGGGTGCTGGGAGAGGACAAGATAATGGCTCTGTTTTTCCGGGCAAGAACAGGGCTTGGGGCGACAGGCGACGATCGCCAAGCTCCGCCAAGCCGCTAGCTGTCCCGAAGGATTTGCAGTTCCTGTCTGCCAGGCATCAATACGGTGGATTGACCACGACAAATGTGGATCCCCCCTGGTACTGATACCAGGTGTTGCCGCACTGCTGATAGTCCATGCCACCGTAGTAGACCGGGACGCACTCTACCGGAATTACGTTCACCGTCGATCCGACCGCGGCGGCAGACGCGCCGATCACAGCGCTGACGACTACCGCGGCCGCAACAGGATGATCCCAGTTGCCGCGGTTTTGGTCGACATTGACATTGACGTTCCTGTTTACGTTGACGTTATTGACACTGGTACTGCGCACATCCCTGGTGCCGACATCGGCTCTGCTGTTATTGGGTTGCACATTCGGCCGGGCACCGCCGCCGGCCTGAGCGCCACCACCACCGGCTCGAGCGCCACCACCACCGCCACCACCCCGAGCGGCTTCAGCCAACGGGGCCAAGGCCAAGCTGGCCAAAACGAGGGCGGCCAGAGGAAACACAAACAATTTGCTGAATGATCTCTTCATGTCGTCGCTCCTCTAGTTGGTCTTCCGGGGAAGTATCTCGATGGCGGTGGCCCCCTCGGGTGCCGTGAAGTTGAACACCGAGTCCTTGAAGGTCGGCTTTAAATTCCAGTCGAACCGGTGGATCGACTGCGGACGCGTTTCGTCGGCGCGATTGGTGATCACGAGTTTGCGCGGCAGGGGCTTGCTCCCGGTGGTAATCCATATCTGCCAGTCGATCTTGCCTTGGCGAAAGGCGTAGTGATCACAGAGATCCTTGTCGATAAAGGCCTGACCGGCATTCATCGCCGATTCGATCTTGTCGAATGGCGCGTCCGGCGTACCCCAGCGGAAGAGGTCCTCCATCGGAAGTTGCACGCCGTACTTTTCTTCCAGCCGGTCGATCAGGCCACCGAGCGTGTCGTCGAATTTGACCGTCGAGTAATACTTCCGTGCCGGCGTCCACAGGGTGAAGGTCTTGCCGTCGTAGATGAGTTCGCGGTTGGAGCTTGCGCTGACCATTACGACGCGCAGTTTGTTCGGGCGCACGACCTTCATGTTTGCCTTTGCCGTGTGCTGCAGCTTCTGACCGCTACCAGGACCACCTCCCCGGTCATTTCGGTCGAAACCGAAGCGTTTCAGGGTTGCAGGTGGGCCCCCATGTCTCTCAGGGCCTGGATCGCTCCTGGATTGACAAGGTTCGCTGCTGGCTGGGCCGTGCCTGCCGCTGCAGGCTGGGCATGCAGGCTGGGCGCCGAGCGACATTGCCAACAGGCTGAGCACCACTAGTTTGCGCATCATGGCCATCTCCAAGGTTGTAAAAGCATTGCAGCACGTACGTGCTGGGTGGTTTGTTGACCTCGTTGCGAATTCATCGAGCCGGCTTTCAAGTTCATTGTACTCAGTGTTGTGAGCCTGGCGGATCAGAAAACTGATCTTCTCATGGGCCGAAACGTCCTTGCCACAGCAGGCCGCGGGCAGCTTGCCTCACCTCGGGCGAGGAAAAGCGGAAAGCCGCCCGATCGAGGACGTAGTGGATGAAGCCGGAGGCGAAACCCAGGGCCAGCAGCGCCGGCACGAAGGGCGATGAGCGCAGCCACCACGCCGCATCGCCGAAGATGCGGTCGGCGTAGACGTATTCGTCGGCGACGGCCTCAACCTCCATCACCGGCAGCAGCAGGGTGGAGATGAGGGCGAGCACCAGCAATACCGACCAGGCGCGCCGATTGATGGGCGCCAGCAGCCGCTGCCAGTGCGCGCCTGGCGCCCGGTCCCCGCCGGAAGCCGCAAGCGAGGCGAGCCCCATCGCGACGCTCCAATGCTGCACGCTCCACAGCACGACGAACAGGAAGGGATCGCGGGCGAGGAAAGCGAACAGCACCATGGCCGAGACGCCGAGCACAGGGCCACGCGCGGCAGCGACGGGCGCGGCGAGCGCAGTTCGACGCCCAGCATCAGCGCGGTCAGGATCACGACCAGGGCGATGCCGCCATCGCCGACCGCGCGCGCAAACGCATCCGCCCCGGGACGCTCCCAGCAGCGGGTCGATCCAGCGCTCCTGGAAGGCGATCGATCCGGCCAGGGCCTCGGCCAGCACGACGAAGCCGCCACCGACGACGAGTGCGAAGCAGCGGTCGAGGCGGCGCGCGGTTGCATCCGATGCCCGGCCCGCGCGGGCGCGGTAGAGGCTGAGCAGCCCGAAGTGCTGCGCCGCGAAGTGGTAGCTCACGCACAGGTAGTTGAGGACGGCGAGCCAGACCACACGCTCATCCAGCGGCATCGGCAGCATGCTCTCGGGCGCCAGCAGCACGGCAAAGCAGGCCACGGCGATGGCGAGGGGAACCACGACGAAGCGCAGCCGCTGCGTGGCGAGCAGGGGGCGGTAGGCCGGAGTCGCGTAGGCCAGCCAGGCCGACGAGACACGGTGGCCGAACCACAGGGGCACGACGAGAAGGAAGAACAGCATGTCCACGGGGCTGGCGCGCAGATCGTCATGACCTCGCGCCAGCAGCAGGACCAGAGGGGCCAGCCACAATGCATTCAGGATCCAGACGAGATCCCAGGCCGGGCTCTTGATCCAGTGCGTGGCGGCGGAAGGCAGCGCCTCGGCCCGCGTTGATCTTGCTGCGACCTGCGCCTGCGCGCGAAACGGCGCGGGGAAATCAGGGTGCTTGTGTCGCATCGCAAAGCGCAAAAAAACCTGGCCGGAGCCAGGTTTTTTGCGCTACTTCCTTCCGGATAATTTGCTCAAAGGCCATATCCGCTCCTTGGGGCGCTGCAACTCACCGATCAGGGGGTGAGCAAGCAGCGTTGCCACCCCAGCCAACTACTCGCCAATGCCCCGGTTGACTGCAATCCTCACCGTCACACGTCGGCTCTCGGGATTGGCTCCGGCTTCATTTGCGGCGGAAGCCTTGGACTCGCCCATGGCTACCGGGGTCAGCACACGGGAAAGCGCAACGCCAGCCTCTTGCTGCAGGTAGTGAACAACGGTTGCAGCGCGATTTTCACTAAGGGCCTGGTTGCTCCTGGCGGTCCCCTGCGCGTCCGCGTGCCCGACAACCTGGATCAGGTAGCCTTTATAAGTCTTTGCTTTGGCAGCCAGTGTCTTCAATTCCTCTTTGGCCTTGTCGGAGAGGGTTGCGCTATTGACGTCGAACAGGATTTTGATCTCGGCTTTCAGGTCGTACTCTGCGAGATCGCCGATGCGTTTGCCGGTTGCGGCGATTTGCTGGTCCTGGGTTGCATTCTGTTGCTTCTGGGCCGCGAGTTCCTGCATCAGCGCTTGAATCTGCTGCTGCGGCACTGCCAAGGCGGCCTGGATAGCGTCGGCGGTTTCCAGGTCGTTGGTACTGAATTTGACGCTTTTCGCAACAACCTTTGGTCCGGCAGACTCAGGCTCGACACTGATTCTCAGGCCCGGAACGAGGGACGCCGAGGACATGGTTTCGGTCCTGACTCCCAACAAGCCAAGGCCCTCGTTGATTTTCGTCGACTTGGCCAATGTCACGTTGGTAACGGTTCCTGTCTTGCTGCGCATCATGAAGCTGTCGCCATCGCGAGTCACGATGACGCCATCGATCGTCGCCGTTCCCGTACCCGTTGTCGTTTGCGCGATGCTGGCGGTATAAGGCGTTGCCAAGACGGCAGCCAATACGATCATGTTCTTGATAATTTGATTCATTTTGAGTTCTTTGTCCTTTGTCTGATTTGCTTGTTCAGCGTGGCGCCGAACCCAGTATTCGGCGGCGCCGGATCTTACTCTATCGATTCTTATCCAGCGGATCGCTAGAACAATACACCGACGAGTTTCTTCAGGAGTTCTTCCAGCGACATCATGGTCAGCGCCAGCGGCACGATCGGCGCCAGTGTGGCGCCCACAAGCCGGATCACATCATCCCGTTTGAGTGGCACGATGCGCATCTCCCTCACCACCTGGTAACTATTCCCCAGATCGGCGAGGGACTGGATGTCCGCGCTGCCGATCAACGGCTCATCCGCCGGCGCGCCGCCACGCAACCATTTGGCATCGAACTCGCGCACGTAACGCTCGGCCAGCGTTCCATATTCGCGCGAACCCTGGCGTTTCGCCTGGGAGAGCTGAGGCGCAAAAAACAGCAGCGGGACGAGAATCACGCACATCAGAAAGATGACCAGGACGGCAATTTCCGCCTTGAACTGGGGCAGTTCGGCGCCGAGAAAGAAAATCCGGTTGGCCAGGTTTCCGGCAAGCAGCGCGCCATGCGCCACGGCGAGGACAGTGAAGGCATAGACCTGTCCGGAAACAAAACTCAGACCGCCGAGGTGATCCGGATGCGTCGGAACCAGGCTCAACTCGATGCGCGACACCTGCCAGAGAAAGCGCGCCCAGATGAACAGTCGAAAATACCAGCGGCACAACAGGAACTGAAATATCGGGATGCTCACGTAGCCATACCAGAGTCCTGCGAGCGAGAGCCGCGAGCCCGCGGCGGACCCTGTCGCGAACCAAGTCGCGGTGTCGAGTGCGACGTAATGGCGCCAGACGATCAGCACACCGACCCCATACACCAAGGCGATCAGCAGCACCTCGGCAAGCACCGAATTGCGCAGGCGGAACGCCGATGCGATGGCCGACTCAAAGCGCGGCAGCGCGTTTTCGGGAATCAGGTTGCGTTCGACGAACTGCTGCAGCAGGGGTCGCATGCGCCGATGCACCACCAACTCGGCAAGGATCAGCAGGGGCAAGGCCACCAGGAAGCGGACGTGAACTTCGATATCGAACAGAAACGGCACCACTGTGCCGCCGCCCCACAGGTTTCCTTCCAGCGCCGAGATCAACAGCAGCGGCAGCCAGGCAAACAGGGCGATCACGATGATGCGCTGACGCACCAGCAGCAGCGCATCGTCGGACAGGTGCGCCCGGCGCAGAAGCTGGAACAGCGGCCCGCCGAGGACGAGCGAGAAGTCGGGCGGATGATGCAGATCAATAGCCGCTGTGGCTGTCGACGCAGGGGTCTTCACTTACTGCCTCTTCGTGCTGGTGACTAGTGTAGCGTTGTTGAAGGAACATTGAAAAGCCTATCCCGTCGTTCCCGCGAAAGCGGGAACCCAGTGTTTTTGTCCGCGAACGTCGCTGGATTCCCGCTTTCGCGGGAATGACGAAACCAAGGGAATGACGAAGCCGTGACCCATTTGTCGCTCGTGGTCTGCAACACTGCACCAGGGGAGGTCGGGCCTCTACTTTGCCGTGCCGGCTTTTTCCGTACTGCCTTGCACCGGCAGGTATTCAGGGACATATTTGAACGGATAGTCGGCGGGCTTGATGCGGCCGATCTTGCGCTTGGGCAGCGTGACCTTTTCGGCGGGAGCATCCTCGTAAGGCACCTGCTTCAGCAGGTGGCTGATCACGTTCAGGCGCACGCGCTTCTTGTCCTCGGAGCGGGCGACGAACCACGGCGCCCATGAGGAATCGGTGGCGGCGAACATGTCGTCGCGCGCCTGCGTGTAGTCGTCCCAGCGGGTGAAGGATTTCACGTCCATCGACGTCAGTTTCCAGATCTTGCGGCCGTCGTCGATGCGGTCGCGCAGGCGGCGCTCCTGTTCCTCCGGGCTGACTTCGAGCCAGTATTTCAGCAGGATGATCCCGTTCTCGACCATCGCGCGCTCTACCAATGGCACGCCGCTGATGAATCTCTTCGACTGCTCGGGAGTGCAGAAACCCATCACCCGT
Source organism: Sulfuritalea sp. (assembly GCA_016712985.1). Classification (GTDB taxonomy): domain Bacteria; phylum Pseudomonadota; class Gammaproteobacteria; order Burkholderiales; family Rhodocyclaceae; genus Sulfuritalea. The sequence continues at coordinate 58,288 of JADJQA010000040.1, read as the reverse complement.
TCCACGCCGGCGCGGTTGTACCAGCTACGGTCGAAGATCACGACCTCGCCCGCCGCCGGAAAGTGCTCGATATAGCGCTGCACATACATCTGGCTTTTCTGGCGCTCGGTCGGCGCCGGCAGCGCAACGACACGGAACACGCGCGGACTCACGCGCTCGGTGATCGCCTTGATGGTGCCGCCCTTGCCGGCACCGTCGCGACCCTCAAAGACGATGCAGACCTTGAGCCCCTTGTGCACCACCCACTGCTGCAACTTGACCAGCTCCACATGCAGTCGCTTGAGTTCCTTTTCGTAGGCCTTGTTGCCAAGCGCTTCCTGCGTGGATTCGATTGCCGGAATTTCCTTGACCTTCTTTTTGCCAGCCATGATTGACTCCTGGTGTCGTAATGAAGCTTTTTGTAATCGGCTTATGGCCCGAACAATGCCGGGACGATATCCGCGAATGATATCTGGACGATGCTTGTGCCGGGAAAGATTCGTGTCAGCGTCGAATCGATCTCATTTCCGCGTGAATCACCGTGTCGCCGGCGCCGCCTTTTCGGGCGCGGACAGCGATGCCGGGCCGCTGCAAAGCTAGCGGGCCGAGCTTAAGCCGGGAGACGCAGTTCCAATACAGCGCCTGTCATTTCACGCCAAAGCGCACACGCCGGATGTGCTGAAAGACTCTTTACCGTGCCAGGCCGCGGGCGGCCTGCCTGACCTCGGGTGAGGAGAAGCGGAAAGCCGCGCGATCCAGAAGGTAGTGGATGAAGCCGGAGGCGAAGCCCAGGGCCAGCAACGCCGGCACGAAGGGCGAGGAGCACCGTGAGGGCGAAGAACAGCCAGTCCACCGGGCTGGCGCGCACCTCGTCGTGACCCTGCGCCAGCAGAAGGACCAGCGGGGCCAGCCACAGCGCATTCAGGATCCAGACGAGATCCCAGGCCGGCGCCAGGAAAATCAACATCCCCTCGTTTTGCGCGCCGGTTCGATCACAGTGTTTTGCCGCTTGTTTTGACCCCGACCATCACTTTGACGGCATTGCATTGGGCGCCTGGGGCGTAGCGAGTTCGGTTTTTGCCACGGCTGTCTTCAAGCTGGCATCGCTCATTTAAATGGTTTCAATTTCAACAACGATAGCCAGCGGAGTATTGCCTGTTTAAAATACTTGCCATTTCGCGCCAAACCAGACAAGCCGAATTTGCTCATGTCGATCAATCGGAAAAAACCTGCAGCGCCCGCTGCCATGGTTTCAGTTCCCTCCTTGCCGGCGGGGCATGTCCGGGTTGCGCCCATTCATGCCCTGGGCGAGCTGATTCGGCTGCTGGGGGGCGATTCGGATGCGGTGTTTCGTTCTGCGAAAGTTACTGAACGCGATCTTGCCGATCCGGATTACGCTCTGCCGATCGCCTTTCAGGGCGAACTCCTGGCGCGGGGGGCGCAAGCAACGCGGTGTGAACATTTCGGTCTGCTCCTTGGCGATCGTTCGGGGATTTCCCAGCTTGGAGCAGTGGGCGAACTGATGCTCAAGCGTGCCAGCGTCGGCGAGGCACTCGAAGTGTTTTCAGCAGTCTGGTTGCGGCACACTACGGCGACGGTGATCCTGACCGGGCGCAGCGGTGACCAAGCCATCCTGGGGTTCGCGGCGATCGACGGAAACATGCCCGGCATGCCGCAGCTCCAGGATGGCGCGATGGCTGTGGCGCGGAACATCATGCGCGGCATGCTTGGCGCGGACTGGTGTCCGACCGGCGTCAAGTTGATGCGCCGCGAACCCCGCGATCCCGAGCTCTATGCGAACTTCTTCGGGGCACCCTGTCGCTTCAATGCAACCCGCTCCGAGCTGATTTTTTCTGCCGCCACGCTGGATGTTCGACTGAAGAACCCGGACGCCGAGGGCGGACCGTGCGCCGGCCTCGCGCAAGCCCCGATTGACGATAGCGATTGGAGCAGTCATGTGGGGCGCCTCGCCTACCGGATGCTGCTTCAGGGTGAATGCAGCCAGAAACAGCTTGCGGCTGTGCTGGGGGTAAGCGATCGCACCCTGGTCCGCAAGCTGGCGAGTTGCGGGGTGTCTTATCAGGAGTTGTTTGATGGCGCGCGATACTCGGCCAGCCGCAGCTTGATCAGGGAGACGAACCTGACGCTTGCCGAAGTCGCCGCAGCACTCGGCTACAAGGAAGGCCAGCTCCTTCACCCGGGCTTTCCGGCGTTGGTCGGGAATGTCGCCGGCGCGGTGGAAAACCTTGAAAGTCGGGCGGCAACGACAGTGATCCGGAAAGAAATGAACCGGGTATCCCCTTGACGCCGCTGTCCATGCGCTCCAGCAAACCGATTACCGTTCGCGGTGAGCCCTTCGACTTCGCTCCGGAGAACCCTGTCGAACCGCTGGTTGCGCGCCGGAGCTGGCCTTCGACAAGCCCAGGCCGAACGGTGTCTTGTGCTTGTATCGGCGAATCGAACTGCCCGTGGCGTCAAGGGGATACCCACCCTGCTTCGAATTGTTTTCGATAGCAGCCTGATTCGCCGTGTCGCCGGCGCCGACTTTTCGGGCCCGACCCAATCCGTCGCGCAAACCGGCAAGGGACAGCCGCCGCAATCGGCGAATCCATGAACGTCTGTCAGGTCGCGGCGAGTGCAGCCGTGCCGCCCGGAGCAGCCGGCATGGCCAGGAACTGCTCGATCGCCACATGCGCGTTGTGAGGCATGCGCTCACGGCCGAGGCGTTCCGCCAGCCCCGCATGGCGCACGATTTCCAGCACGCCGGGATTCAATCCCGTCAACCAGAGGCTGACTCCCTGCCCGGAGGAACGCCGCTCGCCTTCCACCAGCATCTGCAGCGCCGAGTACTCGACGTCCTGCACGCGGCTCAGGTCAAGCACGAGCACGCCGCGGCAGGCGATCAGCGCCCAGCGGAATTCCATGGTGCGCACTTTGCGGATGGCGGCGAACCCCAGCGGCTGGATCAGTCCCACCGAAAGGACGATGCAGGTGGATTTTCCATGCTGTCCTTCGGTGGGTGATTTGTGCTGTCCTGTCCGTCTGCTGCGCGACGGGAAGGTGGCGGATTGACTCGCCCAGTGCAATCAGTCGCGTCGAGGCCGGAAATTGCAGTCGGGGCGGGCGAAGTATCCTCGACCGCGTTGCTTCCGGTCATGCTCTTGCATTGATCTCGCGGCACCTTGAATCATCCTGCTGCCGCTGCCCGAAAAATCGGCGCCGGCGGCACGGCGATCCGGCGCGAATGCGCTCACTTTTTGCCGCAGCCCTCAGGGATGACTACTACAACTCCCACCATATTCCACGGCGCTTGGTGGAAGAAGCAAGAAGGGCTGCGCAGTCTTCGAGGACTCGTGACGCATGCTGGCGCGATATCGGCGATCCTATCAGCCACAATGTTCAGCTCGTCATTCCGGCGAAAGCCGGAATCCAGAAAGCGCGGCTGAAAACCTACTGGATTCCGGCTTTCGCCGGAATGACGGATGAAATGGAGTCAAAATTTGACCCTTTCGGGGACGACTGAACTTCATGGCCAATCAGGTCGGCGATTGACGACGGCACACAGCGTCAACGATACTGCCGCAGCCCATTGGATTTCCTGTCCTTGCTTCCCGGAGTTGTGCCCTTGAAATTCCTGTCCCTGGCCCGACCGAGCCTGCCCGCCGCGAGACCCCTGACCATGATGATGATCAACTTCCTGCGCACCCTGGGTTGCCTGCTGCTCCTGCTCGGCAGCCTGTTGTCCAGCAGCGTCGAAGGCGCCGCGCCAAAGAACAAGCCGGCGGCGACCGCGAGTTCGCGGGTTGGCGCCGTGTCGGCGGACCTGGTGGTGCGCAACCGCCACGTGACCACGTTTCGCGGGGATTTTCTTGGCGTCGCGCCCGCCGAACGGGCCGATCGCGCGCGCGCCACTATCCTCCAGCTACTCGCCAGCGACAGCGATACGAAGGTGGCCGTCACCATCATCGAGGAAGGCAGGAAAATCACCATGGGGCGAAAACTTGTTTTCTTCGTCACCCATGGGGATATCGATCCGCTGGGCCAGGAGTCGATCGACGACGTCGCCGCGGCGGCGGCCGAACGCCTCAAGCAAGTCATCGCCGAGACGGCGGAGGCGCGCAGCGTCGAAAACATCCTCCGGGCATTGGTCGCCGGCAGTGTCGCCACCCTGGTCTGGCTGGCGCTGCTGTGGGGCCTGGCATGGCTCCAGCGCCGTTTGGCAAATGCCTTCGTCGGACTCGCCGCGAACAAGGCGGAGACACTCAAACTGGCAGGCACCTTCCTGCTCGATCGGCATCGTGTCATCCCGCTGGTTTCGCGCTTGATCGCGCTGCTGCGCTGGCTGCTGGTGGCGATCCTCAGCTATGAATGGCTGAGCTTCATGCTTTCGCGTTTTCCCTATACTCGCCCCTGGAGCGAGCTCCTGGATGGCTATCTGGTCGGCGTCGTGACCGACTTGATGCAGGAGATCATCGGGTCGATTCCCGGTCTCGGCGTCGCCATCGCCATTTATTTCCTCGCGCGCTGGGTCATCAGCCTGCTCGATGGCTTCCTGCAGCGGGCGGCCGTCGGCGAATCACCGCCGCGCTGGCTCGATGTCGAAGCCATGCCGACCACCCGCCGTCTGGTCAGCCTGGTCATCGGGCTTTTCGCCTTGGCGATGGCCTACCCGTATCTGCCGGGCTCCGGCACCGAGGCTTTCAAGGGCTTGTCGGTGCTGCTCGGCCTGATGGTGTCGCTCGGTGCATCGAGTCTCGTCGGCCAGGCCGCGGCCGGATTGATTGTGACCTACACGCGGACGGTGCGGATGGGGGAGTACGTCCGCGTCGGGGATTACGAAGGCACGGTCACCGAACTGGGCATGTTCCACGACGCGCATCCGGACCGGGACGGGCCAGGAACTGAGCTTGCCAAATTCACTGATCACCGGCACGGTCACCCAGAACTACTCGCGTGTGGTGCGGGGGAGTGGCTTCATCGTCGACACCAAGGTCACGATTGGCTATGACACGCCCTGGCGCCAGGTCGAAGCGATGCTGATCGAAGCGGCGCGGCGGACGCCCGACATCTTGCAGGAGCCGACGCCGCGGGTGTTCCAGACCGCGCTGTCGGACTATTACCCGGAGTACCTGCTGGTCGCCCACGCCACGGCCATGAAGGCGAAGCCGCGCGCCGAAACCATGTCCGCGCTGCACAAGAATATCCAGGATGTCTTCAACGAGTACGGCGTGCAGATCATGTCGCCGCACTACATGGCGGATCCTGCCGATACCAAGGTCGTTCCATTGCAGCGCTGGTACGAGCCGCCGGCGGCGGCAGACCAGCTCAGCCCGGCCGCAAGGAGGCCGGGCTGAGCTGGGCAACGGGGTCGTCTCCGCGCGACAGAGATGGCCCCGCGGACATCAGAAAGGCCGGCCCAGAAAGAAGTAGAGGCTGTCGGGCCCGTCCTGCGCCTGTCCGTAGCCCAGATACGCCGGTCCGAGCGGCGTGTCCGCGGCGACGAAGACGCTCGCGGCGCGGATCCAGTCATCCCGGTTGCCCTGAACCAACGGATGGCCCATTTTGCCGGTTTCCAGTGAAATCCCGCCGTAGGCGCCCTCGAAAATGGAACTGCGCATCAGTCGGTGGTAATACATGGCGCGGCCATATTTGAGGTTTTCTCGATCAATTGACCGGTCGACAGGCCGGACAAGCGCAGGAATCCACCCATGGAAAACTGGTCGTAGGCCGGCGTCTGTTTCGAACCTGAAAGGTCGCCGGCGGCAGCGAACAGGTTGATCGTATGCTCGCCAAACGAGCGCACGAAGTTGCCGCTGACTTCCCATTTCTTGTAGGAATCGTCCGCACCCAACCCGGTATCCGACTTCAGATAACTCAAGTCGGCCTTCCAGCCCTCGCGCGGGAAATGCGCGCTGTCGAGCTGGTCGAGTACCACGCGAGCGTTATAGGCGCCCAGCGTAATGGTGTCGGAGTCCACCGGGAAGGGCAGCGTTCCGGTATCCACTCCTCTTAACCTTGCCGGCCAGGACACCCAGCCGGATTGTTCCGTATTCGTATAGATTGGCACCCAGATCCAGGTTCACCTGGGCCTTCTTCCTGTCGACGGTTGCCAAGCGTGTGTCGCCCTGATAGACCGGCGCGGAGCTTCGTTCAAGGAGCACCCTCGGCGCAACAAAAAAGGCGCCGGCGGATGTGAGCGGCTGGTAGAACTCGCTGACCAGGCTGGTCGTGCTGCCCATTTGCAGGTCGGTCCTCCACTCCGCGCCCAGCGAGTTTATCCAGCGCTTGCGATAGGAGACAAGCAGGTTGTAAAGCGCGTCGCCGCCGAAATCGCTGGACAATCCGAGGCCGAATCGAAGGCTGTCCTGTCCCCAGGATTTTTCGACCGCATCCACCACCAGGATGCGCTTGCCGGGTTCGTCGAAATAACGGTAGTTGACGTGTTCGAAGTCCCCCGTGCCGTAAATGCGCCGCATGTCCATGTCGAGCTTCTTCTGGTCGATCGGCTCGCCGGGCTTGGTCCGCATCTGGATCCGCGGGACTTCCGGGTTGACCAGGGCAAGATTGTCGAAACGGATTTCGTCGACCGGTCGCACATCGGGGGCCACGGCGATCATCTGCCGCTCGCGCAATGCCGCGTACTCCGCCACGGGGATCGACAGCCGCGCCAGGCGTTCCGCCACCTTGCGCGCCGCGGGTTCGCCGCGGGGGGCGATCTTGGCCAGATCATCGAAGTCTCCGGTCGTGATTCCCTCGAGTTCCGGGGTGATCAGGATGTCGTCGGGCTTCAGCGAAGCCAGCGAGGCCTGGACATTCTGCTCGGTGAGGATGCTCAGCATCTGCCCGACCACGCCGCCGATGCCGGTCAGCTCTTCGCGTTTCAGCAGCGGCGTGCCGACGTTCACCGCGATGACGATGTCGGCGCCCATGGCGCGGGCCGCGTCGACCGGCAGGTTGCTGGTCAGCATGCCGTCCACCAGCATCATGCCGTCGAATTCCGCCGGCGCCACCGCGCCCGGCACCGACATGCTGGCGCGCATGACGTTGGCGAGTTCGCCATCCTTGAAGACCACAGCCTTGCCATTAACCAGGTCGGTCGCCACGGCGCGGAAAGGGATCGGCAGCTTGTCGAAGTTCTGGTAGCCCTTGATCTTGGAGAGCTGGCGCAGTACGGTCTCGAGCTGGACGCCGGTGACAATGCCCTTGCCCAGCGATATATTGCCGTCCTGATGCCGATTTCGGGGCCGAAAAATGGCTTGTAGTCGTGCACCTTGCGTCGCATTGACAGCTCCGCGCGCGGGGGCATTTCCTGGAACAGCAGTTCCTTGGTGATGCTCGCCATGATCTGGTCCATTTCCGCCACCGTTATACCAGAAGCGTAGGCGGCCCCCACCAGCGAGCCCATGCTGGTGCCGGCAATGCAGTGGATCGGCACGCGATACTCTTCGAGGACCTTGAGCACCCCGACGTGGGCCGCGCCGCGCGCGCCGCCTCCGGACAGCACCAGGCAGATTTTCGGGCGCTTGGCGGTCGGCGCCGGCGTGACCGGTTCGGCGGCGCGGACGGGCAAGGCTAATGCGGCCAGCAGCAATGGCAGACTCAGCCATGAAATGGCCTTGCAGGCCCCTGCACGAAGGTGATGGTTCATTGCAAATCCTTATTGGTGATTGTCCTTGGCGGACGGGACTGATGCTTGTTTCGGGTCTGCCGCCGGCTCGCGGATGCGACGCGAAAAGTCGGGGCCGATGCCGGCCGCCTGCGCCCGGGCATTGACGTGGGCGCGACGCTGGAGTTCTGGGAAGGGCACGCTGGTGTCAAGCCGTCCTGATTCATAAAGGTACTGAGGGACATAGCCGCTCGCCAGGATCTTCCAACTGAAGGGCAGATGTTCCGCGTTGACCAGGGAGTTGTACCAGATATCGGTGGTGCAGTTGTTGATCAGGGTGTTGTAGAAATCGGGGCGGGTCGCGAGCGCGTTGATCTGCTTCATGTATTCGATGAACACGCGCCGGCCATTCTCCAGGCGGCCCTGCTGGCGGTAGACATAGACATCCTCGGGTGGATCGCGGCGGTAGTTGGTGCGCAAGCCAATGACATCGCGCTCATCGGCCACCACGTAGTAGAGCTCGTACTGGCGGAAGAAGCCCTTGAGGGTGGAGTAACCCTCGCCCTTTTCCTTGCGCGTCTCGATGGAAATCGCCAGATGCTCGCCGCCGGCAAAGGCGAAGCTGACGAAGGTGTGCGCGATGGCCGGTCCCATCCAGTATACAGCCACGAGATCGACGCCCTCCAGCTTGGAGAGGTCGAAGGTCTTGTCGTGATACGCCGGTGTGTAGTCGGTTTCGCTGCGGTAGGTGAAGTTGCGGATGTTGCGCACGGTGACCATGTCGCCCTCGATCGTGGCGTGGGCCAGCCTCGCCACGTCCGGCTGCCAGTCGCGATCGTTGGATGGTTCGATGCCGCGCCACCAGGTCACCACGGCGGCAAACAACGCAACGTAGGCGACCACTGCGCGCCAGCGCCAGCGGCGAAAGCCCAATGCCACCACGGCCAGCAGCGCCGCTACGACAAATGCTCCGACCAGGGTGGTCTGCGGGACAGGATTCTGCGAGCCCGAATAGTAGAGGGCCAGCGCGCCCCATCCGGCGGTCAGGATCATCAATACGGCGAGCAACAGCAAGCCCGAAATCGCCAATGCCCGCCTCATGGCTAGGACGTCCTTGCGCAGCGGTTCGGCGCGGACACCCGAGGCGCGAAACCGCCTGGTTTGCGGACCCGGTTAAACAGGAGCCCAGGCTCGCGCAGCGGGCTGCCGTGCGGCGCAGAGCCTGCGACTCTTTCGTGTTGTCCCATGTGCCGGTTCCAATAAGGCCAGTTGGCGGCGGACTTTACCATCAACAGGTGCGCGTGGCGACCGGGAAGGTCGCGCAGTGCAGCAAACACAAGGCAACACCATCCTGGTAGGTCGTCAGGTTGAAGACGATGCATAGATTCGTCATTCCGGCGAAAGCCGGAATCCAGTGGCGCATCACCGGATTCCGCGTCAAGCCCGGAATGACGGGGCAGGTGGACGGCGTTCGCTTCACCTTGACTGAGTACTAGAACCCGGCGCCCCAGCGATACTGCCAGGCAACGCCGAATGTCTTGAAGTCGGTCCCGATACGAGTGTGCAGGCCTTTACTGGCGCTGACTTTTATCGAGTGCTGCCGGTCCACCGGTAAAGCCAGGATCACCACGGTGCGTGAATTCCCCAGCTTGTCATCGTTGCGGACACCGCTCACCGTCGTCCGCCCGCCCTCGTAATAGCTGGCGCCCAGCGCCGCCCAGGCGCCGCCATTGAAGTTGTAACTGATACTGCCTTGCGTGAAGTAGACCGGCTCCTGCGTCAGCGTCTTGCCGCCGAAGTAGTTGTCGTTGTCGCTGAAGAGCGACGCACCGACCGTGAAATCCAGCGTGACTGCGCCAAGCGTTTTGGACAAACCGAAGTCCGGCTTGAGCAGCCAGCGGTTGCTTGCAAGGTTCACTGCCCGAGCCGGGTCATACTGGCTGCCCGGAGCGGCGATCTGCACGCTGGCCCCGATGACCAGGTCCTGCTGGTAGGACGCGTATTCCCGCAGCGACAGCGCGGGCGCGCCGTAGAGGTTGATCGACAGGCGCAAGCGCGGATCGCCGAAGCCGTTTATATTGCGCTCAACCTGCTGGCCCGCCGCCATCGCGGTGCCAGACAACCGCGAATAGGGCAGGATGACATCGACCTTGCCGGACTTGCCCCAGAGGTCGAGCGAACGCGCATAGGCGATGGCCGCTGTATGAATCTGCAAGTGTGCATCCGTTACCGGCAGCGAGGGATCCGTCGACAATCCTCCCTTTGAATCGAAATAGCCGGTGATGAGGAAGTTGAGCCCGACCGGAGCATTGGAATAGGCCCTGGGTTCCGGATCCTGCGCCAGGGCGAGGGCCGGGGCCAGCGCCAGCAAGACCATCCACACCCATCCCATGGCGATATGGCAGCCTGCCGCCAGGAGTCGCCCCCCTGCGAATACTGTCATGGCTGCCAAGCGCCGCGCATGTCACGAGGTTTTGGCGGACGCTTGCGGCACGGAGCCGCTGGCGGCTGGTGGTATAATGCTCGGGTAATCAATTCAGATAGTCGAATTAATCGGAAAGGACGAGCGCCATGGGTATTGATCACTGGGTACTGGCAGTAATAACCGGAGCTTTCCTGCTTGCCGGGCCCGTTGTTGCTCAGGAGAACGCGGCCAGGTCGCCGCAGTCAGGCTTCCTCGGGGATGGATATTCTAGGCTCAAAGAGACCGAATCCGCTTCCGGGCAGAAGGTCAAGCGCTGGATCACCCCGGAAATGAAGGCGGGCGTTTACGAGTTCATATTGATCGAGCCGAACATCTTCTTCCCTCAACCGCGCAGCACCGAGCAGTTGTCCGAGCAGACCCTGAAGGATATCAATGCGTATTTCGACGAGGCGGCGCGGCGCGAGCTGACCGGTCTGTTCAAGTTTGCCACGGAGCCCGGCCCGAAAACGCTGCGCCTCAGGACCGCGATTACGGCCGTGGCGGTGAAAGACATGGGCTTGAAGCCTTATCAACTCCTGCCGATCGCATTCCTCGCGACGGGTGGCAAGACTTCCAAGCAGGCTTCTATCGCTGCCGAGTATGAGGTGCAGGATGCCGACACCGGCAAGGTCGTGGCGATCGGCATGCGGGAGGGTGTTGGCGTCGAACTCAAGAGCGCCACAGAGAAACTGAAGCTTGTCGATGTCAAACCGGTGATCGACGCCTGGGCCAAGGATATGCGCGCATTCATCGAGGCGGCCAGGCAAAAGAAGTAGCAAGGGTGAGATAGCGCACGGAACGGCAATCTCACATGCAGTACCCAAGCATCGTCAATTTCAGCAGCATCAATTTCAATCTAAAGGAGTCCAGCATGAACAGATATTTTTCAGTGACCAAGACCTTCTTCCTGCTGATGGCCGCATTGCTCAGCCTCATTGCCCCGCGCCTGGCCGCCGCGGCCAGCGACTCGATGCTGTTGCAGGATTCCCGGGCAGCCCTGCAGTCGCTCTACGACGGCTCGCCGGGGGCCAAGGCGCTGGGCGCGAAGGCTCGCGGCATCCTGGTTTTCCCCAATGTCGTCAAGGCCGGCTTCATTATTGGCGGGCAAGGCGGCGATGGCGTGCTGCTGGTCAACAACAAGCTTTCCGGCCACTACAACACGGCGGCAGTTTCGATTGGACTCCAAGCCGGCGGACAGTCGTTCGGCTATGTGCTGTTCTTCATGAGCGACAAGGTATTGAACGACTTCCGCAAGAGCAGCGGCTTCGAGATTGGTGTCGGACCGAACATTGTGATCGTTGATGCCGGCGCGGCGAAAGACCTGAACACGCTGACGGGCAAGGCCGACATCTATGCGATGATCTTCGACCAGAAGGGGCTGATGGCGGGCATCGGCTTGCAGGGTTCGAAAATCACCAAGCTCAAATATTGATGGCGCCCACGCTATCGGCATATCAACACACAGAGGGATGTACCATGCGTAATTTGCTGAAGACAGCACTGCTGGCCCTGGTTTTTTCCGCACAGCCGGGATTTGCCCAGCAAGCGCCCGTGGGGGCGCAAATAACCTCGAACACGCCTGGGAAGGTGTCCATGGCGGAGGGAGTCAAGGCGTCGGCCGTGGTGACCGCGATAGACAAGGCCACCCGTACCGTGACGTTGAAGGGGCCGGAGGGGCGCAGCTTTGATGTGGTTGCCGGCGATGCCGTCAAGAGGTTCGACCAGATCAAGGTCAATGACGAAGTGGTCGTGGAATATGTCCGGGCGCTTACCCTGGAGGTAAAAAAGGGCGGCGGAGTTGCCGAGCGGCGTGACTCCGTCGATGCGGTGCGCTCCAAGCCGGGCGACAAGCCGGCCGGCGCGGTCGGTCGCCAGGTGACGATCGTCGCCGACGTGATCGATGTCAGTCCGGCGAACAAGACCATTACCGTCAAGGGTCCGAAGGGAAATGTCTTCGAACTTGACGTGAAGAATCCGGACCACTTCAAGGTGGTCAAGAAGGGCGACCAGATCGAAACGACTTACACGGAAGCCATTGCGGTGTCCCTGGAGCCGGCGCCGAAGCAGGGCGCGAAGAAGTAGGGGCCGGACAGACCGGACCGCACGTCCCGATTGCCTCCGGGCAATCGCGCCTTGGACTCAAATCGCAAGCGATGGAGAATTAGCATGAGCAGATTCAAAATGGGTTGTGCACTGACTGTCACCCTCGCCGTCATGGGTTTCGTGGTCGGCCAGGCGCAGGCCAAACCGATCGTCTACCCCTCCAAGGGACAGAGCGCGCAACAGCAGCAGAAGGATGAAGGCGAGTGCTACGTCTGGGCCAAGAACAGTACCGGCATTGACCCGGCCGCGGTTGCCGCGGCACCGGCACCGGCGCCAAAGACAGGTCCGGCGGTGGGAGGTGGCGAGCGCGCGCAAGGCGCTGTGCGCGGCGCCGTGGTCGGCGGCATCATCGATGGTGGCAGTGGTGCCGGCAAGGGGGCGGCAATAGGCGTCGTCGCCGGCGGTGTCAGAGCGCGCAACAACCAGAAATCCCAGAATGCCCAGGCTCAGCAGCAAGCCCAGGCCCAGAAACAGGGGGCCATCGACACCTTCCACCGCGCAGAAGCGGCCTGCCTGGAAGGTCGTGGCTACACGATCAAGTAAAGGCACTCCATGAAAAACATTCGAAATCTGGTCTTGTTGGGTCTCGGTTTGCTTGCGGCGCCTGCAGTAGCGGGCGATTTTGATGGTTCGAAACCGCTGCTCTGCGCCACCCAGTCGGCGTTGGACTGCTCGCGCGGTGACGACTGCTACACCGGTTTGCCCGAGGAATTTGGCGCACCGACATTCATGCGTCTCGACCTGGCGAAGAAAACCGTGATCGGACCCCACACCACCACCGACATCCTTCTGCAGGACAAGTCCGACAAGCAGTTGCTCCTGCAAGGCAGGGAGGCCGGATTCGGCTGGACCATCGTGGTCGATCAGCAAAGCGGTGAAATGACCGCAACCCTGGCAAGCCGCGCCGGCGCCTACGTGTTGTACGGCGCCTGCACCTTGCTCTAGGTCGGTATTCAGTCTGTAAATCCACCACTGCGTGGTGGATGTTCACAAGAACGGGCGCCTGATGCAGGCGCCCGTTCTTGTTCGGAAGTTCGGCTGGCGACGCAGAGCACCAGGCAGCGTCATGGAGCAGGGCGTCCGGCCTGGCCGGCAATTTCTTGCGAATCCTTGTCAGATGGCGCGCTCGGCGGGGATCGAACCCACAACCCCTGGCTTCGGAGGCCAAAAGATACAAATGGCTGTAACCTAGCATTGACAAGGGATTCCGGCATTCCTACAATCGATATTGTTGATTACGGGGACAAAACGGGGACACTTGAGGGGTAAGCATGGCGACTTTTGAGCAGCGTGAATCCGGATGGTGGCAGGCAAAGATACGTCGGAAGGGTCATCCCGTCCAGTCAAAGACGTTTCCCAGCAAACGCGATGCCGAAGACTGGGCAAGCATCATCGAGTCCGAAATGGCGCGTGGTGTTTTTGTCTCCAGGGTAGAAGCAGAGCGCATGACTATTTCAGATGCGATCAAGCGATACCGACGGGAGATCCTCCCGTCAAAACGAGGCAAGGGGCCGGACGATTACAGGCTGGCGAGTCTCGACGATCATTTTGGTCGATATAGCCTGGCGGCAGTCACGCCGGCCATGATTGCCGAGTTCCGTGATACCCGACTGAAAGAGTTATCAGCACAGTCAGTCGTGCATGAACTCAATATGCTTTCCAGAGTGTACAAGGCCGCCGTTATTGATTGGGGTATCGCCATGCCCGCCGGCATTCCTACCGCTTTGGTTCGCAAACCAAAAGTGGACAATGAGCGTGACCGCCGTTTCATGGATGGCGAAGAGGTTTGGCTGAACAAAGCGATCGACCAGGCGCGCGTCAAATATCTTCGACCGCTTTTCGTGCTGGCCGTCGAGACAGCCGGGCGACAATCAGAACTCCTTTCACTGAGCTGGCGGGACATTGATCTCAAGAAGTGGACAGCGAACCTGCGCGGTATCGAAGGGCGTGAGACAACGACTGGCCCAAAGATCAGGTCGGTACCGCTATCACCGGCTGCTGTGCAGGTTCTGGAAGGGCTGCTGGGACAGAAACCAGCCGATAGCCGCCGAAGGAAAAAGGTGGTCAGCCTGCCGCGGACTGGCCCCGTCTTTACATGCACCGCAAGCGCGTTGAAACAAGCTTGGGGTCATTGCGTCACGCGGGCGCGACGGTTGTACGCAAAGGAACGGACGAAGGAACTGAAGGCGGCGGGCAAGTCGGCCGCAGTAATTGAGAAATTCCTGGTCGCTGATCCGATGCTTATCAATTTGACGTTTCACGATCTGCGACACGAGGCAACCAGTCGCCTTGCAGAGCAGTTTCAGATTCATGAACTGATGAAGATAACGGGGCATAGGTCTACAAAAATGCTTGCCCGTTACTACCATCCTCGCGCCGAGGATATGGCAAAGAGAATGCGCCGGTCGAGTTGAGCGCAGGTCAGCGAGGTTATCGGCGTCTTGAAAAATCAGGCTCCGGGCTTTCCGGTGGTCGGAAGTGTTCCACCTCCGGGAGCTTAATCTCCCGCCTAAATGTCAGAAACTCTGGTAGTATTTCTCTGCCATGAAGACCGCCACCGAAATCCGTCAAGCCATCGAATCTATGCCAGCCGGCAAGCCGTTTCTGGTTTCGTGCTTTCTTGCGCTCGGCAATCGCTCGTCCATCGATCAGGCTATTTCACGCCTGACAAGGGAGGGTGTGATCATGCGCGTATCGCGTGGGGTCTACGTGCGACCAAAATCTTCTCGTCTCTTTGGCCAGGCGATGCCGCCGACTGAGGCGATCATCAAGGCTGTTACGGAAGCACATGGTGAAACCGTCGAAATCCATGGCGCCGAAGCCGAACGCCGGTTTGGCCTGAGTACGCAAACCATGATGAAGCCGGTGTACCTCACCTCGGGCCCAAGCCGGAAGGTGCGGATCGGAAAGCTGGAGGTTGAACTTCGGCATGCCAGCGCCCGGAAGCTGACCCTTGCCGGAACCAAGGCAGGGCAGGCCATGCTCGCCTTGCTGAACCGTGGCAAAGCCGGCGTTGGGGAGCGTGAAATAGATCTGATCCGGAAACAGTTACGGCCCGAGGAATTCAAGATATTGACCTCGGCACACGGATTGATTCCGGGTTGGCTCTCTGCCGCATTGAGCAGGAGCCAATTGCCGCAGCATGTCTGAATTCTTCTTCAAGCTCGACAGCGAAGAGCGCCGCGAGGTAATCCAGCGAGCCGCCGTCCAGTCCGGCATGGCGGAGGACGTGCTGGAAAAGGACATCTGGCTGGTGTGGACCCTGCAACGCTTGTTCGCCATACCCAATGTTCCCCAGATGGCCTTCAAGGGCGGCACCGCTCTCTCCAAGGTGTTTGGGGCCATCGATCGCTTTTCCGAGGATGTCGATGTGTCGGTCGACTATCGGCAACTCATGCCGGAGCTTTATGACGCCAATCTCGCATCAATGTCGAAGGGCGCAAGGAAAAAGGCTTCCGACAACCTGCGTGGCCTGCTGACCAAACTATCGCATGATGTTTTGGTACCCCACATCGAAGTTGCCGCTGACACTCTGATGGGCAAAGGCGCCTGCCAGATTGAGGTAGATGCCAGCGGAGAGAAGATCAGGCTGCACTATCCATCGGTTGCGGCCAAGGGCGGCTATCTGAAAGATGAGGTTCTCATCGAGCTTGGTGGCCGCAACCCTACGGAACCAATCAGACTCGTGTTCTGACCGCCGAAATCGCCAGGATTCTTCCGGACTTCGAGTGGCCCACCGCTGAGGTTGCCGTACTCAATCCAACCCGAACGTTTTGGGAAAAGGCGACCCTGATTCACATCGAGTGCAATCGCACAGAGCCAAAATTTGGTGATCGCATTTTCAGGCACTGGTACGACCTCTCGAAGCTTGCGGAGCATGAGATCGGCGCTGAGGCACTTGTAAACATCACGCTGCTTGAAAACGTGGTGAAGCACAAGGAGGCGTTCTATGCGTACTCGAAGGTTGGATACGACGGCTGCCTATCAGGCGCTTTGCGCCTGGTGCCCGGCAAAGACTTGCTTGATGTGCTGGCCGGTGACTATCGCGGCATGATCGAGCAGCGAATGTTCTCAGGTATGCCACCCGATTTCGCCCTGATCATTGATCGAATCAAGCGTCTTGAAACTGAAATCAATCGCGCAGTGACGGCTTTCAATAATCGTGCTGCTATCTGATCCGACCAATAGTGTGTCGGTTTTGCCACACCCAGAACTCAATCCGAAACATTCCAGATTTCGCTTTCGCCGATCCCTAAGCGTCCCCAGTGCGTTCCTATAACCAAGGAGATTTCCCATGAAACAAATCCTGATGTCTTTCGCCGCCGCCAGCGCCTTGATCCTGGCGAGCTCGACCGCGCTCGCGCACAGCGACGAATACCTCGATACACAGAAGACGCCCAACGGCGGCCAGTAGCGCATGGCCGGCATCTACCACTTCGAACCGGTGGTAGCGAAGGACAGCAAGGAGGCCAAGGACAACCCGGTGATCGTGTACGTCACCGACCACGCCAACGTCAAGATTCCGACAGTCGGCGCTGGCGGTACGGCGACCATCCTCGCCGGCAAACAGAAGGCCGCCGTCAAGCTCGTTCCCGATGGTGACAATCGCCTCAAGGGAATCGGCAAGTACGCGTCGACGCCGGATATGAAGGTGGTGGTTGCCATCACCCTGCCAGGCAAGCCTGCCGAGCAGGCGCGGTTTACACCACTCGTCTCCGCCCCGCCGCCTGCACCGATGGATCACAGCAAGCACTGAGGTACAACCGAAGGGTGAGCGCGCCGCCATCCCGACGCCGTTGGACATCCTCGACGAGCGGTACGCCCGTGGCGAGATCGACCCGGATCAATATCGCTTGCGTCCTTCGAACCTCCTGCATACACAAGAAAATCATGGAGCGCGCAAATGAAAACGAAATACGGATTTGGCAAGCAGATCGATACTCCCTTCGACGCGGCTCTTGAAAAAGTAACGACCGAGTTGCAGAAAGAGGGCTTCGGGGTTCTGACGGAAATTGATGTCGCGGCGACGCTTAAAAAGAAGCTGGACACCGACATGCCGCCGTATCGAATCCTTGGCGCCTGCAATCCGTCATTGGCTCACCAGGCACTGACGGCGGAGCCGTCCATCGGATTGCTGCTTCCCTGAAACGTTGTCGTCAGACAGGATGCGTCAGGAAAGGTCCATGTCGAATTGATGGATCCGGCGGCGGTGCTGACCCTGGTAGACAACCCGGGTGTGGCGGCCCTCGCCGAAGCGGTGCGGGGGAAGCTCATGCGCGTGATGCAGGCCTTGTAGCCTGCTGGAGGGACAAGCGCGATGCCTAGCCTGACTCAAAAAACAGTACGCGGCTTTTCGCACCTGGATGCGCGCCAATCAGGATGCGCATGCCAAGGCTCGCAGCCAGGGATGCTGCTCGTCCCCACCACCGGGCGCAGGCGACCACCATGAACCATGATCGTGATGAACATTCGCCGATGGCAGGAAGGGCGAAGATCGGCTGGATCGTCTTTGCCGTGATCGCCGGCTTCTATCTGCTGTCCGAGCATCGCGCCCATTTGCTGGGGGCGCTGCCCTTTCTGTTGCTACTCGCCTGCCCGCTGATGCATTTGTTCATGCACGGCGGCCACGGCGGTCACGGTCACGGTAATGACAAGCCGCCGGACAAAGGAGAAGAGAAATGAGCGGCAACGAATCGGCTTACGGCCTGTGGACCTTGGTGCTGCTCAACTCGGCAGTGTTCATCATCTTCGCCTTCAGCTTCTACAAGCCGAAGAGTTCGCGCGACTGGCGCAGTTTCGGCATGTATGCGGCCTTCATCATCGCCTTGTTCACCGAGATGTACGGCTTTCCGCTGACGATCTACCTGCTGTCGGGCTGGCTGGCGCAGCGCTTCCCTGGCGTCGACTTTCTCGCCCTTGACGCCGGCCATTTGCTCGAAGTCATGTTCGGCTGGCGCGCCAACCCGCACTTCGGCCCCTTCCACATGTTGAGCATGGTCTTCATCTTCGGCGGCTTCTGGCTGTTGGCGTCCGCCTGGAACGTGCTCTACCAGGCCCAGCGCGCGCATCGCGTGGCGGCCAGCGGGCCCTATGCGCGCATCCACCATCCGCAATATGTGGCCTTCGTCCTGATCATGTTCGGTTTCCTGCTGCAGTGGCCGACCATCATCACCGTCGTCATGTTTCCGATTCTGTTAATCGTCTATACACGCCTCGCCCGGCGCGAGGAAGCGGAGGCGCTCAAGGTTTTCGGCAACGACTACCAGGACTACCTGTCGCGGACGCCGGCGTTCGTCCCGCGCTTCAACGCCGACACCGCCCAGGGAAAATCGTCATGGAGCACGCCAATCACTCGGTCGCGGAACACAGCCATGGCCATCCGGCAATTGCTTCCGTGGCAGACAAGGACCCCGTGTGCGGCATGACGGTCAAGCCCGATTCCGACCACGTCGTCGAGCACGCAGGACAAACCTATCGCTTTTGCAGCGCGAAGTGTCGCGCCAACTTCGCAGCCGAGCCGCAACGCTATCTGCAAGCCGCCGAACCGGCGGCCACCATCGCGCCCGCAGGGACGATCTACACCTGCCCGATGCATCCTGAGATCCGCCAGCCGACGCCGGGCAACTGCCCCAAGTGCGGCATGACCCTGGAACCCGAACTGCCGACGCTGGACGACGCGGAGAATCCCGAGCTGGTCGACTTCCGCCGCCGCTTCTGGTGGACGCTACCGCTCACGGTGGTGGTGACGATCCTCGCCATGGCCGGCCACCGCCTGGAAATCCTGGCGCCGCAAAGCCAGAGCTGGGTCGAGGTGGTGCTCTCGGCGCCGGTGATCCTCTGGGCCGGCTGGCCGTTCTTCGTGCGCGGCATCCAATCGGTACTGACGCGCAATCCCAACATGTGGACCCTGATCGGCTCGGGCACGGCGGCCGCCTTTGGCTACAGCGTGGTGGCGACCGTCGCGCCGGACGTGTTCCCTGCCTCCTTCGCCGAGCATGGCCGGGTCGGGGTGTATTTCGAGGCGGCGGCGGTGATCGTATCGCTGACCCTGCTCGGCCAGATACTCGAGTTGCGGGCACGCTCGCAGACCTCCGCCGCGATCAAGTCCCTGCTCGGGCTGGCGCCCAAGACGGCGCGGCGCATCGCCGCCGATGGCAGCGAGGAAGACATCCCGCTGACCCATGTCCATCTCGGCGACCGGCTGCGGGTGCGCCCCGGCGAAAAGGTGCCGGTGGATGGCGCGGTGGAGGAAGGACAAAGCGCGGTCGACGAATCCATGCTTACCGGCGAGCCGATCCCGGTGTCCAAGCAGCCCGGCGACAAGCTGATCGGGGCGACGATCAACGCCAGCGGCAGCCTGATCATGCGCGCCGAGCAAGTCGGCGCGGAAACCGTGCTGTCGCAGATCGTGCAGATGGTGGCCCAGGCCCAGCGCTCGCGGGCGCCGATGCAGCGGCTGGCCGACGTGGTGGCCGGTTACTTCGTCATCGTGGTGATGAGCATCGCCACGCTCACCTTCCTCGGCTGGGGCCTGTTCGGCCCCGAACCGAGCTGGGTCTATGGCCTGATCAACGCGGTATCGGTGCTGATCATCGCCTGCCCCTGCGCCCTCGGCCTGGCGACGCCGATGTCGATCATGGTGGCCACCGGCAAGGCGGCCACGGCCGGCGTGCTGTTCCGCGATGCCGCCGCGATCGAGCAATTCCGCACCATCGACACGCTGATCGTGGACAAGACGGGGACGCTCACCGAGGGCAAGCCGACCTTCCACAGTGCGGTAGCGGCGCCGGGCTTTAGCGAGGACGAGGTGCTGCGCATCGCGGGCAGCCTCGACCAGGGCAGCGAGCACCCGCTGGCGCATGCCATCGTCGCCGAGGCGAAGCAGCGCAAGCTTGCGCTGGAGGCGCCGGAAGAATTCGAATCCGGCTCCGGCATCGGCGTGCGCGGCAAGGTGGCGGGCCGCGCGGTGATTCTCGGCAACACCGCCCTGATGGACGACGAGCACGTCGCCTGGAACGGCCTGGCGGACCGGGCCGAGGCCCTGCGCCAGGAGGGCGCCAGCGTCATGTACCTGGCCGTAGACCAGAAACTGGCGGGCCTGCTGGCGGTCGCCGATCCGGTCAAGGCGTCGACCGCGGAAGCCCTGGCGGGACTCAAGGCCGCCGGCATCCGCGTCGTCATGGCCACCGGCGACGGCCTGACCACGGCGCGCGCCGTGGCTGCCAGCCTCGGCATCGACGAGGTGCATGGCGAGGTCAAGCCGCGCGACAAGGTGGACCTGGTGGACCGCCTGCAGCAGGAAGGGCGCAAGGTCGCCATGGCCGGCGACGGCATCAACGATGCGCCGGCCCTGGCCAAGGCGAACGTCGGCATCGCCATGGGCACCGGCACCGACGTGGCCATGAACAGCGCCCAGGTCACGCTGGTCAAGGGCGACCTGCGCGGCATCCTGCGGGCGCGGGCGCTGTCGGTCGCGACGGTCGGCAACATGCGCCAGAATCTGGCCTTCGCCTTTGTCTACAACGCCCTCGGCGTGCCTCTGGCGGCGGGACTGCTATACCCGTTCACCGGCTTGTTACTGTCACCGCTGATTGCGTCGCTGGCCATGAGCTTCAGTTCGGTCTCGGTCATCACCAACGCCTTGCGTCTGCGTCATAGCGAAATGTGAATCGAAGTGCGACGTGGTAGACCTGACGAGAAACGATTCATCCGGTATGAAAAGCTAGACGCTCTCATCTTCCCTGTCCTAGCCTTGTGTCGCTGACCCGGTGGTCATTCCAGCGACGGAATTCTCGACGGGAGAAACTCTGCGCGATTGACGCTCTACGTCCGCCTCCCTTGGCTCTTTGCGAACGCTCGCTGCGAGCGAGCGCGGTGCTCCGGCTTCGCCCAGCGGGCTCAGACCTCTCGATACATCGGTTGGCCGCCTCCACGCCTAATCCCCATTGGCGAGCAGTTACCTCGATCAACCTGGTGACTTGCTGCGTATCAATTGCGTCTCGATCGATCATCAGATGCCTCTCCATGTCGCGCTGGGTCCAGTGCAAGTTTCTTCGACCATCTGCGTCCAAATGGTTCCGTGAAGCTACTCGTCCATCAAGTCAAGTACGATTGTTACACCCTTCAGCAAGCCTGCTAGGATCAGTGTCGATAGTTGCTGTAGAGCATGCCGCAACTGACCTTTCATAGGGCCTGGAATCTCTTTGACCAATTTGAGGCCGGCCTTTGCCAGATACAGCCTCACCACGCGATTGTCCAAGTCGCGTCGCTCCCTCCTTACAAATCCTCGCGCCTCGAGTTTGTCGAGCATATTGCTGGCCGTGGAGGGATGAATGTGTAGTGCGTCGGCCAGTTCCTTGACTCTCTGGCCTGGCTGAGCCGAAATTTGCCAGAGAGCCCAAAGCTGGGAGCCGCTCAGGCCGTGGCTGCTATCGATGTTCTGCATCCCCGTCTGAACTGTCCGCACAAGTCGCAACACTTTACCGAAGGCCTCGTCCGCAGCGCCGCCCTCGACAAGCTTTGCATCACTCGACGAGCGGCCCAAGTTCTTCTGTCCAGGAGCCACATCGGTTTCCGGTTTTCTTGGTCTTGTCACCCTTCGTCTCCTTGCCTTGCCACAATGATCTGTTTGCGCAATACTAATTCCATTAAACATACATGTCAATCGTTTTTTGA
The DNA here is from genome assembly GCA_016712985.1 of Sulfuritalea sp. Classification (GTDB taxonomy): domain Bacteria; phylum Pseudomonadota; class Gammaproteobacteria; order Burkholderiales; family Rhodocyclaceae; genus Sulfuritalea. The sequence goes on along the minus strand of JADJQA010000040.1, from coordinate 36,461 downwards.
CTTGGACCCGTCATGCGAGGACTGCAATGGACAAGAGCGCACTCTATCAACCATTCGCGTTCGGCCCCCAACTTTCGCCGACTATGAGTTTGGGGCTGCGCACGTCGCGGGTCGCTGTGCTCGGCTGGTTTGCCTCGGCCTTTGCCCACAGGTTGAGTCGCGGCTTCCGGCTCTATGTATCAAGAAATGTCGAGACTGGCCACGAGGTAGAGCGAATAGCGACCCTCGGCATCGCCTTGATCACCATCTCCCTGATCGCCAGGGAGATGGTGATCGAGGCCGGTGGAAGGTCGGGCGTTGCTTGAGAAGCTGACCCTGCATTACCTGCGGCTGCGCAATTATTCGGGTAAGGTGCACGTTGTTCCGAACGCAATTTCGACCGTCGGCAACATGACAAGGGGCGCTGCGTACGCGGTGGCCAATATTACCGTGGCCCATGGGGAGGACGTAGATCGCGTCCTCGGAGCGAGGCGCGCCGTCGGGCAGGCGATGCAGCAGAATCTCCGATTCGCGGCGCGGATTCCCGACGAACTGGAAATTGCGGGAGTGGGCAAGTGGGCCGACTCTGCCCTTGTGATTCGCTGCTGTTTCCGTGTCGCGCCACCCGAGCAATGGTGCGTGCGCCGCGAGTATCGGCGGAAACTGACAGAGGCATTTGGTTGCGAGGGCATCGAAACCCGGTTCCGCATCTAAAGATCGTTCGGGGATAGTGGCCACGTCCATTTCGTTTGAAAGGCGCAGTATGCAACTCATCCTGATTTCCGGTATCACCATTGCCATCGGGGCGGTTGTCTTTGCCCTGCAAAACAACGCGCCCGTGGTGGTGACCTTGGCCCTGTGGACAGTCGAGGGATCGCTGGCCCTTGTCCTGCTGGAGTCCCTGGGCATTGGCGCGCTAATTGCGGGCCTGTTGTCGTCGCCCGCTGTAATCCAGGTTGCCGGGGCACCGATTGCCGCAAGGGGTACTGAGCGTTGCCAACCGGCGCCGGCGGCTTCCCTGGGGTGGCCGCCCGGCCAAGTTCGACAGTAGCGCATCAGACTTGCTCATTTTTCGAACCCCTCCGCCAGCCTTTTAGGCGATGCTCACCGCGTCTCCGGCGGGATCTGGTCTTGCTTCGCGGCATCCCTGCTGCGTTCCGCCAGCTCGCGAAGTGTCATCTCGCCAATTGACGATTCGACCGCTTGTCGCATCAGCTCGAGCACTGCGTCGACCGGCGGCGGCGCCGGCAGTCCCTCGGGCGCCAGGAAACGCTCCTCGCCGGCAGCGCGCACGGTCTCCAGCACCTGTATCAGCGAGATCAGCGAGGGGTCGCGCGCCGGCAGATAGGCAGGCGGATCGTTGCTGCTTTGTACCACCAGTTCGCGGCTTTCCAGCGCATCGAGCACCACGTGTAGCGCATGCATCGGCACACCGAGCAAGCGGGTGAACTCCACCAGTGAGGGCATGCGCTCGCCGGCAAGAAATCTACCCGCGACGAGACTCATCACCGAGAGCGCAAGCCGCTCGCGCATGCGGTTGCTCAGTCGCGGTTCGCCGCCCTTGGCCACCAGGTATTCCGGATGCTGCACGTAGAACGCCACGCTGGCACCGAACAGCAGCGTCAGCCAGCTTACGTAGAGCCAGATCATGAACAGAACCAGAATCGCCAGGCTTGAGTAGATCGCCGCGTACTGGTTCGAGGTTGCGACGAAGTTCGCGAATGCCCAGCCCGCGGTTTGCCAGGCGATCCCGCCAGCGGCGCCGCCGACCAGCGCGGAGCCGAAACGCACCCGCGTATTCGGCACAAACATGTAGACGAAGGTAAAGGCAGAAATCACCAGGAGATAGGGGGTCAGGTGGCTCACCGCCGCCGCAGTCTGGCTCAGGGCGCCGATCGCCAGAACATCCCGCACCGTTTCGATGTTCATCACCGTTGCCGTGATGCCCAGCGCGGAGAAAACCAGGATCGGCCCGACCATGAGCACGCTGAGATAGCGGCTGAACCGCTCGCCCAGGGGCCGGGGGCGCGGAATGTGCCAGATATGGTTCAGCGATTCCTCGATCTTCTGCATCAGCGAGATCGCCGTGTAGATCAGCAGCGCCAGGCCGAGCACGCCGAGGACACCGACATTCATGTTTTCGATGAACTGCACGATGCGGCGCGCGACCTCGGCGCCTTTCTCGCCAAGCGGCGCCAGAAAGCTCACCAGCATCGGCTGGATCTGGTTGTAGACACCGAACGCCTTCAGCACCGAAAAGCTCAGCGCGAGCATCGGCACGATCGACAGCAGTGTCGTGTACACAAGGCCCATGGCGCGCAAGGTAAGCTGGCCGAGCGCGAGATCGCGCGCCAGCACCAGCACGGTGCGCACGGTTCTCAAGCCGTGCATCTTCCAGGGAGGCCGTCCTGTCTTCTGGCCGCCCCAGACGATACTTTCAAGACGGCTTCGCAAACTCGCGCCAATGGGCTTCACGTCACGACCCCCGGTTCCCGTAGAAAGATCATTTTTTCCGCACCTGCACCCGTTGGCGGATGCTTCCGCGCCGCCTCGCTTCATCGCCGGGGCGACCGGGTCGCCGTCCGCCCGGACCGACTTTCAGGCTTCCCAGCCCGGCCTCACGTGCTGCTGCGCCGCCCTTCCCGACTATGATTCGCCCTGCGCATAGCAGTCATTCATAATACCCGGTCATGACCTACCCCGCCATCCTCAGTGCCTCCCTGTTCCTGCTGATTGTTTTCGGCATTGAACGCGCCTGCCGGCGCTGGGGGGTACCCTCGGTCATCGTTCTGGTGGCGAGCGGGTTCATCGCACAACCGACGCTCGGTTACCTCGGCGTGCAGCTCGGCTGGGCCGGCTTGCTGGTGCCCATCGTCGGTACCATCGGCCTGGTGCTGATCGTCCTCGAAGGCGCGCTGGACATCGAGCTCAAGCGCGAGCGCCTGCGCCTGATCGGCGCCACCCTGTTCCTGGCCGCCGCGGGCTTCGTTGTTTGCACGGCGGTTTTCGCCACCATCGCCTGGCTCGTGCTGGATATCAGCCACGTGCAGTCCGTGCTTTTGGCTACCCCCTTCGCGGTCATCAGCAGCGCAGTGGCGATTCCCAGCAGCACTTTCCTGCCGCCGAAGGGGCGCGAATTCGTGGTCTACGAGAGTTCGATGTCCGACATCATCGGTGTGCTGGTGTTCTTTTCGCTGCTTGGCTCGGACGGCAGCATCACTGGCGCGCTGTTGGCGCTGCTCGGCGGCAGTCTGCTGTCCCTGCTGCTATCGCTGTTTTGCGCCGTGGCGCTGATGGTGGTGCTGCTTCGTGTGGAAGGTCACATCCGATTCGTGCCACTGCTCGCCGGCCTGTTCGCTCTTTATGCGACCGGCAAGCTGTTGCACCTGTCGCCGCTGATCATGGTGCTGTTTTTCGGCCTGCTGCTCAACAAACCCTCGCTCGTCACCCGATTCCCGCCTTTCCGCCACTGGGTCGACGCCGACTACGACGCCACGCTCTCCGAATTCAAGACCCTGGTGGTGGAACTGACCTTCGTCGTGCGCGGCTTCTTCTTCGTGCTGCTCGGCTACTGGACTGACCTCGGCGACCTCGCATCGCCCTGGGCGTGGCTGGTGGCGGCGCTCGCGCTGGTGGTCATTTTCGGCAGCCGCCACGTCTTGCTGCGCTTGATGCGACTGGGCCCGGCCGCTGCCGGCCCCCTGGGCTGGATCGCGCCACGCGGGTTGATCACCGTATTGCTGTTCCTCACGGCCCGCGAGGCCTTTGCGCTGCCCGGCTATCTCAACGGCGCGGCCATACTGGTGGTACTGGCGTCCTCTGCGCTGATCCTGTTCGCACGCATCCACTTTGACAATCAGTCGCCACCGGAAGCGGCAGTACCGATGCCGCTTCCGCCACCTGAGTCTCCGCCACCTGAGTCTCCGCCACGTGAGTCTCCGCCGGACGGGACCTCATCGCCTGTCGATCGCCCTCCCGGGCCTGCGTCCCCCGATCCGCCACTGCCGGCGTCCCTGCCACCGGGCGTCTGCCACCCGAGCCCGCTCCTGTGCCCGATCGATGACAGCGCTTAGGGCACGGTGCCTTTGCTCCGCGGGCCGGCGAGAATGAAGCGCTCGGCCAAGGTGCGGTAGAGCGGGCGCGGGCAGACCAGGCGCGAGACAGCGGTGGCGACCAGCGCCGTGGCCATCAGCGGCAGCACCATGTTGTGATTGTCGGTCATCTCCATGACGATGACGAAGGCGGTGATGGGCGCCTGCACCACCCCGGCGAAGTAGCCCACCATGGACAGCAGGACGACTGCGCCCACCGGCGCGTAGGGCATGATTTGCGCCAGATTCTGACCGAAACCGGCGCCCACCGCGAGCGAGGGCGCGAAGACGCCGCCGGGTATGCCGCTGGCGTAGGACACCAGGGTGGCGAGGAACTTCAGGATGCCGTATTCCATCGGCAGTTGCTGGCTGCCCTCGAGCAGGGAGCGGGCTTCCGCATAACCGGTGCCGTAGGTGCTGCTGTCGGAGGCCAACCCGATCAAGGCGAGCGCAAAGCCGCAGGTGGCGGCAAAGGCCACCGGCCGCGTGCGCGCCAGTGCGCCGGCGCGCCCCGGCAGGCCGCGCGACATGGCGATCAGCAGGCGCGCGAACAGCCCGCCGAGCAGGCCGCAGGCGCCACCGCACAGCAGCACGGCGATCCAGGCCTGGTTCAGCGGCAGTGTGGCCGAGGTGTAACCGAAGTAGGGATAGTCGCCCTGGATGGCCATGGCCGTGATGCCGGCGAGGATCACCCCGGTCAGGATGATGCCGCTGGTGCGATTCTCGATCGAGCGGCTCATCTCCTCGATGGCGAATACGACCCCGGCCAACGGGGTATTGAAGGCGGCGGCGACGCCGGCCGCCCCACCGGCAAGAATCAGGCCCTTTTCCGTGTGCATCCGCGAGAAGCGCACCAGCCGGCCTAGGGAATGCATGATGGCGGCGCCCACTTGCACGGTCGGCCCTTCGCGCCCGATCGAGGCGCCGCAGCTCAGACCCACCAGGGTGAGCAGTATCTTGCCGAAGGCGATGCGCAGGGTCAGCACCCGGCCACGCGCTTCCTCGCTGTCGAGCGCCGCGATGGTCTGCGGAATGCCGCTGCCCTGCGAGCCGACAAAGTAGCGGTTGGTCACCCAGGCGACTGTGGCCAGGCCCAGCGGCGCAAGCAGCAGCGGCGCGTAGGGCGAGACTTCCAGCAGCAGGTGCAAATAGTCGTTGGCTCTCTCGGCGCCGATGGCGAACGCTACCGCCGTCGCCCCGACGCAGATCGATCCGCCCCAGAAAACCAGGCCGCGCAACCACAGGCGCGGCGACATCACCCGATGGCGGAAACGCTTCGCGGCCGGGGTATTCATCGCGCGTTTGATCTGCTCAGGGGGCATTTCCGTCTCAATCCATTCAGGGTATCTTGTTGCCGAGCCCTTTGCGGACCAGGAAAAACAGTGCAGCATTCCGGTCTTTCCAGGCCATAGCGTCGGCGCCGCCGCGCGCGCCATCGACCCATACGCCAAGGTGCCGGTCGAAGGCGGCATTGGCCCGCGCGAGGCGCGCCAACTCCTGCTTCGCCGCGTTCACGGCTTGTCGGCGGAAGCCAGCAAAGCAACTGGAAAGGACGCCAGCAAACGCCCCAGCGACAACTGCTGATCTGGGGCGTGCCCTTCCCCGGTGAACACGTTGCGCCAGGAGACGCCGACCAGTTCGCGCGGCAGTTCCACCACCGTGTCGCCCCAGACATCTTCTCCCAGCGGCATGATGTGGCGGTCGCCCAGCAGGCGTGCCGGCAGGCGCGGCACCACGGCAATTACGGACCGGGACCCGCAGCGCCGGGCGAAGGCGCATACGTGCCCTGCCCGTTCGCCACGCACCCCGAGGGGCAAGTAAGCGCCGTCGCGAAACACCTCGGGCCAGGCGCCGCGCAAACGCAGTCCTTGCCACAGCGTATAGAGCTTGATGCGGCCGTCCGCCATGTTCTCGACCAGCGGTTTCAAGCTTTGCGGCCACTGTTTCGGCGGCGCGTCGACCAGCGCCCTTACCTCGGCCAGCGCCTGTCGGCGCAGCGTGAAATCCACCGGCCGCCGGTTGTCCGGATCGACCAGGTTGAACTGCCACAGCTCGCAGCCGCGGTAAATGTCCGGCACGCCTGGCGACGCGAGCTTGACCAGGCTCTGGGCGAGTGCGTTGATCAGGCCGTGGCGGGCGATAGGCTGCACCAGCGGCACGAAGTCGGCGAGGAACAGGTTCTTCTCGCCGGGCGCCAGCAGTGCCTGCACGAAGGCGCTCATGGCCGCTTCATAGTCGGCGTTTACATTGACCCAACTGCTGTGCTCCTTGGCCTCGCGAAGGGCCTTGATCATGTAGCCGTCGATACGCGCGCGATACTCGGCCAGCCCGGCCTTGTCGGGCACGGCCAACGGCCAGGTGGCGATCAGGGCCTGATAAAGCAGATATTCGTCGTTGCGACTGGGCGCCTCGATGCCATCGATCTTGCGCTTGCGGGCGCGATTCAGCCGGCTCCAGCGCTTGAGCATCAGCTTCCATGCCGCGGGGATTTCGGAAAGAACGTTGAGGCGCGCCCGCGCATCCTCCGAGCGCTTGCTGTCATGGGTCGAGGTGGCCAGCAGGTTTTGGGGCCAGCGCACCGCGCGCGTGCGCGTGGCGGAGTGGAAAGCGGCGACCGAAATCCCGAAACGACGCGGCTCGCCACCGACGTCGTTGAGCGAGGCCAGCCGATGATAGCGATAGAAGCTGGTGTCCTCGACGCCCTTGGCCATCACCGGCGACGAGAACTGCTGGAACTTCATGGCGAAGCCCTGCACCATTTCGCGGAAGGAGGCGCTGCGGCCGCGCGCGATCTCGGCGGTCAACACGCCTTGGAGGAAATCGAAAATTCCGCTATCGGCCACCGGGCTGTGCTTCTTGCCCACGGCGACGGCCCACGAAATGTAGCGCCGATCGTCGGCCGACAGTTGCCCGTCGGCGACATAACTACGATAAACCGGGAAGCAGGCCGTCACTTCGATCAAGGCATCGCGCAGGCCGCCGAGGGTGAAATCGCAGGTATCGCGGCTCGCCGCGGCGATGCGCGCGAGGCGCGTGGCGAGAACGTTCAGCTCGCTCGCCAACGCCGTGCGCATGATCAGCTTCTTCGCTTCGTAAGCCAGCACCTCGAAATCGTCGGCGACGCCGGCGAAATCGGCGTAGATCCGCGTCATGCGTCGCTCGGCGGCGCCATCGACGAACAGGTTGTTGACCAGGTTGGCAAAGCGGTAACCAGTGGCGCCATGAATCGGCCAGTCACTCGGCAGGCGCTCGTGGTCGGCGAGAATCTTCTCGATGACCAGGTAGAGCGGCAGCGACTGGCCCGGCGCAAGGAACTTGCCGCCGACAGCCTGTTGCAGCCGGCGAAAATACAAGCCTGGATCATAGAGCCCGTCGGGATGGTCGATGCGCAGTCCCTCGACCTTGCCCTGGGCGACCAGGTCGAGAATCAGATGGTGGGTGGCGTCGAATACCGCCGGGTCTTCCATGCGCAGCGCGGCGAGGTCGTTGATATCGAAGAAACGCCGGTAGTTGATCTCGTCGGAAGCGACGCGCCAGTAGGCAAGCCGGTATCCCTGCAGCCGGATCAGCGCATGCAGCAGATCGAAACTGCCGGGGTCGCCGGGACGGCCGTTCAACTCCGCGAGGTTTTCGCCGATGTGATGGGCGACGTCGGCGCAGGACGCGATCAACGCGGCAAGGCGGCGCTTGTGCCCATCCTTGTCGCGCTGACGCTCCGCCATGCGCGCCGGCGTGGTATCGGTGCGCGCCGAGAGGTGGCCAAATGCGGTGATCAGGGTTTGCAACTCGATGAAGCGCTCGTCGCGTTCGCCCAGAGCCGTGGCCAATCGCTCGATGCGGTGGCCGAGAATGCGCGGATAGGTCGCCGGATCCACCGGTAGCCGGTGCTGGTAGTAGAACAGGCTGAATTCGCCGCGCGCCGCGTCGCAGTCCAGTCGCAGTTCGCCGCGATTGAGCACGACGCCGTAGTGCTCGCCCAATATCGGCAGCAGCACTTTGCCGGCAAGGTCCGTATTCAGCGGATCCCAATCGATATCGAAGAAAGCCCCCCAGGCCGAGGCCGGACCGTTTTCGAGCACATCCAGCCACCAGGCATTGTCGGCGCCCATGATCCCCATGTGGTTGGGCACTACGTCGAGGATCTGGCCCAGGCCGTGCGCCTTCAGGGCAGCGACGAAATCCTCGTACTCCTGCGGCGTGCCGATTTCCGGATTCAGCGCGGCGTGGTCGACGATGTCGTAGCCATGACTGCTGCCCGGCCGTGCCTTGAGGTAGGGCGAAGCGTAGCAGTGGCTTACCCCCAGTTCGGCAAGATAGGGCGCCAGCTCGGCCGCCTGGGCGAAGGTGAACTCGCGGTTGAACTGGAGCCGATACGTGGCGCGCGGGATGACGGCGACGCGCGAAGGCGACTGTTCCTCGTCATGCGGCGCCACGGCGCTGCCGCGCTCGCGGCGCATCACCTCGCCGATCGCGGCGAAGCGACCGTCGTGGCGCCAGTCTTCGATGCTAAGCGGCAGGCGGTGACGCCAGTTGGGATGCTGATTGTCGCGGCTGCCCGGCAGATTGGCCTGCTCCGCGACGCCGAGTATGTCCTCCGGTTGCACCACCAGAAGCTGGGCGGGCGTTCGGGCCAGGAAAGTGTGAATCGCGACGACAAAGGCGGGCGTGATGTCGGGCACGGAAACCGGGTGGACGCTGGCGTCCTCCGGCAGCAGGCCCTCGCGCTCCAGAGCCATCAGCAGGCGGGCGCGATCCTGGGCGCGGTCCACGACCATCCTGCCTCGCTGTTCTTCGGTGGAAAACAGTTTCAGGGCGATGCGCAGGTCGAGATCGCTACCTTTCCAGAAGCCGCGCAGCGTCGGCAAATCATGCGTGCCCGCCGCTGCCAGGGCCTGGCGCGGATAGTCGGCGGGCGGCTTGAAACCGCCGTCCGCCCCACGCTCGAACAGGAACGGCCGGTAGGACAGCACGCCGGCCGCGGCCAGGCTGGACCGGAAACCCTCTGGGACCGCGCCGAGATCCTCGCCAATCACCAGGCAACGGTGGCGCTGGCTCTCAAGGGCGAGGATCCCCAGCAGGTCGTCGAGGGGATACGCGACATAGGCGCCCTGCGCGGGGGCCTGACCGGCGGGCACCCAGAACATTCGCGCCAAAGCCATGACGTGGTCGATGCGCAGCGCGCCAGCGTGGCGCATGTTGGCGCGCAGCACGGCAATGAAAGGCGCGTAGGCCAGCTCCCGCAGGCGATCGGGCACGTAGGGCGGCAGGCCCCAGTCCTGGCCCATCGGACTGAAGTCATCGGGCGGCGCGCCGGCGTAGGCGCCGTCGGCGAAGGCCTCGCGCCAGGTCCAGGTCTCCGCGCCGCCCGGATTGACCCCGACCGCCAGATCCTGATAGAGGCCGATGCCCAGCCCCCGGCGCCAGGACTGCTGGGTCACGACGGCGAGTTGCTCGTCGGCCAGCCATTGCAGCCAGGCGAAGAACTCCACCGCTTCGGAGTGTTCCGCGGCAAAGGCGGCCACTGCCGGCGCGCCGGCCTGACGATATTCCTCGGGCCAGACCGGCCAGCCCCAGGCCGCGGGATTCTCGCGCCGAAAATGCTCCTGCAGGGCATCGAAACGCGCGTGGCATTCGAGGGCTGCGCCGCCTTGTTTGCGAAATACCTGAAAAGCGCGTGCACGGCCGCTGTCGATGGCCAGATGGTGGTCGCAAAAGTGGCGATGCAGCAAGGCCAGGACTTCGCGCTTGATCGCGGCCACCTCGACATAGCGCACCTGATCGTCGGCGCGCAAACGCCGCAGCCGCGCCTGGAAGCGCTCCGAGGCCACCAGTTGGCGCGCGGCTTCGCACTCGGCGAATTCCGGCACGGCTTCGACGTCGATGTAGAGGAAATTGGCGAAGCAGCGGCTCGACGGGCTGTAGGGGCTGACCCGTCGCGGATCGTCCGGAAAAAGCGCGTGCAGGGGATTGACTCCGACCACGCCGCCGCCTGCATCCGCGGTCAAGTCCACCAGGGCGCGCAAGTCGCTGAAGTCGCCGATACCCCAGTTGCGCCGCGAACGCAGGCCGTAGAGCTGCACCGTCGGCCCCCAGACGCGGTTTTCTCCGCGCACCGCTGCGGGCTGGTGGCAGACCGGCGGCGCAACGATCAGGGTCATCGCCGCCTGCGCCTGCACTTCGTCCCCCGACTGCTCGACTTCCAGGCGGTAGTAGCCGGTTCCAACGAGCGGCGGCAGACGCAGCTCGCCGCGCATGATGGTGACGCCGCCCAGAGTTTGTTCTCCCAAAGGCGGCAGATCGGCGAGGCGAAACTCCCCCGTCACCGTTGCGCCGTCTTCCGGCGTCAATATCCAGCGGTGCTGACGACTCGCGCGCACCGTCGGCAGGCAGACCGGCACCGCGGGCGCCGCGCCGGAGCGCAACACCATGACGGGTGGCAAGGGGCGCTGCCACTCGCGCGCTTCGATCTCGCGCAGCCGCGCGGCGGGATCGTCCCCGGCGGGAAGATGCATCGCCGCCAACAGAGCCTGGCGGGTGCCATCACCGGTGACATGGTGCTGGCCCAGAATGTCGTGGTACTCGGTCGCGATGCCGCAGCGCGCGGCGAGCTCCGCCAGCGCTTGCGACCCGCCTGGCGCGGTGGATTGTGTCATGGCTGGCCTTCCGGTCGCAGATGCCAGGCCGCGGACCAAGGGGCCATTCGCCCTGCGGCGAGCGCGGCGGCGTCGAGGTTGGCGGTGGCGAAGATCAGGGTTCCGGTCGCGGGGACCGTCTCGATGGCGTCTTCGCCAAGATTGGCCACCAGCGCTAGCCGACTGCCGTCACCCAGTCGCCAACTCAGGGCCAGAGCGCGTGCCGACAGGAGATCGAGTTGCGGCGCGCCGTTGTCCATGCCGGCCAGACGCGGAACGATCCACTGGCGGCGCAAGGCCAGCAGGCGGCTGTGGTGTTCCAGCACCGCGTGGTGCGGCGGATGCTCGATGGCGCCCCATTCGAGCACGCAGGCGGCGAATGTTGCCGCGGCGTTGGGATCGGGAATGCGCGCGCGTTGCGCGGGATCCGCGAAGCGCTCGAAGCGCTCGAATTCGCGGCGCCGCCCTTCCGTGACTGCGCGGGCCAGTTCCGGGCCGAAATCGCAAAAGAACAGGAAGGGCTGCGCCGCGGCAAATTCCTCGCCCATGAACAGCATCGGCGGCGGCGGGGCAAGCAGCAGCACCGCGGTCAATGCCTCGAGCGCAACGGGATGCGCCAGATGACATAGACGCTCGCCAAAGGCGCGATTGCCAATCTGGTCGTGGGTCTGCAAGAAATTGACGAACGCGGCAGGCGGCAGATGAGCGCTCGGTTCGCCGCGTGCTTCACCGTCGCGAAAGGCGGACGCGTGACCCTGAAAGGCAAAGCCTTCGGCGAGGCAGCGGCCGAGCAGGCGGATCGGCTCCACGGCGTAGTCGCGGTAATAGCCGTCGGATTCGCCGGTGGCGAGCACGTGGAAGACATGGTGGATGTCGTCGTTCCACTGCGCGGTGGCGTAGCGCCAGCGCGGACTTTCGTCACGCGCCAGGAAGCGGGACTGGTTGCGGTCGTTTTCCAGGATGAGATGTATCTCGCGCTCGCGGCCCGGCCCTTCGAGCACGGCGGCGCCGAGTTCGGCGACGATGTGCGGCGAACCGTCATCGCAAATGGCATGAATCGCATCGAGGCGCAGGCCGTCGAGGTGGTATTCCTCCAGCCAATACAGAGCGTTGTGGATGAAGAAGTCGCGCACCGTGCGGCAGCCTTCGCCGTTGAAGTTGATCGCCGCACCCCAGGGCGTTTCGTGGCGCGGGTTGAAAAAGCTGGGGGCATAGGCATGCAGGTAGTTGCCTTCGGGGCCGAAATGGTTGTACACCACGTCGAGCAGCACCATCAACCCGCGGGCATGAGCCGCCGCCACCAGGCGCTTGAAACCTTCCGGACGGCCATAGGCGGCGTCGGGAGCGAACGGCAGCACGCCGTCGTATCCCCAGTTGTGCCGGCCGGGGAAATCGGCGATCGGCATCAATTCGAGGGCCGTCACGCCGAGATAGGCCAGATAGTCGAGCCGTTCGATGACGCCGCGAAGTTGCCGGCGCGCGTGAAACTGCCGACGTGCAGCTCGTAGATCACCGCCTCCTCCCAGGGCCGGCCGCGCCATTCGTCTTCGGGCCAATCGAAAGCGGTCGGGTCGATGACTTCGGACGGACCATGCACATCGTCCGGATTGAAGCGCGAGACCGGATCGGGCACCAGCAGTCCGTCGGGCAGCCGGAACTGGTACCGGCTGCCGGCGCGGGCCGTCGGCACCGTCAGGTTCGAACCAGCCCGCACCCGGCGTCATCATCGGCAGCTCGCGCGCCTCGTCGAGTCGCAAAGCCACCGCTTCGACCCCCGGCGCCCAAAGGCGAAAGCTGACGCCGCCGCCCTCGATGGGCTCGGCTCCAAACGGCATCGGGTGGCGGCGTTTCATGGCTGACTCCGCTGGATCAAAAGGGCAAGCGAGCGGCCTTCAACGGGGTAGTCGTCGCCGCCATTGAACCATCCGTCGGGTTCGAGACCCTCGGCGAGGTCCGTGTCGAGCAGGCTCTGCCACTGGCCGTCATGGCCCAGCACAGGCAGGCGAAACGCGATCGGCTCGTGGTGACTGTTGAACAGCAGCAGGAAGTTGTCGTCCCTGATCGGGCGGCCACGGCGGTCGCGCTCGTCCATTGCCGCGCCGGAGAGAGACGCCGAGGCAGCGCGCAAAATCGTGCGCCCATTCTCGGTCGGTCATTTCGCTGCCGTCGGGTTTCAGCCAGTGCATGTCCTTGCTGCCGGAGCCGCGCAGGGCCCGGCCCTGGAAGAAGTGGCGCCGGCGAAACACCGGGTGCTCGCGGCGCAAGGCGATGACGCGCTGGGCGAAGGCGAGGAATTCACGGTCGTCCCTGGACAGTTTCCAATTCACCCAACTCATCTCGTTGTCCTGGCAGTAGGCATTGTTGCTGCCCTGTTGGGTGCGTCCCATCTCGTCGCCGGCCACCAGCATCGGCACCCCCTGGGAGAGCATCAGCGTGGCCAGGAGGTTGCGCTTCTGCCGGGCGCGCAAGGCGATGATGTCGGGGTCATCGGTCGGTCCTTCGACGCCGCAGTTCCAGGAATTGTTGTTGTCCGTTCCGTCGCGGTTGTCTTCGCCGTTGGCCTCGTTATGTTTGCCGTTGTAGCTCACCAGGTCGTGCAGCGTGAAGCCGTCGTGGGCGGTAATGAAGTTCACGCTGGCATAGGGCTTGCGCCCGCTGTGCTCGTAGAAGTCGCTGGAGCCGGTGAGGCGGCGGGCGAAGTCGCCGATCAGGCCGCCGTCGCCCTTCCAGTGGGCGCGCATGGTGTCGCGGTAGCGGTCGTTCCACTCGCCCCAGCCGGCCGGGAAATTGCCCACCTGGTAACCGCCTTCGCCGAGATCCCAGGGCTCGGCGATCAGCTTGACCTGGGACAGCACCGGATCCTGCAGGAGAATGTCGAAAAATGGCGCCAAGCCGGTCGACTTCATGCAGTTCGCGCGCCAGGGCAGAAGCCAGATCGAAACGAAAGCCGTCGACGTGCATCTCCAGCACCCAGTAGCGCAACGAATCCATGATGAGCTGGAGTACGCGCGGGCTGCTGCAGGTTGAGGGTATTGCCGCAGCCGGTGTAGTCCATGTAGTAGCGCCGATCATCGCCGACCAGGCGGTAATAGGTGGCATTGTCGATGCCGCGGAAGGACAGTGTCGGCCCGAGATGATTGCCTTCCGCGGTATGGTTGTAGACCACGTCGAGGATCACTTCGATGCCGTTCGAGTGGAAGGTCTTGACCATGGTCTTGAATTCGCTGGCCAGCCCGGTGGAACTGAGCGGTGATCGGGGGCGAAAAAACCTATCGAGTTGTAGCCCCAGTAGTTCGAGAGGCCGCGTTCGACCAGATGGCGGTCGTCGACAAACGAGTGCACCGGCATCAGTTCCACCGAGGTGACGCCCAGGCGCTTCAGATGGTCGATCGCTGGCGCCGTCGCCAGGCCGGCGTAGGTGCCGCGCAGGCGCGGCGGAATCTCGGGATGACTCCTGGTGAAGCCGCGCACGTGGAGTTCGTACACCACCATGTCGGGCCAGGCTATCAGCGGCGACCGGTCGTCGCCCCAGGTGAAGGCCGGGTCGATGACGCGGCACTTGGGCATGCCGGTGGCGTTGTCACGGCGGTCGAAGGACAGATCTTGATTGCGGTGGCCGATGCGGTAACCGAAGTGCGCGTCGCTCCAGCGTAACTGGCCGACAATGTCTTTGGCATAGGGTTCGAGCAGCAACTTGTTGGGGTTGAAGCGGTGGCCGCGCGCCGGATCGTAGGGGCCGTGCACCCGGTAGCCATAGAGCAGGCCCGGGCGAGCGTCTGGCAGGTAGCAGTGCCAGATCAGGTCGGTCTGCTCGCGCAACTCGATACGCTGCACTTCGCGCCGCCCGGTTCGATCGAACAGACACAATTCGACGCCTGTCGCGTGTTCGGAAAACAAGGCGAAGTTGACACCTTCGCCATCCCAGGTGGCGCCCCGCGGGAAGGGGGCGCCGGGCCAGACTGCGGTGAGGGACTGGGTCATGGGTGCGTTCCTAGATCCGGTAACGGACCACGTCCGGCAGGTCCGGACCCTTGGGCACCACCACCACGCCACCCTCGCTGACGGTATAGCGGGCAGCGTCCGCCGCCGCGTCGAAGCCGATGCGGCTGTTGGCGTCGATGATGTTGTAGCTGTCGACGATCACGTTCTTGAGGCGCGCTCCGCGGCGAATGACGCAGTAGTCCATGATGAAGCAATCCTCGATTTCGACATCCTCCTCGACCACCACCTCGCGGCGCAGGATGGAGCTGCGAATCCGCGCGCCCTTGATCAGCGAGCCGGCGCCGATCGCGGTATCGTCGATCTGACCGGAGAAGATCCGCGGCGAGGGCCCCTGGTAGCTGCTGGAGTTGATGAACCACTGCGGATTGAACAAGTTGAAGCGCGCCTCGGCGCCAAGCACGTCGCGATTGGCGGCGTAGAAGGCGTCGAGGTTGCCGACGTCGCGCCAGTACGCCGGTTCCTCGCTGTCGGCAATCCCTGGAACCCGGTTGTCGGCGAAGTTGTAGGCGAACACGTTATGGCTGTGGATCAGGCGCGGCAGGATGTGATGGCCGAAATCGTGCTCGCCGCGTTCCCTGGCCTCGCGCAGCGCCGTCAGCAGAACTTCGGTGTCGAACAGGTAGTTGCCCATCGAGCCGTAGGCGCGGGTAGGGTCCGCGGGCATCGGCGGCGGGTTCTTGGGCTTTTCCAGAAAACCGCGGATGCGGCCCTGGACATCCGTATCGATGATGCCGAAGGCCGATGCCTCGGCCAGCGGCACCGGAATCGCCGCCACCGAGACGTGGGCGCCCTGCCGGCGATGGAAATCGACCATCTGCCGCACGTCCATGCGGTAGATGTGGTCGGCGCCGAACACCGCGACGATGTCGGGTGAATGGCGCTCGATCAGGTTGATGTTCTGGAATATCGCGTCGGAGGTCCCCTGGAACCATTCCGGCCCCTCGCGCATCTGCGGCGGCACGACGGTAATGAACTGGCCGGCGAAAGCCCGCGCATGCCCCCAGGCTTTGGTGACGTGCTCGATCAGCGACTGGGACTTGTACTGCACCAGCACGTAGATGCCGCGGATTTCGGAATTGACCAGGTTGCTGAGGACAAAATCGGCGATTCGGTAGCGGCTGCCGAAGGGCACGGCCGGCTTGGAGCGTTCCGCCGTAAGCGGATGTAACCGGGTCCCCTGGCCACCGGCCAGAACCATTGCAAGTACTTTGATCATTGGATGTCTCCCTGTGTGTAAAAAGGTGGCCGTGTCCGCTTTACGGACCACGGCGTACGATAAGTCTGTACCCTGCCCGCACTTCAGGAGCCGCGGTCGGAGTCGTCGGACGGAAACCAGCGATCGAGCAATGCCTTGGCATGGTCGCGCGCTCCCAAGCCGAAGGCCAGCGCCCCGGCGAACACGATGCCGGCGAGAAAGATCAGGAAGGTTTGCTGGATCAGGCCACCGCTGATATCCAGATGGTCGATGGCCAGCAACAGGACGAAGACCAGAATCGCGTAGCGCGCGACGCGCCCCAGCAGATCGCCGTCGCTGATGGCGGCGCCGCGACAGTAGCTCTTGACCGTACCGCCGACAAAGCGCGCGAAGTAGCTGCCGAAAACGATCACCAGCAACGCGACCAGCACTTTCGGCACGAACAGCAGCAACTTGCTGAGCAAGTCGGTCACTTGCGTCAGTCCGAGGCTGTTGAAGGCGATGATCAGCGACACCAGCAGCGCAATGGCATAGACGATCCAGCCGATCAACTCGGTGGTGTCCTTGTCGGTGCCGCCCTGCTGCAAGAAGCCATCGACCCCGGCGCGCTCGGTCAGAACATTGAAGTTGAGCGCGCGCAGGGCTTTGACGACGCTGTAGCGGACGAGCTTGGCGATGACCCAGCCGGCGACCACCACACCCAGCGCGATCAGCAGGCGCGGCATGAAGGCGCCGACCTGGCCCAAGAGCGCGTGAACGGGTTCCAGCAATACGTTGATGTCATTCATGGCAATTCTCCCTTGGCTTACTCGGAAACACCGGCCAGTCCGGCAATCCCCACTAGCGGAACACCTATCCAGTCGGGTCGGTTGTCCATTTCGTAACGCAGTTCGTAAAACGCCTTCTCAAGCTCGAACAGATCAATCAGGCTTGCCGCCGCCTCGAATTCCGCGACACTGGCGTACAAGCCGCCCTCCACCACAACCTGGCCGTAGGTGTGCAGAAAGCCTTCGCGCATACTGCGCTCCCATTCGCGCGCGACGGGTGCCAGCCGATCGAGATCCGGCCCGGTCGCAGCGCTGTGATGCAAAGCGGCATGGCGCGCGTAGTCGAAGGAACGCAGCATGCCCGCGACGTCACGCAACGCGCTGTGCTTGGCGCAACGCTCGGCGAGGGTGCGTCGGCTCACCCTCGAAATCGATCAGCAGAAAGTCGTCGCGGCTGAGCAGCACCTGACCCAGATGCAGATCGCCATGCAGGCGCGTCTTGACCCCGGCAACAGGCGAGTGCAGGACCCGATTGATGCGCTCCACCAGTCTCGGGGCCGCCTCGACAACCCGCTGCGCCAACCCGGCCAGCGGTTCCGCCCAGGCCTTGCGATGCGAAGACAGCAAGCCAAGCGACTGGCGGCACTCATCGGCAACGGTAGCGGCCCACCGCTCGAGATCGTCCGAGCGCACCGGTTCGGGATCGAATGCCGGGTTCCCCGTGGCCGAGCCAGCGCCAGGTGCAGTTCCGCGATGCGGCGTGCCAGAACCTGCATCCGCTCGACCATCGGCCCCGTGTCCTCGTGCTTCCTGTCGTCGGTGCTGTCATAGGATTCGAGCAGGCGGGCCAGCCGGTCGACCGTATAGGTCCACGCGTCTCCCTGATTCTCCACCTGGGCCTGCAGCAAGGCCAGGGTATAACCGCGCCGTCCGCCACATGAAAATCGACGCTGCCGGCGACCGGCACACAATGCTCGAAGGCGACGACATCGGTCAGGAAGCGACCCATCTCGATTTCCGGGCCAATCCCGTTTTGCAAACGCCGATACGCCTTCAGAAACAGCCGGTCACCCAGCAGACTCACGGAGTTGCTGCTGGCGGTCAGCCGCTTCAGAGCGGTCGCGCCGCGCGGCGTGTCGCCAACCACCTTGGCGAAGGAATTCGTCGGAGAGAAGCGCAGCGTACCGCCTTCGGCCTTCAGTTCGCGCCCGGCGCCGATCGCGGCAACCAGCGCGCGGCAGAAGGGCTCATCGGCCATCGCATCGGCCAGCACTCCGGTGCTGGCCTGCTGACGCACATTGGCGACGGCGACCGCCGCCAGGGCGTGCGAGCGGTCTTCCTCGGAATCCTCGAACGACATGGCCAGCGGCATGAAATAGCGCGCCGGCTCGGCGGCGCCGTGGATGTCCACCAGGGCCAGCAGCCACTCGGTGTCACCGGACTTGAGCATGCCGTGCTCGGCGATGGAGGCGCGCCCAGCGGCTCGGTCTGGGCGGCGTACCAGCGTTGGCGCCGCAGGTAGCGCGGCAGGATTTCGCGCTCCATCTGCGCCCTGGTCTTTTCGGCCATCGCGATGCGCCACGGTACGACACGATTGCGGAAAAAGCTGTTCCATTCGTCGAACAGCACCACCACGGCTAGGTGATCCAAGGGCGTGCGATCGGTGTGCCAGCCGGGGGGCTCGGCATCCGTCGATAGCCGGAACCAGAAGAAGCCGTAAGCCATCAAGGTCAGAAAATAGGGCTCCTTGCCGACCGGCGGGAATGCGCTGCGCCCGGTCATTTCGACCGGAACGCGCCCCTTGTAGGCGGCGAGATCCAGCTCGACCGACTGGGCGACCCGGCCGAGGTTGGCCACGCACAGGATCACATCGCCCTTGGTACTCGCGCAGATAGGCGAGCACCTTGCGATTGCCCGGGTGCAGCAGCGTGACCTTGCCGCGACCGAAGGCCTGGCTGGTGGCCCGAACCGCCAGCAGGTGTCGCGTCCAGGACAGCAGTGAAGACGGTTCGCGCGATTGCGCCTCGACGTTGACGACCGCGAACCCATACAGCGGGTCTTGTATCGGCGGCAGGTAAAGGCGTTGGGGATCGGCGCGCGAAAAGCCGCCATTGCGATCGCTGCTCCACTGCATCGGCGTGCGCACCCCGTCGCGGTCGCCGAGGAAGATGTTGTCGCCCATGCCGATCTCGTCGCCGTAGTACAGCACCGGGGTGCCCAGCATGGACAGCAGCAGGCTGTTCATCAGCTTGATGCGGTCGGGATTGTTTTCGAGCAGCGGCGCCAGCCGCCGGCGAATGCCGATGTTGATCCGCGCCCGCGACTCCGCGGCGTACATGCTGTACATGTAGTCGCGTTCCTTGCTGGTGACCATTTCCAGCGTCAGCTCGTCGTGGTTGCGCAGGAACACCGCCCACTGGCAGCTTGCCGGAATGTCCGGGGTCTGGGCGAGGATCTCCACCACCGGGTGCCGGTCTTCCTGGGCGATCGCCATGTACAGCCGCGGCATCAGCGGGAAGTGGTAGGCCATCTGGCATTCGTCGCCGTCGCCGAAATACTCGCGGACGTCTTCCGGCCACATGTTGGCCTCGGCCAGCAACAGCCGATCGGGATACTTGGCTTCCAGGCGCCGGCGGATCTCCTTGATCACATCGTGGGTCTCGCGCAGATTCTCGTTGCTGGTGCCGTCGCGCTCGATCAGGTAGGGGATCGCGTCCAGGCGGAATCCATCGACACCGATTTCCAGCCAGAATTCCATGGTGCTCAGCACCGCCTCCAGCACCGCCGGGTTGTCGTAGTTCAGGTCGGGCTGGTGGCTGAAGAAGCGGTGCCAGTAATACTGTTGGGCAACCTCGTCCCAGGTCCAGTTGGACTTTTCCGTATCGGTAAAGATGATCCGGGTGCCGGCGTATTTCTTGTTGTCGTCGCTCCAGACATAGAACTCGCGTTCAGGCGAACCTTTGGGCGCCTTGCGCGCGGCCTGGAACCACGGATGCTGGTCGGAGGTGTGGTTGACCACCAGTTCGGTGATGACGCGCAGCTTGCGCCGATGCGCCTCCTTGACAAAGGCGCGGAAGTCGTCGAGCGTGCCGTAGGACGGATGCACGTCTTCGTAATCGGATACGTCATAGCCGTCGTCGCGCTGCGGCGAGGGGTAGAAGGGCAACAGCCAGATCGTATTCACTCCCAGCGACTGGACGTGATCGAGTCGCTCGGTCAAGCCGCGAAAATCGCCGATGCCGTCGCCATTGCCATCGGCATAGGCCTTGATGTGCAATTCGTAGATGATGGCGTCCTTGTACCAAAGGCAGTCGCCATCACGCTCCGGGGAGATCGCGGGGGTGGTCTGGAGAGTCGTGTCAAGATCCATTTGCATCATGTCCTCTGTTCATGCGACGTCATTGATTTCCTGCGTGGCGCTCAGGCGCGACGCAGGTGCAGGATGTGCATCGGAAACGCCTGCGGATCGAGGCGCACGAAAATGCGGTGCCCCTGCCAAGTGAAACCGACGCCCGACAGCAGATCGTGCACCGGATAAGCTGCGTCGTAAGCAAGGCCGAACTCGTGCAGCGGCAGTTCGATCCAGCCGCTCTGGATATAGAGGGGATCAAGGCTGGCCACCATTACCAGGGTCTCGTCGCCGGCCGTCTTGCTGTAACAGAGCATCAGGGGATTGTCGACCGAATGGAAACGCAGGCTCCAGTCTGACTGCAGCGCGCGATGTTCGCCGCGGATCAGGTTCAGGCGCGCAATAAAGGGGCGCAGGCTGTCGGGCCGGTCGAGATCCCAGCGCCGCAACTGGTACTTTTCCGAATCGACGTAGTCTTCGGTGCCGGGCTTGAGCGCAAGGTGTTCCATCAGTTCGTAGGCCGGACCGTAGATCCCGTAACTGGCGCCGAGGGTCGCCGCCAGTGCCACCCGCAGTTTGAAGGCGGGCCGGCCGCCATGTTGCAGGAACTCATGCAGGATATCGGGGGTGTTGGGCCACAGGTTGGGGCGAAAGTACTCGCGCGATTCGTGTTGCGCGAGCTCGGTGAAGTACTCCGACAGCTCGTCCTTGGTGTTGCGCCAAGTGAAATATGTATAGGACTGCGTGAAGCCGAGTTTCGCCAGTCGGTGCATGATCTTCGGGCGCGTGAACGCCTCGGCGAGAAAGATCACGTCCGGATGATCGGCCTTGACGCCGCCAATCAGCCACTCCCAGAAGGCGAAGGGTTTCGTGTGCGGATTGTCAACACGGAAAATGCGCACGCCTTCGCCGATCCAGTGCTCGACCACGCCCTTCAGCGCCTGCCAGAGCGCCTGCCAGTCCTCGGTCTCGAAATCGAAGGGATAGATATCCTGATACTTCTTGGGCGGGTTCTCCGCGTACTGGATGCTGCCGTCGGGTCGATGGCGGAACCATTGCGGATGTTCGGTCACATAGGGATGATCCGGCGCGCACTGGAAAGCGATGTCGAGCGCGAGCTCCAAGCCATGCGCGCGGGCCCGCCCGACCAGCTCGCGGAAATCCTCGCGGCTGCCCAGTTCGGGGTGAATGTCGCGGTGGCCGCCCTCGGCGGCGCCGATCGCCCAGGGGCTGCCGGGATCGTTCGGCCCGGCGGCCAGGCTGTTGTTGGGACCCTTGCGAAAGGCGCGTCCGATGGGATGGATCGGCGGCAGGTAGAGCACGTCGAAGCCCATCGCGGCGATATCCGGCAACTGCGCGATGACATCGACGAAAATGCCGTGTGTCTCGTCATCGGGGCCGCAGGATCGGGGGAACAGCTCGTACCAGGAAGAAAAACGCGCCCTCTCGACATCGACCACCACCTCAAGCACGCGATCATACTCGGTGATGAAAGGCCGTTCTCCATTGGCGGCCATGAGGGCGCCCAGTTCGTCGCTTTGAGCCAGGTCGCGTCCCGCCTCGGGCGTTCCCGCACCATTCAGCCTCGTCCCCCAATCCTTCAGACGCTTGGCGTCGCCGCGGCTGGCGCGCGCCGCGGCGGCGTGCAACAAAATCTCGCCGACTTGCAGCGCGACGGCAATGTCGGCGGCGTCTTGGCGCCGCGAGAGATCGTGGCGCCAGGTCAGGAAGCGATCCACCCAGGCAACGATCGTGTATTGGTGACGGCCCGGATCCGTGACCTTGAAGTTGCCCTGCCAGCGGTCATTGTTTAGCAGCATCAGCGGCAGCTCGGTCCAGGTCGTTTCACCTGCCGGGCGATGCCGCAGCAGGCAGCGCAATTGGTCGTGGCCATCGACCAGGATGTGCGCTTCGACGTTCACCTGTTCGCCGACGGTGCGCTTGATCGGGAAGCGGCCGCCATCCACTTCCGGGATGACCCGGTCGATCACCGCGCGGCCGCGCCCGGACGGCGGCAGAAGCCGGGCCGTCATGATCCTTCTCCGCGCCGGGCGGGTTTCAGCATCACCACCGACGACGGCGGCAGGGTCAGCGCCAGCGAGTGAAAATGGCCATGGGCCGGAATCGGCGCCGCCTCGGTCCCGCCAGCGTTGCCCATGCCGCTGCCACCGTAATGTTGCGCGTCGCTGTTCAGGATCTCGTCCCAGCGACCGCCGTGCGGCACACCGACGACATAGTCGTAACGCGGTATCGGAGTGAAGTTGCACAGCACCAGAACAACGTCGTCGCGGTTCTCGGCGTAACGCAGATAGCTAATTACGCTTTCCTCCCAATTTTGACAATCCACCCAGGCGAAGCCGTCGGCGGAAAAGTCCCTCTCGTGCAGGGCCGGTTGTTCGCGATAGACCCGGTTCAGGTCGGCTACCCAGCGCCGCATGCCTTCGTGCAACGGATATTGCAGCAGATGCCACTCCAGGCTGCCCTCGTGGGCCCATTCCCGGCGCTGGCCGAACTCCCCGCCCATGAACAGCAGCTTCTTGCCGGGATGGGCCCACATCTGGCCATATAGCAGGCGCAGGTTGGCGAACTGCCGCCACTCGTCGCCAGGCATCTTGCCGATCAGCGCGCCCTTGCCGTGCACGACCTCGTCGTGCGACAGCGCCAGGACGAAGTTTTCGGTGAAGGCATAGCAGAGGGAAAAGGTCAGTTTGTCGTGGTGATATTTGCGATACACCGGATCCTGCTGAAAATATTTCAGCGTATCGTGCATCCAGCCCATGTTCCACTTCATGCTGAAACCGAGGCCGCCCATGTAGGTGGGCCGCGAAACCATCGGCCAGGCGGTGGATTCCTCGGCGATAGCCAGCGTGCCGGGGTGATCGCGGTACACCGCCTCGTTGAGGCCGCGCAGGAACTGCATGGCGCCGAGATTCTCCCTGCCGCCATAAATATTGGGTACCCATTCATCGTGCTTGCGCCCGTAATCGAGGTAAAGCATCGAGGCGACTGCATCGACGCGCAGGCCATCCACGTGGTACTTGTCCAGCCAGAACAGGGCGCTGGACATCAGGAAGCCGCGCACTTCGTTGCGACCGTAGTTGAAGATCGAACTGTTCCATTCCGGATGGAAGCCCTGGCGCGGATCGGCGTGCTCGTACAAGTAGGTTCCGTCGAAATAGGCAAGACCGTGTTCGTCGGCAGGAAAGTGCGACGGCACCCAGTCGAGAATCACGCCAATGCCGGCCTGGTGCAGCGTGTCGATCAGGAACATCAGGTCCTGGGGCGTGCCTTGCCGCGATGTCGGGCTGAAATAGCCGGTGGTCTGGTAACCCCAGGAGCCATAGAACGGATGTTCGGTCACCGGCAGGAACTCGACATGACTGAAGCCTATTCCGCGCACATACTCCGCCAACTGGGGCGCGAGTTCCCGGTAGCTCAGCGATCGGTTGTTCTCCTCCGGCACGCGCCGCCATGAACCGAGGTGAACTTCATAGATCGACATCGGCGCACCCAGCGCATTGGCGGCCCGCCGCCGTCCCATCCAGTCGCCGTCATTCCAGGTGTAAGACAGGTCCCAGACGCGGGAGCCGGTGCGCGGCGGAACTTCACTGAACACGCCGCAGGGATCCGCTTTGTCGACCTCGTAGCTGCGGTCGCGGGAGACGATGTGATACTTGTAGCATTCGCCGTTGCCGATGCCCTGCACAATGCCTTCCCAAACGCCGGACCCATCGCTGCGCGCCGCCAGAGGATGCGCCGTCTTGTCCCATCCGTTGAAATCACCCATCACCGTAACGGCGGCGGCGTTCGGTGCCCATACCGCGAAGTGCACACCTTCGCGTCCGTCCTGCGTGATCAGGTGCGCGCCAAGTTTTTCCGACAGGCGGGCATGGGTTCCTTCCTTGAACAGAAATATGTCGTGGTCGGTCAGCGGGCCAGGCTTTGCTGAGCGGCGGGTTGCCCGCTCCATTGTGGTTGATATCATCGAAGACTCTCCTCGGTTGCCCCAAAATGACTTTCGGTCAATGGCCTCGTCGTGTTGTCGATCTGCAATGGCAGCGGCGGCGCCGAGCCGTCCCTGGCTTGACCGGCGTAGAGGGTCAGATGCGGAAAGGGTATCTCGAAGCCGCCCGCATCGAATGCATGCTTGAGGCGGCGCAAGTATTCCCTCCGCACGCCCCATTGCTCGATAGGCGCGACCTTGAAACGGCAGCGCAGAATCACCGCCGAGTCAGCCCAGGCCTCGACGCCGACGATCTCGACCTCCTCGAGAATTTTCGGCGCGAACGCCGGGTCGGCGCGTAGTTCGGCGCCCACCCGCCGCATCACCTCAAGCGCCACGTCGACGTTCTCTCGATAGGCCACGCCTACATCCACCACGGCATGAGCGTAGCCGCGGGTCTTGTTGGTGACCGTGGTAATGCTGCCATTCGGCACGAAGTGAACGTTGCCGTCGTAGTCACGCATCCGCACATAGCGCAGGGTGATCTCCTCGACCACGCCGGCCTTGCCGCCGGCCTCGACCACGTCACCCTGGCGCATCTGGTTTTCCAACAGCAGGAAGAAGCCGGTGAAGTAATCCTTGACCAGGCTTTGGGCGCCAAAACCAACGGCCACGCCCACCACGCCGGCGGCGCCAAGAATGGGGGCGATGGAAACACCGAGTTCTCCGAGGATAAGGGTGCCGGCGACCAACGAGACAACCACCGAGGCGGCATAGCGGAATACGCGGCCGAGTGTTGCAAAGCGTTTCACCGCCTCCCCATCATCAATACCGCGCGAGATGTAGATGCGCAAACTGCGAATCAGATAGTGTGAAAAAGCCATGGCGGCCCATGCCAGCGCAGCGACGAGGACGATGCGCATGCCCGAGGCCATGGCCGGCGACAGTTGTTGGCCGAGGAAAAACATTTTGTCGAGTGCAGTCATGGTCATTGCGCATCCAAGATAGACAGGTCAAGGCAAGAAGCACTTGACATGTATGTTTGTCAAATGTATTATTGCACAAACTTAATGTGGGCGCAAGCCCATCAGTCACGTCGTGAACGGAACACGCCAATCGGGAAGCAGATTCCCGCCACGGAAGAAGACCGCAATCTGCCTACCGGACACCACGAAAGTCGCCGACGCGACTGCGGCGAACGGGGTCTGCGGCAAGTTCTTGCGCCTGATCCGCACGGTTCAGCCCGGCATGCAGAATATCGACCCTAGCCATGGCCTCAGCGGCTCGCAGCTATGGGCCCTCTGGCAGATTTAGGCGCAACCGGGCCAGCGAGTCACGGACCTGGCCGAAGCGCTGCACATCCACGCTTCCACCGCCAGCAATCTGCTCGACAAACTCGAGGCGCAGGGCCTCGTGCGCAGGGAACGGCGCGACCTGAACAATCGCGTGGTGCGCCTGAATCTGACCAGGGCCGGGCTCGATCTGGTCAAGACGATTCCCGGCCCGACGCAGGGAGTGTTGCGCAGCGCCTTGCAGCAAGTATCGACGCCGGTCCTGGTGGGCTTGCTTCAGGGCGTCACAGTGGTGCTGGATCTCGTGGACGAGTCGTCCCGCCAGCCATAGGGGTTGCAGGAGATCGCGGGCACGGGCAACGGTAGCAAAGCAGCGCCGGCGGGTTGAGGCCTTGACGGCGTCGCCACGATGGCCATGACCCGCGGTAGCGGGGTGTCGCAATGCTCAAGGAGATGATCAATGCGGGAATATTGAACTCCAGGCTCGGACCCAACTCCAACTGAGGGCTCAGCCCATACGCGTATCGATATCCGCGGGGCGTCTCAACGCGGCATGTCCGCCACTCGCGCCATGGATAAACCTCAACGCCCTGCGGTGGCGAAACACCGTCAACACCGTCTCTCGATCAACCGGTTATAAGGGAAAAATCCATGAACCCAAATGAGTCCAGCAGCAAACCAGATTCCGAATCCGCGACCAGCGACGAGCAGGGCCGCTACGAAGCGCTTTACGACCGCTTTGCGGAACGGGCGCGCGAGCTTTTCGACGCCAGCCAGGAAAAGAGCAAGGAGGCCATGGAAAAAGCCATGGAAAGCGCGCGTGAGCAACTTGCCGCTGCCGGGGAATTCTCCGCCGAACAGGGCGAGGCGTTCAAGAACTTTATGCGCCGCGACCTGGACCAAACGGCAGAGGACATGCGGACCCTGGGTCAGGAAGCCAAGGAGCGTCTCCATCCGGCGCGATTGGGTGCCGGCGCCCTGTCATCAATGGCGCGCCTGCTTGAGGCGGCCGGCTCGGCTCTGCAAAATCTCTCGCGCAAGGCAGAGGACGCGCTCCGCTTCACGACCGGCGAGATCACAGCCGCCGGAACCTTGACCTGCACAAAATGCGGACAGGCGGTGCAGCTCAAGCGCAGCTCCCATATTCCCCCTTGCCCACGGTGTCACGGAACAGAGTTTCGCAAGGGGTACTGAGACGGACCGCCGCTGCCGCGCTTTCCGCCACGCCAAGGCGTATCGCCGCTCCACCGCGTCAAGGGTGCGCTTCGTCATGCGGCATAAGCCGACAGCCTGCCCTTGATCCGACTACGGGGTTGGGTAGCGTGAGCACGAGTACACAAACCTCGCGCCTGACAAGATCGCACGCCCAAACCTGTGCGGAACGTGACCGCCATCGACACCCCGTGGCCATGGCGGTCTTCCCAGCCCAGCAATTGACGTCGCGATGCCGCAAACACGGTTTGCTTCTTCGTTTCGATTTTCAGCGCCGTGCCGATGGCATCCCTGACCCCTGACCATGAAAAACCGACTGCGCAAGATACTGTTCAGCACTCCTGCCCTCACGGCCATGGGTCTGTTCGTGCTGTATCTGGCCTGCGGCTTTCTGGCGCTTCCGGCAATCGTCAAATGGCAGATCGAAAGCCAGGCGCAGGATCTGCTCCGGCACCGCATCAGGATCGGCGTGCTACGCTTCAATCCCCGTCTTTCCGGCTGGATGCCGAGGATCTCGTCCTCGCCGATGGTGCAGGCGGCCCGATGCTGGGCGTCAAGCGCCTGCTGGCGGATTTCAAGTTGCGCAGCGCCATCGATCGCGCGTGGACCATTGCCCAAAGGCGAGGGGTCCGAGGAACCGACGCTCAGTACGTGAGCGTCGACAAGAACGGCCGCGGCAACTTTGCGGCGTTGCTCGATCGCCTGCGCGAACTCAAGGCAGGCAAGGAAGACCAGCCGCTGCTGCCACTTGTCATGCAACGCCTCGCCCTCGCGGACGGGTGCATCGAGTTCGCCGACATGCGGCTGGACGAGCCGCTGGTGACCCGCATCGAGACGCTGGGACTGGAGGTAGGCAATCTTTCAACCCTGCCGACACGGACCGCGCGGTACCGGCTCTCGGCGCGGACGGCGGACGGTGGATCCCTGCAAGCCAGCGGCGATCTGGCGCTGAATCCGGTCGCGACGAGCGGACGACTGGCCCTGAAGGCGATCAAGCTGGCTAGCTTGGCCAGGGGTCTGTCGGATCTCGCTGCGCTCGACTCGTCCTCCGGAAGAATCGATTTCCGCGGGCGACCTCGAGCTTGCGTCATCGCCAGGGCGCCCTGTCGGCCAGCGCGCGGGATGTCGATCTCGAAATTGGCTCGCTGTCGATCAGGGCGCCCGGTGGCCAGGCTCCGTTGGCGGCGATCGAGACGCTGGCGCTGACGCAGGGGCGCGTCGACTTCGACCGACACGAAGCGAGCTTCGGCGAATTGCGACTGACGAATGGCGGGATCGCCGCATCGATCAATTCCGCGGGTGGCATCGACTGCGCGACAACGCTGCGCGCCACCGCCGCGTCGCCGCGCGAAACGACGGCGCCAGGTCCATGGCGCGTCTCGGTGGCGAACGCCGAAATCCGAACATTGCGCTCGCCTTCAACGACGCAACCACGGGCCGCAGCCGAATGTCGATTCGGCCGACCTCAAACTGGCGGCTTCGGCCGATTTCGCGGCCCCCGCCGCTACGCGCGTCGAGTTGCGCCAGCCCAAACTGTCGATCGCGGGCGCGCGACTGATCAGCCGCCGCCGACGGCATCGACCTGCGGCGCGACGCTCGGCGGCGAAACGCGGCGCTGGCGCGGACCGCAGGGCGGCTGGAAATCGCCGGCGGCGCGGTGCGGCTAGGGGTTCGGCCTGACGTGCGACAGGGGATCGCGTCGCTTCACGCGCAGGGCAGACTTCGGAGCGTTTCGCGCGTCGACCGGCGGCGCATCGCCCCAGGCAGCCGGATTCCGGACCCGCCTGGAGGACGCAACGCTGCGCCTGGCCTCGGCCGGCGTGGTTGCCCACGGGTCTGCGACTGAAGTCGGGCAGGTCTCGAACGCCAGTCTTGGCGCTGCGTCGCTGCTGCTGACGATTGCCGATGGTCCGCCCGACATCCTCGCCGACGGACTGACCGCGGAACTGGCCGGCGCCGTCGTGCGCAACCCGACAGACGCCATGAGCGAACTGCTACGACTGGAAAGGGCAAAACTGTCGGGCGGCAGCCTCAAGCTCCGCGAGCGGCTGGTCGCCATCGAAGGCCTGAGTCTTTCCAAAGGCAGAATCCAGACCGGCTTCGACGCGCAAGGAAGATTCAACTGGACTGGCCTGATGGCGGCAGCGGCAACACCGGCTGCCGCCGCGGCCGAATCGCCGCGGACCAGCGGGCCCGTCATGCCGTCGCCGGCCGCGTGAGCCTTCGCAGTCGGTCAGCCGCCGGCGCCGTGGCGAATTTCGCTGAAGTCGGTCGCGGTGGATGGCCTGGCGGTTGGTTTCGAGGATCGACGCGAGTCGCCGGCATTGGCGGTCGGACTGGAAGAGATCGGCGCGCGCATCTCCGCCATCGATACGGCAGCATCCGCCGAACCGATGCAGATCGACCTCCAGGCGAAGATCGCCGGTGGCGGACAGGTTGCGGCCAGCGGACAGGTCCGCGTCAACAATGGAAACTCGAACCTGAAGCTAACGATCGCCGAAGCGCCGCTGGCGCCGCTGCAATCCTACCTGTCGCAGTTCGCGGATCTGCGAATCGCGGGGGGCACGCTATCGGCCGCGGGGCGGCTGCGCTACGGCGACCAGGCGGGTGCCGGCGCCCGTCTGGCTTATGATGGCAGGATTGCGGTCGAGCAGGTGCTGCTGGAGGAAGTCGAGCCGCCGCGACCGTTTCTCGCCTGGGGCTCGATCGCCACCGACGATATGGCGCTGACGCTCTGGCCGCACCGCGTCGACATCGGCGAACTGCGAGTCGAGAACCCGTCCGGGCGATTGATCATCGACGAAGACCACAGGGCGAACCTGATGGGCGCGTTGAAAAAGCCGAAGGAACATGAACCCGCCGTGGCCCGACATGCCACGGGAAGCAATGGATTTCCGGTGACGATCGCGCGCGTCCGGGTCTCCGGCGGTGTCATGGAGTTCTCGGACCTGAGCCTGCGCCCGCCGTTCGGGGTTCGCATGCATGAATTGCATGGCGTCATTACGGGCCTTGGCAGTGACGCCAGCCGTCATTCGAAGTTGCAACTCGAGGCGCGGGTGGACGAGTACGGCGCGGCGAAGATCGGCGGCCAGATCAACGTGCGACGACCAACGCGGCTCACCGAGGTCGACATGGCCTTCCGCAACCTGGAGATGACGTCGCTGTCGCCCTATGTGGCGAAGTTCGCCGGTTACAGGATTGCCTCGGGACGACTGGAGCTGGATCTGCAATACCGGGTCAAGGACAACAAGCTGGTGGGCGAGAACAAGATCGTGCTCAAGCAGGTCGAGCTCGGCGAAAAAGTCGAGAGTCCCGACGCCATCGACCTGCCGCTCGAACTTGCCATCGCGATTCTGAAGGACTCCAACGGCGTGATCGACGTCGGGCTGCCGGTCAGCGGGGATCTCAGCGATCCGCAGTTCGACTATGGCGCGCTGATCGGCAAGGCCTTCGGCAGCCTGTTGGGCGGCATCGTCTCCGCGCCGTTCCGGGCAATAGCCGCGCTGTTCGGCTCCACGGAAAAGAACCTCGACACGATCGACTTCGAGCCCGGCCGCGATGTCCTGGCGCCGCCCGAGCGCGAGAAGCTCGCCACCGTGGCGCGCGCGTTGAAGGAACGGCCGGCGCTGACGCTTGGCGTACCGCCGACCTATGCCGTCACGGAAGACGCGCCGGCGCTGAAGTCGCTGGCGCTGCGCGACGAAATCCTCGAACGCATGGGGATCGAATTGGCTGTCGGCGAGGATCCCGGGCCGATAGACCCAGCGAATCCTCGGGCACGACAAGCCATCGAGGCGGCCTTCCGCCAGCGCTACGCGCCCGAGGTGCTCGACGCATTGAAGCGCCGCATGGATGACAGCAGACCCAACGACGCAGGCGCATCGTCTTCCGCAACACGGCAGCCGGACAATGCCTCGGCGTTCTATCAGGGGCTGCTCGACCAGTTGATCGCGGAGCCGCCGATTTCCGACCAGACGCTCAGCGAACTGGCCACCCGGCGCGGCGCGGCGGTAAAACGCGAACTGACGACGGTTGGCGGCGTTTCCGCCGCGCGCGTCGTGCTCGGCACAGTGCGTCAGGCGCCCAAAAGCAATCCAAAGGCCGTGGCCGTGCAACTCGAACTGGAGATCGCAAAGTGAAATTCGACACAGGTTTGCTGGGTCGTCTCAAAAGAATTGTCTGGGGGACGCCAGAGGAACAGACGTCAAACCGGCAGCTGAAGACCCAGCGAATCCTGCGCACGGTGCTGGTTCTGGAGCGTGATGGGCCTGGTCTACACCTCGCTGCGGTCGGTGGTGGCCTTGCTGTCGCTCAGCATCACGGTGTTGAAGGCCTTAGGGGGCTGCAACCAGATCCAGCCGATCCTGTTGAACCTAGTTGTGAGTGCGTTGCGCACATTCCTTCGCTACCTGACTACCGAGAACATGTGCTCAGTTGGCTTGGTCGCCGCGATCAACCAGAAGGGGGCACCACTTAGTACGTGACGGCTATGCGCGTTCCCGTCATTCGTTTTCAATATCCAAGTTGGGAGTGATTCATCCATTTAATAAGTAGACCAATGCGACGGAATATCCGCACTGACGTCGTCGCCGTGTGATTCGACTTTTGTCGTTCAGTGACCCATTTGTTTTTACAAGACGTCCGGTCTAAAATATGGATCAGCCATTCAGTATGCGAACGACCTATGACGGCTCAGGGCACGGAGCTGCCTGCCATTTTCTCGGGACCGTCCGCTCAGATATGCATATTCAGTTGCCGCTATCAGGCAGTCTATTGGGAGGGGTTCCGCCGTCGCTGAGCATGGCTACTCAAGCGTGGAGTGATGAATCCGCTATGTGCACGAATTGTCAAAGGCCGACAATGCGGCTCAAGCCATCAGCCTTGGATTTCGTTAGAAAATATTCCATACCTACGGGCAGG
The DNA here is from genome assembly GCA_016712985.1 of Sulfuritalea sp. GTDB lineage: Bacteria > Pseudomonadota > Gammaproteobacteria > Burkholderiales > Rhodocyclaceae > Sulfuritalea. Next base: position 5,079 of record JADJQA010000040.1, on the reverse strand, counting down.
ACGAAAAACTGGATATGCCTTCATTGACGACGAGGGAACCGAATCAAGTCACCAGAGTGGAAATGTGCCCGATGGGGACATTTCAGAGACATGCAGGCCGGGGCAGTCGGGCACAAAACGGGGACGGTCGGGGACAAAATATGTCCCGGACCCGCGATATCAGTTAGCAACCACTTTCACTAAAAGCCCAGCATTAATGGCGCGCTCGGCGGGGATCGAACCCACAACCCCTGGCTTCGGAGGCCAGTACTCTATCCATTGAGCTACGAGCGCGCTGTGGACGGCCAGAATGGCCAAAATGCATTTTACCGCTGCCTTGCGCGGGATTGTTTATACTTCGCCCGAAATCAGCCAACCAACAGGAATACATCATGTCCGCCAGTACAGATTCCGAATTCAATTTCCAGAAGATCATCGCCTGGGCCCTGGTAATCGCCCTCGGTAGCGTTGTCTTCGTCGTCGCAATGATATCGATCGCGAATACGGCGAAGGGCACCAAACCGGTTGACCCGGAAGCGGCAAACCTTCGCATCGCGCCGGTTGCCACATTGAAGATCGCGGCGCCGGTGGCCGCCGGTGGCGCCGCACGCAGCGGCGAGCAGATTTACCAGGCCGCCTGCGCCGCCTGTCATGACGCTGGCGTGGCTGGCGCTCCCAAGCTGGGCGACAAGGGCGCCTGGGCGCCGCGCCTGGCGCTGGGACTCGACGGACTGCTGAAGTCGGCGATTGCCGGCAAGAATGCGATGCCGCCAAAAGGCGGTTCGGACGCCAACGATACGGAGCTCGCTGCCGCCATTGTCTTTGTCGCAAACAAATCCGGCGGCAAGTTCAAGGAGCCGGCGGGCAAGTAATCAGCCGCCGCAGGACCTTTCCCGTATCGCAAAAGGGACCGCGCGCGGTCCCATTTCTTGAGTGTTTTCCGGATTAGCCACAATGTTCAGCCCGCATGCCAGGGCATGAACTGGCTTCGCTCTGCCCCCTTCACGGGGGGGGTGGAGGGACGGATGGGATTGCACAGAGCGGACAAACACGCCAAATTCCCGATCCCGACCCTACCCTTGAAGTGGAGGGAGATTGCGCCTGGCTGAACATTGCGGCGAATCACGGATATTATTGCATTTGCATCGTCGAACTTCAGACCACCGTTCACATGGATTGCAGCCGGCTCACTGGCGCTTCGCGGCAAGCATCGCCCGCAGTCCAGCGGCCCTGGCGCGGGCGGTATCGGCGTCCGGAACCGTATTCCCTTGCATTGAGGCCTTCTGCACCGCCTCGCCCATTTCGGCGATGAAGCGTGAAGGCTCGCGCGGCATCCATTCTCGGCCCTGCTTGCGCCGCTCGCACCATGTGACGGTCAGGCTGGCCTGCGCGCGCGTGATGCCGACATACATCAGCCGCCGCTCCTCTTCCAGCTTGGCCGCTTCGAGCGAGTCGCGATGCGGCAGCAAGCCTTCCTCGACGCCAACCAGAAACACGTGGCGAAACTCGAGGCCCTTGGCAGCGTGCAGGGTAGCCAGTTGCACGGCATCCTGCCCCTCGTCGTTCTTGTCCAGCATCGACAGCAGCGCAACGGATTGCGCCAGTTCCAGCAGGGTCCTGGCTTCCTCCGCGCCCTTCCGTCCCAACCATTCCACAAAGTCGCGGACGTTGGCCCACTTGGCTTCGGCCTCGCGTGCATCCAGCGATTCGAACAGCCAGCTCTCATAGCCGATGGCCTTGATCAGCTCGTTCAACACCTGGCCGGCAGCTTCTGTTGCCGCGCGGCCTGCGATGCGATTGATGAAGTCGGAAAATTCGCGCAATGCCGTGCGCTGCCTGACATTGAGTTCGGCATCCAGCCCCGGCGCCAGGATCGCGGCGAACAGGCCCTGATGCCGTCGCCCGGCGGCGCGCCCGAGTGCTTCGAGCGTGGTACCGCCAATTCCGCGTTTGGGCGTGGTCACCGCGCGGATGAAGGCCGGATCGTCGTCCGGGTTGGCCAACAGACGCAGATAGCAGGTGATGTCCTTGATCTCGCTGCGGTCGAAGAAGGATTGCCCGCCCGAGATCACGTAGGGAATGCGCTGTGCGCGCAACTGCTGCTCGATGAGACGCGCCTGGTGGTTGCCGCGATACAAGACGGCGTAGTCGGAGAACTTCGTGCGTCGCTCGAAGCGATGGGCGGACAGCCGAGAACCGACCCATTGCGCTTCGTGATCGCCATCGCGGCAGGTTTGCACGTGGATCGCGTCGCCCTGCCCGTGCTCCGACCACAGCTTCTTTTCGAACAACTTCGGATTGTTGGCGATCAGCGTGTTGGCGGCTTGCAGGATGCGCGAGGTGGAACGGTAGTTCTGCTCCAGCTTGACCACCTTCAGCTTGGGGTAGTCGTCCTTCAGCAGACGCAGGTTTTCACTGTCCGCGCCGCGCCAGGCATATATCGACTGATCGTCATCGCCGACGGCGGTGAAGGAATCGCGCCCCTGCGTCAGCAACTGCAGCAGCCGATACTGGCCCCGATTGGTGTCCTGGTACTCGTCCACCAGCAGGTGCCAGAGCCGGCTGCGCCAGCGCTGCGCGAGCGCCTCATGCTCTGTCAGCAGCATGACCGGAAGCCGGATCAGGTCGTCGAAGTCCACCGCCTGATAGGCGCGCAGGGTGCGCTGGTAATCGGCGTAGAGCCTGGCCGCAACGGCCTCGCTTTCGTCCGCCGCCTCGTTGCGCGCCGCTTGCGGATCGACCAGCGCGTTTTTCCAGAACGAGATGCGTGATTGCAGGGCGTGCAGCCTGCCCTTGTCGATGCTGCCCGCGAGTTCCTGGAAGAGCGCCGTGGTATCGGCCGCGTCGAGGATCGAAAAGCCCGGTTTGAGGTCGGCCGCGGCGGCTTCCTGGCGAAGGATGCGCACCCCCAGCGCATGAAAGGTACTGACGATCAGGCCTTCGGCACGTCCGCCGACAAGCTTGCCGACGCGTTCCTTCATTTCCTTCGCCGCCTTGTTGGTGAAGGTGATCGCGGCGATATGCGAGGGCGCAATGCCGTACTCATCGACGAGGTAAGCGATCTTGTGCGTGATCACCCGGGTCTTCCCCGAGCCGGCGCCGGCCAGCACCAGCAGCGGGCCTTCGAGGTGGCGCACGGCCTCCTGCTGCGCCGGGTTGAGTTTGACCATAATGGATTAAGGCGGTTGAACCACAGAGGCACAGAGAGCAGCAACAAGTCAGTCAACAAACAACTGAGGCAGGGGTTTGCAGATTCGAAAGGTTTCGTCTGTCTCTGTGTCTCTGTGGTGAGATTCTTGCCGTGCCACCAGCGCCGACTATTGCCCGCCCTACTTGAGGGCGCCGAAGACCTTTTTCGCCAGGTTGCCGGCGGCTCCGGCGGGATCGTGGCGGATCGCCTTTTCTTCTTCGGCGATCATCAGGTACAGGCCGTCGAGCGTCTTCTGCGTGACATAGTTTTCGAGATGGGCATCCTGCTCGCGCACCAGTCCGAACTTGGCGGCCTTGCCGGCAAGCTGGTCGTACTTCTCCGCCAGTTTCACCTTGGCGATGGCGCTGCGGACGATGGGCTTGAACTGCTCTGCCAGCGGCCCGGACGTGGTTCGGCGAAAGTACTGGGTCGCCGCATCGTCACCGCCGGTCAGGATTCCCTTGGCGTCCTCGACCGACATCTGCTTGATCGAGTTCACCAGCAGTGTCTTGGCTTTCGGCACCGCCGCCTCTGCCGCGCGGTTCATCGCAGTGACGAGTTCATCGGCCTGCCTGCCCATGCCCAGGCCGCGCATAATCCCCTCGACCTTTTTCACGCTTGCGGGCCGGGGAATCTTCACCTTCGGATTGCCGAGGAAGCCATCCGGCTTCCCCAGCAGATCCACTGCCTTGCCGGCGCCCTGGGTCAGCGCTTCCTTGAGGCCGGCGCCGGCATCCTTGCCCGAAATGTCGGCGAGGGAGAGGGCATTGGCAGCGGTAGCCAGCAGCAGGCCGGCAAGCAGGGCGAAAACAGGGCGCATTCGGGTTCTCCAGTATGAGTGTGCAGGGTCAGATCCTGGCGGGGCGGCGTCAGGCCTTGGGCCGCAGTTCACGCCGGAGGATCTTGCCCACCGGCGACTTCGGCAAATCAGTGCGGAACTCGATGGTTTTCGGCCGCTTGTAGCCGGTGAGTTCCTTCTTCAGGAAATCCTGCAGGGCGGCTTCGGTGAGTGCCGGATCCTTCTTGACGATGAACAGCTTCACCACTTCGCCCGAGTGTTCGTCGGGCACGCCGATCACCGCGGCTTCCATGACGCCGGGGTGATGCATGGCGACTTCCTCGACTTCGCTCGGATAGACGTTGAAGCCCGAAACCAGCACCATGTCCTTCTTGCGATCGACGATGCGGGTCGAGCCATCGGCATCCATCACGCCGACATCGCCCGACTTGAAGAAGCCGTCGGCGGTCATGACCCTGGCGGTCTCGTCTGGCCGGTTCCAGTACCCGGCCATCACCTGCGGTCCGCGAATGCAGATCTCGCCGGACTCGCCGAGCGGCACGTCGGCGCCATTGTCGTCGCGAATCGCGATTTCCGTTGAAGAAACCGGCAAACCGATGCTGCCGGTAAAGCCCTTTAGATTGGCCAGGTTGCAGGTGGCGACCGGCGAGGTTTCCGACAGGCCGTAGCCTTCGACAATCGCGCTGCCGGTCAATGCCTTCCATTTCTCCGCGACCGCCCGTTGGGTAGCCATGCCGCCGCCCAGACTGATCTTCAGGCTGGAGAAATCCAGCTTGGCGAACTCCGGATTGTTGGCCAGCGCATTGAACAGGGTGTTGAGGCAGGGAAACACGTTGAACCTGAAGCTCGACAGATCCTTGACGAAACCCGGTATGTCGCGCGGATTGGCGATCAGCAGGTTGCAGGAGCCGGTGCGCATGCCGATCATGTTGCAGACCGTCAGCGCGAAGATGTGATACAGCGGCAGGGCGCAGACGAAGTTGATCTGTTCGTCGCCGGCACGCGTGTTTATCGCCGGCTGCATCCATTCCTCCACCTGCAGCATGTTGGCGATGATGTTGCGGTTGAGCAGCGTGGCGCCCTTCGATACGCCGGTGGTGCCGCCGGTGTA
>JADJQA010000039.1 GCA_016712985.1 Sulfuritalea sp. | reverse complement strand
TGCCTGCAGGTAGGCCGCCAGGTCGGCGGCATGGCCGACCGTCAGCGGGGTGTCGCAGACACGGATTTCGATGGTGCCGAATTCCGGTTTGGGGCGGATGTCCCAGTAGAAATCCTTCATGCTCTTGACCACGCCGGTGCGGGTCATTTTGTCGAAGTAGTCGCCGAACTCCTCCCACGAAGCGACCATCGGCGCGCGTCCGCTGAGCGGAAAGGCGAACACCGAGTTCAGCCGCGCCGAGTCGAAGCGGGTGTCGTGCCCATGCACATAGGGCGAGGCGCCCGACAGCGCAATCATGTGCGGAATGTAGCGCGACAGCGAATGCAGCAGGAAAAGGGCCTCGTCGGGCGAGGGGCAGCCTATGTGGATGTGCTGGCCGAATATCGTGAACTGCTTGGCGAGATAGCCGTAAAGATCGGAAAGGTGGTGGAAGCGTTCCTTGTCGAAAATGCGCGTCTCGCCCCAGTGCTGGAAGGCATGCGTGCCGCCGTCGGCGAGGGCGAGATTCAGCTCGCGCCCGCCGCGACAGAGGAAATCGCGGATTTCACCCAGCTCGGCCTTCAGCGTCTGATGCGTCGTATGGATTCCGGTGCTGATCTCGATCATGCCCTGGGTAATCTCGGGCACGATCTTTCCCGGATGTCCCGCTTGCCGCCCGACCCAGTAGAGAAGGTCGTCGGCCATCGGCGTCAGCGCATAGTCGTGGGTGTCGAGGATCTGCAGTTCAAGTTCGACGCCGAGCGACAGCGGGCGCGAGGACTTGAAGCTTTCGAGCGCCATCTCAAACCTCCCTTTCGCCGAGGCTGGGCATGGCTTCACCACTGCGGCGCAGCGCGATCTGGGTCGCGACCGGGCCGAGCAGTTCCATGATCAATACCGCTCCGAGCACGATGGCGAGGACATCGTCGCCGAAGTCGGCATACAGTCAGGCGACGTCATTGCGCCTGCAAGACTGCCAGGCTGGACATCGGCAGCAGGGCCACGCCGAGCCACACCGCTTTTTTCGGCACCAGACCGCCATAGCCTGCCGAAACGTAGGCGCCGACATACTTGGCCAGGCCGCGAATCAGCAGTAGCCCGATCGACATCAGCCCGCCGGCGACGAGATGGCGCGGATCGAGCGCGACACCGGTCAGCGTGAACAGGATGATCACCAGCAGAGCACCGGCGGCGCCGAAATGCTCGGGGAAGAGATGCAGCCGCTGCGACAGTGAGCGCAGAATCATGCCGCCGCAGAGCAGGGCCATCGGCACCGAAAGTCCGAGCCGGTCGGCGGCCGTGGTGCCGAGCAGGACGACGGCGATGACCAGTGCGAAACGCTCGCTCTCGCGTTTCAGGCGGGAGAAGCGCGCCAGGTGCATGGCGTAGGCGAGTGCGGCTCCCAGCACAACGGAACCCAAGGCGATGTAGACGGGATGTCCGATCGTCTGCAATAGCCCCGCGTTGCGGTCGAGATGCATCACGCCGACGCTGATTTTCAGCAGCAGGATGGCGTAGAGGCTGTTGAGCGCCGTCATCAGCATCAGTCGTTCCGTCATCTGTCCGCGCGCGTTGTTCTCGGCAACGATGCGCATGACCACCGCCGGACTGGTCGATACGGCGATTGCGGCCACGGCAACGCGCGTCCCCATGCTGAGGTCGAACCAGCCAAGGAAGACATAGGTCGCGGTAAAGGTGAGGACGCTTTCGACCACGCTGCTGACGACCAGCAGCGGATTGTGGCGCAGCCAGCGCAGGTCGACGCGGCTGCCGAGTTCGAACAGCAGCAGGCCAAGGCCGAGCAACAGCAGCGGGCGCAGGTCGCCGGTAATGCTCGGTGTCACCCAGCCGAGCACCGACGGGCCCAGCAACAGCCCAGCAAGCACGTAGCCGATCAAACGTGGCAAACGCAGCCAGCGCCCACAGATTTCAGCACCGGCGATCGACACGATCAGCAGCACGGCGACGCGGCCGAAGGCGTCGATCTCTAAGGGAAGGGCGAGGGGAACGTTCATGCGGAGGTCGCCATATCCGGTGCTGTATGACGTCGATGGCAGTTGCGCGTCATGGCATTTTCTCGTCGCGCGAAGGCGCCATCTGCGCCGGGGCATCCCTTCTCGCTTCCGCCGCCGCCAACAGTGCGCAGGGCAAAGACCACGGCGCCGATGGCGATGATGCCGAGGATCAGTACGAGCTGCATGGGTTTCCTTTCAAGCCAAGAATCCGGGTTCAATCCCAGAGTACGTAGATTACGCCGAGATAATAATTGGGGCGGCCGGCGCCCGTCGCTGACCCGACAGAAGACTTAGCGTGGCTGGCCAAGCTGCTGATCGATCCGCGTCAATCGGCGAGATCTGCAGCTCCAATATTTCTCGCAGGCTCAATCGACTTGGCCGCCTGATCATCTCTGAGCCTGGACAATCTTTCGGTGTGGACAGGGGCATAGGCTATGCCGGCATCGATCACGGCATAGGCGAAGCCCATGCTCATGTTGGTAACGGTCGAGATGTTGCTGTTGGGGACAAAATGTACGTTACCGGAATAGTCGCGCAGCCGCAGGTAGCGCAAGGTCAGCTCCTCGACCACGCCGGCCTTGCCGCCGGCCTCAACCACGTCGCCGTGACGGACCTGGTTTTCCAGCAGCAGGAAGAAGCCCGTGAAGTAGTCCTTGACCAGCGTTTGCGCGCCGAAGCCGATGGCGATGCCAACCACTCCGGCGGCCCCCAGGATAGGTGCCACGGAAACGCCCAGTTCACCAAGGATCAGCAGGCCCGTGACCACGGCGATCACTACTGTCAGGACATAGCGCAGCACGCGCGACAGGGTGCGGATGCGCTGGCTGTCTTCGACCGACTCCTGGCGCGCTGCGATGGTTTCGCGCAGATGCGGCATCACGCGATGGATTGCGCGCAGCGCGATCGTGGCGAAATCACTATCAGCGTGATGCGCGCCGGCGCGGCGAAGTGATCGGGAAACCAGATCATGAAGCGACCGAAATATTCATTCATGGCGATGGCGGATTGCGGAAATTGTCGGGAAAGATCGAAGGGGCGAGGCCGGCGGTGCAACCAGGTAGAGCGCGAAGGCGATTCTCAGAGAAACTCCAAGCGCACGCCAGAAGACACGGGCTATGGCGTTTCGATTCGTTGGTCCGGGTATGCCTACCTATGGAACAGAAAATCGACCCGCCGGCGAAAACGACGGCAATCCTCGTCGGTGCACTCTTGCGTGGAATTGCCTTCGCTGCCGTGATTCAGCGAACGTATTCGGTCGACGGAAATCCCTGACTCCTCGAGCCGTCCGCGAACCGCATCCAGCCGCTTCTGTCCCCTTGCCAGTTCCAGGGACACGCTTCCCAGATCGTCGGTATGGGCAACGATGGTGACGGACAGACCTGGCGCGCCCCGAAGTTTGGAGGCATGGCGCTGGATGATTCCCGCGGCGGTTTCGTCGATGGTCGCCGCTCCGCGTGCGAAATAGATGCTGTCGACCGATGCGTGCGCCTGCCAGGCGTCGGGGAGTCGTTGAATCCCGTCCTGTCCAGCCGGGGCTGCGACGGGCATGATCGCGCACGAGGCAAGAGCCGCAGCCAGGCGGCGGCGCAGTCGGTCAGCATCTGTGCGGGCCGCGCTTTCGGCGCGGCTACAAATCCATATCGGCCATCGGCTTTTCGGCATCGGTTTCATTGCGCGTCGTGAGATGATTGATGAGTTGATCGAGATTCACCTGAAGCGTCCTCAGGGCGACATCCGGGAGTTGCCGTAAGGCATCCGGCAGCATTCCTTCCGCGGGCCCCGGCGCGATTTTGAGCAACTGCATTCCGGCGCCTGTAATTTTCAGGCCAACGCGCCTTTGATCCGAGGTGGCCCTGGTCTTGCTGACCAGGCCCGCACCGACCAGCTTCTCAACCAGCAAGCTACAGGTGGATTGATGTATCGACAGGCGCTCTGCAAGCCGCGACACGCCGGTGCCGGGCGATGTCGCGATATCGCGCAATATCCAGATCTGTGAGCCGGATATGCCGCAGGCCTTTTCCACATCTCGGAAGTGCTTCTTCACCGAACCATAGATAAGACGGAATTTCCGCAGCACTTCCAGTTGCAGATCGGTCAGATCATCTGCGGCCCGAGAATTTCGTTTCACGGCAATATCTCCAGAATAGGGGCAAAAATCATACCGCTACCTGCTTGCTTGCATTATATCTTGATGTAAATATAATTGATGGCAATGTCACAATGAAACTGTCGGCGTAGGCAAGGAAAGGCACTGGGCGCCTGGTCATGAGGAGCCGTGCCCGGCCGGGACCCGACCGGGCGATAGTCGATGCGGACTTGAGAGTTTGGGGAGAGGAGAGACCTCCCATTGGTGGCAGCAGCCAGGCCATCTTGACAGCGGATTCACTTCCGCTGTTTTTTTCTGGAGCGTGCGATTGTGAATGGCGTCTGAAATGTGGTCCGTCAGTCCGCCGCCCCGAAATGACGCGCTGGAATGCCATTCGCCGACCAGACGGAAATGAACTACTGTTGAATCATGTACGGGCAACCACGGCCTCCCCGCAAAGCCTGCCCGGGAAATGGTTAAGGAGATCGGGCCATGCAAAGAATAGTCTGGGCGGCAGTTGTCATTGTGCTGGGTGGCGGCCTTGCCGCCTATTACTTCATGCGCGACGAGGCCCCTCCTGCTCCGCTGCCGCCGCCGCCACAGCAAACGATACCCAGGTCGCCGGCGCCGCCTGCAGTTGTCGCGCCAGCGATAAGACATCCGCTGCGCGGCGTCGGGGCGACAGCGCTGCCCGAACTTGAGGCAAGCGACGCGCCGATGTGGCAGGCGCTGGGCGGTTTGCTGGGCCGCAAGGGCTGACCTTCATCATTGGTGACGGCCTGATCCACCGCATCGTCGCCACGGTGGACAATCTTCCGCGTGACAGGATGCCCGTCGGGGTAATGCCGTTGAAGCGGGTGCCGAAGGCCTTCGTTACCGCGGGAAAGGGCGACGCTGGCTATCGGCGCACGCAATTCGGCGCGCTATGCGCTGTATGCGCGACTGGTCGGCCTGATCGATGCGGCGCAACTGGTCGCGATCTACGTCCGCTTCTATCCGCTGTTTCAGAGGGCTTATGAGGATCTTGGTTTTCCGAATGCCTATTTCAACGACCGCCTGGTACAGGCGATTGACGACCTTCTGGCGGCGCCGGAGCTTTCAGGGCCGATCAGGCTGATTCAGCCTATGGTGCTCTACGAGTTTGCCGATCCCAAACTGGAACCGCGTTCCGTCGGGCAGAAGATCATGATCCGTATCGGTCGCGAACACGCTGTCACGGTGAAGAGCAAGCTGCGCGAGGTTCGTCGGCTGGTGGCGAGCGACGCCGCAGGGTGAAACCGGAGTTTCATCACCGGCGACCGCCCAACCCGCGGCAGCCTCTGGAGTTATCGAACCTGGCAGGAGCGCCAAGCCAAAATGTATTGAGTTGCAGCGTAGCGCAAAAGTCGGCGCTGGCGAAGCGGCGGGCAGGGGCTCGGTGCGCATCGGCAACCTTGGCTATCGCCAGGTGCAACATGACATCTATGCTTCCGTGATCCTCGCGGTGACACATATCTTCTTCGCCCAACGGCTGACCCGGCGCGGCGACGAAGCCCTGTTCCATCGACTTCAAGTCCTCGTTAGGCAGGCCGGACGCTGCTACAACCAGCCCGATGCAGCCGATCCGCGCTTTGCCGCCACCGTCGAGGCCGTCGAGAAGGACTTGCGCCACGGCGGCTTCATTTTCCGCTATGTCGAGAGGGACGACTTCGGCGAGCCGGAGAAGGCCTTTCTGGTGGGCGCCTGCGACTATGCCATCGCGCTGGCGGTGCCGGGCCGCCGCGACAAGGCGCGGGCGCTGTTCGAGAGAGTGATCTACACTGCCCGACCGTGAGCATCAACTTCGACCGAACCCGTCTGGCCCTGCTGCTGGTGCTGTTCGCCCTGCTTGGCATCGGCATTTGGGCCTATCGGGGCGTCGGCGATTCCCTGCGCGAAATCCGCGCCACCGGCATGCAGACCCTGCTCAACACCCAGGTCGGCACTCTCGAGCAGTGGATTGCCGAGCGGCGTCGCGAGGCGGAGCAACTGGCCGCGGCGCCCGAGCTGAGCGCCGCCATCGGCAGGCTGGCCGCGGATGGCGAAGGTGATCGGGCGCGGGTCGTCGCGGGGATTCTCGGCCGGGCCGCGGCCATGGGCGTTACCACGGCGCTGGTCATCGATCCGCGCGGCCGGGTGCTCGCCGCCAGCGATGCCCGGCGCACAGGTCGCGATGTGACGCCCGACTTCCTCGCACATATCGCACCCGTGATCAAGGGCAGCTCGGGCTTCGTGCGTCCCCATCGCGATTTCGACGCCGCTGCCGGTGCGCGGGAACTCGGTCCTTCCTGGGTCGCCGCACCCATACGCGCGGCCAACGGCAAAGTCGTCGCGGTGCTCGCCCTGGGTTCGCCTGCCGAAAGGGCTTCTCTGGGCCTTTCGAGGCGGCCCGCCCCGGCCACAGCGGCGAAGCCCTGGCCTTCGACGACGAGGGCTGGCTGCTGTCGCCCAGCCGCCATGCCGAAGAACTGCGGCAGCGCGGCCTGGCGCCGCGCCTGGCGGTGCCGGACGCGCCGACGGAGGCCCTGAGCCTGCTGGCGACCCAGGCCGTGGCGAAAAGCCGCGAAGGCGGCGAAGGCCTGCTGCTCCAGCCCTACCCGAACTATCTCGGCCGCGAGGTGATCGGCGCCTGGCGCTGGCTGCGCGAATACGATGTCGGCGTCGCGGTCGAGATGGAAGCCAGCGAGGCCTACGCGCCGCTGACCTATCTGCAGATCGGATTCGCCATCGTCCTGCTGCTGCTGATGTTCGCGGTGTGGCTGTCCGGATTTCTGTCGCCGAATGCCCTCGCGGCCCTGCTGCGGCGCGACGGCCGGGCTCGGCAATTGGGCCCCTACCGCCTGTTGCGGCAGATCGGTGAAGGCGCCATCAGCAACGTGTACCTCGCGCAGCACCGAATGCTGAAACGTCCGGCGGCCGTGAAAGTGCTCAAGGCGCAGACCACCTCGGACGAATGGACCGCCCGCTTCCAGCGTGAAGTGCAGTTGACGAGCCTGCTGCATCACCCCAACACGATCACCATCTACGACTACGGCACGGGCCCCAACGGGGAGTTCTACTACGCCATGGAGTATCTGGAAGGCCTCTCGCTGGCCGACCTGGTCGAGCGCTACGGACCGGTGCCACCCTCGCGCACCGCCCATATCCTGCGCCAGGCCTGCGCTTCGCTGTGGGAAGCGCATTCCTGCGATCTGGTGCATCGCGACATCAAGCCGCAGAACATCATGCTTTTGCACGATTCGCGGCGAGCGCGACTTCGTCAAGGTCCTGGATTTCGGTCTGGTCAAGCAGATTTCGGGCGAACCGACGCGCGATCTCACCGCGACGATGCGCCTGCTCGGCACGCCGCTCTACATGTCGCCGGAGCGCATTCGCGATCCGGGCGATGCCGACGGCCGCGCCGATATCTACGCGCTGGGCGCCGTCGGCTTCTTCATGCTTACCGGCAAGCGCCTGTTCGAGACGGAAACCGAGCACGACCTGACCTACCAGGTGCTGCACACCGTGCCCCGGCTCGCCTCGGAGTGTTCTCCCTTCGCGGTGCCGGCGGAACTGGATGCGCTGATCGGCCGCTGTGTGGAAAAAGACCCGGCGGCGCGACCGCAAAGCATCGCCGAAGTCGCCGGCGCGCTCGACGCGCTGCTGGTGCACAAGCCATGGACGCGCGCCCAGATCGATGCCTGGTGGAAGGAACACTGGGTCAGCGAGGACGACCCTGGGCGGCGCTTCACGGCGCCGACGTCCTAAAGATTGAATTGCGGACGAAAAAAAGCCAGCCCCCATATTCGGGGGCTGGCTTCAGGCTTGCTGCCTAGTGTAGCGTTGCGTTGTTGAAGGAACATTGAAAAGGCTATCCCGTCGTTCCCGCGAAAGCGGGAACCCAGTGTTTTTGTCCGCGAACGTCGCTGGATTCCGCTTTCGCGGGAATGACGAAACCTTGACCCATAAGTCGCTCTTAGCCTGCAACGCTGCACTAGTGGCCGGAAGCGCTGGCGCTGCCGACGCCGGTTTCGGAGCGCACCAACTGCGCCGGGAACAGCGCGCGTTCCCTGGCTGCCTGGGCGCTCTTGTCGAGCAGGGAGACGATCCAGATCACGAGGAAAGCTCCCGTCATCGAGAAGATCGCCGAGGAGGCGTATGGATACAGCGCGGAACCCTTCGGGTTGCCGAACGAGGCTTCCCAGACTGCCGGGGACATCACCGTCAATGCCACCGAACTGACCAGGCCGAAGGTGCCGCCCCATACCGCGCCCCTGGTGGTGCAATCCTTCCACAACACCGACATGAACAGCACCGGGAAGTTGGCCGAGCAGGCCACGGCGAAGGCCAGCATCACCATGAAGGCGACGTTTTCCTTCTCGAACACGATGCCGAGCAGCACGGCGAAGATGCCGAGGCAGACCGTCGTGATCTTCGACACGCGCAGTTCGGTGGCCGAATCCACGTTGCCCTTGCGCCATACCGAGGCGTAGAGATCGTGCGACACCGCCGATGCGCCGGACAGCGTCAGGCCCGCCACCACCGCCAGGATCGTGGCGAACGCCACGGCGGAGATGAAGCCCATGAACAGGTCGCCGCCCACCGCCTTGGACAGATGCACCGCGGCCATGTTGCCGCCGCCCTTGAGGCCCTTGGCGATTTCGCCATCGACGAAGTAGTCCGCCGGGTTGGGGATCAGGTTGGTGATGGCACCAAAGCCGATGATGAAGGTCAGGATGTAGAAGTAACCGATCCAGGTCGTCGCCCAGGCCACCGACTTGCGTGCTTCCTTGGCGCTGGGCACGGTGAAGAAGCGCATCAGGATGTGCGGCAGGCCGGCGGTGCCGAACATCAGCGCCATGCCGACCGAGATCGCCGAGACCGGGTCGTTGATCAGCGCCCCCGGGCCCATGATGGCGTCCTTCTTCGAATGCACTTCGACGGCCTTGGCAAACATCGCCTCGGGACTGAAGCCGAACTGGAACATCACCGCCAGCGCCATGAAGGTGGCGCCGGTCAGCAGCATGCAGGCCTTGATGATCTGCACCCAGGTCGTCGCGGTCATGCCGCCGAACAGCACGTAGGTCATCATGATGACGCCGACCATGATTACGGCATAGAGGTAGTCGATGCCGAACAGCAGCTTGATCAACTGCCCGGCGCCGACCATCTGGGCGATCAGGTAGAAGGCCACCACCACCAGCGAACCGGTCGCCGCGAAGGTGCGGATCGGACCCGCATCGAAGCGGTAGCCGGCGACGTCGGCGAAGGTGAACTTGCCGAGGTTGCGCAGGCGCTCCGCCATCAGGAAGGTGATGACCGGCCAGCCGACCAGCCAGCCGATCGAGAAGATCAGGCCGTCGAAGCCATTGGCGAACACCAGGCCGGAAATTCCCAGGAACGAGGCCGCCGACATGTAGTCGCCGGCAATCGCCAGGCCGTTCTGGAAACCGGTGATGCCGCCGCCGGCGGTGTAGAAGTCGGCCGCGGTCTTGGTCTTGGCGGCAGCCCACTTGGTGATCCAGAGCGTGATGCCGACGAAAATGGCGAACATCATGATGGCCGTCCAGTTGGTGGCCTGCTTTTGCGCCTGACCGAGGTCGGCGCCGGCCGCGAGGGCTGCCCCGGCGACCAGCAGTGCGGCTGCGCCGCAGAGAACATGTTTGCCTTTGGTCACCTGGAAGCCTCCTTGACGATTACGTTCTTCATGTCGTCGAACTCGCTGTTCGCGCGGCGAACATAGATCGCGGTAATGACGATGGTGAATACCAGGACGCCGATACCGATGGGGATGCCGACGGACATCACTGGCGCCGGCGGCAACCTTGGTGGCGAGGAACTGCTTGTTGAAGGCGACCAGCAGGATGTAGCCGAAATAGGCGATCATCATCAACGCGGTCAGCAGGTACGAGTAGTTGTTGCGCAGGTTTACGAATTTCACGAATTTCGGATTCTTCTGAATCCTTGCGACGATGTCTTCGTCTTTCATGTTGCCTCCGGAGGATGGAAGGGATTGTTGCTATCGGCGAGAAGCGTGGCTCTGCTTCGTCCAGACATCCTGCACCGGGCTCTTGGGCGGCCCTTGCGCCGACGGCAGGCGGATTGTCGGTGGCAGCGTCAGGACGGGGCGCGAGTTTAGACGCAAACCCCCTGGGTGTGGTTGTTGTTGAACGTGAGCACCCCGCCAATATGACAAAAGGGCAGATCGCGTGCCATGAATCCGGACACCTCCGTAAACTCACAACAGGTTCTGCCTTGACTATGGGGATCGGCTTGAACTATAGTCCCGCCCGGTCCGTGTCCGATGGGCGGACGAGGTGAAGGATCAGGCTGGGCCCGGAGTGCCGCTGCTGGAAAAAACCGATGCCCATGTCTGTTGTGTTGAAATATTGAAATGCAGTTCGACTACACAAGATTTTCAAATTACTTACGAGGGGTCAATATGTCAATTCATGCAACCAAGGAGTTACAGGCGTACTGGAAGGAGAACCTGTTCTATATCGCGGTTCTCCTGGGTATCTGGTTTTTGGTGTCCTATGTGTGCGGCATCCTGATCGTCAATCAGCTCGATGCCTACACGATCGGCGGTTTCCCGCTCGGCTTCTGGTTCGCCAACCAGGGCTCGTTGGTGACCTTTGTCGTGCTGATCTGGGTTTACGTTTGGTTGATGGACCGCTTGGACATCAAATACAACGTACAGCAATAACCTACCGCAAGACTGCCGTACGGCCAAACTCGTATCGGTCTTGCCTGTCGCGAGTTGCGCTCCTCCCAAATTTTTGAGGTTACCAAACCATGACTATTCTTCAGTGGACCTGGATACTCACAGGCCTCAGCTTCGCCCTGTATATCTATATCGCCTACGCCGCGAGAGCAAAATCAACCGGCGATTTCTATGTCGCCGAGAAGTCGGTGCCGCCCTTCATGAACGGCATGGCGACCGGCGCCGACTGGATGTCGGCGGCGTCGTTCATTTCGATGGCCGGCCTGATCTCCTTTCTTGGACGCGACGGCTCGTATTACCTGATGGGCTGGACCGGTGGCTACGTGCTGCTGGCCATGTTGTTCGGCCCCTACCTGCGCAAGTACGGCAAGTTTACGATTCCCCAGTTCATCGGTGATCGTTACTACTCGAATACCGCCCGCGTCATCGCGCTGGTCTGCGCGATCTTCGTGTCCTTCACCTACGTGGCCGGCCAGATGCGCGGCGTCGGCGTCGTCTTCTCGCGCTTCATGGATGTCTCCATCGACACCGGGCGTGATCATCGGCATGGCGCTGGTCTTCTTCTACGCCACGCTGGGCGGGATGAAGGGGATTACCTACACCCAGGTCGCGCAGTACGTCGTTCTGATCACCGCCTATCTGATCCCGGCGATCTTCGTCTCCATGCAGTTCACCGGTAACCCGATCCCGCAGTTTGGCTTCGGCTCGGCGATCACTGCCGAAGGCGCAGCCTTGCTGAACGATCCCAGTACCCAGGGAAAGTACCTGCTCGATGTGCTGAACGGCCTGCACAAGGATCTCGGTTTTGTCGCCTACACCACGGGTCAGCGACCGATGATCGACGTTTTCTTCATCACCTTCTCGCTGATGATCGGCACCGCCGGCCTGCCGCACGTCATCATGCGCTTCTTCACCGTTCCCAAGATGCGTGACGCGCGTTCTTCGGCCGGCTGGGCGCTGATCTTCATCGCCCTGCTGTATACCACGGCGGCTCCGGCCGTCGCCGTGTTTGCCCGCACCAACTTCATCAAGACGGTGAATAACGTCGCGTATGCCGATGCCCCGTCCTGGTTCAAGAACTGGGAAAGACCAAGCTGGTCGGCTGGAAGGACAAGAACGGCGACGGCATCATGCAGCTTCGCAAGGGTGCGTGGACGATCCGAAGAGCGCCAACGAAGTCAAGATCGACCAGGACATCATGGTTCTGGCCAGCCCCGAAATCGCCAAGCTGCCCAACTGGACTGTCGGTCTGATCGGCGCCGGCGGCCTGGCCGCGGCCCTGTCCACGGCGGCGGGGCTGTTGCTGGTGATCTCGGCGGCGATTTCGCATGACCTGATGAAGGGTATCGTCAAGCCCAACATGTCGGACAAGGAGGAACTGTGGTGGGCGCGCGGTGGCGCCGGCGTGGCCGTTGTCATCGCCGGTCTGTTCGGCATCTATCCGCCGGGGTTCGTCGCCCAGGTGGTGGCCTTTGCCTTCGGCCTGGCGGCGGCCTCGTTCTTCCCGGCCATATTGATGGGCATCTTCAACAAGAAGATGAACAAGGAAGGCGCCATCGCCGGAATGATTGTCGGCATCATCTTTACCGCCGGCTATATCTGGTGGTTCAAGTATGGCAACCCGGCGGCCAACAATGCGGCCGGCTGGTGGATGGGGATCTCTCCGGAAGGGATCGGCACCGTCGGCGCCGCGCTCAACTTCATCACCGCCTATGTGATCAGCAAGTTCACTGCCGAGACGCCAGCCGAGATCCAGCACCTGGTGGGCAGCCTGCGTTACCCCGGCAAGCTCGAAGCACCCGCAGCCAGCAGCCACTGATCAGGATCTGAATCAAGCTGCGCCAAGTGCGGCTGCCGTTTCGGCGGCCGCATTTTTTTTGTATGATCGCCTAGACTATCCGAGGAGTTGCGCCATGAAGGCGACGTCAGACCAGATCCAGGGCAGGGGAAACATGTTCAAGCGTTTCAATCAATTCATCGTGGCAAAGATCTGGGGCATTCGTCTTCGGCCGACCGGAGCCGCATTCCTGGGCGCCTGTGCCGGTTTGAGCCTGACGGCATCTGTTCTTCCCACGGTCATTTCGTTCCTGGAAGTTACCGACAGCTTTTCCGCGCGCTTCGATCTCGCGGGTTTTGCCGTGTATGCCGTAATGCTATGGGCCGTCGGCGGCTGGGCGGCACAGAGGACGTCAAATGCGCTGGGAGGGGCCATCGTCCTGGGCCTGGTGGGATTGGTCAGTTCCGTTGTGTTCATCGGCCTCGGCCTACGGCGCGGTCCAGGAGATGCTGTTGTTCGGTGGAGCCGGAGGATTGGCTTATGGCGCGCTCGGCGGGATGCTCATCGCCACTGCGCTTGCGGGAAGCCAAGGAGACCAACTCGGACTGAGTTCGTGACAGAGCGGACTCACTAGGCTTTGGGAAGAATTCATGGCCCGTATCGAATCGCACCCGGCAAATTGCGTGGACGAGGCCAGGGAACTCCTGACCGGAGAACTCGAAAACATTGCCGCGCTCGCGCCGCTCGACGAAATGCCGGCGAGCCATCTTGCCGAAATACTGGCCGGCGCCGAGCTTGTGTTCTTTCGTCATGGCAAGATCATCTGCCATCCGGACATCCCCGATAGCAGTCCATGTCTCTGGCTGGTGCGCCGGGGCAGCGTGCGCGCATTGCCGTTCGACGACGCGACAGCCGACGCGATCTCGGGGCAATTGTTGGGCATCAGGGCGCTGTTGCCGCTCGAGTCCGTACTCACCGGCGCACGCCCCTGGCACACGTATGTCGCCGCCGAAGACAGTTTTCTCTGGGCGATCAGCGGCGCGGTTTCTGCAACAGATGCTCTTGGAACCTGCCGTGCTGCGCTGGATCGCGCTGCGCTTGCAGGAATCGAATGCCGGCTTGCGCGACGCAGTTGGCGAATTGCTGCGCAGCCGTCAGGTCGGCGATCAGGCACTGGCGCTGCCCGTGCGCGCCTGGCGGCCAGCGCCGGTGCCATCTGGGTATCGGCGGATACCTCCATCGGCGAGTCGCGCGCGGCGTTGATGGCCGATCGGCAGAGGGGATCCGCTGTCATCGGCTCGCCGGATTGCGCCATCGGTATTGTCACGCAGACCGACTTGACCCGGCGCGCAATGGCCACCGGGCTTGCGTACTCGACGGTGCGGCGATCGCGACGGCGCAACCGGCAATGATCGACGGCGACGCAACGGTCCTTGATGCGGGTGTCGAGATGGCGCGGCGCCGTTGCCGCCACCTGCTGGTGCGCGAACCGGATGGGCCTGTCGTAAGCGTTGTTTCCGAACGCGACATTTTCCGCATCCAGCAACAGGGCATTGTCCAGGTATTCCATCCCATCGACACGGCGAACAGCGTGGAAGAAATCGCCACGCTGGCCGGGCGTATCGTGATTTCGGTGAAAGAGTCTTTCGCCAGGGAATGGAGGTCAGCCAGTTCACCGGCTCGTGTCGTCGATCAATGATCGATTGACACAACGCCTGCTCGCGGTGATTGCCGGCCAGACTCACCGAGCGGCGGTTCTGGCTTGCGTTCGGATCGAAGGGCGCGAGGAACAGGGCTTCGTTACGGATCAGGACAATGGTCTGGTCTTTGTGCCGCTGGCACCGGCGAATATCGAAGCGGAACGCGCCGGCTACCTGGAGATGGCGCAACGGATGAACGACGCTCTCGATCGTTGTGGCTTCGACCGGTGCAAGGGCAGCATCGCCACGGCTGGCAACGTCGAGTGGTGCCTGACGCTCGACGAGTGGAAAACGAAGTTTTCGCAATGGATAGAGCACGACAACGCCATCCGCATTGCTGAATGCGACGATTTTTTCGACTTGCGCGGCATCTTTGGCGACGGCAAACTTGTTGCGGAGCTGCTGCGCGACCATTTCACCAGGAAATTCGCGGTAAATACCATCTGCCTGAAGATGCTCGCGGCAATGGCACTGGCGGTCAGGCCGCCAATAGGCAATGGAACCGCTTCGTCACCGATGACAGCGAGGAGCGAACCATCGACCTGAAGACTCGCTAGCGGCCGACTCTTCGTTGACCCGGCACGCATCTTTGCACTGGCTAACGGCGTGCATACGGCAAATACCGAAGGCCGCCACGCGCTGTCGGCAAAGCATATCCAGCGCGCGCGCCGACGGCCATAGAGGGCGACATCGCCGCTTTCGCTTCATCCGGCGATCCGCCTGCGACGCCAACTCGATTCCCTGAAGGACGGCAAAGCCAGCAAACCGCGTCGATCCCTACTCGCTCAGTGGCCTCGACCAGCGCATGCTGCGGGAGTCCATGCGACAGGCGCAGTCTCTTCAGGATCGACTGAAGCTCAATTACCAGCAATGAGCCTAGCTGACTGGCTGCGAAACCCGCGCTGTTCTTTGGCTTGGGCAGCGATAGCGCGCCGCTGCCGCTGTCCGAAACACGATTTATCGTCCTTGATGTGGACGTCACGGGCGTGGATATCCGCAAAGACAAGGCGACGGGCATCGCGATTCTGCCGTTGAGGGGCGGACGCTGCCGCATCGCGGATATCAACTGGATTCCCCTGGCTCAGCCGGACGGCAGCCCGCCCGTTAATTCATCCTGGCGCGAGCAGTACCGAGCGATGGTCGACTCGGCGGCGGCAAATCCGATCGTTACCTACAACACCCGCTTCGTCAGGCGCATGATCAAGTGCTCTGCGGTCTTGCACGACTTGCCGCTGCCTGGTGGTCGCTGGGTTGACCTGGCCGCGATCATGGGTGGCGCCGTCGGCAGCGAAAATAATCCCGCTGCCTTTCCGGCTAGGTAGCTCAGTTGGTAGAGCAACGGACTGAAAATCCGTGTCGGCAGTTCGATTCTGCCCTGGCCACCAGTACCAGCGGCTCCCAGCGATGGGGGCCGTTTTTCATCTGGTAATCTCGGTCTCAATAGCAACACCATGACCAAATTTCATCAATCTGATGGGCGGATGCCGGTGATTCTGCGCATTGACATTCGGCGCACAACCCATACACTTATATAGGTACGGAACGGTCCAACCGATCCAGCTTACTGATGCCGCTTTCTGAAGAAGCTCCGCGCTATTGCCAAGGACAGCCTTCGCGTCGTCTGACAAAGCACGCCAAGCAGCGAATGAAGAAACGTCGCATCAACCAGCGCCAATCGATGGAATGCCTGCGAAAGGGGGCTGGATCTACGAACGAGCGCATTTTGACCATTAAGGCGATTGGAAGGCGACGATCGAGCAAATATTGGTATGGCGGGCGACCTGGATTCGGGTGGCTGTTGCCATCGAGAGGCGGGAGGACGGCGACCTAGCCGTGGTTGTGACGGTCGTGGAATGACCAAGGAGTTCGGGAAATGAAAACGGGTATCACTACACGGAAAGTGGCTTGACGAATGTCTGGCTGGCCGAATGGATTCGCCATCAGGAAGACCAACCCGGGGAAGGTGGTGTCCATCCAGGAAGCGTCGATGGTTGCATCGTGCCCTCGCAAACGCCATGGCCAACAGTCCCACTTCTGGCGGGGCCAGAGATTCATGTCTGCGCAAAGAAATGGGGCTGTCGCAACGCGGCCTCGGTGGTTTGCTGGGCGTGACGGACCAGGCTGGCGCTATGGGAGCGGAAGGGCCAGAAAACGGCTGATCGCCTGTTGCGCTTGATCTGCGTCCGAACACGACAGGGGCAATGCCGATTCGTTCCACCATCAGCGGATCAACGGTGATATGGACGCGCAGGAGGAACGAACAAATCATCGCTGAAGAAGCCCAGGGCGGGTG